>NZ_JAQQEU010000005.1:0-206967 GCF_046026895.1 Paraburkholderia sediminicola
AGATCGAAATCCAGGCGCAGAGCGACGAAATGGCGCTGGCCGCTTTGAAAGACGTCACCATCACCAGCACGGACGGGAAGATCGTGATCGCGGCTTCGAAGGAAGTGTGGATCAGCGCGGGCGGGTCGTACATCCAGATCAACGGCAGCGGGATCATCAATGGCTCGCCGGGACCGATTCTCGAAAAATGCGCGTCATGGGATGTGCCTGGGGCGGATTCGATGCGTGTGCCGTTGCCGCCGATGCCGGTACCGCAGAATTCCGGGCCATATAGCTTGCGGTTCGATTTATCAGGAGCGCTCGCAGATGGAGAAATACCTGGAAACGCGTCGTATCTCGTCAAGGTCGGAGAGGATACTCAATATTACGGAACACTCAACGAGGACGGCATGACCGGAAGAGTTTTCACGGAGAAGGAAGAAACCGTCCAGATCAGGGTGAGAAATGGCGATTGGATTCACCATATGGACACGGTCAACGATGATCTGTTCGCGGGTGGAGATGAGGTATAGGAATAATGTGAAATCACAATAAAAAAATGAGTTTCAATGGCTTTGCTGAAATTCGTTCGTTTTGGGATCGGGCAAAATTTTTGTGGGCGGTTTTGTTTTGCTCCATGGCTTTCGGCTGTAAGGCCCAGAGCGAGGTGCCCGTTCCGGAAAACGTCACTCCAACAAGCTCCGAATATAAAACAGAGATCTTTAATCTCGTAGATCCAGATGGGGAGCGATATGGGACAGCAAGTGGTCGGGCGGTGTCAGCCGCGTTCGATAGTTTTGTGAATCTGTCCGGCCTGGATGTGCAAATACTTCGAAGACGCTTGCTGAGCGGCCCTGCAACAGCAGGATCGCTTTGGAAAGTAGATGAGTCTCGTGAATGGCTCTATCACATTTGCCAGGCAAAGCAGTGCAACGTCACGAACGTTGCTCTGCTTTACGACGAACAGTCTCATCGCACGGCTGGGCGACTGCTGTATCGCTGCACGCCGCAATGGCTTGGGAACCCAAGTAACGCGGAAAAGGCGCTAATCGAGAAAGAATATCCGATCAAGTTCGATGCGGACGACGCCAGAATTTTTTGCAAGGGGCAATGAGCGATGAGCAAAGGCGCAATTAAAGAATTCTTGGGCGCGCTTTTTCAGAGTGAGGGCGGGGGCAACTATCAAGTCATTAATAAGTGCGGGTACATCGGCAAGTATCAGTTCGGTGAGTCCGCATTAAGCGATCTTGGCTATTACGTCCCGGACGGATCATCGCCTTGGATCAAGAAGCCGAACGATCACACGGTTTTCCAGTATCAGTGGAAAGGAACATGGACTGGAAAGGATGGAATCACCAGCTTGGAGGATTTCAGAAATTCGCCGGACGAGCAGGACGTTGCCGCCATCATTTGGGTCAGGCTGCTGTGTTCGCGCGCGCATCAATATGGCGCGGACCAATATGAAGGCAAGATAATTTCCGGAATAACAATTACGCATTCCGGCATTGTCGGCGCAGTTCACCTCAAGGGATTCGGAACGAGCGAGCATGCCGGTGTGATGCAATTTCTGAAATCGGGCGGGACCCAGGATCCGGAGGACGCGAATGGCACGTCGGTTTCAGACTATATCGACAAGTTCGGCGATTACGATCTCGGCTGCTGCTCGGGTGCGTTGGGCATTCAGTTTGTCAACAAGAAAAAGCAGCCGGTTTCCGGTGTGCACTATCAGGTAAAGTCTGGTGGGAAGGTTGTGCAGGAAGGCCATAGCGAATCGTCCGGGAAAATCAGTCAGTCCGTTAAGAACATTTCGTTCACTCAGACGTTGGAGGTTTGGGTGAAGGAGACGGAAGCGGATCTCGAGATGGCTTGGAAGGGAAATATTTCCAGCTCAATTTCCACTTTGACGCTGACCAGCCCGCACAGCAAAGTCGAAGCCAACACAAATGCGCATTCCGGACCTCCGGGGGATCATCGCCGGGATAGCCAACTAGCGGGGTATACAGTCGAGCATGGCGACTCGCTGTGGAAAATCGCCCGTCAGCACGGGACATGCGTTGCCGAGATCCGGCGCGTCAATCCTGGGCTAGACGGCAATTTAATTACGCCAGAACAGAAAATTAAACTAACGGCGGGTGGGGCAGCATCGGGCGGGTCTTCGTCTCCGACAGTTGCATCCTCCGGAGATCAATTGGATTCCCAGCAGGCATCTCAAGCGCCGCAGCAAGCGAAAGTGACCCGCAACGACAATGGCCATCCTGTTGCAGTGGCCGAGGCGTCTGACGATTCTTCTCCCGAAGGCGATCCCAAGCAGAAGATGTTTAAGGTTCTGCGTAGTGGCGCAAAGTACGGAAAGAAATCCGCTAATTTTAGTGGGCCCGTGGCGGCGCAAAAGGCAAGATTAGGGCAACCGATCTATAGCGTACAAAAAGCGCCCAACGTGTCGACAGGGGAATGCTGGAAGTATGTGAAGATCGCCCTCTTGGCATCAAGCATGGTCGATTCATATCCATCTCACGTCGAAGCGAAAGACGCTGGAAACGATCTTGAAAAGGCGGGATTTCAAAATATTCTTTCCGATCCCTCCTATCAGATCGCCAGCCCCTACGACGCGCCTGAAGGTGCCGTGATCGTCTACGGCACAACCGATGGCTCGACGCACGGACATGCCGAAGTGGTACTGCCCGGACATTTGTTTGCGAGCGATTACATCAGTCCAAATAGTAGAGTGATGCGAAAGAACGAGACGCCCACGTTGATAGGGAAAGGAAGAAAGGTCATAGGAGTCTGGGTCAAATGAAGTCGAAGAATTTATTTTTTATCTGTGGCGCGGCGCTCTTCTGCTTCGGAAAGCTTGCCTTGGCCGAGCAAGGCAGCGACGACCCGTTCGTCGAGTTTCAGAGCCGGTTCGGAGGTAATCAGGAATTCGTTTGCATGGAAAAAAGTGGGAAGAGACTTTTCGTTAACGTCAGCGTGCCTCAAGCGGATTCCGATCAGATGAAGATCATTTCCCGCTCGGAATGGGGCGAAGTACTGTCGATATATCTGTCCAGAGGAGAAGGCCAGTCTATGGATTCGTCATGGGGGGCGCCGAAATTCGATCAGTCGATGAAGTTCATGTCGATCCGATTGCAGGGCGGCCAAACGCTCGTTTTCGAGAGATTTCGAGATCTCCCTGATCCCGATGCAGATGAAAGGCATTTCGACCATAAACCGTACTTCGAGCTGACGATCGACGGCGGGGAAAAGATGCATTGCAGTCAAGTTCTTAACTTGCCTTGACGCTCGAATGGAAGGCGATGCGTGTGGATAGCGGTATGGATTCGCAAAATTGCGGCCTTAACCGCTGCCACGCCCGAGAATTCTTTGGCTGTACACGATCACGCCGAACCATGCCGATTGACCGGCAGCCCGTCTGCCGAAGCGCAGCGGATCGGTTAAGCTTGGCAGCTGCGCCGTCCGTCTCGCGGGCGGACCATCTTCAACGAGGAGGCTCCATGGCAGAAGCGCTATTTGATATTCCGCTGAAGGCAATCGACGGCAACGCAACCAGTCTTGCCGATTATCGTGGGAAGGTGCTGCTGGTCGTCAACGTTGCGTCGAAATGCGGACTCACGCCGCAATACAGCGGTCTCGAAGCGCTGTATCAGGACAAACGCGCGTCGGGTCTGGAAGTGCTCGGATTTCCCGCCAACAATTTCAAGGGCCAGGAGCCGGGCAGCGACAGCGAGATCGCCGCGTTTTGCAGCACGAGTTATGACGTGCATTTCCCGCTCTTTTCGAAAATCTCCGTGCTCGGCGACGACCAGCATCCGCTGTACGCGCGGCTCGTTCAAGCGCAACCCGCCGCGACAGGTGAAGGACCGTTCCGCGAAAGACTGAAGGGTTACGGCGTCGATCCGGCGAATCGCGCGGACGTGTTGTGGAATTTCGAAAAATTTCTGATCGGCCGCGACGGCGAGGTGGTCGGCCGGTTTGCGCCCGATGTGACGGCGGACGATCCGCGCCTCGTCGCCGCGATCGACGCCGAACTGGCGAAGGCGTAACGAACGGCGTGGCCACGAGAGCCACGCCGAGCCAGCGGCCATGCCGGTTTAGCTGCGTTGCTGTAGCCTGTTGCGCTCGTCCTGAACGTCGATCGGTTCGACCACGCTGACCAGCAGCAACAGGCACAGCAGTGACGTTCCGACCATATACAGGAACACGCTGGTCCAGCTATAGCGATCCAGCAGAATGCCGACCGCCAACGGTGCGCATGCGCCGCCGATCTGACCCAGGCAATTCACGATGCCGAATGCGGTCGGATAGGTGGATTTGGTCGCGAGCCCCATCGGATACGCGGAGTAGCCGGCGAAACCGATACCGAGCATGAGCCCCGAAATCAGCAGCGTGATGCCCAGATAGGCGGCGCTATCCGGCGCGTCGATCAGCATCGCCATCATGAGCACGGTGCCGAGCGCGCCGAGCATCATCATCGGTTTGCGCCGGCCGCCGAGCAGCCTATCCGAGATCACGCCGCCGAGCATGTTGCCGGCCACCGCGCCGAGAAACGGCGCGGACGCGAGAAAGCCCATTTTCACGGACGCAAAGCCTTTGACCGTGACCAGATAGGTAGGAATCCACGACATGAAGATGTTGCTGATGCCGATCATGCAGCCATAGCCGAGCGCCACGCCGAGAATATTCCACGAGCGGAAAACCTGGCGCAAGGTTTCGAGTTGCGGCACGCGCTTCGTGCGATTGATCGCGTCGAGATACGGGATGCGCGCTGTCTGCGCGGCGCGCGGCGCGGCTGTGTCGCTGCGGTTGGCGGGCATGCCGTCGAGAATGTAGCGCTGCTCGGCGGGTGAACAGAAGCGGTTCTCACTGGGCGAGTTCGTCACCAGCACCATCCACGCGATCGCGAACAGGATGCCCGGAACCGCGAACACGAAGAAGATCTCCCGCCATCCCCACAACTGGATCACGAGGATGCACACGGAAGGCACGATCAACGGTCCGAGCTTGGATGCGGCGATCCATAACCCCGTGGCCGTGCCTTTTTCCCGCGCGGGAAACCAGCGGTTGATCACGTTCGTGCAACCGATCCCGAGCGGGCCTTCCGACAACCCCAGCCCGACGCGGTAGGCCTGCAGCAGAAAGACCGACGAGGTGGTGCCCATGAGGCCGGTAAACACCGACGTGAGGATCACGAAGACCGCGAACAGGAAGCCGGTGGTCTTTTCGCTGAGTCGCTTGTAGACGAGTCCGACCGGAATCTGCACGAAGCCGTAGGCGAACGAGAACAGACTGACGATGACGCCGGCCTGCGTGTTGCTGATGCCATATTCCTTCTTCAGGAACGGCAGCGCGATGCCGAAGTTCGCGCGATCGGCGCACGCGATCGCCCAGATGCAGAATATGAGCCCCATCACGACCCAGCGATGGTTCGTGCGTTTGTCGGTGAGCAAGCCCGCCTTGGCGGATCTCACCACCCCTTCAGCATTGTTCATTTGAATTCCTCCCAACGCACCGGCATCGGCGCTGGATCGCCTGATGACGGATGCCGTCTCCGATGTTCGAGCTTGCCTGCGAGGGCTCGCCTGATGCTGGCGGCCCGGTCTGGGTGAATCGCGCGGCGCCGCTTCAGCGCGCGACGGCGCGTTCGGCGCCGCGCTGGAAGCGGCGCCTGAGACGGCGCTGGTCCGCGTGACGGCACGCCGGATGGGAGGGGGATGAAGCAGGATCGTGACGCTGTTTCACGCTGTTGTCTCCGTCTGAAGTGAAAGGCTCTTTTATGTTCTTCTAGCCGCGATGAGCACTTCAGCAATCGGCAGGCGTGCTGTTTTTGTTGTTTGCGTCGACCGCGGAAATCCTCTTCCGACGGTATGAATTGTGGCGACGCGGAAATAGGCCGTCCAATCTTATATTGCTATTACTTGATGCCCGGATTGAATCGGTCGAAGCAGGCAAGCATCGAGTGCCGATTCGTGGATCAACTGATAGCGTTTTGGGATTGGACGTGACCCTTGAAAAAGATGATGATCCGCCGATGTCGCGATGGCAGGCGTGCGTCGAAGAGGGCGCGCAACCGGTCCGCGCAGTCAACGATCAACAAGGAGCGCGTGAATTGAAGCCGAGCATTTTGCAACTGAACCCGATCCTCGTCCCGGCCATAAACGCCAAACTGGGCGAGCTGTACACGATGCATCGCCTGTTCGAACAGGATGATAAGGATGCCTATATTCGCGAACATGGCGCGTCGATCCGAGGGGTGATCACAGGCGGACATACCGGCATCTCGAACGATCTGGTCGAACGCCTGCCGGCTCTGGAAGTGATCGCCGTCAACGGCGTGGGCACGGATGCGGTCGACCTCGAATTCGCCCGGGCGCGCGGCATTCCGGTGACGGCGACTTTCGGTGCGTTGACCGAGGACGTCGCGGACCTCGCACTCGGCTTGATGCTCGCGGTCTGCCGCGAAATCTGCCCGGGCAACACATTCGTGAAAACAGGAAGCTGGCAGAAAAATCCGCATCCGGGCGCGTTGCCGCTGTCGCATCGCTTCAACGGCAAACGTGTCGGCATCGTCGGCATGGGCAAGGTTGGCCGCGCGATTGCGCAGCGCGCATTCGCGTTCGGATGCCCGATCACGTACACGGATTTGCGCGCGATGCACGACGTGCCGCATCGGTTCGTCGGCGATCTGCTGTCGCTCGCGCGCGGTTGCGACATCCTGGTGCTGGCCGCCGCCGCCGATAAGGCGCAAGGCATCGTCAACGCCGCCGTGCTCGACGCGCTGGGCAAGGACGGCTATCTGGTGAATATCGCGCGCGGCAAGTTGGTGGTGGAAAGCGATCTGGTGGAAGCGTTGTCTCATGGCGTGATCGCGGGCGCGGGCCTCGACGTGTTCGTCGACGAGCCGAACGTGCCGGCCGCGCTGCTCGACATGGATCGCGTGGTATTGCAGGCGCATCGTGCGAGCGCGACGATCGAGTCGCGCACGGCGATGGGCGAAATGGTGATGGCGAGTCTCGCACAGGCGTTGGCTGGACAGCGGCCCGAAGGCAGCTTGACGACGTAGCCCGGCCACGCCAGGTTCCCCTTTTTCTCATGTTCGAAGAAGCCAGCTTGTCCGGCCCGCCACGCAGCGGGAAAAACGCGCCAACCCGCTGCCTCTATAATGGCTGGCCGCTATCCCCTCACTGTCGACCAACAATGCTTGATCTCGGACAAGTGCGTTGCTTCGTCGCCGCCGCGACAGAACTGAATTTCAGACGTGCCGCGGCGCTGCTGAACATGACCCAGCCGCCGTTGAGCAGGCAGATTCATTTGCTAGAAGACAGCCTCGGCGTGATGTTGTTCGAACGCGTCGGGCGCACGGTCAAGCTGACGACGGAAGGGCGCGTGTTTCTCGCGGACGCGACGCGTCTGCTGAGTCTGGCCGAGCAGGCCGAAAGCACCGTGCGGCGTGCCAGCAAGGGCAAAACGGGACGCGTGCGGATCGGCTTCACCGGCGCGGCCGGCTATGAGCTGATTCCTCAGCTGCTGGTCGAGGCTTCGCGCGTGCTGCCGGATATCGACGTGGTGCTGCTCGAACTGATCTCGTTCGCGCAGATCGAGGCCTTCGCCGCGAACGCCATCGACCTGGGCTTTCAGCGGCCATTGCCTTCGCGGCAGAAGCTGGAGTCTCTACTCGTCAATGAAGAGCCGTTGATCGTCGCGTTGCCGAAGGGCCACGCGCTGTGCCGTTACGAACAGATCGAACTCAAGCAGTTGAACAATCAACCGTTCATCATGCACTCGCCTACGCACGGCAAGTACTTCTACGACCGCATTACGAGCATGACCACCGCTGAGGGTGTGAATCTGAACGTCGCGCAATACATCGATCAAACACCGACGATCCTCTCTCTCGTGCGCGCTGGACTCGGCCTCGGCATTCTGCCGGCGTCGGCGCAACGATTCCGTTACGACAATGTCGAGTTCCGGTTCATCGCCAACAACGCGATTCAGGCGGAGATGTGCATGGTCTGGCGCGCCGATCAGGACAACCCGGCGGTTACCGCGTTCCGGCTGATGGCAGCGGAGTACTTTGCGAAGAAGGCGCAGGACTGAACACGCGAGTGCCGACGACGAAGCGCAAGCTCCAGAAGAAGAGAAAAACGCCCCGCAGGGCGTTTTTCAGAACTTCGACACGGCAAGGAACGCGCGCGCTCCCTGCCGTCCAGGACACACTTAGAACTTGTGACGGATGCCGACGCGGAATGCCAGCTGGTTGTCCGCTCCCGTGCCCGACGTGCTGAAGAAGCTCGTGCTCGAACCGATCTGCGCTTGCAGATCCTGCGTGCCGTTGTGGCCCGACGCGATCTGATAGATACCCAGTACATACACGTCCGTACGCTTGCTCAGCGCGTAGTCGGCGCTCAGGTCCACCTGGTTCCAGTGACCCGTGTTCGCTCCGCTCAGATGCATGTATGTGTAGCCTGCGCCTGCCGTCACAGCCGGCGTGAACGCGTACTTCGCGCCGGCTTCGTATGCGGCGAACGTCGTCGACTCGCCAGAGATCGGTGCGAGGCGCGTGTTCGTGTACAGGGCCCACAGCGTCGCCGCGCCGATTGCGTAACGGCCGCCAACGCCGACGGTGCGCAGGTCCTGGATCTGGCCGCTGCCGAGCGTCGGGAACGTCACGTTGGCCAGCGAAGTCGAGAAGGCCGGGGATGCCTGACCCGGATAGCGGATGTCCGTGTACGCTACGCCGAGACCGAACGGGCCGTTTGCGTAGTTCGCGCCGAAGCTGTAAGCGCGCGACGAACCCGCAACCGGTGCAGCGGTCGTGCCCGTAGCCGGCGTGCCGGCAAAGCCGCCTGCCTGGTTCGAGAAGCCGTACATCGCGCCGAAGGTCAGGCCTGCGAAATTCGCGCTGCTGAACTTGACCGAGTTGTTGATACGGCTCGACGTCAGCTGGTCGACGTCGTTGATATGGTAAGCGTAGTTACCCGCGACGGTCAGGCCGCCGGTCGAGTAGTTGCCGCCCAGGTAGTCCGTCGAAAACGAGTACTGGCGGCCGAACGTCAGCGAGCCGACGTTGTTCTGCGACAGACCCACATACGCTTGACGGCCGAACATCGCGCCGCCCTGGCCCAACGTGCCGTTTCCGCTGTTGAAGCCGTTTTCCAGGACGAACAGCGCTTTCAGGCCGTTGCCCAGATCTTCCGTGCCGCGCAGGCCCCAACGGCTGCCTTGCGCCACGCCGTCGTCGTACTTGAAGAGGTTGTCGTGGCCGGTCGCCGACTTCGAGTTGTTCACGTAGCTGATACCGGCATCGATCAGGCCGTACAGCGTGACGCTGCTTTGCGCGTGGGCGGCGGTGGCGAAGACGGCGAGAGTAGCGGCGGTCAATACTTTCTTGTTCAAAACATTCTCCGATTAAAAATTAAGCGATCGCGGCGCCGAGCTCTTTGGTCGGTCGTGCGATGGCCCGAAATTTAAGGGAACGCTGAGTACGGTATGTGACAGCTTGGGTAATTTTTGAATGTGTCGTGTAAGCGCGACACTCGGGTGGTTTTAGAAGTCGGGTTGCGCAAGGCACCCGGTGCATAAGCTTTTTCCGAATCGCGGATATAAGCGTATGAGAAGCAATTGGTTCTGGCGGGCCCGCCGCGCGTGCGACGATGCGTTCCTCGATTCAATGCAATCGCTCACGGGGTATCGCATGCACCGCCGCACGCTTATTCAGAATCTCCTCGCCATCGTCGCCGTTTCGCTGGGCGCAAGCCTTGCTCACGCGGACGAGAAACGCATCACCGTCGGCACGATGAGCGGCCCGGATGCGCAGATCTGGTCGGTCGTCACGAAGGCGGCGGCGCGCGAGGGGCTCGCCGTCAAGGTGATCGAGTTCAACGACTACGTGCAGCCGAACGCGGCGCTGGATGCGGGCGATCTCGACGCAAACGGCTTTCAGCATCAGCCGTTTCTCGACAGCCAGATCAGGCAACGGGGCTACAAGATCGTCAATGTCGGCCTGACCTACGTGTCGCCGATGGGCTTCTACTCGAAGAAATACAAGTCGCTCAAGGAGGATTTGCCGGACGGCGCGAAGGTGGGCATCCAGAACGATCCGTCCAATGGCAATCGCGCGCTCCTGCTGTTGCAGAAGTTCGGCGCGATCAAACTGAAGCCGGGCGTCGGCACGAACGGGGTCAACGCGACGCCGCTGGATGTCGTCGAGAATCCGAAGAAGATCAAGCTGGCCGAACTCGACGCCGCGCAATTGCCGCGCGCGCTCGACGACCTCGACGCGGCGTCGATCAATACCGACTACGCGGTCAAGGCCGGTTTGCAGCCGACCAAAGACGCGATCGCGATCGAAGACATCAAGGGGCCGTACGCGAACCTGATCGCGGTGCGTGTGCAGGATCGCAATCAGCCGTGGGTGAAGAAGCTGGTCGCCGCGTATGAGTCCGACGAGGTGCGCAAGTACATCGACACGCAGTTCAAAGGCGCGATCATTCCGGCGTTTTGAGCGGTGTTCAGCGGGTTTCGCCGCAACCGCCCGTATTTGATAAACGTTCGCGCGTAAACGCAGATCGCCCGCTGAACCAGCGGGCGATCTGTTTTGTCGCTCAAGTCTTCAGAGACGGACGCGGATAGGCGCGGCAAATCCGCTCGCGATTCATGCCGCACGTCAATTCATCAATTGCTCAGCAGCGAGCCGCTTCGGAACGCCTTGGCGCCCGCAATCCGCGCGAACTCGACGCCGGCCGTCGCGAAGCGCGTCAGATGCCGCGCGTACAACACGCCGGCCACGCTGTTCTTCACCGTGACGACGCGATCCGTCAACGGGTCGACGATATCGGCGATCGGATGGCCGGCATCCACCCACGTGCCGACCTCGCAGCGGTACACCAGCACGCCGCTGATCGGCGCGGCCAGCGGCTCGGCGCCGGCGAGCGGCGTGGCGGCGAATTCGAGCGGCGGCAGCGGCGCGGCCGTGCCTTCGATCACGCCCCGCGAGGTCAGATATTCGATGATCGCCTGGGCGTCATGCTCGGCGTACTCATATGACACTTCGCGCTGGCCGCGCAGTTCGACCGTCACGGAGATCGAGCCGTTCGGAATCGGGAAGCGGTCGCCGTATCGGCCGCGCAGATCCGACCAGCAGAAGCTGTGGATTTCGTCGAACGGGTTGCCCACTGAATTGAGCGCCAGCAGCGAGGCCTTGGCGTCGAGATAGCAGGCGAGCGGCTCGACTTCCGGCCACAGGTCCGGGTTCGTGTACAGGTGCATCGCGGCTTCCCAGTCGCAATGCAGGTCGAGCACGATGTCGGCGTCGTACGAGAGCTTTTGCAGCGCCAGACGTTGCGATTCGAGTTCGGTCGCGGGCTGTTGCGCGTCGAGCGCCTCACGCATCGCCGCGCGGATCGCGGCGCGGTTCGCGTCGATGTCGTCGGTCAGGCGAGCCTCGATGACCGGCTGCACCAGCGCCGACAGATCATGGAAGTTGCGGTTGAAATTCTGCGCGGTGTTGGCTTCGAAACGTCCCGTCAGATGGCCGAGAAAGTGCTGGTTCAGGCCAATCGGATTGGCCACCGGCACGATCACGACTTCGCCGCGCAGCTTGCCTGCGGCTTCGAGCGCGGCCAGCTTGCGGCGCAGCGCCCACGACACCAGCATGCCCGGCAACTCGTCGGCATGCAGCGACGACTGGATGTAGATCTTTTGCCCGCCGCCGGGACCGTAGTGAAAACTCGTCAGGTTGCGGGCGGTGCCGAGCGTCGGGGCAATCAGCGGATGGGTTTGGGTTTGCATGGTTTTCAGAGCCGCGGCTCAATCTGGCATGCCGCGTTATGTCGTTGATTACAGTGGGAAAGCGTGCTGTTCCGGGGGCTGCGTCAGGTGCTGCTTGAAGTGCTGCATCGAGTGCCGCGCGGCTGGGCGGGGCATCTCGCTGGCGAGCCGCTAGGCGGCATCGCGATCGCACGATCTTAGCCGAAATGGCGCGCGATGTGGCTCGCTGCGCCTCGACGGGGCTCCGCAAGGCTCTGCGGACCCCCCAAACGAAACGGGCTCCGCAGTGCGGAGCCCGTCTGGCAAGCCGTCAAGCGCGCATGACGCGCGCGAGGCGGGCTTAGCCGCCGTACACGTCGAAGTCGAAGTACTTCTTCTCCAGCTTCTTGTACGTACCGTCCTTGATGATGTCGGCGATCGCCTTGTCGACCTTCGCCTTCAGATCCGTGTCTTCCTTGCGCATGCCGATGCCCGCGCCGTTGCCGAGGATCTTCGGATCCACGAGGTCCTTGCCGACGAACTCGAAGCCCGCGCCGCGCGGCGTCTTCAGGAAGCCGATTTCAGCCTGCACCGCGTCCTGCAGCGCGGCGTCCAGACGGCCCGACAGCAAGTCGGCATAGACCTGGTCCTGGTTCTGATACGGCACGACCTTCGCGCCCTTCGGTTCCCAGTACGTCTTTGCGTAGGTTTCCTGGATCGTGCCCTGTTCAACGCCGATTGTCTTGCCCTTGAGCGAGTCGGCCGTCGGCAGGATGCCCGAACCCTTCTTCGCGACGAGGCGCGTCGGCGTGTTGAACAGCTTCGACGAGAACGCGACCTGTTCGGCGCGTTGCGGCGTCATCGACATCGACGAGAGCACGCCGTCGAACTTCTTCGCCTTCAGCGCCGGAATCATGCCGTCGAAGTCGTTTTCGACCCACACGCACTTGGCATTCAGGCGCTTGCAGATTTCATTGCCGAGGTCGATGTCGAAGCCAACGAGCTTGCCGTCCGAGCCCTTGGACTCAAAGGGGGGGTAGCTGGCATCGACGCCAAAACGGATCGTGGACCAGTCTTTAGCGTGTGCGCCAATCGAGACGGTGGCAAGCAGAGCAACCGTCAAAGCCGCTAGCAGTTTTTTCACTGTTTAACTCCTCGGTGTAGTTCAAATACGCCCACGTGCGGTTGTGCCGCTGCGGGACGCCCGGCGCGACTCACGACCGGGTTTGGGTTGAAGCCGCCGGCCGGGGCAGCCAGCAGCGCGGGCCAAGCTTATCAGTTCAAAAAAGTTGGGAAGCTAGTGAAACACCGGATGGCGGGCGAGGATGGCTTCTAAACCGGGAACGCGCGGCGGATTTCGGCGCGGACCGTGCGTGGAGCGCCGCGCGGTGAACCGCCCGCACTGTGTAATGACGTAGTAATAAAGTTGGCTAAGTGTGTCGCGGGCGCGAATGGCGACGGCCAGAACGACGAGGGCCGGTTTGCGCAATTCGCGCGGGATATGACGACACCTCTGCTTTGAATCGGCCCGCGCGCGTTTAAAGGTTGCGCATGAAATGCCGTTAAATACAGATGAGCGGATTTGCCGAATTCGCGGTGATGGGCTGCTTTTTATAGCGAGGGTTCGGAGATAAAAAAGTCCGGCTTTAGCGCTATCATCTGTGCTCTTCGCCTTCGCCATGCTTGCAGCGAACGGGCGGATCAGTCCGGAAAGTCACCGAGTCCACCTTCGCCGCTGCCACACCGCGTGTTTGCGCTCGTCCAACGGCCTTCTGCTAAACGGTGTTGTATATGCACATGATGTTGTCGGCGGATGAAATGCGCTGTTTCAGACAGTCCTTTCAGCGGCGACTGGCGCGCGCGTCTGCTTCGGCACTCGCGCGCCTGCCGCGCGGCGCGATGCTTCGCGCTGTATCGACACTGCTGTTCGGCGCCGTTTTCGGTTTGGGCTTCGGGTCGCCGGCGCAGGCCGAGGCCGGCGAGAAAGTCCTGCGCGTTCTCGCGTGGCCCGGTTACGCGGATGCCGACGTGGTGAAGACATTCGAGCAGCGCTATCAGGTGAAGGTCGAAGTCACGCTGGTCGATTCCGACGAGGCGTTGTGGGCCCTCATGCATGGCAAGGACGCTCCGTCGTTCGACGTGCTCGCCGCCAACACCGCCGAAATCCGCCGCTATACGCAGGCGAATCTGCTGGCGCCGCTCGATCTGTCCCGCCTGCCGAACACGAAAAAGCAGTTGCCGCGTTTTCAGGCGCTCGACTCCATCGAAGGGCTGACCTCGGCGGGCAAGGTGTACGCGATCCCGTTCACGTATTCGTCGATGGGGCTCATCTACGATCGCAAGCAGATTCCGGTCGCGCCGCGCTCGATGCGCGAGTTGTGGAACCCGCAGTACCGCGGCAAGGTGCTCGACTTCAACAGCGCGCAACACAACTTCTCGTTCACGGCGCTGGCGCTCGGCTATCCGCATCCGTTTCAACTCGACGCCGCGCAAATGCGCACGATCGCCCACAAGCTCGTCGATCTGCGCCGCAACCTGCTGACCTATTACACGTTGCCGGAAGAGGCAACCGCGTTCTTCATCCAGCACAAGGTCGCGTTGATGTTCGGCAACTACGGCACCCAGCAGGTCGAACTGCTACGCCGCGCGGGCGCGGATGTGGGCTACGTGATTCCCGACGAAGGCGCGCTCGCGTGGCTCGACTGCTGGTCGATCACGCGTTCGGCGAGCGACCGGACGCTCGCGCTCGCGTGGATCAACTACATGCTCGAACCGGGCGTGAGCGCGATGCTCACGCAGCGCCAGGGACTCGCCAACACGCTGAGCGCGGGCGTGGACAAGAGCGACAGCGCGCGCATCGTGTGGATCGGTCCGGTGGAAGATATTCAACGCCGCGAGGAGCTGTGGGCTCGCATCGTGTCCGGCGACCGGTCGGAGGAGTTCTGATGCTACGGCCCGCGTTGACCTTCAAGCTATCGGTGCTGTTCGCCTGCATTGGCGTGCTCGCGTCGGGCGCGACCGGTTATTACGCGTACCACGCGAATCGCACGATGCTGGTCAACGAAGCCGAACACAGCCTGCTGACCTCGACGGAATTGCTGGGACAGCGCTTTGCCGCGTCGATCGACGACGTGGCCGCCGACGCGCTGGTGCTCGCGACCATGCCGTCGTCGGCAAGCGTCGCGCAAACCGACGACGGCGTCGGCGCGAGTCCGCCGCGCGAGCGGCTGGCCCAGGTGTATTCGAGCTTCATGGTGCATCACCCGGAGTACCTGCAAATCCGCCTGATCACGCGTCAACACTATGGGCTCGAACTGATCCGCTTCGATCGCGACGGCGATGGGCTCGTGCGCGTCGACGGGCGCAAGCTGCAGGAAAAAGGCCAGTTCGCGTATGTGTTCGATACGCTCGCGTTCACGCCCGGGCGCATCTACACGTCGCCGATTTCAGTCAATCACGAGTACGGCACCCATGCCGCCGAAGGCAAGCCGACGCTGCGCATCGGCACGCCGGTGGCGGACTTCAACGGGAGCGTGGTGGGCGTGGTGGTGATCGACATCGATCTGGCCGGCATGCTCAAGCGCTTGCAGAGCGATCTGCCAAGCGACTACCAGATCTATCTCGCCAACGAATGGGGCGACTTCCTGGTTCATCCGGACGCGTCGAAGACCTTCGGCTTCGACCGGGGCCGGCGCGTGCTGATGCAGGACAGCTTCTCCATGACGAAGCCGTTGTTCGAGCAGACCCAAAGCGAAGTGCTGGCCAACGGTTTGGCGCACCCCCGGCAGGCAGCCGGCCAGGTGCTCGCATTCGTACGCAGGCCGCTCGGCGGCTCCGAGGGCAACCGCTTCATCGTGCTGGGTCTCGCCAAGCCGCTCGACGATGTGCTGTCGGGCGCGCATCTGCTGGGCAACCGGATCATCCGCATGGTGCTGATCTTCAGCGGCCTCTCGGTGCTGCTGGCGATTCTGTTCGCGCGCGCGTTGACCAAGCCGCTGCATCTGCTCGCGTATGCGGCGACACATCTGTTCGCCGAGCACGCGATGCACACGCTGCCGCTCAAACGCACCGACGAGATCGGTGTGCTGGCGCGCTGCTTCGATCGTCTGCGCCGTGAAATCAAGGCGCAAATGGATGCGCTGCATGCGAAGCAGCGCGAACTCGTGCACCTCGCCACGCATGACACGCTGACCGGATTGCCGAACCGCATGCTGTTCATGCAGAAGCTCGAAAGCGCGATCGAGGAGGCGGCGCGGCGTGACGAAGGGCTCGCGGTGCTGTTCGTCGACCTGGACCGCTTCAAGCAGATCAACGACCAGTTCGGCCACTCGGTCGGCGACAAGGTGCTCGCCGCGGTGGCGCTGCGTCTCGAGCAGGTGCTGTGCGCCGGGGATGTGATCGCGCGGCTGGGCGGCGACGAGTTCATCGTGCTGATCGAGGGGCCGCGCGTCGCAGAGGCGGCGCCCGGCATCGCGTCACGCATCATGGACGCGTTGAACGAAACGCTGCTGATGGATGGGCATAGCATGATGGTGGGTGCGAGCATCGGCATCAGCCAGTTCCCTGACGATAGTGGCACGGCCGAGGAGTTGCTGCTCAACGCGGACGCGGCGATGTATGCGGCGAAATCCGGCGGAGGTTGCGCGTATTTGCGCTATCAGGAAGTGCTCGAGGCGCGCCGGCGCGAACAGGCCGGGTTGGCGCGCGCGCGAGCGGGCGAAGGCGCGGCCGAAGGGCGTGAAGCCGAGCCGACCGCTTGATCTGCCTGAGGCGCGTCATGCGTGCGGTGCGCTCGACGCGCCGCGGTGCCTGCCGCTCCACACCGCGCCCGTTTCCACCACACAACGACGCGATTGCCTAGGGCATAGACTGCACGGCCGCTTGGGAAACGATTCAGGACATCAAGGCGCAGATGGATCGGGTGCGCTATCTGAGCCTGCCGGATGTGTCGCCGCTCGATCTGCTGATCAAGCAGCACGCGAAGATTCTGGCCGGCTTGCGCGCACACGACCCGAGCGCCGCCGAAGACGCGATGCGCAGCCATCTGCGCGAGATTCTGATGTCGCTCGGCCCGATCGCCGCGCGCAACCCCGCGTGGTTCGACGCGGACAAGCCGGAGCGCGTGCCGTTGTCGACGTGAGACTGAGGCACGACGCGGCGCGACTGCGCGGCTGGTTTTCCACCCATCCCATCAAACGATCCGTACGCCGTTGCGATACGTCGCGCGCGGCACCGGCAGCGCGTCGAGCATCGTCACGCGCACGAAGTCCGCGCGCAGCCCCGTTTCGATTGCGCCCCGGTCGTGCAGGCCGGCCGTGCGCGCCGGTTCGGCGGAGACCGTCGCCATCGCGCGCGGCAGCGTCCAGCCGGCTTTATCGACCAGTTCGAACACGGCGGTCATCAGGCTCGACGGCACGTAATCCGACGACAGGATATCGAGCAGGTCCGCTCGCGCCAGTTCGAGCGCCGACACGTTGCCCGAGTGCGAGCCGCCGCGCACGATATTCGGCGCGCCCATGATCGTCGAGATGCCATGCTCGCGCGCGGCTTCGGCGGCGATGCGGGTGGTCGGGAATTCGGCGAGCACGATGCCTTCGGCCTTTGCCTGTTCGACGTGCTCGATCAGCGTGTCGTCGTGGCTCGCCACTGGAATGCCGAGTTGCTTGCAGCGCGTGACGATCTCGCGGCGGTGCGCATCGGCGTAACGTTCCTGTTCGACCGACAGTTCGGTCAGCGCGGTCGCGACGTGTTCATCGCTCAGCTTGCCGTTGCGTTCCTGGAAGCGGCGCCATTGCTCGCGGTCATGCCATTGCCGCTGACCGGGCGTGTGATCCATCACCGATGCGAGCCGCAACAGCGGATGCGTGCACAGCGAGTCGAATACTTCTACCACGTCAGCGGTGGCGATCTCGCACCGCAAATGCAGGAAGTGTTCGGCGCGCAACAGTTTGCGCGTGGAAAAACGCAGCAGGGATTCGGCGCACTGTGTTTGCAGATCGCGGCCGCGCAGTCCGACGCTCGATCGGGAGCCGATCGCGAGCGCATCGAACACCGTGGTGATGCCCGCGGCCGCCACCTGGGCGTCGTGGATCACGAATGCGGCATCCGTATTCCATTGCACGCCCGGACGCGGTGCGAGATGCTTCTCCAGGTTGTCCGTGTGCAGTTCGATCAGACCGGGCAGCAGATAGTCGCCGTCCCAATCTTCCGCTTCGAGCGCGGCGGTCGTGCCGCGCTCGATGTCGCGAATCACACCGTCTTCGACGCGTAGCACGCCGGTAAATACGTCTTCTCGCGTCACGATGCGAGCGTTCCTGATCAACATCGACTTGCTCCGTTTAAGTCGGGCCTTGGGTGTTCCTGCTGCCGCTGTGTTTGCATGTCTCTGCGTTAGTCCGGCACCGCGCGCCGCTGGTTCATTCTAGTGCCGTTTGAGGTCGAACAAATAGTCAGTGCCGGCGTGGCGGCCGCAGTTCCAGACGGCGTGTCGCAACCTTGTTGCGCGTCTCTTCGTCGTGAAAGATACCGACGATCGCCGCACCGCGTTCGCGCGCTTCGACGATCAGATCGGCGACCACGTCGCGGTTCTCCGCGTCGAGCGAAGCCGTCGGTTCGTCGAGCAGCAACAACGGATGCCCGGCGATCAAGCCGCGCGCGATATTCACGCGCTGCTGCTCGCCTCCCGAGAAGGTGGCGGGCGCCAGCGTCCACAGCCGCTCCGGCACGTTCAGCCGGGCAAGCAGCGCGGCGGCGCGCGTGCGGGCCTCGGGTTCGGCGACGCCGCGCGACAGCAGCGGCTCGGCGACGAGCGTGAGTGTCGGCACACGTGGAATCACGTGCAGAAACTGGCTCACGTAGCCGACCACGTTGCGGCGCAGACGCAATACATCATGCGGTTGCGCGCCGGTGATCGATACCGGCTGACCGTGATCCGCTGAATCGCGAATCTCGATCGAACCGGTGCTCGCGAGATAGTTGCCGTACAGACAACGCAGCAGCGTGCTCTTACCCGCGCCCGATGGGCCGACCAGCACGACGCACTCGCCGCGCTCGACGTCGAGCGACACGCCCGCAAGCGCTTCGATTTGCACGCCGCCCTGGCCATGCAGCGTAAAGGTCTTGCCGATTCCAGCCGCGCGCAGCATCAGCGCGGCGTTGGTGGAGAACGCGTGCTCACTCGCACGCGCTTCAAAGCCTGTATCAATGGATCGCATCGTGAGCCTCAAACCGGCAGAACCGAGGAAACCAGCGTTTGCGTATAAGGGTGCTGCGGATCGTCGAGCACCTGATCCGTCAGACCCGCTTCGACGACTTCACCGGCCTGCATGACCATCAGCCGATGCGCGAGCAGCCGCGCCACGCCGATATCGTGCGTGACGATCAGCACCGACAGATGCAGCGTGGACGTCAGCGTGCGCAACAGATCGAGCAGACGCGCCTGCACGGACACGTCTAGGCCAGCGGTGGGTTCGTCCATGAAAACGAGCCGTGGACCGGTCACGAGATTGCGCGCGATCTGCAAGCGCTGCTGCATGCCGCCCGAAAACGCGCTGGGAAATTCGTCGATGCGCGAAGCGTCGAGTTCGACACGCTCCATCCATTGCGTGGCCGCGTGGCGGATCTCTCCATAGTGGCGCGCGCCGACGGCCATGAGCGGCTCGCCGATATTCGCGCCGGCAGATACGCCACTGCGCAGGCCGTCACGCGGATTCTGCTGCACGAAGCCCCACTCGGTGCGCATCAGCAAACGCCGGCGCGGTTCCGACAGCGCGAGCAGATCGAGCCGCTCGCCATGCGTGGCGGCGTAGTGGAGCGAGCCGCTGTCGGCCGCGCTTTTCAACGCGAGCGTATTCAACAGCGTGGTCTTGCCCGAGCCGGATTCGCCGACGATGCACAGCACTTCGCCCGGATACAGGTCGAAGCTGACGTTGCGGCAACCGTTGCGGCCGCCGAATTGTTTGGTCAGCGCGCGGGCGCTCAATAGCGGCGTCATGCGGATTCTCCGTGGCGTGCGGTGGGCGCTGCCGGATCGAGGTCCGCGTCGCCGCGCCGCTCGTGGCAGTAGTCGCTATCCGAGCAGACGAACATGCGCTTGCCCGCGTCGTCGACGATCATTTCGTCGAGGAAGCTTTCCGTCGATCCGCACAGCGCGCACGCGTGCTGCCACTTCTGCACTTCGAACGGATGGTCGTCGAAGTCGAGACTGCGGACCGGCGTGTACGGCGGGATCGCGTGAATGCGCCGCTCGCGGCCGGCGCCGAACAATTGCAGCGCGGGGTTCATATGCATTTTCGGGTTGTCGAACTTCGGGATCGGTGACGGCGAACTCAGATAGCGGCCGTTGACGATCACCGGATAGTCGTAAGTGGTCGCGATACTGCCGTGATGCACGATGTCCTCGTAGAGCTTCACGCTGATCAGGCCATAGTCGGCGAGCGCATGCAACTTTTTGCATTCGGCGACGCGAGGTTCGAGCCGGTAGAGCGGTTCGGGCATCGGCACCTGATAGACCAGAATCTGTTTGTCCGTGAGCGGCGTTTCGGGAATCCGGTGACGCGTCTGGATGATCGTCGCTTCGGCCGTGCGGCGCGTGGTCGCCACGCCGGTCGTGCGCGCGAAGAAGCGGCGGATGTTGACCGCGTTGGTGGTTTCGTCGGAGCCCTGGTCGATCACCTTCAGCGTGTCGTTCCTGCCGATGATCGCCGCGGTGACCTGAATGCCGCCTGTGCCCCAGCCGAACGGCAACGGCATTTCACGCGACGCGAACGGCACCTGATAGCCCGGCACGGCCACAGCCTTGAGCAACGCGCGCCGCAGCATGCGCTTGGTCTGCTCGTCGAGGTACGCGAAGTTGTAGCCGTGCGCGGCGCTGTCGGGCGCGCTACCAGCAGTGGTGGCTTGAAATGTCCCGGGCGCGTTCATGCGGCCTGCTCCTCGTGATCGCTGCGTTTGTCGTCGCGCTGATGTTCGTTGTGATCGCGCTCTTGCGTGCCATGCTGCGCGCGCAGGCGCCGCACGAGTTCCAGTTCCGACTGGAAGTCGACGTAGTGGGGCAGCTTCAGATGCTGAACGAAGCCCGAGGCCTCGACGTTATCGCTATGCGAAAGCATGAATTCGATGTCCTGCGTGGACGACGCGATCGTTTCGCCGAGTTCCTCGGCGCGCAACGCGCGATCCACCAGCGCCATCGCCATCGCCTTGCGTTCCGAGTGGCCGAACGCGAGGCCGTAGCCTTGCGTGAACGCCGGCGGCACCGCGCCGCTGCCGGCGAACTGGTTGATCATCTGGCATTCGGTGATGTCGATCTCGCCGATGTCGACCGCTTCGCCCAGTTCGTCGAGTTCCATTTCGACGGCAATCGTGCCGAAGCGGATCTCGCCCGCGAACGGATGCGAATGCGCATAGCCGCGCTGCGTTGCGTAACCCATGGCGAGCAGGAAGCCTTCGTCGCCGCGCGCGAGGTTCTGCAGGCGCGTCGCGCGGCTCGCCGGAAAGGCGAGCGGTTCACGTGAAAGATCGCCGGGCTCCCGTGCGTCCGCAGTGGGGCGCTCCTGTTCGATCAGCCCTTCCTTGTCGAGCAGGGTGACGACGCGCGGCATGGCTTGCGTTGACGCCGCCGTGCTTTCACGCGATGCCGGACTTGCCGGCGCGCCGCTTGCATCCGTGCGTTCACCCGCACCGTCGCCTTCGGCGAGCAACGCAAAATCCAGCAGACGTTGCGTGTAATCGTAAGTGGCGCCGAGCATCTGGCCGCCCGGAATGTCCTTGAACGTCGCCGAAATGCGCCGCTCGACCTGCATCGTCTCGGTGTCGATCGGTTGCGTGTAGCCGAAACGCGGCAATGTGGTGCGATACGCGCGCAGCAGGAAGATCGCTTCGACCAGATCGCCGGCGGCCTGCTTGATGGCGAGCGCGGCGAGTTCCTCGTCGAATACCGAGCCTTCGGTCATCACGCGCGCGACCGCGAGGCGCAACTGCTCGCGAATCTGCGCGACGCTGAGTTCGGCAAGCCGCGGATCGCCACGGCGTTCCTTGTCGAGCAGGCGCCATGACGCTTCGATCGCGCGCTCTCCACCCTTGACGGCAACGTACATCAGTTCACCTTTGCTTGAGTTGTGCGCGGCAGGCCGATCAGGCGCGCGCCGCAGACGAGGTAACAATCGATCCCGCATGGAAACAGCGGGGCGAGCGCGGCGCGTTCGCGCCAGAAATGCTCGGGCAGACCGACCGGTGAAATCGTTTCGGTCTCCAGAATGCCGGGGCCGTTGAGTACGACCGGCGTTCCGCCCGTCAGCGCTTCGACGCGAATCAGCAGCGTGACGGATTGCTCGGGCGATTCCGCCTCGCCGAGCGCGAAGCTCTCCAACGAGGGCAATGCGCTCGCATCATGGATATACGCAAACGCGGCCGCGCCGGGTTCGTCGACGAGCGGCGCGCCGGTATGAAAGCGCAACGCCGAGCCGAGCGCGGTATCGGGTTGCGCGAGCCACACGGGCGTCGCGTAATCGCACAGCGCCAGCAGCGCGGCAAACGCGGCGGGCTCGGCGCGGCTCGTCCGCATGTCGGGCAACACGCTTTCAATCACGCCGATCGGGCCCGGCCGCGACAGGGCATCGAGCAGCGTGCGGAACACCGCTTGGGTGTCGTGGACCGGGTCCGTGAAACCCGGCGTCAACGTGGACAAAGCAATCTGCGAGTTTTCCATCATGCGCCCCGCACCATCGTGAAGAATTCGACGCGCGTGGCCGCGGCGTCCTGTTGCCGCTCGGCGCGGCGCGCAGCCTGCTGCGCGGCGAGCGGCTCGATCAGCTGGCGATGCAACGCCGCGTGATGTTCGGGCAGTTGCAGCAGCGCGTCCGCCAGCGCGGCGAGTTCGGCGCGGCGGCGGTCGCGGCCCAGATGGCACGCGACACCGACGGCGGCGGTGTCCGCATCATCCGGTACACGCAGACGCAAGGTCGCTCGCGTGACCGTGGCCTCGCCGAGATTGAACGGGTCGCCGCTGCCGCCGATGCGCCCGCGCACCATCGCAAGGCCGATTTCGGGCGGCCGCAGCCAGTCGTAAGCGGGAGTGGGAATGGCGTGCAGCGCGCGCTCCAGCGCGGCTTCGAGATCGGCGCGCGGCGTGCGCGCCAGCACGGCCATCCACGCGCGCCGGGCCGACGAGGGCGGCACGGCGGAAGCGGCGGTAGGCGAGGCGGGAGTAGCGCTCATCGGAGTTCCTGTTGATCCAGCGAATGGACATTTGACCATCTATTCATCTAAACGTCTAGACGTTTAAAGGTATGCTTGCCGAGCGGTGTTGCGCGATAGACCCGTTTCACATTTCCATCACGGCTTGCGCACTACAATGCTCGTCACAGCGATGATTTGAACCCATAGGAATGACAGCACCATGACATCGAACGACAGCGCGACGCCGGGCACGACGCTCGAACGCGGCGCGGGCGTTGCCGTCTGGCGGCAGATCGAGCAGATTCTCGCGGCCGAGATCGCAGCCAGCGGCTTCGGCGAAGAAGGCCGCTTGCCCAGCGAGGCCGAACTCGCCAAACGCTTCGACGTGAACCGGCACACCGTGCGCCGCGCCATGCTGGGGCTGGCCGCACTGGGCCTCGTCAGCGTGGAACAGGGGCGCGGCACCTTCGTGCAACCCGGCGCGATCGACTATACGATCGGCCGCCGTACGCGCTTCACAGAGAACCTGCGTCAGCAGCGTCACGCGGCGGCGGGCACGATGCTGTCGGCCACGCGCGTGAAGGCCGAGCCGAGCGTCGCGAAGGCGCTCGCTCTGCGGGCCGGCGCGGCGGTCTACCGGATCGAATCGCTGCACGAGTCCGACGGCGTGCCGCTCACTTTCGCGCGCAACTGGTATCCCGCCACGCGTTTCGCGAATCTGCCCGACGTGCTGGAGCGCACCGGCAGCATCACGAAGTCGATGGCCGAGTTCGGCGTGACCGACTATCTGCGCAAGTGGAGCCGTATCGGCAGCGTGCTGCCCGACCCGGAAGTGGCGCGGCGCTTGAACATCAACCGTCAGCAACCGGTGCTGTGGGTCGAGAACGTCGACGTCGATCTGCAAGGCACGCCGATCAAATACGGCTTCACGCATTTCGCGGCGGATCGCGTGCAATTGCTGGTGGAGCACGACCTGTGAGCGGCGCCGCGTGGAGCGACGCTGCGCGTTTCGCCGTGTATTACGCGCCCTCGCGTGAGTCCGCATGGTGGCGCGCCGGCTCGGCATGGCTCGGCCGCGATGCGCAAAGCGGCGAGGCATGCGTGCCGCCGCAACCGCCAGGCTTGTCGCGTCCTCTGATGGAATTGACCGAAGCACCGCGCCGCTATGGCTGGCATGGCACGCTGGTCGCGCCGTTCCGTCTCGCCGACGGGATGACGCAAGACGATCTGCTGGCCGCGACGCGCGCATGGGCGCTCACGCAACCGACGTTCAGCTTGCCGGTGCAAGCCGCAACGCTCGGCGATTTCGTCGCGCTGCGCCCCGCGGATCAGCAAGGCGAAGCAAGCATGCGCGCGCTCGCGGCGAGCGCGCTGCAAACGCTCGATGCCTTGCGCGCGCGGCCGTCGGCGGCCGATCTCGCGCGCCGGCTCGCCGCGCCGCTGAGCGAACCGCAGCGTGCGTTGCTGGTCGAATGGGGCTATCCGTATGTGTTCGACGAATTCCGTTTTCACATGACGCTGTCCAGTTCGCTCACCGACGCCGGCGAGCGCGCGGCGCTGGTTGCGTGGTGGCGGCAGCAAACGCCCACGCTCGGCCCGCTCGCGATCGATCACGCCGCGCTCTTCGTCGAGCCGTCGCCCGGTGAGCCGTTCGTGTTGTGGCAGCGTGTGCCGTTTCAGACCCACGAGGTGAAATAACGATGGCAGGCCGTTTGATCTATGTGATGGGGCCGTCCGGCGCGGGCAAGGACTCGCTGCTGGAATTCGCGCGCAAGCGTCTGATGGGCGAGCCGATTCTGTTCGCGCATCGCTACATCACGCGGCCGAGCGGCCACGGCGAAGCGCATGTCGCATTGAGCGTCGAGGAGTTCGCGGTCCGCTCGGTGCTGGGGTTGTTCGCGCTGGAGTGGTCGAGCCATTCGCTGCGCTATGGCATCGGCATCGAACTCGACACGTGGCTGGCGAGCGGCTGCACGGTGGTCGTCAACGGTTCGCGGCAGTATGTGCGGCATACACTGGCGCGTTATCCGCAGACCGAAGTCGTGCACGTGGACGCCGCGCCGCATATTCTCGCAGCGCGTCTTGGCATGCGGGCGCGTGAATCGGCGGAGCAGGTCGCGGCGCGGCTCGCGCGGCGTGCGCCGTTTTCCTTGCCCGATAGTGTTCGTTGCACGACCATCGACAATTCCGGCCGCCTCGAAGACGCCGGACAGGCACTGGTCGCGTTTCTGCTGGAACGCGCCGTCGTTAAGTAAGCCGAACTATTCGGCCGAGGCCATCCGCTCGCGCGTCGCCTGCTGCAAACACGACACGAACTGCCGCACGGCTGGAGTCGGCAGCAGGTCACGCCGCGAGATAATGCTGAGATCGTAATTCGGCAGCGCGTCTTCGATCTGCGCGACACGGATGCCGAGCGGCGCGACCATCTGCGCGAGCGGCCTCGTAAAGCAGCCGATCACGTCGGTCTGCGAGACCAGCCCCAACGTCACCGCGAACGACGACGGCGCGCGCACCAGGCGCTTCGGCACCGGCAGGCCGTGCGCGTTGAACATCGCCATCATCACGCTGTGCGGAAAGTGATCGGCGCCGACGGTCGCGATCCACTCCGCGTCGAGCAGCTCGTGCAGCCGCGTGACGTTCGCGAGCGGATGCCCGGCGCGCATCGCGACGACGAACTGTGTGGAGTAGAGCGGCACTTGCACCAGATCGCTGTCGAGCGCCTGCACGTGATGAAGCGCCGCGATGTCGAGGGCGCCGTTGCGCAAACGCGCGAGCGCGTCGGGAATCGTCACTTCTTCCAGGTGCAGATTCACCAGCGGCATTTTCCGGCGAAAGTTCGACACCGCGTGCGGCAGCGCGGTGAGCGCGATCGACGGCATCGTGCCCACGCTCACCTTGCCGGCCAGTTCCCCCTTCACCTGCTCGACGGCTTCGACCGTGCGCCGCATGTCGCCCAGCAACCGCTCGGCGCGCGGCAGCAGCGCGAGTCCGCATGCCGTCAATTCGATCCCGCGCACGCTGCGCACCATCAGCTCCGCGTTCAGCGCGCTCTCCAGCTCGCGAATCGTGTGCGTGACGGCGGGCTGCGTCACGCCGAGTTCGCGCGCGGCAGCCCGCAAGCTGCGGTGATGCGCGGCTGCGACGAAGGCCTGCAACTGCTGCAGCTTCATGAGGGTAATCCTCTATATAAAGGATGTTGATCGGGGTAAAAAAAATAGCATCTTATTCGAACAAAATGGGGCGGCTATAGTGCGGGGCTGTTCGCCGCGTGCCGCGCGGCCTGAATCCCCGGAGCAACCGAGATGAGCGAAGCCGACCGTTTTACTGCGCGTTTTACCGAAGTGTCCGACCTGGAGCCCGCCGCGCCGGGGCTGCGCGAGATTCGCCAGCACATTCACCACCATCCGGAACTGGCCTACGAGGAGCTGCAAACCGGCGCGCTGGTCGCGCAGAAGCTCGAACAGTGGGGCTGGCAGGTCACGCGCGGGGTCGGCCAGACGGGTGTGGTGGGCACGCTGAAGGTTGGCGACGGTGCGCGCAGCATCGGCATTCGCGCGGACATGGACGCGCTGCCGATCGTCGAGCAAACGGGTCTGCCGTATGCGAGCGGCAGCCACGGCAAGATGCACGCCTGCGGCCACGACGGCCACACGACGATGTTGCTGGGCGCCGCGCAGCATCTGGCCGCCACCCGCAACTTCTCGGGCACCGTGCATCTGTACTTTCAGCCGGCCGAGGAAAGCGGCGTTGACAGCGGCGCGCTGAAAATGATCAACGACGGCCTGTTCGAACGCTTTCCGTGCGACGCCGTGTTCGGCGTGCACAACCATCCCGGCGCGGAGCCCGGCGTGCTGCTGTTCCGCAAGGGGCCGTTCATGTCGGCGGGCGACAAGGCGATCATCACGATCGAGGGCGTCGGCGGCCATGCGGCGCGTCCGCATCTGACAGTCGATCCGGTGGTGGTCGCGGCGAGCATCGTGATGGCTTTGCAGACGATCGTCGCGCGCAACGTCGATCCGTCGCAGCCGGCGGTGGTGACGGTCGGCTCGATGCACGCGGGCACCGCGAACAATGTGATTTCGAGCAGCGCGAAACTCGAACTGAGCGTGCGGTCATTCAGCCCCGCAGTACGCGCGCTGCTGAAGAAGCGCATTACCGAGCTGGCGGAAACCCAGGCCGCGAGCTATGGCGGCAAGGCGGTGGTCGAATACATCGAAGGCTATCCGGTGGTCATCAATTCGGAGGCCGAAACGGATTTCGCGGTGCAGGTGGCGCGCGAACTGGTCGGCGACGACAAGGTGGTCGCGCAGACCGACATCCTGATGGGCAGCGAAGATTTCGCCTTCATGCTGCACAAGCGGCCGGGCACGTTCCTGCGGATCGGCAACGGCGCGGGCGAGGACGCCTGCATGGTGCACAACCCGCACTACGATTTCAACGATCGCAACCTGCCGGTCGGGGCGGCGTTCTGGGCGCGGCTGGTGGAGCGGTATCTGGGGCAGTGACGAGGCACATGAACAGGTAGTGAGCAGCGCCAGCCGCGCGCCGCAGCTGGCCGACACGACGACGAAAAAAAGGCGCGCAGCCGAAGCTTCATGATCGGGCCGCGACGCCCGCTCGCGCTTTGATCACCCGCGCCGCGCCACCATCTCCGACACCGTCTGCGCCGCCTGCTGCAACGGCTCCAGAAACGCCTTCACCATCTGCCTGGCCGAATTGCGCTGCGCGTTGCCGCTGATGTTCATCGCGGCGATCACGCGCCCCTGGCGATTGCGGATCGGCGCGGACAGCGAAATCAGCCCGCCTTCCAGTTCCTGATCGACGATTGCCCAACCCTGGCGGCGCACCTGCGCGATCAGCTTCTTCAGCTCTTCCTTGTCGGTGACGGTGCGCGGCGTGTGCGCGTAGAGCGGCGTCGAACCGAGGGTCGCGTCGAGCGTCTCGTCGTCGAGCGCGGCCAGCAGCACGCGGCCCATCGACGTGCAATACGCGGGCAGCCGGCTGCCGATCGACAGGTTGATGGTCATGATCTTGTGGGTCGGCACGCGCAGCACATAGACGATCTCGGTGCGGTCGAGCACGGCCGCCGAGCAGCTCTCGTGCACCTGCGCCGACAGTTGCTCCATCACCGGCTCGGCGAGATTCCAGAACGGCATCGAGGTCAGATACGCGAAGCCCAGGTCGAGAATCTTCGGCGTGAGGCGGAACAGCCGCCCCTCGGCTTCCACGTAGCCGAGCGTTTGCAGTGTCAGCAGAATGCGGCGCGCGCCGGCGCGCGTGAGACCGGTCGCCGCGGCGACATCGGTGAGCGTCTGTTCGGGGCGGGTCGCGTCGAACGCGCGGATCACCGCGAGTCCCCGTGCGAAGGACTGCACATACGAGTCGCCCGGCTTGTCCGGGGCCGGTTCGGCGCTGACGGGAACGGCGGAAGACGGCGGCAGGGCTTTGCTCATGGGCCTTGAAAGATGCATTCGGGAAAGTGCGCCGGCGGCCGCGCCGCTCCTCGCGACGCGCTACTGCGCAAAGGCGTGACGATAGCTTAAGCCTTCTGTTTCGCCAACTTCACGCAAAATTGTTCCCGGCTCCCAGGGTTTGCGCGGATGCCGAACGCATCCAAAATTTGTATGATGACCCGACAACATGGTCAATCGAGGCATCGATGTTCGAGAAGATTCCTGCGCGGGCGTTGAGCGACACCGTCGCGCAGCAGCTGCTCAAGCAGATCGACAAAGGCACCTTCGAGCGCGGCGGCAAGCTGCCGACCGAAGCCGCGCTCGCGCAGCAGTTCGGCGTGAGCCGCACGGTGATCCGCGAGGCGATCTCGCGGCTGAAGAACGAGGGTGTGGTCGAGCCGCGCCAGGGCAGCGGCGTGTTCATCGCGGCGCACGGCGCGATCCGGCCGTTGCGCATCGACTACGCCGAGGCGGTCGAGCCCGGCTCGGTGGTGCAGATTCTCGCGCTGCGCCGCGCGATCGAAGCCGAGGTGGCGTCGGAAGCCGCGATGCGCCGCAGCGACGCCGACATGGCGTCGATCGACGTGGCGCTCGCGCGCATCGAACAGGCGGTGGCCGAAGGCGAGGACGGCGTCGCCGAAGACGTCGCGTTCCATCGCGCGATCGCGGCGGCCACCGGCAATCCGTATTTCCTCAAAACGCTCACGTTCCTGAACCAGTACCTGGAAGCGGGCACGGTCGTCACGCGCCGCAACGAAGCATTGCGAGAGGACTTCTCGCGCCAGGTGCGCGAAGAGCACGCGGCCATCGCCGCCGCGATTCGCGCGGGCGACCCGATGGCCGCGCGCAATGCGGCGCAAACCCATATGTACAACGCCGCGCGGCGGCTCGCGGAAGCGGGCATTTGCTGAGCCGGGCGGGTGCGCGAGTGGCGTCCGGTGAACGGATGATGTGAACCGGCGCGATAACGCTTAACGAATCTTGAGAGGTCACGCATGTCGAGAAATGTCGGTGTCATCGGTCTGGGCGCGATGGGCCTGGGTGTCGCGCGCTCGTTGTTGCGCGCGGGCTTTCGGGTCCATGCGTGCGATCTGCGCAGCGAGGTGCTGCAGGCGTTCGTCGCCGAAGGCGGCATAGGATGCGCGACGCCCGCGGAACTCGGCGCGCAATGCGACGTGGTCGTCACGCTGGTCGTGAACGCCGCGCAAACCGAAGCCGTGCTGTGCGGCGAGCAGGGCGCGCTCGCCGCGATGAAGCAGGGCGGCGTGGTGATCGCGAGCGCGACGGTCGCGCCGGACTTCGCGATCCAGCTCGGCAAACGGGTCGAGGCGGCCGGTTTGCAGATGCTCGACGCGCCGGTCTCGGGCGGCGCGGCGCGCGCGGCCTCCGGCGAGATGACGATGATGACGTCCGGACCGGCGGCGGCCTATGCCGCCTGCGAGGACGTGCTGGCCGCGATGGCCGGCAAGGTGTATCGCCTCGGCTTGGCGCATGGCGCGGGCTCGAAGGTGAAGATCATCAACCAGTTGCTGGCCGGCGTGCATATCGCGGTGGCCGCCGAGGCGATGGCGCTCGGTCTGCGCGAAGGTGTCGATCCCGACGCGCTATACGACGTGATCACGCACAGCGCCGGCAATTCGTGGATGTTCGAGAACCGCGTGCCCCATATTCTCGCCGGCGACTACACGCCGTTGTCGGCGGTCGATATTTTCGTCAAGGACCTCGGGCTCGTGCTCGATACCGCGCGCCGCTCGAAATTCCCGCTGCCGTTGTCGGCGGCCGCGCATCAGATGTTCATGATGGCGTCCACGGCCGGTCACGGCGGCGAGGACGATTCGGCGGTGATCAAGATTTTCCCCGGCATCGATGTGCCGGCGGCGAAGTGAGCGAGGAGCACGCCATGACGGCTAACACGCAACGCGCGCTGCTCGGCTGCATCGCCGACGACTTCACCGGCGCGACCGATCTCGCCAACATGCTGGTGCGCGGCGGCATGCGCACGGTGCAGACCATCGGCGTGCCGGAGTCGAACGAAACGCTCGAGGCCGACGCGCTGGTGGTCGCGCTGAAGTCGCGCACGATCCCCGCCGCCGACGCCATCGCGCAATCGCTTGCCGCGCTCGACTGGCTGCGCGCGCAAGGCTGCCGGCAATTCTTCTTCAAGTACTGCTCGACTTTCGATTCGACCGATGCGGGCAACATCGGCCAGGTGACCGATGCATTGCTCGACGCGCTGGCCGCCGAGCGCCACGCCAGTGTTTTTACGATCGCCTGTCCGGCATTTCCGGAGAACGGCCGCACGATCTTTCGCGGCCATCTGTTCGTCGGCGACGTGCTGCTCAACGAGTCGGGGATGGAGAACCATCCGCTCACGCCGATGCGTGATGCGAACCTCGTGCGCGTGCTGCAACGTCAGACGCGGTCGAAAGTCGGCCTCGTTCGGTACGACGCGGTGGCCAAGGGTGTGTCGAGCGTGCGCGCGTCGTTCGACGCGTTGCGCGGCGGCGGCGTGCGCATGGCGATCGCCGACGCGGTGTCCGACGCCGATCTCCACGTGCTCGGCGAAGCCTGCGCGGATCTCACGCTGATCACGGGCGGCTCCGGCGTCGCGCTGGGCTTGCCGGCCAACTTCCGGCGCGCGGGTCTGCTCGCGGAACAGGCCGACGCCGCACAGTTGCCGCGCGTCGAAGGCTTGTCGGCGGTGCTGGCCGGCAGCGCGTCGAAAGCGACCAACGCGCAGGTGGCGGCATGGCGCGCGAACCGGCCGGCGTTTCGCATCGATCCGCTTGCGGCCGCGCGTGGCGAAGCCGTCGTCGAGGAGGCGCTGGCCTTCGCGCAGACGCATCTCGAACGCGCCGAGCCCGTGCTGATCTACGCGACCGCCACGCCCGACGAGGTCAAGGCGGTGCAGCGCGAACTCGGCGTCAACGAAGCGGGGCATCTGGTCGAAACCACGCTGGCGTCGATCGCGCGCGGCTTGCGCGAACGCGGCGTGCGCAAGTTCGTGGTGGCGGGCGGCGAGACCTCGGGCGCGGTCGTGCAGGCACTCGACGTGCGCACGCTGCGCATCGGCGCGCAGATCGATCCGGGCGTGCCGGCCACGGCGACGACCGGCGCCGAGCCGCTCGCGCTCGCGCTGAAGTCGGGCAACTTCGGCACGACCGATTTCTTCGACAAGGCCTTGCGTCATCTCGAGGGAGACGCGCGATGAGCGCCACGCCCGCACTCCACACGACCAACGAGGCCCGCGTGCGCGAGGAAATCTGCGTGAATGGCGCGAGTCTGCATCAGCGCGGCTATACGGTGGGCACTGCCGGCAACATCAGTGCGCGTCTGGACGACGGTTGGCTGATCACGCCCACCGACGCCTGTCTCGGCCGCCTCGATCCGGCCGATATCGCCAAGGTCGATTTCGACGGCAACGCGGTGTCGGGCGGCAAGCCGTCGAAAACGCTGGCGCTGCATCGCGGCATCTATGCGCGCAACCGCGAAGCGCGCGGCATCGTGCATACGCATTCGACGCATCTGGTCGCGCTGACGCTCGCCGGTGTGTGGAGCGAGACGGACGTGCTGCCGCCGCTCACGCCGTACTACGTGATGAAAGTGGGCCACGTGCCGCTGATTCGCTACAGCCGTCCCGGCGATCCGCAAGTGGCCGCGCAGATCGCCGCGCTCGCCGACCGCGTGCGCGCGGTGCTGCTGGAGCGTCTAGGCCCGGTGGTGTGGGAGCGTTCCGTCGCACAGGCCTCTTACGCGCTCGAAGAACTCGAAGAGACCGCGCGCTTGTGGCTGATGACGAATCCGCGACCCGCGCCGCTCGACGCAACCGCCATCGAAGAACTGCGCGCAGTGTTCGGCGCGCGCTGGTAGAACCCGACACAACGAAGCCATGCCGCCCCCCGGCGCACATCCGGCTATTCATGGAAGGAGACAATGCATGAGTTCGTATCAGACCGCAGCCACCCGTCCCGTCGCCGCTCACGCGGCACAGCCCGGCGCTGCCGAAGTTGAGCGCACCTACAAAAAGGTGTTCTGGCGCATCGTGCCGTTTCTGATGCTGTGCTATGTGGTCGCGTATCTGGACCGCGTGAACGTCGGTTTCGCGAAGCTGCAGATGTCGCAGGATCTCGCGTTCAGCGAAACGGTGTTCGGGCTGGGCGCCGGTGTGTTCTTCATCGGCTACTTCCTGTTCGAGTTGCCGAGCAACATCCTGATGCACAAGCTCGGCGCGCGTATCTGGATCGCGCGGATCATGATCACGTGGGGAGTGATGTCGGCGCTGTTCGTGTTCGTGAAGACGCCGATGCAGTTCTATCTGCTGCGCTTCCTGCTGGGTCTCGCCGAAGCCGGTTTCTATCCGGGCGTGATCCTGTACCTGACCTACTGGTTTCCGTCGCATCGGCGCGCGAAGATCATCGCGGTGTTCATGTCGGCGATTCCGGTGTCGGGGATTTTCGGCAACCCGCTGTCCGGCTGGATCATGCAGGCGTTCCATGAGAGCTCGGGTTTCGCGGGCTGGCAATGGATGTTCATGATCGAAGCGATTCCCGCGATCGCGATCGGTATCGCGACGATCCTGTATCTCGACAACGGCATCGCCAGTGCGAAATGGCTGAGCGAACGCGAGAAGCAGCTGCTCGCCGATGAAATCGCCGCCGCGCAGCCGCAGGAAAAAACCCACAAGCATTCGCTCGGCGCGGTGTTCCGCGATCCGCGCACGTGGTGGATGTCGCTGATCTATTTCGCGTTCGTCACCGGGCAATACGGGCTGACGTTCTGGATGCCGACGCTCGTCAAATCGACCGGCGTGAGCGGCGCGTTCAATATCGGTCTGCTCAGCGCGATTCCGTTTCTGTGCGCGATCGTCGTGATGAACGTGATGGGGCATAGCGCCGACAAGCGCCGCGAGCGTCGCTGGCATCTGATCGTGCCGGCGCTGTTCGGCGCAATCGGCTTCACGGTGGCCGCGACGTTCGCGCATAACACGGTGGTGTCGATCGCGTTTCTGTCGCTCGCCGCAGCCGGCGTGCTGACCTGCGCGCCGCTCTTCTGGTCGCTGCCCACCGCGTTCATGTCGGGTGCGAGCGCGGCGGCCGGCATCGCGATCGTCAATTCGATCGGCAACCTCGCGGGCTTCGCGAGCCCGTACATGATCGGCTATCTGAAGGACCTCACGCACAGCACGCAGACCGGCATGTATGTGCTGGCCGGCATGCTGGTGATCGGCGCGATCGCCACATGGCTCACGCCGGCGAAGCTGGTCAATCGCTAAATCGACATCGACGCGCGGCGCACGCATTCATTGTTCGCGCCGCGCGCCGGATCACACCATTTTCAAGGAGTTGCCGCCATGCCGCGTTTCGCCGCCAACCTGACGATGATGTACAACGAGCACGCTTTCCTCGACCGTTTCGCCGCTGCGGCGAAAGACGGCTTCGAAGCGGTCGAATATCTGTTTCCGTACGATTTCCGCGCGGGCGAGTTGAAGGCGCGGCTCGACGCGCACGGTCTGACGCAGGCGCTTTTCAATGCGCCGCCCGGCGACTGGGCCGGCGGCGAGCGCGGCATCGCTTCGCTGCCGGGCCGCGAGGACGAGTTCCGCCGCGGCTTCGAGATCGCGCTCGAATACGCGCGCGTGCTCGGCAATCGCAAGGTGCACGTGATGGCCGGGCTGATCGGCGCGGATCAGCCGCGCCCGAAACATCGCGACGTGTATCTGAAGAATCTCGCGCATGCGGCGCAGGCCGCGCAGGCCGAGAACATCATGGTGCTGATCGAGCCGATCAACACGCGCGACATGCCGGGCTTCTTCCTGAACCGTCAGGACGACGCGCAGGCGATCTGCGCGGAAGTCGGCGCGCCGAATCTCAAGGTGCAGTTCGACTGCTATCACTGCCAGATCGTCGAGGGCGATCTCGCGGTGAAACTGAAACGCGATATGGCCGGCATCGGCCACATCCAGATTGCGGGCGTGCCGGAGCGGCACGAGCCCGACATCGGCGAATTGAACTACCCGTATCTGCTGGAACTGATCGACTCGCTCGGCTACGACGGCTATATCGGTTGCGAGTACCGGCCGCGCGCGGCCACTTCGGCTGGCCTCGGCTGGCTCAAGCCGTATCTGGACGCGAAGCGCTAACACCTCACTACGACGGACACCCAACATGAAAGTACTGATTACCGGCGGCGCGGGATTTCTCGGCCAGCGCCTCGCACGTGAGCTGCTCGCGCGCGGCTCCGTGAAGGACCCGCAAGGCGCGCCGCAAGCGATTACCGAACTGGTGCTGCTCGACGTGGTGCGCGCCGGCGACTTCGGCGACAGCCGCGTGCGCACGGAGGTGGGCGACATCGCCGAGCGCAGCGTGCTGGAGCGCGCGATCGACGACCAGACCGCGGCGATCTTCCATCTGGCGGCGATCGTCAGCGGCCAGGCCGAAGCGGATTTCGATCTCGGCATGCGCATCAATCTGGATGCGTCGCGCCTCCTGCTGGAAGTGTGCCGGCAGCGCGGGCATCGGCCGCGCGTGCTGTTCACGAGTTCGGTTGCGGTCTACGGCGGCGAGCTGCCCGAGGTCGTGCAGAACGATACAGCGTTGAATCCGCAGTCGTCGTATGGCGCGCAGAAGGCGATCGCGGAGTTGCTGCTCAACGACTACGCGCGGCGCGGGTTCGTCGACGGCCGCGTGGTCCGCCTGCCGACCATCAGCGTGCGGCCGGGCCGGCCGAATGCGGCGGCGTCGTCGTTCGCGAGCGGCATCATCCGCGAGCCGCTGAACGGCGAAACGGCGGTGTGTCCGGTGGCGGGTTCGACGCGCTTGTGGCTGCTGTCGCCGCGCCAGGCGATCGAGAGCCTGATCGCCGGGCTCGAACTCGACGCGGCCGCGCTCGGCAATCAGCGCGTGGTGAACCTGCCGGGGATTTCGGTGAGTGTCGACGAGATGATCGCCGCGCTGCGCGAAGTCGCCGGCGACGAAGTCGCGAAGCGGATCGTGCGCGAGCCGGATGCGCGCGTGGAGAAGATCGTCGGCAGCTGGCCGGGGCGCTGGGACACGTCGCGCGCCGAAAAGCTGGGTCTGAGCGGCGAGCGGAGTTTCGCGGATGTGATTCGCGCGTATATCGCGGATGAGGGGATCGAGATTCGCTGACGCGCTACCGGGGCAACGCTGGTGCCGGTGTCCCGACGAGGGCTTGCCGGCGGCCCGGCACGTCGCCACGTCGGCACCCCGGCGCGGCGGCACTCACACGGTCCGCCGCCCCCGGGCCGCCCGCTCGCCGCAGCGCGGGCTTCCGATTCGTCCGACGGTTTGCACCACCCCCACGGCCCGCACGTATTCCCTGGTGCAGGCCGGGCCGCGCTTGACATGGTTTCGCGCACGCGCCTATCATCGAGCCTGGTTGTTCGATATATGACCTTATGTTCGTGTATAGAACAAATGACGATTTCGAGGTCGTCGTTCCCGATCCTGCGCTAAGCTGCTCTGACGTGAGGGCTGCCGTGCCGTCGCTTTCCCCTCGCCCGCCGGGCCGATGCTTTTGCGCATCGCGTCCCGCGCCGGCGCCAGAGCGGCGAGCCGGCCACGGCGCAGCGCACGCAGCACATCAACTGGAGACATCACATGACCGAAGCATTCCTGTGCGACGCGATTCGCACCCCCATTGGCCGCTATGCGGGTTCGCTGTCGTCGGTGCGCGCCGACGATTTGGGCGCGGTGCCGCTCAAGGCGCTGATGGAGCGCAACAAGAGCGTCGACTGGGACGCGATCGACGATGTGATCTACGGCTGCGCGAACCAGGCCGGTGAAGACAACCGCAATGTCGCGCGCATGTCGCTGCTGCTCGCGGGTCTGCCGCAAGGCGTGCCGGGCTCGACGGTGAACCGTCTGTGCGGCTCGGGCATGGACGCGGTCGGCATCGCCGCGCGCGCCATCAAGTCGGGCGAGGCCGCGCTGATGGTGGCGGGCGGCGTCGAAAGCATGAGCCGCGCGCCGTTCGTGATGAGCAAGGCAACCAGCGCGTTTTCGCGCCAGGCCGACATTTACGACACAACGATCGGCTGGCGCTTCGTCAACCCGCTGATGAAAAAGCTGTACGGCGTCGACTCGATGCCCGAGACCGGCGAAAACGTCGCGACGGACTACAACATCAGCCGCGCCGACCAGGACGCGTTCGCGCTGCGCAGCCAGCAGAAGGCGGCTCGCGCGCAACGCGACGGCACGCTGGCGCAGGAAATCGTCGGCGTGACGATCGCGCAGAAGAAGGGCGATCCGATCACGGTGTCGCAAGACGAGCATCCGCGTGAGACCAGCCTCGAAACGCTCGCCAAGCTCAAGGGCGTGGTGCGTCCGGACGGCACGGTGACGGCGGGCAACGCGTCGGGCGTAAACGACGGCGCGGCGGCTCTCCTGCTCGCCAATGAAGACACCGCGAAGCGCTTCGGCCTCACGCCGCGCGCGCGCGTGCTGGGCATCGCCACGGCCGGCGTCGCGCCGCGCGTGATGGGCATCGGCCCGGCGCCCGCCACGCAAAAGCTGCTGGCGCGCCTGAACATGACCATCGACCAGTTCGACGTGATCGAGCTGAACGAGGCGTTCGCTTCGCAAGGTATCGCGGTGCTGCGCGCGCTCGGCGTCGCCGACGACGACGCTCGCGTGAATCCGAACGGCGGCGCGATCGCGCTGGGCCATCCGCTCGGTATGAGCGGTGCGCGTCTGGTGACGACCGCGATGTATCAACTGCATCGCACGCAAGGCCGTTTTGCGTTGTGCACGATGTGTATCGGCGTCGGCCAGGGCATCGCGATCGCCATCGAGCGCGTGTGATGGTTTAGCGTGAGGCGCCGTCGCCGGCGCTTCCGTTTTGCCATGCCTCTTGAACAGCCCCGGCGCTCGTGCGATGGGGCTGTTTCGTTTGGTGCCGCGTGGTTGCCGCATAGGGGTCGCTGGAGTGGAGTCGCTGCGTGCCGTCGGGCGCGTAGAATCGTTCGCGCGATACGTTTGAAGAAGGTTGTCCTGTCGAGGCCAGCATGGCTGGCGTCGAACACTTTCTCAAGGAGAGCGCAAATGATGGCACCGACGATGCATGCCGTGGCGATGGTCGCGGCGCTGGCCGCAGTTCAGCCGGGGTGGGCGCAAGACGAGATGGCGAGTACCGCGCAGGGCATGCTCAGCGCCGTGCAGCCGGTGCACATGAAGGCGGAGATCACCGGAATCGATGCGGGCGCCCGCGCGCTCATGCTGAAGGGAGCGGGCGGCAACACGGTGGTCGTGCTGGTGGGGCAACAGGTCGACGGGTTCGATCTGCTGAAAGTGGGCGACCGGGTTGACGTGCTCTACAAGAACGCGCTGCTCACGAAAGCCGAGAAGGTGAGCGGCGCGGACAATGGGATTCGCAAGCGTGTCGACAAGCAGGTGTATACGCCCGCCTCAGGCGGCTTCGAGTCGACGCGCCAGACTGAAGTGCTTGCCACCGTGGAGAAGATCGATCACAAGAAGCGGCTCGTCACGTTGCGCGGCGCTTATCAGACGCAAACGCTCGAAGCCGGTCCTGATGTCGATCTGAAGGACGTCAAGGTGGGCGATACGATTCATGCGGTGTTCGTGTCGGCAGCGGCGGTGCAGATCACGCCTGCGGGGCAGTGAGCGAGTCGATCGGAGTCCGAATTACGAATCCGGAGCACCCCTGATTGCAGGGTGCCGGCTCTCGTTTCCGATGCCTGCAACGAACACGCTAGATCGCTCGCTGCGCTAACGCGTGATGGGCGCCCCAATGCTCAGCCATGCGAGCGGTCCCAGCCAGCGTCCGATCATCCCGCGCCGCGCTGGCAGTGCGCTGCTCAACGACACGCGCGCGCCCTGTTCGCCGTCGGTGCTGATCCATACGCGCTCGCCGCGTTGCAGCCGGAACTCTGCGCCGGGCGCGAGCCAGTGATCCTAAGGTCAACTGACGCGTGTGAGCCAGACGCGCGCGCCCTGAACCGCCAGCGTACTGTCGGCTTCGACACGCCAGGTTAGCGTCGCGCCTTGCATCACGGGGAAATGCAGCACTACTTTCGGCAGCGGCTCGTCCTGCTGATACCGAGCCTGGCTTGAGTCGTCATCCATGCACTGCGGGCTTGCCTGATCCATCTTGCTCTCCGTCATCGAGCCGGCGGACGGAGGCGCCCACAAAACAAAAGGCCCCTTCCGTTACCGTGGATGTCGAGATGGCCGTGCGCTTTCAGATGCTAACGGGTCTGATCGCGACGGGCACGCGTGGCGACATGCAGGACGCACAGCAGGCGTGGCTGAAGTCGAGGCAAGCCTGCGGCCGCGACGAGTCGTGCCTGCTCGCCGCCTACCGGCGACGCATCGCCACGCTCAAGACCGAATACGCGCACCTTGCGAGCCGCGGACCGTTCTGAGCAACTGCGCTTGCGCTCGTGTCTCCGTTTGCATGCGCATGCGGCCATGCGTGGAGCACGTAAGGCGTCCGGTGCGGGGCACCGTTGCTGCCCTCGACAATCTATGTCGAGATATGTCACGGCCGCCGAAAATCGCCCGCAAACCCTTGTACGGCGGACCTCTGCCGGCACGAAACAAGGTGACATATCTTCGTTGCTGATTTAACCGGTACGTCCTTCTATAGTCCGTTTGTCGCCACGCAGCAGTGACACGAGTGGCCCGAACCCAGCAAGGACATACCGTGAAACATCGTTCGTTCATCGCCCCGGCCAGCGCCGCCTGGGTTGCGTCATCGGCAACTCTTTCATCGACGCGCGGCGCGCTGCGCAAGCTCGTTCTCAGCGCAACCGTCGCCGTGCTCGCGCTCGGCAGCGCCTCGGCGTTCGCGTGGACTCAGCATGGCACGGCGTACACGTCGCACGGCACTTACAACGGCGCGCGGTACGGCTCGTGCGGCGGCAGCAGCTGTTCGCATGCGGGCGGCGTCGCCGGCCCGTATGGCGGCTTTGCGAGCAACGCCGGCACGGTGACGCGCAATGCGCCGGGCCAGTTCTCGAATTCGGGCACCGCGACCGGTCGCTACGGCAACTCCGTGCAGCACGCGGGCGACACCAGTTGCGCCGGCGGCAACTGCTCGCACACCGGCACGCTGACCGGGCCCGACGGCAAGACGGCCACCACCTCCGGCGATGTGACGAAGACCGCGCCGGGCCAGTATTCGTCGTCGGGGTCGATCACGGGCTCGAACGGCAACACGGTCGATCATTCCGCTTCGACCAGTTGCGCCGGCTCGACCTGCGCACGCTCGGGCACGGTGACGGGCCCGGATGGCGGGAGTGTCAATCACGCCGGCACGGCTACGCGTGTCGCGCCGGGCGTCGTCACGACTTCGACCAGCGTGACCGGCACCCACAGCAACACGGTGACGACGAGCGGGACGGTGGGGACGAGCGGTGTCGTCGCGACCGGTGATACGACGGTTGTCGTGGCGCCGAAGCCGGTGGTCGTGGCGCCGCCGGTTGCTTATGTTGCACCGCCGCCAGTTGTGGTGACGCAGCCGGTCGCGTATGTTCCGCCGCCGGTTGTGGTAGCGCCGCCAGTCGCCTATGTTCCGCCGAAGCCGGTTGTGGTCACGCCGCCGGTAGTCTATGCACCGCCGCCCGCACCGCAAGCTGTGTACGTCGCACCTCGCGTCGTATATGTGGCGCCGGCGCCGCGCGCGCTCGTGTGGGTGCCCGGCCACTGGGTCGGGCGTGTCTGGGTGCCCGCGCACTGGGCATGATGGGTGCGGCCATGCGAGTCCGTCGAGCGGTGTTCGAATCGCAGGGCAGCTACGCGAGCGACGCGGCGCGCCGCTCGCGTAGCGCCACTGCGCGTTCTTTGTAAAGCAGATGTGCCGGCGGTGCTCATCATTGCATTGAGTGGGGCCACTGCGATGAGCGGATTCTTCATTGGCGCGCCTTGCTCCTGGTAGCATTGGCCAATGTCTCGCCACCGCTGCAATCGGTCGTCGGGTTATTCGTGCACCAGGATCGGCTAAGGACGCTTGATTGTCGTCGAACTACGCATCGACGTCGAACGGCCGAAACTTGCCGCACTGCGGCTGACACCAAGCGCGAGGACGCACCAACTCTCGCGTCATCACGCGCTTGTAGAGAAGACATGCAGGGCAGTCCGTGCAGGCTCTCCAATGGAGCTTGTGCACGGCCGCTTTGTCGTTCAACTTCAGGAAAAGCGCTCGCCAGGAATAGACAAGCGCGGGCGCCACATTGTCGATCGCTTCAATTACTCCAACCTCGACGGACTGAATAATAAGCCGCGCGCCCCCTTCGTGAGATCACGCCCGAAGCAGGTCCGCTGCTTGACATCGTGGCGCCGTCGTCAAAAGCATCGACGCCGGCCGCCTTGCCACCGAGCGGCAGGCGAGCCGGATCGGTAGACTACTGGGGCGTTCAGTTATCCGGATTGCTCGACGTGAAGCTCGTGAACGCGCTATACGTCGGATTGATCGGGGAGCCGTTGATCATGATGCCGTAAGTGTCGTTGCCGCTATCCAGAACGTAGTACATCACGGACTGAATGTTGTGCGTCTTGCGGGCCTGATAGAACTCGCCGAGTTGCGTGGTGACGTAATTGGCGCGGAAGGCCTCGGTCTGATCCGGACCCGTGTTCCATTCCGTGATCATGAACGGCGCGCCATATCGAGCCTTGCAATAGGTCGGCAGGTCGAAGCCGGGACCATTGCCATCGGTGCCGATATCGAAGATGTCGCCGTAGGCGTCGTAGTTGTGCCACGTCGTGATGTCCCAGCGCAGCGGTTGATGGCCGCTGGTGCCGTCCGGTTGCATCCCTTCCCACAAGGCGTCAGCCGCGCCAATGTCGGCCACGGAGAAGTTGATCGCGCACTTCGCAGACGACTGAACCGATTTCACACCGTCCATCATGCCGCGCATCGCACCGCGCATGACCGGCCAGTTCGTGTTGTTGAAATCCATGGCCAGCGCGCCTGCGTAGGAGAAGTTCATCACGGTCGCGTTCTGGCGGGTCAATTCGTTACCGCACTCGTACATCGTGACGCCATACGGTGACAACGCCCTAGCAATCGACTGAGCAATCGAGAAGCTCGCGGAGTAGGCTGCGGTTTCGTTCCCGTAAACATTGCCGCTGCTATCGTAGACGCCTTGTTCGATCAGTACGAAAAGCGTCAGTCCGGCGGACTGGAAGGCTTGCGCGATTTTGACGACAGTGCTGATCTGATTCGCGTCGCCCGTGCAGCCGACGCGATAGGTGGTGCATCCCATTCCCTTCAGAATCGAAACGAGCTGCGCAGGCGTGTACGTATAGTCCCAATGCCCGTTCACGCCATAGAAGTTGCCGGCAGTTGCGGCTGCGGCATTACGCGGATCAGTACAAGGCAGCCATTGACCCGCGACGTTTCGTACGTCTACGTTCACGTAAAACTGGCCGTTCGTGCCGGAGACCCAGATCTTGCCGCCGTACCAAAGCACGAGAGAAACGTTATACGTGTCACCGACTGTCGAGCCATTCCTGTAGACAACACCGTTGGTCAGCGTCCAGACAGCGCCTGTGCTATCCGTGATGGAACCAGCGCCAGGTAACGTGGTGCCATTGGCCGAAGTAGATGGCACCGGCGCCGTGACTTTCGCCGTGGACGTGGCCTTGGCCGCGGTCGCGCTTGCTGTGTTTGTGTTGCCGTCCTGCGAGCTACCCCCGCAAGCGCTCAAAATATGACTGCCTCCCAAAGCCGTCAGGCATCCAAGGAATTGACGTCGTTTCATCATCACGAATAGATTCCGGTGTCGAGAAGATCTCGAGAAAAAGATAAAAAGCCTGCATCCTCGATCTGTGAATGATCGAATCCAGAAACACTAAATCTTTGATTTAATTAGCTTACCTAACTACATGAAAGTTACTAATCTTGACCAAATTCGAAGGCTCGATTTCACTGGAGGCAAGCAGGTGCGACGAGCCTTATTGGCTCATGAGCAAGCGGCGCCAACTTTGTCGGGCACATTAGGGCGCAGGTCATGACGACGCCTGAGGCGACAGAAGGACCTGGCTGTAAACCTCATGCCGTGGAGCGTTTTCGCATCAAGTGACGCGGTGGGCCGCAGCGTGGGACCGCATCGGTAAATCCTCTATGCGGTCTTGATGCGGGTAAATAATAACCGCGATTGCGTATGACCTAAAGGGTTAACGCGTACATAGTGCCCAGAAAGCAAAGAATTTTCCAATCTCTCCGGTGATGGCGCCAAATCGTACTTTATCGGGGCAAGATGCGCAATGTTGGACCAGACGGCGCGTTCTTCGACCCCCATTTTAGGCGGCATGCCTTCCCGTGGTGGACGATGAAGTGGTCGATGCCTCTGGTGAGCACGATCAACCGGGGTTTTTGCTTTCCTTGTCACGGCACTCGATCCGATATCCACGCATCGAGACTTTGGAGGCGACACGTCCGGTGGCTCTCGGATCGGCTTGCCATTCAGTGCTAAGTCCTTCGATTAATGCTCCAGTAAATGCGCAAGAGATGAGCGCCGAATTGATACAAAACGTAACTGGCCCTTGAAGCAGGTCGTAATTGAATTGCGCCTTTTACTGGGATTCACTGAATAGTCTAGACTCCTGGTAGTCGACGTCTTCCGCGACCAATTGACGTCTGACTGGCTTGGCAAGCGCAAGGCGTTGCTGCTGCTCGGCTATGGATTGGCCGCGCTGTCCAAGCCGCGGTCTCCCTGGCACGCTGAACGCCTCCCTTGAGATAGCTGCGCGATCGTTCACGTTCGGTTGCCACACTTGCCCGAATGCCGCCGATCGCGCTGATATCCGCTTGCACTCATCCTGGAAAACAACCAGTGGGATCTTGTCGACTATCTGCGCGCCCGCATGGAGGGACGCCGCGTAGCGTCGGCGTCGGCGTCGAATGAATCACCTGGTCAATCGTCGCCTATCGAAGTGACGACAGATGCGTTGGTCCATGAAAGGTGCGTACTATTCGCTGTAGACTCGCGTCGAATTGCGTGACGGTAGATTTGGAGCGCTGTTTCCTGAAGCGTTTTCCGCATTTCAGGTCGCCTGTAGCCGTGCGACGCTGAACCGTACACTGCCCACTCTTCGTCCACTCTCAAAGTTATTGACCACCGCTGGCGCTATTAATGGACACCAACACGAGTGAGCCTAGAACAGACGTTGACATGACAATTTTGAATATCCGGTGACGGTCGGACGGTGGACTTGCCCCTGCGTAACCGGACACGCGGTCACGCTTGGGTTGGTGAATTTACTCGCTGGCGAAACTCGCGTGGTGAGCGGTATTTCAGGGCGCTGTGCGGATGCGATTCGTCGTAGTGGTCAAGCGCGATGACCAGGTTCTGCAACGCCGTTCTCACGTCCGGCTTGGGCATCCAAAAAACCTGGTCTCTTTTCATCGTTTTCACAAAGCTCTGGGCCATCCCGTTGCTCTGCGGACTCCGGACGGGTGTCGTGACAGGCTTCAAACCAATTTTCTGCGAGAACGTCAGCGTCTCGTCGGCAATGTAGCAGGAACCGTTGTCGCTTAGCCACTCGATTTCATTGTCGGCCTTCAGCGCGCCACCGAAGCGGCTCTCGACGGCCTGAAGCATGACATCGCGCATCATGTCGCCTTTGTAGCCTCCCGTCGTGGCAGCCCAGATCATGGCCTCCCGGTCGCAGCAGTCCAGCGCGAAGTTAACGCGCAGCGGGGCGCCATCGTCGCAACGGAATTCAAACCCATCCGAGCGCCAGCGGGCGTTGCTTTGCTCCACCGCAACCTTGCCGTCGTGCCGGCGCGAGGATTCCGGATGGCGAGGGCGGCGCTCGAGCAGCAGGCCGTGGGTACGCATGACCCGATAAACCCGTTTTGCATTAACGCGGGGTTGAACCTGCGCGTCCCGGTTTCGCCGCAGCAGCGCCCATGCACGCCGGTAGCCATACGTAGGCAAGTAACCAGCCCCTGAAGTTCCGCAACGAGCGGCATGTCGTTCAGGGCGGGCGTCTTGCACCGGTCGACCCCCATCCGGCCTGTCGTTTCGATTTGACTGCGAGATTCGAGCGCGACACACCCAGGACTTCGCAAACCGTCTTCATCGGTCGTCCCCCGACAGCAATGGTGAGTGCGCAATCAATTTTCTGCCCCGACCGTACTCCACTGCTTCGCGGAGGATTTCCACTTCCGTTGTCTTCTTGCCCGGCAGCCGCTGGAGTTCACGAATCTGCTTCATCGCTTCGGCCAGGCAGGATGCCGGTACCACCTCACCTGTTCGCCGGCGCTGACTGCGGACAGGCTCCCGTCCTGATACAGCTTGCGCGACGCGAACATCTAGTTCGCGTTCGCCTGGTGACGACGGGCGACTCCAGAGACGGTGGCTCCGGGGTCGAAGTCTCGCGCACTATCGCGAGCTTCTCCTCGGCTGAGCGCCGACGGCGCTGTTCGGGATGGGTCAGAACTTCAATGGCTTCCACATTAGAACCAAGCTTAAACATAGGCGTAAGACTACCTCATAGTTTAAGCGTTACCTCGTGTCCGGTTTTCGCGGGGGTCGACCCAGACGGACAGATTGAATCCGTTACATTGCGCCCGATTTCACGGTATCCACACTCCGGCAACAGCGCCCCCTGCATGATTGTCGGCTCGCAGCCGTCGTCGGCTTACTCTGGATCTACAACGATATACGCGAGATGTTCTGCCGGTCCTTCTCCGCCATGACCATTGACACGACCGGGTACATTGAAACGTATCCGCAAAGCCTGATCGTTCCACTTCAACTCGGTGTCCGTCGCCGAAGACACTGAACCTGACTGCGCGTCGATGAACTGGACTTTGGCGCGGCCTGAAGAAGGTGGAGTCAGTTTGGTCGCATCGACCGTGCGCCAGCCCGGTAGTGCACGCACCTGCATCACGATTTGCTTGTCCGAGTACAGCGCGCTGCCGGATGCATCAGGACCGAACTGCAGTTTCTGTGGAAGGCGCGACAGCACGCCGCCGACTGTCTGGTTCAGCACGATGAGACTCCGCCCCGAAACGTTGTACGTTCTGGCGGGGGGACCTCGGTGCGTCAGACGAAACGGTTCGTATCCGTCCCAGTGGTAAACCATCGATACGTACTTGTTGGCATCGTCCCAGTTTCGATCGAGCGCCCACACGGCGAGATCGAAGAAATAGCGCGGCAGATAGTGATCGTCCATCATATATCTGTCGCCTATCTCTGTTTGCCATAATCCACGAGCGGGACCTTGCTTTACATAGCGCGCGTAAAGGTAATCCAAGTCTTTGACCGGAAGGTAATGCGTGTCCAGATAGTCAACGCAGTCGAGCATCCGCTGGTTGTACCGTGGACTTCTGTACTCGAGCCACTGGCTAAGGGTTTCGAGTCCCCCTTGGTCCGGCCATCCGCCGTAGACGACGTATGCGCCATAGCGGCGAATGATCCGCGCGGCCGGAATGTGGATCTTCTCCACGTAGTCCTGCATCGCCCGTTCATATGGCGCATCCAGGTCGTCCCCGACGCCAGGTCGAGCCGCACCGTGCCAGAACGATGCCTGTGGCGAACCGCCCGAAAGCTTTCCGGCCGCCTCGTTCCATATCTGGAAAAAGCGCAGGTTGTAAGGCGGGGCGCGATATTTCCGGACCACCGCTTCCACGTAGCGCTCCCACGCCTTCACATCCACGGGTGCCGATTTTGAATCGCGGGGCACGCTCGCGTTCCACAGGGGCGTGTAGGCAAGCATCAACAACGTTTTGATTCCGTTGCGGTTGTCCTGGATGATGATGGGCGGCAGATCACTTTCGTTATTGTTCCCCGTCTTGTCGACCCGCATCGGGTCCGAAGCACTATGGGCTTGCCCCGGACCTACGGGTCCGCGTGCCCAGCTAATACCCATTTCCTTCCACATTGCGACATCATGGGCGGAGCCGGGCCAGCCGTTGGACCCGATCAAGTCGGTAATCCGTCGTCCTAAGCTCTGCGACGGGGAACCGTTTTGCGTCGAAGCCGCGGCGATCGGCGGCCATAGCGGTCTTAGCGTTGTCCAACCGAGCGCCGCCAACATCTGAAGTACAAGTCGTCTGTTATATCTGGTCATAGCGTCTCTTGAACTCTCCGCCGATTACGAATCCGCCCCGAATGCCCTCTCCGGAGATCGGCGCTGGCTCGCGAAGTTTCCTGACGCGAACGCGGACAAATCTTGCGCCGCGGTCAACCCGGCGTTATGTTCCGGATGATCGCATGCGGCATTGATCGTCGCCGACAAAAAGCGGCGGTGGTCGCTCATCCCAACATTCAAACCCGATTATGCTTCGCGCTTTCTTGCGGTCTGCAATGCAGCGCCGCGATTGATATGAACCGCGATGTCTCTTGCAATTCGCGCATTGGAAAACCGGGGCCGCCAGCCGATCGCCAAAGATTCGTCGATGGATAGCACGTGCTGGAGTTTGAGCATGAGCAACTGCTCGCGCGCGAGCACCCGATACCCTGAGGCCCACGAAAGGAACATTACCGGAAGCAGAGGAATAGAAATCTTTCGCACACGTCGCACACCGAGTTCTGCTGCGATTTCATCAATCCATTCCCGGATCGACAGCGGATCCGGATCTGCGGCATTGAAGAGTCCGCTGGCGCGGGTTTCGGCAACACGGTAGATCAGGCTCGCCACGTCGACCACATGCACCATGTGGATCTTATGTTTCCCGTGCCCGGGAAAAGCGACGATGCCGAGTTTCGTCATCATCTTGACAAAGCCTCGGAACAGCCCCTCTCGGCCTTGGCCGCCGATGATGCAGGGAATAATGGTCGCTGCGCCGGGGATGGTGTCCACGAACGCTTGAGCAGCCATCTTCGAGCGGCTGTACACGCCCTCTCCAGCCATCTTGCTATGTATGTCGTACCGTTCCTGCCCGGTTTGCCGGTACATCATGCTCGTACCCACATGAATGAAATGGGTCGTCTGTTGTCGATAGCGTCCGCAGAGGTTCTTTGCCGCGAGTACGTTGTTCCGTTCGAAAAATGACTTTCTGAAGATGGTCGGAATGCCCTTGCTGACGTACTGAACAGCTGCGCAATTGACCACAACATCACAGTCTGGAAGGGAATCCACAAACTTCTGATCGGCAAGGTCGCCGCGCAAGTCGACCGATCCGGTTTTGTCAGCAGTGGTCACCTCATGACCACGCTCTTTGAACAGCTCGACGCACTCACTCCCGAGAAAGCCTGCCGCGCCAGTGATAAGTATCCGCATAGTATCGCTCCATTGCCGTATTCTACGATTTGGCGACCAGGTATACGCCGGCGATAATGACGGCAATGCCCACTAATTTTTGAGCAGAAAGAAACTCACCAAAAAAGTACCAGGCGGCTAATGCGTTGACCACGTATCCGATGGAGAGCATCGGATATGCCACGCTCACAGGTACCTTCGACAAGGCCACGATCCAGATCGCGACACTCAGTACGTAGCATCCCAGCCCCCCCATGATGTGAGGCTCGAATCCCACTCTAAAGATGGTCGAGATTCCTGCATCGCGACTGAAGCTGATCGCTCCAAGCGCATTTGTTCCGGCCTTCAGCCACAGTTGCGCCATCGCGTTCAGCAAGACGCCAGTCAATATCAGACCAAAACTCAAAATACTCACTTATCCTCCGGGTCAATATCCTCACAGGGAGCGTTGGCTTGTCGGAAGCGCTGAGGGGCCGCACAAAGACAAGAACGATGGGAACCAGTCTGCCATGAATAGCCAGACGTTGCGATCGCCCTGACGAAAAACGGCGAACTGCGCTGCAAGTCCGTCAACCGACTTGAGCAGGGATTCGCGTTTTGTCTAAATCGCAAAAAGAACTGTCGCTACGCAAAGCATGATGATCATTAGGCTCGAACGGTTTTTGATGGCATAGACGATCGGATCGTCATGCATCTGACCGCGGAACGCGACCATCCAGACGCGGCTGATCCAGTACAGGAGCAGACAAAAGAGAATCCAAAGCCTGTGGGGATGACGATACAACACCGTGACGGCGGCAGAATTCATGTAAAGCGCAAGAACAAGCACCGCGACATAGCCCGCTGCGGTTCCGAACGAGCGCACGATGCTCATGTCCCCCGTGAGATAACCTCGGCCCGCCGCAGAGTCCTTACCCTCCCGCTGCATTTTGTCGAGTTCCGTATAACGCTTGACCATGGCCAGACTGAGAAAGATCATTACCGAGAACATGATTAACCAGTCTGACAGCACAACATTGACGGCCGCCCCGCCAGCCACAATACGGGTGGTATAAAGCGCGGCCAGCATGAAAACGTCCACCAGCATTACCCCCTTCAGGCGAAAGGAATAAGCGAGTGTCATCGCGACATAACACGCTAGCACGAGCTGAAAGGACCATGGCAGAAAAATGGCTAGGCTTGCCGATGCCATTAACAGTATGAACATCATGCCAATGCCGGCAGCAAGCGGCAACTCTCCGGAGGCAAACGGACGTTTGCACTTTCGACTATGGCGCCTGTCCACATCGAGATCGAGCATGTCATTCAAAAGGTATACCGACGAGGCACAGAAACAGAATGAAAAAAATGCAATTCCGCCAGCCATCAGTGCGTCGACATTGGTGAAGCGATGCGACGCAAGCAGCGGCACAAAGATCAACAGATTTTTCACCCATTGATAGACGCGCATCTCTTTGATGGCGAGCCTAAAAAAAGACCGTTTGCTCTCGAAGATGACCGTGGTCTGATTCGCCTTCTGCGCCGCCGCCTGAATGCTTTTTCCTCCGACGACGATCGCTGTGCGCGCCTGCTTCCATACAGGCACATCGGCGCGAGCGTTGCCGCAATAGTCGAAACCCTGTACGCCAAACTCCGCCGTCAAGGCCATGGCCTTGTTTGCGCCAGAGAGATTGCGCGACTCGTTGCTCGCCATCACGCCTTTGAAGAAGCCGAAATGAGCCGCTATCTGTTGGGCAAATCTTTGATCCCCTGCGGTGCAGAGATAGAGATCACGGCCGCTTAAGCGCTCCTTTTTAAGGAAGTCGATCAGGCGCGCGTTGTATGGGAGCAGTGATACGTCGATTGCGACGCGTGCAGCTATCTGCGCTTTGAGATACCCCTTGCCGCGCATCAACCATGCGAAACAATACAGCAAATAAAGCGGATTTCTCTTGACCAGGGCCAGGAACGACTCGATGAGAAGGTCGCTGTGCGTCAGTGTGCCGTCCAGATCAACACAAAGAGGAATAGCAGCCATGGTGACCTCCATGGACATGAAATGTCGATCAACCGCCGAATGCGAGAGCAAATGCAGATTTTTGCATTCACCCGTGGCATCAGACACAGTCCAGCGTAACGGGTCGCTTCCTGCAACTTGCGTCTCCGTAGTCGCCTTAGGTGGATGCTCAACGTTTCATGGCGTTGTAAAGAAGTCTGGCGAGCGCAGCACGCTAACTCAGCCAGTCAGGAACATCTACCGATGCAAATGAATTTTCACATGTGCGAAGTGCAACGCCGCATGAAACGCGCCTTACCGCGATGAAGGATGGACGCGTGATCCGCGCATGAAGATCTTGAACTCCATGCGCTCCACCTTTGCTCGATCACACTGCCCTGTCGACGTGATTAACAGGCAGATGTGTGCACCGACGTTGGGCCAATCGCTGGCCACCACCGCTCGCCACCCACAGATCCACTGCCCAGCAGGGATTGTTGGTGGTGGAACCGAGCATAGCCCTTGCAGACTCGGACTCGTACAATGGCGGCTTGAAATGGGGTGATATTGGCCGATATCGCGGAACACCTTGCAATGTCTGAAGTTCTAATCGGCGTTGAAGGTTTTCCTCATACGATTCCTGTATTGTGCGATCGGCCCAAGCAGTGCGAAAAGAGCCGCGCCGAATGGGAAGGTGAGAGCTTGTGCAGCGCCGCATAAATCCCCATAATCGGCACTGTTCGATACCGCTTTCGATCCTCTTCCGCTTCATGTTCATCTCAACCCTCGGCCGTGCGTTGCGGCGTGTTGAGGATGCGTTGCAGCACTGATTCGTTACCTATGCACTGAGCGGGTCATGCGTCGAACAATGAGGGTTTCCATCAACCGGAGAAGGCCCCCTATGTCTACGACGACGAAAGACACCATCCAGCGTGTGAACTCGACACATATGTCCACGGCGATAAAAGGCGCCTTCGAGCGTTTGAACTGGGCTCAATTGTGCGACCAGATCGTTGTCTTTGTGTTCGCGTCGTCACTATATGCAGCAATCCTATACAACTTCGGCATCAGTGGTGGCGTGCTGGCAGGAATCTCCGCATTTGCCATTGTTGTATGCATAGTCATTTATGGCTATGTGTCCCATGCTCAATGGCGCACCACAATCGTCACGATACTATTTATCACGGTGGTACTGTTTGGCTTTGGTTATCTGCGGGAATTCAGCTACGACGGCTTGAATTACCACGTCGCGACACCCCTCATACTGGACAACAGTCTGAACGGCGTTACCAGTTCGCACGCACCTGGCGGTGTGTTCTGGGCGGCACACTATCCAAAAGCGTTCGAGTACTTTGCGTACACGGCCAAGGTTCTGACTTCGCACTTCAACAGTGGAAAGTCATTTACGCTGTTGCTTAGCGTTCCTGCAGCCCTTGCTCTGATGCGATTGTTCCAGTCAGCGGGGATATCTGCCAGAGCCGCGCTGATTGCGTCGGCCACCTGTGTTTACAATCCCGTAGCGTTCGGGCAGTTGACTACGTTTTATGTCGACGCGGCCCATTACTACTGCTGGACTATCTTTTCTGTCAATCTGCTCTTTGCGCTAAAGAGCAGGCCGTACTCCAGAGTTCAACTTGGAATCGCGCTCGTGCTTCTGATAGGGTCGAAGCTGACAGGACCAGTTTTCGCAGCCATCTCCGTTTTAGTATTTTTCACTGCGGCATTCCTGGGTGGAGAAAGAAGAGACTTCTTTCGGAAATACAAGGGTTTGATTGGACAATTGGCGATCTGGTCTTTCGTCGCCGTGGCAGTCATCGGCTATTCGCCATACGTAGAGAACGTCGTGGCCGGCAAGCACATTTTCTACCCCGTCCTTGGGAAGGATAAGGTCGATGTATTGGGAGGAAAGGCGTCAGCGCACTTTCTTGCAATGAACCCGCTGCACAGGCTTTTCCTGTCATATTTTTCGGTGCCCATGAATTGCAGCTCATGCACAAATGCGGAACCGACTTTTGTGCCGTCACCCGCACATATACTCGATGCGTTCGTGGCACTGCATACGGCTGACACGCGTTTCGCCGGGTTCGGTCCGTTCTTTGGGATTATGCTTATTGCATCCCTAGCTTCATTCTTCTGGAGAAGAAAAGACGCCGATGTTGTAAGGATATATCTGCTCGCAACGCTGGTGATTGTTTTGACGCATCCCCAATCGTGGTGGGCCCGCTACGTCCCAATGTTTTATGCAGTTCCATTTTTGGTTATCGCGGGATTCTCAGCGAATCGGAGACTATTTCACATAGTTGTTGCTTTTGGTATCGCGAACTCGGTTTTCGCCGCGGGTAGCGTTGCCGGGTATATCATCCTGAAGCAGATTCACTACAAAAACGCAGTGGCTTCGGTACGCACAATGTGCGAGCAACGTCCAATCGTGCTATCACCTTCAGAGATGAATTGGGAAGCTGACCTGCGTGACGACCGTCTCGTCGTTGCAATGAAAGGCAGCCCAGCAAACGCCGATTGCCCAGTGAATTTCGACCAGATGATGGTGATGAAGAAGTAGGCGTTTCTTTCTTTCACCTTGGGGGGCTCGACGAACGATTAACCCTCATGTACTCCCCATGTGAGTTCGGTGGGCGCACATTACGGCAGCTCGGCGGCAACCTCGCCCGTACCTGCCACCGAGACCGAGTGCAATGCATCGTGCCAACCGGCATCGTGCTGCGAAACAGCCAATGGAGCGCAAGATCGCGGGTTTCGAAAGGAGGCGGTGAAAAAGGGGACCAAAAACGAGCACTCTCTCCCGCCTAACCGTATGCATTGCGGCTGCGCGTCGTCACGACGAGGTCATCCGTAGGGCGTACAGCTTCGCCGAGCCAGGTCCGTTCAACCTGACTTCCGACTCTTGCTCTTGACCGGGCGATCTGGTCTGCTCGCGGAGGAGGAGGCAGACCATGTCAGTCTGGAAGTACGGACGCTCACATGCCTAGTTGTCGGGGTGGCTGGAGGTGAAGCTCGTGAATGCGCTGTAAGGTGCGCTGATCGGAGTACCGTTCACCATAATGCCGTAGGTGTCGTTCCCACTATCCAGTACGTAGTACATCACCGACTGAATGTTGTGCGTCTTTCTTGCCTGATAGAACTGACCCAATTGCGAGGCAATGTAACTAGCTCGGTAGGTCTCGGCCTGGCTCGGGCCTGTATTCCATTCGGAAATGATAAAAGGCACACCGTATCGGGCCTTGCAGTACGTCGGCAAGTCAAACGTAGGACCTTGACCGTCGGTTCCGATGCTGAAAATGTCGCCGTATGCATCGTAATTGTGCCAGGTCGTAATGTCCCAGCGCAGTTTTTGATGGCCGCCAGTGCCGTCGGGTTGCATACCTTCCCAGAGCGCGTCGGCCGCGCCAATGTCCGCAACGCAAAAATTGACACCACATTTCGCCGAAGGCTGGACCGATTTCACGCCATCAATCATGCCACGCATGGAGCCGCGCATGACCGGCCAGTTGGCATTGTTGAAATCCATTGCCAGGCTGCCCGCGTACGAGAAGTTCATCACCGTGGCGTTTTGCCGCGTCAATTCGTTGCCGCACTCATACATGGTTACGCCATATGGCGCCAAGGCAGTCGCGATCGTATGGGCACCCGCATAACAGGTCTGGTAAGCCTGCACCTCATTGGCAAAGACATGGCCGCTGGAGTCGTAAACACCCCCTTCGATCAGCACAAGAAGTGACAGTCCGGCCGACTGGAACGCTTTTGCAATGTTGACCACGGGATTGAGCTGACTCGGGTCGCTCGTACAACCTACGCGATAGGTCGTGCATCCCATTGCCTTCATGATCGACACGAGTTGCGCAGGCGTGTACGTGTAGTCGTAGTGCCCGTTCATCCCGTAGAAGTTACCCGCTGCAGGCGCGACCGCGATGCGTGGATCACTGCAGGCCAGCCATTGGGCCGCGAAATTTCGTGGGTCGGCGTTGACGTAGAATTGGCCACCTGTGCCACAAGCCCAGATCTTGCCGCCATACCAGAGAACGAGCGACACGCCATAGGTGTTGCCCACAGGGGCGCCATTCATGTGAATGGAGCCATTGACGAGCGTCCACACCCCACCTACCTTGTCTATGATGTACGGCGACGCGGGAAGCGTCGTGCCGTCTGCGGAGGTGCCACCCATGCGCGGATCGTTACACATGGTCCAGGTGGAACCGTTCCATCCGTAGTACTGGCCGCCCGTACCGGCGCAATAGATGGCACCGTTGCAGTAGAGCAGCAGGGTAACGTTATACGTATTGCCTGCCTTTGCTCCGTTCACGTAAACCGAACCGTTCGCCAGTGTCCACACGGCACCCGTGCTGTCTGTAATCGAAGCAGCGGAAGGCACCGTTGTACCGCTCGCGGAGGCGCTGGCAGCGTGTGCCGTTGCCTGCGCGTCGGCGCCACCTGATGCGCTGCCGCTAGTGCCTTCGGAGCCTCCGCCGCAGGCGCTCAAAATGTAGCTGCCACCGAGAGCAGCCATACCACCAAGGAATTGACGTCGTTTTAGCATGGCAAATATCGCCCCTGTCGAAAAACATCGACGCAAAAAATCTAATAGAAGGATTGGCGGAAATCTCGAACAGGAGGTGCCGCACCGGATAAATACCGGTTTAGTTCGCACTCCTATTTTATTTAACTATTTTGCCAGCGTGTTTAGCGCTCAAAGCGAAAAAGGTTACGATTTCCGCCTAAGTAATTTTCGTCTCAAACAGCCGTGGAGTTTGTGAACAATTCCGATATACAACCGGACGGCGGACCGACACGCGCAAGGCTTGGTATCGCGGGAATAAACGCGCCTGGTTGTGTAGCGAGGGAACGTCACCCAGGTGTCACTTGGCAACTCATTCTGTAGATTGTTCCTGCTGTTTTTTGACGGGGCAAATAGTACCACTCTCGCTCCAGATTTGTAGACACCTATTCGTCTGACAGGTGAATAGCACGATCATTCTGCGAGATGCGGGACTGGAGGAAATTTCTCGCGAGGGGGCGAGGAACGAAATTCTCTTGTCACAACGACGGCCCCTATTTGCTAACTGCCCGAACAGGCTCTGCGCCTACCGCCGAAATGGCGACACACCGGGGCTCGGCAGGATCTGTCCGACACCAATTCAGTGAGATCCGCAGCATCAGCCGGCGTGCCGCGAGTGCCGACGAATTCACAAGATACGAGCATGTTTTTTCCCCTCCGACCCTTATCGTGCCAAAAACTATCGTATCGGTTATTCAATTTTTACGCAGCGATTTAAGGGTTCGAGCCCTTAAATCGCTGCCATTGCCAATGTGACGGATCTGTTTGGACGATTATTTGGCTGAACCAACCCGGCGGGGCGGGGACTTCTGGCCTTCGCGGGGATCCGAATTTTCTCCCTTATATCTAAGTCAATCCAATCGAGTTTAACCTTGAAGGATGTGCAGAATTGGTTTCGATTAGACGCTGGAATCCCGTCGGTTCGGCTGTTGAAACCGTTTTAGGAATTACTATTCCTCATTTATCATCCCGGATTGACTAATGAGGCTGGGGACCGTAAATCTTTTGCAATCCACGTCTTTGCCATGCAACCGACACCTATTACATGAGCGCGGCTTTTTCTCGCGACGCCAGCGCTTCAGTGCTCGCCGTTATTGTGGGCGGACCCTGAACTCGCCGGGATGGATGACGCCCTGCAGGCCTGGACGTACAAGCACTCAGTCGTGGTCGCCTTTGCGCTCGGCGCCGGCGATGTCGAATAGCTTGGCAAGTCCGGGACGACGAAGACGTATATCGATTGCCTGTGCAAGCGCCGCAGTCCAACGCGCCGCCATATGCGTCGTGTCTATGAGGCGTGCCATGTGGCTATGGGCTATATCAACGACTAACGTTCAACCGTACGGTATGCCCGCCCTCCCGATTCCCGCTAGCCTTGGCGCGCTCAATACCGATCTACGCGACGCCGTCAAGCTGGTGCGGGCACTTCGTGGCCGTCGTGCAGTCGCTCCGTCGCCATGTACGGCCCGACCGTCGGCGACGAAGCATTTCGGAATCTGTCGCGCGAATGAGGCAGCGCCGAAGACGATCTGAAGCGTGCGCGACAGTGGCCGAAGACAGTTTCTCCTGTCGCACGGGGCGCGTGATACCGGCGGCGCCAACTGGATGCCAGCAGGCGGCCGTTCGCTCAGCAGGTGTGCGTTCGACAGCCCATCGCAACATCTGGCGCGTTCGACGAGATCGGTCGCACCATCGAGAACCTGCTCGCGCAGTGCTACCGCCTGGAGACCGCGCTGCGCGTGCCGATTGTCACTTCGCGCTTTCGTCCGCCGGTACCTGGTCCGCAGACTGTGCGCGGGTGCAGTTCCTCGGCGCCGTGGACATGCTCGTCGAACCAGGACTGTCACGTTCCGAGCATCCACGTCAGTTCATGGCATGGCTGTGCGTGATGCTCTCCGAACACTCTTCCGGCAATAAGCGCCGTCAGGGCAGCAATACCAGGCACGGGAACCGGCGGCGAGAACGCCGCTCATCGGAGCGGCCTAAAGTTATCGACATTCCGCCCGTGTCGGCCTCGATCCGGCGTAGATATGCAGGCCTCTCCAGGCCCATCATCGGGAGTCGGGAACGGTGCCCGACCGCCTTCGAGTTCTCGCGAGCGAATGGGCTTCATGGCCCCTTGCGCTGAGGGCCCGGCTGCCGCGCATCTCCGCCCACGGCTTCTCATGGATGGCTACGGCGTAGGCCGCCGAGGCGTGCGCGATGAGGCTGAGCGGCACGCGCGCATCCGTGCGATTCACGTAGCTTTCGCGGCACGTATGGGCTGTCTTGCTCCATATCGAACTCTGCGAGAAGGCATGCATGTCGGGCGCAAACCGGTTGCTCGTCTCATGCGCCTGGCGGGCCTATGCGACGTGAGCCGGCGGCGCTGGATCAGCAACACACGGCGCATCCCGACGCACGGTCCGCGCGGTTTAGGCGGCCTGCCTGGACACACCAAGCTTTCAATTTGCCTCAACCTTCGACATCCTTCCTGAGTTCAATCGAGGCAGATTTCCTTCACTCTATGGTCCATTTTGACGGCTCAGCGCTTGAACGCGGCAGACCAGTACTCCCACGTTCAACGTTTTCGGCCAATATCACGCAAGTTTATGCCGCGTCGCGCAAGTGCGCGGCGCTCCCGTAGACACTAAGCTATTCTGACGTCGTACGAATAACATTCATCTAACGGCTATATGGCAGCGACGGATGAGAAAACGCATGTTTTCCGAGTATCCTTAGGTATCTATCATCAATCTGTCGATCAGACATCGTTTTTGATGTCGATGGAGGCGTTTGACAGCGCGCAGACGGTGTGCGGTTACGGACATCTATTGGATTCTTTAAATACGCCCGCTCCGCACCCCATCTGCAGCGGACTCACTTACCCGAATCGTCCTACAACCGTCTCTACAAGGTATAGGCAAGTTAGCAGGGCAGGGAGATAGGCCCGACCATCAATTAGTTGGAGAAGCAAATGGATATCGATTCCCACGCCTTGCCAAATGCTGAACCGAGCCTTCACAAAAAGCTGCTAGCGAAGCGCGTTACCCTCAGGAACTTTAGCTACGTAGTCGACCGACTGTCCTTTCACAGGCTTGATAGGCTAGCCGACAAGCATCTGCGCGTAAGAGGCCATAAGATGGCTGTCTTCGCAAATGAACATATCGGTGGGTTTATCCATGTTTTCGGGGTTTTTGAACAAGAGGAGCTTGACGTACTGTTCAATTTTCTCGAACCCTTGCGCGATGTTTTTCGTGCAGGCATGGCCTTAGACATCGGCGCCAATATCGGCAATCACAGCCTCTACTTTGCTAAAATATTTAACGCGGTGCAATCCTTTGAACCAGATCCATCGACTTTCTACTTGCTCAAGTTCAATTCGAGTTTTCGGAAGAACATTACAGCATACAATATTGGTCTCGGAGATAGTAAAGGAACATTCAAGCTGTCAGAGGCACTCAAGAACATGGGGGCCTCAGTAATTGTCACGGATCAGGTTCGAGCCGAAGCCGGTGTGGATTGCGTCGATGTGCAGGTTGAAAGGCTTGATGATCTTGACTATCGCGACGAAGGCCCTTGTTTTATCAAAATGGATGTTGAAGGTTTCGAGCCCAAGGTACTCCAGGGCGGCTTACGAACGATAACGAAATACTGGCCACTTATAGTATTGGAGCAGCACGAGAGTGACTTTACGGACGGCAATTCCAAATCTATCTCGATATTAAAGGACTTAGGGTACAAATTTTGTTGGCATCAGAGCGGAGTAAGCTCACGAAACACCTTGATTCGTCACCTTTTCAACATCAAAGAGATGTTTATTGGGCGTACGCACAAAGTCGTTACCGCCGAGATCGTTCCAGCGGGAAATTATGCAATGCTTATAGCGGTACCTCCTCGCTTCCGAAATCTTCTCCACGTTTGAGGCGGCGCATATAGCACCAGCCAGAAAGCTAGGGCAGAATCTGGAGTTGCTCGCGCAACTCAGGACACTCCGACATCGTTGGGGTTGAAGCCGCCGCAGGGAGGCTTTCTTGCAAACGCAGTTCTGTTCATGGGGTTAGATAAATATGAGGATGCATTCGCGCGGGGCCGGTACTCCCGCCGGGCGCTGCCCAATGCGCCTCCGGCCCGAGAACAAGGATATCAACTGCTCAACGCTTGTAGCTGGGTTGGTTTCGATCCCGCACTGGCCCCTCTTTTTTAGTTTGCGGGCACAATCTCTGATCGTTGATTTGAATCCGCGTGTCAATATGGATCGGCGTACAGCCACGGCTTCGAGAGCCCGAGCGCTGGGCCGATTTTGAATTTTCCCCGGTTCGACGGACGGATTTGTAGTCAGCGAGTTGATGTGACGTTAAGCGTTGAGTCGGGGGTTGTCCACCGGCGGGCGGCGGGTCGCCTCTCACGACCATGACGCTGCCCGCTGGTGGACAACCCGCACGGCGACACGGCTTGCCTTCGAGCGCTGACATGCTCGAATTCGAGCGGCGAACGGTAACCGATGCTGTTGTGCAGGCGGCGTACGTTGCCGCTCGCTCGAATAGACGGGCATTCGACGGTGACTGCGCAGCGCGGTGACGCGCTCTTGCGTCCAGAAGTTGCATGTCCAGTTCGCATTCCGATTGAGCATGCCGGCAATCACCAGATCCGGGCAGATGCGAGCCAGGAGGCGAACTACATCGATCGCTTCAGGGGATGTCTGGGTGGCGCATTGGCCGCGACGTCGGCGTGGTACGCGGATCTCGGTATGGACGCCACCCGTCCAGTGGACGACGAGCACGATCTCGCTGGTTGCGTCATCGAGATCAACCACAACCTCGTGGCGCAAAGCGCGCACGATGCGCTTCTTCAGGCGGGCGTCAGCCTGCGGCCATATCAACTCGAGCCCTGCGGCAAGCTCGTTGAAATCGTCGGGTTGAACAGGTGGTATCTGGCCAGATATGTGCGAGCGCTGGTCAATACGCGACTCGAGTTCTTCCACACGCAGCAGTGCATCATTCCATCGGCGTTCCAGCTCGTCGACGAGGAACTGGTTCTCCGGATCCCCAGTGTCATACTGCTTCTGCGCACCGTGTGCGGTATAACGGGGCGCCTGCAGGTCACGCTGCAATGCGGTCAATGATTCGTCATGCTTATGGGTTTGTTCTTCACGAGCCCCATAGCTGCCTCAATTGCTGCAGGTTTGACTAGCCGCAAGACGGCCTGGGCGATTGCCGCATCCACGCGCGTGCCACTGAATGCGATGCAACGGGGCAGTCCCTTGTCCCGCCACCCGGTCTTCACGCGGATCGCGAGCCCGAGGCATCGCAAGACTGTTCGCCCGTTATGCTGCATTGCTCGATCTCGCTGAACTGGCGAGGCGTGACGGCAAATCATCCGAGGTAGTCGTGCGCGGACTGAGCGATACGCGCGGGCCAATGAACGAATGCCTGCCGATCAGCCCAAGCGGGCAAGCATCACGCTAAATGGGCCGGGCGTTCACCAGCACGTCGTTTCATCGAGAGGCCGCAAGGCCACGCAGCCGACGACGGCTTGATCGTCCTAAGCGAGCAGCACGCGGCCTCGGGGCGCGGCGAATTTGCCGGGCAAGTCGGCCAGTTCGGAGTCGAAGTTCCGGAAGCTGAGATCGATACCCAGAGTCTCGGCGTATTCGCGGAAGATGGTCCGGACCGCTTCAAGCTGTTCCGGGAACCGGGCGGTTTCGCTGTGGATCATGCACACGTCTCCGGCAACTGTTTCGATGCGGCAGCAGCGTGCTGCGCGTTGACTTCGAGCAGTTTAGCGGAACGCGTGCGGCCCGACATCGCCGCCGGCTCGATCTCATTGCTGCGCTTCGAGCACCACGGGAAAGCGGATTTCGAACGTGGTCCCCACACCTTCGCGGGACACGAAATGAATCTGCCCATCCAACAAACGGCACAACTCCCTGACGATCGCGAGACCGAGACCCGCGCCCGGCACATCCTCGCCCGCGGCGCGCTCGAATTCGTCGAACACCCGGTCCGCGTCCGCGTCCGCGATGCCCACACCGGTGTCCGACACGCGTAACGACCAGTGCCCGGCGCCCGCCATCGCGAAGTGAAGTTCGACTTGTCCCGACTTCGTGTACTTGCTCGCGTTGGACAACAGATTGACCGCGATCTGTTTCAGCTTGAGGCGATTGGACGTGAGCGCCTGCAGTGCCGGATCGTACGACGCCTGCAATGTCAGCCCTTTGGCTTCGATCAGCGGACGCGAGGACGCGACGAGTTCGTCATAGAGCTCGCGCGGGTCCACCTGTTCAAGCGCGAGCGGCGCGCCATCGCCGAGCATGACCGCGTACTCGACCATCTGGTCGACGAGCTGTTTCATATCGGCGGCTTGCCGGTTCGCCAGCGCCAACGCGGTATCCGCTTTCGACGGCGCGCGCGCGATCAGTTGCAGCGCGATCGAAAACGCGTTCAGAAAATTGCGCAGGTCGTGCACCACGCTGCGCGTGATCTGCATCCGCGATTCGTAGAGGTCGCTCACCAGCCGTTGCTTCAAGGTCAGTTCGTGATTCGCGCGTTCGAGTCTGCCGGTGTACTCGTCGATCTTGCGGTCACGTTCACTCACCACTTCCTTGATCGACGTGTACGACACCATGCTGAACGCTTCGGCGATCAACCGCCGCGCGCGGCTCTCGTGACGGCGCGTGAAGGTGCTGTCTTGCGCGGCGAATTCTTCGAGCGCATCGGCGAGCACCTGACGAAACAGATCGAGTTCGTGCACCAGTTCCTCGATGCGGTAGCCCTGACGCCAACGCACTTTGCCGTGTTTTTTCGCGTTGCGCTCGATCGACGGTTCGACACGTTCGAGATCTTCGCTCTCGAGCGCCGCGCAAAGACCGTCCAGTAGTTCCGGCAGATGATCGACGAGTTGCTGGTAAGTGAGCTTGTCGGCTTCGACGAGATCGACATCGCACGCAACGGCATTCATCCATTGCTCGGTGAACCGGGTTCGCTCCGCGCGGATGAAGTCGGAGAAATGGCGCAGCGGGCTCTGGCGTGTGTCGGTCATGATGGGGTAGGTATGAAGTTTCTACAACATGCGTGTGCTCGAACCCACCAGACAGGCGGCACATGAATATCTTCTGCCTGTGCTTCGGTGAAAACCTGCGTTGGCCGGAATGAATCAGAGGCCCGGCTAGCGGGCGTTTCGCTGCTGCACGTCGGAGCGCGCGCGCCGCCGCAGCCGAAAGTCCGCTTCATTATCGCCGCAATTGCCGCGCAAGGAACACTTGTTGCGGCATCGCCGTTAGATGTCCTCGAAGCATTGACGCGGCGGTCCCTTATGCATTCGATCCTGTTGGTGGATGACGAGCCGGGCATCCTGGCGGCGTGGCGCCTCATTCTCGAAGGCGAGGGCTATGCAGTGGGTTGCGCAAGCAATGGTGCCGAGGCGATCGCGCGCACTGCATCTCACCTTCCCGACCTGATTATCACCGACTGGATGATGCCGGTCATGGACGGCGCCGAGCTATGCCGCCGTTTGAAAGCGATGCCGCTGCTTGCCGGGGTGCCCGTTCTGATCCATTCCGCCGTACCGCCGCCTGACGGCGAAGCGAAGAACTGGACTGCCTGTCTGCGCAAGCCGGCACGCACGGCGCTGTTCCTGACGACGGTCGCGCAACTCTGCAAGCACAGACGTTGACGCGCCGATCACGCGGCGGATGCCCGCCGCAACGATGCATGAGCACATTTCAGTCCCGTGAGTTAGCCGCCTTCACGAAGTCGACGAACGCGCGCAACGGCGCGGGCAAGTGACGGCGGCCGGGATAGTAGAGGAACGGCCCCGAAAAGCATTGCCACCACGGTTCGAGAATGGGTTCCAGCGCGCCGCTGTCGAGATGCGGGCGAAGCATGTCTTCGAACAGATGAATGACGCCCACGCCCGCGAGCGCGCAACTGACCGCGAGATCGATTGCGGCGCCGGGGCGCACGAGCAGCGGCCCCGACGGATTCAACTGCAGCACCTCGCCATCGCGTTCGAAGTACCAGGTCGGCGTCGCGCCGCCGGCGAATTGACCGCGCAGGCAGGCGTGAGCCAGCAGTTCGCGCGGATGCCCGGGGCGGCCGTGCACGTCGAGATAGGCGGCGGACGCGGCCGTCGCGAAGCGCTGCACGCGCGGCCCGATCGGGATCGCTATCATGTCCTGGTCCAGGCGCTCGTCATAGCGAATGCCGGCGTCGCAGCCAATCGACAGCACATCGACGAAGCCGTCCTCGACCACCACTTCGATGCGTATGTCCGGATACAGCTTCAGAAATGGCGCGACGACGCCGGGCAATACAATGCGCGCCGCGCTCGACGGCACGTTCAGCTTGAGCGTGCCGGTCGGCTTGTCCCTGAAGCCGTTGAGCACGTCCAGCGCCGCCTCCATCTCGCCAAAGAGCGGTGTGAGTTTTTCGAGCAGACGCAGCCCGGCTTCGGTCGGGGCGACGCTGCGCGTGGTGCGGTTCAGCAGCCGCAGACCGAGCTTCGTCTCCAGCCGCTGCACGGCAATGCTGAGGCTCGACGCGGACACGCCGCTGATGCGCGCAGCGTCGCGAAAGCCGCCCGCGCGGGCGACTGAGACGAAGGCGGCGAGGTCGTTCAATTCCATCGGGAGATGACGCGGGAAATAGCGCGGGGGAAAAGGCGATTGTTGAAATTTTTAAACGACCCGTACACGTTAGACCCGTTTATTTAACAATGCAATCGCGGCGATACTGCGGTTCATCCACTTAGCGAGGAGCGCGTCATGTCGAATTTCACTGTCACCGATACTTTTCCGCTGGCCGGGCGCACGGTGCGCCGCATGGGCTACGGCGCGATGCAGCTCGCCGGGCCAGGCGTGTTCGGGCCGCCGAAGGACCGCGAGGCCGCGCTCGCGGTACTGCGCGAAGCGGTGGCCTCGGGTGTCAATCACATCGATACGAGCGATTTTTACGGCCCGCACATTACCAATCAGTTGATCCGCGAAGCGCTGCATCCTTATCCGGAGGACCTCGTGGTCGTCACGAAGGTCGGCGCGACACGCGGCGGCGACGGCGCGTGGTTGCCCGCGTTCGAACCCGCGGATATCGAGCGCGGCGTGCACGACAATTTGCGTAACCTCGGCCTCGACGTGCTGGAGGTCGTCAATATGCGGATCATGGGCAGCGTGCATGCGCCTTCGGAAGGTTCGATCGAAAAGCAGGTTGCGGCGCTTGCCGAACTTCAGCAGCGTGGACTCGTGCGGCACATCGGCCTGAGCAACGTGACGGCCACACAGATCGCCGGGGCGCGGCGCATCGCGGAGATCGTCTGCGTGCAGAACCACTACAACCTGGTCCATCGCGACGACGACGCGTTGATCGATGATCTGGGCGGCAAGGGCATCGCCTATGTGCCGTTCTTCCCGCTCGGCGGTTTTACGCCGCTCCAGTCGGCGGCGCTGTCGGGCATCGCGCAGACCCTCGGCGTGACGCCAATGCAGGTGGCTTTGGCCTGGCTGTTATATCGGTCAACTAACATTCTGCTGATTCCGGGTACGTCGTCGACAGGGCATTTGCGTGAAAACCTGCAAGCGGGGCGCCTGAAATTGAGCGGTGAGGTACTCGACGAACTGAACGCGATCGGCAAGCCCGGCGGCGCCTGACGCGCGCGGGGGCGTGGTTGCCGGCGCTCGCCCCGCGTCACACCGACTTCGCGATGAACTCCCGCAGCCATTGATGCGCCGGGTCGCGATGCGAGCGCTCATGCCAGAGCATCGCCATCTCGTAGCCCGGCACCTGCACGGGCGGTTCCACTACCCGCAGCGCGCCGGCGCCGCGCGCGAGCCGTTCGGGCAGCATGCCCACAAGGTCGGTGCTCACCAGCACCGACAGCATGAACAGGAAGTGCGGTACGGAAAGCGCCACCTTGCGCGTGAGCCCCGCGCTCGCGAGTACGGTGTCCGTGACACCGACAAATCCGCCGCCCGCCGGCGACACGATCACATGTTCGAGCTTGCAGAATTGCGCGAGCGACGGCCGGCGCTTCAGGCGCGGATGACCCGCGCGGGCCGCCAGAACATAGCGCTCCGCGAACAGCACCCGCCGGCGCAATCCTTCGGGGGCGCCTTCGCTGGTGTGGAATGCCAGATCGATCTCGCCCTGTTCCGCTTGCCGCGCAATGCGCTGCGGCGCCGCTTCGACAACGGCCAGACGCGTGCCCGGCGCTGTCGCGCGCAAGCCTGCCAGCGCGGGCAGGATGATCGTCGACTCCGCGTAGTCGCTCGCGGCGACCCGCCACGTGTGAGCCGCCGCCGCCGGATCGAAGGGGCGCGCCGGGGCCACCGCGCGTTCGAGCGTTTCGAGCGCCTCGCGCAGCGGCTCGCGCAACGCCTCGGCTCGCGCGGTGGGCCGCATCCCGCGCGGGCCGGGCAGCAGCAGCGGATCGCCGAGCGCGTCCCGCAGTTTGGCCAAATGCACGCTGACCGACGGCTGCGAGAAGTTCAACCGTTCGGCGGCGCGGGTCACGTTGTGCTCCGACAGCAGTACGTCGAGCGTGACCAGCAGGTTCAGGTCGAGGCTTCTGAGATTAACCAATGCAATACCTCACATATTGGAAATTCATTTCCAATATACCTGAGCGAAGCCTATCGTCGTGTCATTCAATCACCAAGGAAGGCACGGTCATGAAAGTTCTGCTTGTTTATGCGCACCCCGAACCGAAGTCGTTGAACGGCTCGCTCAAGGACTTCGCGGTCAAACGTCTCGAAGAAGCCGGACACGTGGTGCAGCTTTCCGACCTGTACGCGATGAACTGGAAAGCCTCGCTCGATGCGAACGACAGTCTCGACAGACAAGCCAGCGAGCGTTTCTATCCGTCGCGCGAATCGAAGCATGCATTCGAGAACGGTCTGCAAAGCGAAGACATCAGGCGCGAGCAGGACAAGCTCATCTGGGCGGACGCAGTGATCCTGCAATTTCCGCTGTGGTGGTTCTCGATGCCGGCCATTCTAAAGGGCTGGGTGGAGCGCGTGTATGCGTACGGCTTCGCGTACGGCGTCGGCGAGCACTCCGATGCGCGCTGGGGCGAGCGCTACGGCGAGGGCAAGTTCACCGGCAAGCGCGCGATGCTGATCGTCACGACCGGCGGCTGGGAGTCGCACTACAGTCCGCGTGGCATCAACGGCCCGATGGACGACGTGCTGTTTCCGATCCAGCACGGCATTCTGTACTACCCCGGCTTCGACGTGCTGCCGCCGTTCGTCGTGTACCGCACGAGCCGGATCGACGACGCGAACTATGGCGAAGCTCGCGACGCGCTGGGCCAACGGCTCGACGATCTGTGGAAGACACAACCGATACCGTTCCGGCAGCAGAACGGCGGGGCGTACGCGATTCCGGAACTGACCTTGCGGGCCGATCTTGCACCGGAGCGGGTGGGCTTCGCCGCGCACGTCGAATAGGCGGCGCGCGCGAGATTGGCCTTGCCCGGCACGCATCGGCCGCGTGTCGAGGCGCGCACGTTCGCACCATGACACGCGTCACCCGTTGCCGCTTCCCGCTGACGGGACCGTATGTTTCGCTGAAATTTGGTTGTAAGTCGCCATTGCTACAGTCGTCCCGACGTTTGCCGACGTTTGCCGGACAGTGTTCTTCGGACACCTGGACAGAGGGGGGCGACACACCATGAATCCAGTTCGTGCGTTCTGGCTGATTCTGATGCTGCTCGTCACGTCTCCCGCATGGGCATTTCAATCGCGCGTGGTCAGCATTCCGAGCGCGGCGATGCATCAGTCGTTCGACGCGACGGTCGTGCTGCCCGATCAATATACGTATGGCAAGGGTGCTGAGCGTTACCCGGTCGTCTACCTGTTGCACGGTTCGGGCGGCGACTACACCGACTGGATCACGAATTCGCACATCGGCAAGCTGGCCGACCGCTATCACGTGATCCTCGTGATGCCCGACGGCGGCCGCGAGAGCTGGTACATCGACAGCCCGGTCGATCCGCGCAGCCGCTACGAGACCTACGTGGGCACCGAAGTGGTAGCCTACATCGATCAACACTTCCGCACGATTGCGGCGAAACAGGCGCGCGCGATTACCGGCCTGAGCATGGGCGGCTTCGGCGCGCTGCACATCGCGCTGGACCGGCCGGATCAGTTTGGCGCGGCGGGCAGCATCAGCGGCGCGGTGGACCCGCGCGGCTGCGAGAACGAGCCCGGCATCGATCAGGTGTTCGGCGACCCGGACCGCGACGCCGGGTTCTGGAACAGCGAGGCGATCGTCGAAAACGCGCGCAGTCTTGGCGACGCGCATCTCGCGCTGACGATCGACTGCGGCGTGAACGACTCGCTGGTGCAGTCGAACCGCACGCTGCACGAGCGGCTCGTCGAACTCGGCGTGCCGCACGACTACGCCGAGCGGCCCGGCGGCCACACCTGGAAGTACTGGGCCAACGCGGTGCAATACCAGGTGCTGTTCTTCGCCGGCGCGTTCAGGCACGCGCACGTGGCGAGCAACATGGCCAGCGGCATGACGGGCGCCGCGAGCTGAATCCGCCGCGCGCGGGCGCCGCTCAGTCGATGCCGTGAAACACCGCGTCGTCCGGGCCGAGATAGGCGGGCGGGCGCCATGCGGCATCGCGCATCGAATGCTGGACCAGCTTTTCGACACCCAGCAGCACCGCGAAAATCGCCATGCGCACCGGAATGCCGTTGTCGGTCTGGCGGAAGATCGCCAGCCGCGCATCGTGATTCAGGTCCACGCTCAGATCGTTCGCGCCCGGCCGGCTGTCGCGCGGCAGCGGGTGCATGATCAGCGTGTCGGCGCCGCACACGCTGTCCACCAGCGCCTGATTGATCTGGAAGTCCGGCGTATAGCCTTCGAACGACTCGTCGGTGAAGCGCTCTTTCTGGATGCGCGTCGCGTACACCACGTCGGCGCCGCGCAGCCCGCTGGTCAGGTCGTGGGTCTGCTCGATCACATGGCCGTTGCGCGAAATCTGCTCGACGATGTAGCCCGGCATTTCGAGCATCGGCGGCGAGATCAGCGTGAACTTGATGCCGCGATACAGCGCCAGCAGCTTGACCAGCGAGTGCACGGTGCGCCCGTATTTCAGGTCGCCGACCAGCGCGATGTGCGCGCCGTCGACGATCTTGCCGAGCCGCGAGAATTCGCGCTGGATCGTGTACAGATCGAGCAGGGCCTGGCTCGGATGCTCGCCGGGACCGTCGCCGCCGTTGATCACGGGCACATTGGTCGCGCGCGCGAATTCGGCCACCGAGCCTTGCTCCGGATGGCGGATCACCAGCGCGTCCACGTAGCCGCTCATCACGCGGCTGGTGTCGTAGATCGACTCGCCCTTGGCCATCGACGAAAACGTGAAGCCGGTGGTGTCGCATACCGAGCCGCCCAGCCGGCAGAACGCCGCGCCGAAGCTCACGCGGGTGCGCGTGCTGGCCTCGAAGAACAGATTGCCGAGCACCGCGCCTTCGAGCACGCGGGAGATTTTGCGGCGCCGGGCGATCGGCTGCATGATGTCGGCCACCCGGAACAACGCCTCCACCGAGTCGCGCGAGAACTGATCCACCGACAACAACTGTGGTTTGCCTTCGAACAGCATCTGGCTCGCAAGCGACTGCGAATCTACGCTCTGCGTATATTTTTCGGCGGGGTCGCCGTGTACGACGATCTCCGACACGAAGCGCTCGACGATCTCCGGCATGGCCCGCGATTCCTGCGAATCGTCCGGCAAAAGCCATGTGTCGAGCGCACGGCGCGACACGCCGATTCGGCTCGCGAAGATGTCCCGCGTCATGTTCAGGCGACGCATCGCATCGCGTAGGAAGGCTTGTTGCGGAACGCTCATGGAGTCACCTATCGGAGATGGAGTGGGCGAAAATGTACGCGGTGCGTATATTAGTGTGCCCGGCGCAGAAGTCAAGCGCTTTTAGCGAAGTGCTTGGCCAGCGGGCACGGGGCCCGGCGCCACTGCGCCGCATGCACTCCGGCCCCCTTCCGACTTCGTCCGTCGCTCCGCGCTCGTCGCGCCTGCGCAAGCGTCGCGCCGGCGCGACGGCGCGCGCGGACCGCTTCGTCGCGCTGTATCGCGTGCTGGCCGACGGAGCGATTCGCCGAGGGGCGACACATTTTTCACTCACTCACTCACTCACGCCGCTGATCCAGGCGGCGTTCGAGGAACCGAACCCGGGGCCGGTGAGGGCGCTGCTCGCCGCACAGAGACAGATTCGTGACGAACTGCGCATGCCGATGATGCGCGCGAGCCACACGCTAGCCGTGCGGCTCAAGATGCTCGGCGGGCTCGACGAAATTGCGCAGGATACCGAACGATCGGCTCGAGCGGACCACCGCACAGCTTGCGCAGCTGGAATGACGGCGGCGCCTGCGGGACGCTGCTGATGCACCGCACGCGGCACGTCCGCGTGCCGCTCCGTATTTGAGATGGAGCGTCGCGCAACCGGGCGATAATCGACGCCCTTTGTCCTTGATCCGCCGCCGGACCATGCCCGGTCGATGCCGTATGCAGTCAGTCCCGTTCACCGATCTCCCGTCCCGTTTCTCCTCGCATCGCGTCGCGCATGCGTTCACCGCGTCCATGCCGCCATGCGCGCGGCGGATCGCGCTTGCAGGCCTTCGCACAGCGGGCACGGCGCGCGCGGGGAGCCGTTAATGACTTCCGTGTTCCGCGCCGGCAACTGGCTTTCCAGTGGCTCGGTCCGTTTCGTCACGCGTCGCACGGCGCTGTCGATCGCGCTCGGCGCCGCTGGCGGCGCGGCGCTGCTGGCGCTCGCCGGGGGCGTTGCGATCGGCATGCATTGGCCCGCGCATGAAGCGCCTGGCGCGCACGGCGACCAGCGCATCGAACACGATTACGCAATCGATCAACTCGGCAAACTGAGCGCGTCGGTCGCGCAGATCGAGCCGCGCATCGCGCGGCTGACCGCGCAAGTCGACACGTTGCGGGATTTCGAAGCGCGCCTGAATACGCCGCGGCCGGCGCCGCGCGCATCGGCTGCGCCGGGTGCACCGGTTACGACGGGGCCGGCGTCCGAAGCCGACCTGTCCGCCACCGACGGCGCAGGCGGTCCCGCGTTGCCGCCCCGGCGCTGCAGCGAGCTGGCGCCGCCCACGCGCGGCCCCGCCGATGCCGCGCACACGCGCGAGCAACTCGATTGCATCGCCGCGACGCTGTCCGCACTGGAGCAGCAGACCGCCGATCACACGCTCGCGTACGCCGCTTTTCCCGGCCGCATGCCCGTCGACGGCGCGCGCTTCGGCTCGCCGTTCGGCAATCGCAGCGATCCGTTCACGCATCGTTTGAGTTTTCACCCGGGCATCGATCTGGTCGCCCGGAGCGGCACGCCGATTCTGGCGGCGGCGGGCGGCCGCGTGGTGTTCGCCGGCGAGAAGGCGGGCTACGGGAACGCGGTCGAGATCGATCACGGCAACGGGCTCACGACCCGCTACGGTCACGCGTCGCGGATCGTCACGCATGTCGGCGAGCTGGTGCTGCCGCGTCAATATATTGCCGATGTCGGCTCGACCGGCCGCTCGACGGGCCCGCATCTGCATTTCGAAGTGCTCGTCAACGGCGCACCGGTCAATCCCGCCGACTACCTCGCGCTGTTCGCGCCGCCGCGTCATGGCTAAGTGGCGCATCGGCCGGCGCATCGATCGCCGGGCAGGCCGCGTCGCGCAGGCTCTCAGCCGGCGCGACTATACGTTGCAGCCTGCGCGGCGATTGGCCTGGCGAATCATCTTGTGGTCCGGCGCGTGCCTGCTCAGCGCCGTGCTCGGCGCGGCGGCCCTGACCGGCTGGCACGCGTCGCGCGGCGGCGCGGCGGTGACGGCATGCGCGGCTGAATCCGTCGACGTCGGCGGTCAGCAGACGGAACTGGCCCGTGCGCGGCTGGCGCTGGCGGAGGAGTCGGCCGCGCGCGCGGCGGTGCAGAAGGCGGCGGACAGCGCCGCCGCCGAGGTCGCCCGGCTCAGTGCGGAATTGCAGTTTTTGCGCGGTCAGAGCACCGCGCGGCGCGACACGCCGCGACGTTGAGCGGGCGCGGCGGCGGGGCGATCGGGACGAGCCGCCTCGACAAGCCACCGCCACATCCCCCCGTGCGGTCGGCCCAGCGCCGTCCCGCGAAGATACTTTTTATTTTCAGGAACCCGTTATGTTCAGCAGGAAAAAAACCATGGGCATCGAACAGACCAGGCTCGCGACCCTGATCGCCGAGGACGTGCGCATCACCGGCGATCTTCAGTTCAGCGAGGGCCTGCGCATGGACGGCCAGGTGAAGGGCAACGTCAGCGGCACGCCGGGCAGCCAGGCGCTGCTGGTGCTGAGCGATCGCGGCTCCATCGAGGGCAACGTGCATGGCTACGACGTGGTGGTCAACGGCAAGATCGTCGGCGATCTGATTGCCGATCACTTCGTCGAGTTGCAGGGCAACGCGCATGTGGTCGGCAACATCTACTACCACCAGCTGAGGATGGATTGCGGCGCGTCGGTCGACGGCAAACTCACGCGGCGTGAAGCGGCGCAGGTCGTGCAGGCCGCGCCGCCGCTTCTGGTCACGGTGGACGAATCCTTACGCGGCGAACATTACGAACATAACGAACGTACGGCCGGTTAGCCCAGGCTGCGTACCGCAATAATGCTGCAAGCAAGCAAGCAAGCAAGCAAGCAAGCAAGCAAGCAAGCAAGCAAGCAAGCATGCTCACGCGGCCATCATGCGCCCCCTCAGCAGCGCGCCGAAGTCGTCAGCGCTGACGGGCTTGCCGAGCAGGAAGCCTTGCATCTCGTCGCAGCTCATCGAGCGTAACAGGCCGAGTTGCGACTCGGTTTCGACGCCCTCGGCCACCACGTCCATTTCCAGCGAGTGCGCGAGCGCGATGATGGCGGACACGATCGCGCTGCCTTGCGCGCCGTGCTCGTCGAGTCCGTTGGTGAAGAAGCGGTCGATCTTCAATTGCTTCACGCGAAAACGCTGCAGATAAGCGAGGCTCGAATAGCCGGTGCCGAAATCGTCGATCGCGATCTCGAAGCCGCTCGCCTGAAACGCATGGATCGTCTCGACGGTTTTCTGCGCGTCCTGCATCGCCACGGTTTCGGTGATCTCGAACATGATCTGTTCGCACGCAACGCCTTCGGCCCTGACGATCTCCAGCATGTTCGCGACGAGGTCGGGCTGCAGAAGTTGACGCGGCGACAGGTTGATCGCCACCTTCATGGCGGGCAGCCCCTGTTCGATCCAGCCGCGAATCCGCCGGCAGGTCTCGCGCGTGACCCAGTAGCCGATCTCCACGATCTGGCCGGAGCGTTCGGCGATCGGAATGAACTCGACCGGCGTCAAGGTGCCCAGTTGCGGGTGACGCAGACGGATCAGCGCTTCGGCGCCCGCAAGCGAGTCGTTGCCACCATGAAACTTCGGCTGGAACTCCAGCGAAAAAAGGCCCGCGGCAAGGCCGGCGTGCAACGCGCTCTGAATCTGCAGCGTGCGCGTGGCGGCCTCGTTCATGCTGCGCTCGAAGAAGCGGTAGGTGCTGCGACCCGCGCGCTTGGCTTCGTACATGGCCGCGTCCGCGTGCTTGAGCAGCGTTTCCACGGTGTCGCCGTCGTGCGGATAAAGCGCGATGCCGATGCTCGGCATGACCTGCAGCGGCTGCGAATCGGCCCACATGCCGCGGCGCATCCGTTCGAGCACGGCTTCGGCCAGCGCGGCCGCGTCTTCGCGCGAGCCGAGATTTTCCGCCAGCACCACGAATTCGTCGCCGCCCAACCGCGCGACGGTGTCGGTGGCGCGCACGCAGTGCTGCAGGCGCTGCGCGAACGCGGACAGCACGGCGTCGCCGGCCGAGTGGCCGAGCGAATCGTTGATGGTCTTGAAGCCGTCGAGGTCCATGAAGAGGATAGCGAACGGCGTCTGCTGACGGCGCGAGCCGTTGATCGCGCGTTCGATGCGCTCCGTCAGCGTGCTGCGATTCGGCAGTCCGGTCAGCGTGTCGAGCCGCACGATCTGTCCGTTCAGCCGCGACACCGCGCCGGTGAGCAAACTGGTGCGCGCGTCGAAGCGCGACAGCATCAGCGTGAGGATCAGGATCGCGAACGTGAGCAGGATCAGCGAGGTCGCGAGCCATGCGGAGTTCACGCCTTTGGCCGCGCCGCAGATGGCGCCCGGAGCGAAGCCGGCCGCGGCCATGCCCGCGTAGTGCATGCCGCTGATCGCGGTGCCCATCACCAGCGCCGCGGCGAAACGCTTGCGCACCACGTGCCGCTGTTCGTCGTTACTGAGCGCCTGCGCCATCCACAGCGCGGCGCTCGACGCGCCGATCGCAATCACCAGCGAGCCTGCGAACCACGCCGGCTGATAGTGGATCGCGGGCGTCATCTGCAGCGCCGCCATGCCGGTGTAGTGCATGCCGGCGATGCCGAAGCCCATCAGCACGCCGCCTGCCAGCAGGCGGGCAGGTGTGAGCCGGGCCTGCGTCGTGACGGATAGCGCCAGATACGACACACCAATCGCGAGCCCGAGCGAGCAGGCAGTGGTCGCGAGGTCGTAGCCGAGCGGGATCGGCAGTGAAAATGCCAGCATCGCGATGAAGTGCATCGACCAGATGCCGACGCCGAGCGCGATTGCGCCGCCCAGGCGCCACGCGTGCCGCAGACGCGCCGACGCCAGCAGGAAAATGCGACCGGTCAGGTCGAGCGCCGTGTACGACGCCAGCGTGGCGACCACGAACGAAATCGCCACGAGCCAAAAGTTATAGGAACTCTGCATGTTAGGTCCAACCGCCGAAGGGGAAGCGGGTCAACATGTTATCGACCGTTTGTGGGTTTTATTTAGCCAATTCTCATATTGGGTCGATGGCTGGCTGGCCGCCTACGCGCATGTGTCCCTGCGCGCGCTTCGCGCCTCAGACGAGGTTGACCCCCTCGGCCGTCAATTGCCGCAACTGTTCGAGCAACTTCATCGCGGGACCCGGCAGGATGCCTTGCCGCCGCCGGAACGCCGTGAGCGTGCGCCGCCCGACTACGCCCGGCAAGCCGAGCGTATCGAACACGCCAGCCTTGCTCTCGGTGACATACATCGTCGACGCCATCCAGCTCAAAAAACCGGAACGCGCGACGAGGCTCTTCAACACGGTGATCGAGCGCGTCTCGACGACCACGTTCGGCAGGCCCAGGCCCTGGTTCGCGAAGACGCGCTGCATGTGCTCGAACGGTCCGGTGCCGCGCGGCGGAATCGCCCAACGCTCGTCCAGCGTGTCGGCGAGCGTGAGGTTGGGCTTGCGCCGCAGCGGATGATCGGGCGCCGCGACCACGTAGCTTGCGTCTTCCCAGCGGCAATCGGCGATGGCCGTGATTTCCCCGGTGTCGGGCACGGCCATGCTGAGCGCGAGATCGATCTCGCGCTTGACGAGCGCATCGGCGAGCCGGTCCCACACGCCTTCGATAATCTGCACGCGCAGATTCGGCCACTTGCCGAGCACGCCGCTCACCGCGAGCGGCAGCACGAGGCTCGCGATACTGCCTACCGCGCCCACGCGGATCGTGCCGCGCGCGAGTCCGCGCAACGCGTCGATTTCCTCGCGCGCCTGTTCGGCTTCGCGCTGCAGGAGAATGGCGTGCGGGAGCAGCGCTTCGCCGACCGCGGTCAGGTGCATGCCGCGCGAGTGGCGCTCGAAAAGCGGTGTGCCGACCTGTTCCTCGAGACGCCGGATGGTCCGGCTCAACGCCGGCTGGGTGATGTGCAGGACTTGCGCCGCGCGTCCGAGACTGCCGCTCTCGACGATCGTCGCAAAGGCCTGAAGTTGCTGGAGGTTGTAAGTCATGCCAAAAGGTAATGCCTTTTAGCGATTTAGGCAATTTCCGGTGAGCCAGGCTGCCGCGATAATGACCGTTCGATTTTTCGCGCTCACCAGACAGGAGGCCTTGCATGACAGGCAGCGCGCCGCACCGGAATCACGGCCAGGCAAACCCACCGGGCGCGGGCCGCGGCCGCCCATGGACCGTACGCGACGCGGTCATCGACTTCGCGCGTCGGGTCGGCATGACGTCGATCTTCGCGAATCCCGGTTCGACCGAGTTGCCGATGTTCCGCGATTTCCCCGCTGATTTCCGCTACGTGCTGGGTCTGCAGGAGGCCGTGGTGGTCGGCATGGCCGACGGCTACGCGCAGGCCACCGGCAACGCGGCGCTGGTCAACCTGCACTCGGCGGCGGGCGTCGGCAACGCGATGGGCAATATCTTCACGGCGTTTCGCAACCGCACGCCGCTCGTGATCACCGCCGGCCAGCAGGCGCGCTCGATCCTGCCGTTCGATCCGTTTCTCGCCGCCACGCAGGCCACCGAGTTGCCGAAGCCCTACGTCAAATGGAGCATCGAACCGGCGCGCGCGCAGGACGTGCCGCTCGCGATAGCGCGTGCGTACGCGATCGCGATGCAGGAGCCGCGTGGTCCCGTGTTCGTGTCGATTCCCGCCGACGACTGGGAGCAGGCCGCCGAGCCCGTGCCGCTGCGCGATGTCGCGCACACGATGCGCCCCGAGCCCGCCATGCTCGAGCGCATCGGTGGGTTGCTCGACGCCTGCGAGCGGCCCGCGTTCGTGGTCGGCGGCGCGGTGGATCGCGCGGATGCGGCGGCGGACGTCGTACGGCTCGCGGAGCGCCATCACGCGCGCGTCTATGTCGCGCCGATGACGGGCCGCTGCAGCTTCCCCGAAAACCATCGCCTGTTTGCAGGCTTTCTGCCCGCTATGCGCGAGCGCATCGTCGAGTTGCTCGGCGGCCATGACGCGATCTTCGTGATCGGCGCGCCCGCGTTCACGTATCACGTTGAAGGCAACGGCCCGCACGTGCCGCCGGGGGCGCAGCTATGCCAGTTGATCGACGACCCGGCCGTAGCCGCGTGGACGCCGCAAGGCATGGCGGCAGTCGGCAACGTGCGGCTCGGCGTGCAGGATCTGCTCGCGCGCGCCGCGCCGAAAGCGCGCGACTTGCCCGCGCCGCGCGCCGTGCCGCCGCGCGCGCTGCCGCCGTCGGAAAGCGGCGCGCGCATGTCGGTCGCGTTCGCGTTGCAGACGCTCGCGCAAGTGCGCGATCCCGAAGGCATCGTCGTCGAGGAAGCGCCGAGCGCTCGGCCCGTGCTGCAAACTTACCTGCCCATCACGCGTGCCGGCGGCTTTTTCACGATGGACAGCGGCGGCCTCGGCTACGGAATGCCGGCGGCGGTCGGCGTGGCGCTGGCGCGGCCGGGCCAGCGAGTGATCGCGCTGATCGGCGACGGCTCCAGCATGTATTCGATCCAGGCGATCTGGAGCGCGGTGCAGATGCAGCTGCCAATTACATTCGTGATCCTGAACAATACGCGCTACGCCGCGTTGCAGGACTTCGCACCCGTCTTCGGGTTCGCGCCGGGCGAGACGGTGCAGGGCACGGACCTGCCGGGTCTCGACTTCGTGACGCTCGCGATGGGCATGGGTTGCCCCGGCGAGCGCGTGAGCGACGCGGCAAAACTCGCCGCTGTGTTGAGCAATGCGCTCGCGATGCACGGTCCGAAAAGCGGCCCGATGCTCGTCGAAGCGATGGTCGCGTAACGCGCACTTTCCACCACAACAAGGAGATAGACGATGAAAACCGTGTCGATGCTGATCGGCGGCGAACAGGTGCAGGCGCGCAACGGTGCGACCTTCGAGCGGCGTAACCCTCTCGACGGCGAGGTCGCCACGCGCGCGCCGGCTGCGACGGTCGAAGACGCCGTGGCCGCCGTTAATGCCGCGGCCGCCGCGTTCCCGGTGTGGTCGGCACTCGGCCCGAGCGAGCGTCGTGCGCTGCTGACGAAGGCCGCGCAGGCGCTCGAAGCGAAGGCCGACGTGTTTGCCGCCGCGATGGCGGCCGAGACCGGCGCGTCGGGCATCTGGGCGGGCTTCAACGTGCACCTCGCCGCGGCCGGCCTGATCGAGGCGGCGGCGCTCACCACGCAGATCGCCGGCGAACTGATCCCGTCGGACGTGCCCGGCAGCCTCGCGATGGGCGTGCGTCAGCCCGCGGGCGTGGTGCTCGGCATGGCGCCGTGGAACGCGCCGGTGATTCTCGCGGTACGCGCCATCGCGCTGCCGCTCGCCTGCGGCAACACGGTCGTGCTCAAGGGCTCGGAGATCTGCCCGGCCACCCATGGCCTGATCATCGAAACGATGCAGGAGGCCGGCTTGCCGCGCGGCACGGTGAATTTCGTGACGAACGCGCCCGCCGACGCCGCGCGGATCGTCGACGCGATGATCGAACACCCGCAGGTGCGCCGCGTGAACTTCACGGGCTCGACGCGCGTGGGTCGCATCATCGCCGAAACTTGCGCGCGGCATCTCAAGCCCGCCGTGCTCGAACTCGGCGGCAAGGCGCCGCTCATCGTGCTCGATGACGCCGACCTCGACGCTGCGGTGAACGCAGCCGTATTTGGCGCGTTCGCGAATTCCGGGCAGATTTGCATGTCGACGGAACGCATCATCGTCGACGAGAGCATTGCCGATACGTTTGTCGACCGGCTCGCCACGCGGGCGCGCGCGTTGCCGCTTGGCGACCCGCGCAAGGGGCCGGTCGTGCTCGGCTCGGTGGTGGACATGAGCACGGTGGAGCGCTGCAACGCGCTGCTCGACGATGCGCTCGCGAAAGGCGCGACGCTGGTGTGCGGCGGCAAGAGCGAGACCACGCTGATGCCCGCCACGCTACTCGACCGCGTGAGCCCCGACATGCGCATCTATCACGACGAATCGTTCGGCCCGGTGAAGGCGATCGTGCGCGTGCGCGGCGAAGAGGCCGCGATTGCCTGCGCGAACGACAACGAGTATGGCCTGTCGGCCGCGGTGTTCAGCCGTGACACCGCACGCGCGTGGAATGTCGCGAAGCGCATCGAGTCGGGCATCTGCCACATCAACGGCCCGACCGTGCACGATGAAGCGCAGATGCCGTTCGGCGGTATGAAGGCGAGCGGCTTCGGCCATTTTGGCGGCAAGGCGGGGATCGCAGAATTCACCGATCTGCGCTGGATCACGCTGCAAACGGCGCCGCGCCACTATCCGTTCTGACCCGGAGGGGCTGCGATGCCTCAGGCATTGGATATCGCGATTCTCAGCGCGGGCGCGCTGGGTTCGCATGTTGATCACCCAGGTCGAGCGATCCCTGAAGTCATGCGCAAACGTCACCGAGACGTGCGCAGCAGATAAAAACGGAGACAGCCTCATGAGTTACGTTCCTCGCGCTTGCGCAGCGGGTTCGGCCGCGTACGACGACGCAACCGTCGCGGGAATAACGCGCGGCGGCAGCGTCGTCGACATCGGCCATGCGCTCGACGACGGTCCCTATACGCTGTTGCAGAAGATGGCGGTGTTGCTCGCGGCGCTGTCGATTGTCGTCGACGGATTCGACAGCCAGTTGATCGGCTTTGCGATTCCGGTGCTCACCAGAGAGTGGGGCATCACACGCAACGCGTTTGCGCCCGTGGTCGCGTCGGGGCTGATCGGCATGGGCATCGGCAGTGCGCTCGCCGGTCTGTTCGCGGACCGTTTCGGCCGGCGCTGGGCCGTGATCGGGAGCGTGTTCGTGTTCGGCACGGCGACTTGCGCGATCAGCTTCGCGCCGAATGTCGCGGCCATCGCGGCGCTGCGCTTTATCGCCGGGCTGGGCATCGGCGGGGCGCTGCCCACTTCGACCACGATGACCGCCGAATTCACGCCCGCGCGTTTTCGCACCTTCGCGGTGACCGCGACGATCCTCTGTGTGCCGCTTGGCGGCATGGTCGCGGGACTGTTCGCCGGACAGGTGTTGCCGGTCTACGGCTGGCGCGGCCTGTTTGTCGCGGGCGGCGTGCTGCCGCTCGTGCTAGCCGTCGCGCTGCTCGCCGCACTGCCGGAGTCGCCGCGCTTTCTGGCGCGCCGGCCGCGCCGCTGGCCGGAACTCGTGGGCCTGCTGCGGCGCATGGCGCGTGAAGTCTCCGTCGATGCGAGTTTCACCGATGTGCGCGAGCAGAGCGCGGAGCAGCACGTTGGCTTCACGGCGTTGTTTCGCGATGGCCGCGCGCGCGACACCGTCGCCATCTGGGCGGCATTCTTCATGTGCCTGCTGGCGGTGTACGCCGCATTCAGCTGGCTGCCGTCCATGTTGACGAGCGAAGGGTTGAGCGTGTCGCTCGCGGGCTATGGCCTCAGTGCATATAACCTCGGCGGCGTGATCGGCGCGTTGCTGTGCGCGCTCGCCATCGGACGCTACGGCTCGCGCTGGCCGTTGCTGCTGTGTTGCCTCGGCGGTGTTGCGAGTGCGTGGCTGCTGCCAGGCGTCAATGCGAAGCAACACACGGCGCTGCTGATCGTCGGCCTTGGTCTGCACGGTCTCTTCGTGAACGCGGTGCAATCGACGATGTATGCACTTTGCGCCTACGTTTATCCGACCAGCGTGCGTGCGACAGGCACGGCGTCGGCGCTCGCGTTCGGGCGCGTCGGCGCGATTCTCAGCGCATTCGCGGGCGCGGCGGTCATCACCGCGGGCGGTGCGTCGGGCTATCTGCTGATGCTCGGCACCGCGATGGTCATGGCGTTGATCGCGCTCGCGGTGGTATGCCGCCATATCCCGCGTGGAGGCGCCGCGCGAGGGCGCTGATTGACGGTCTATCGTGGTGCGTCCGTCACGCGAGGGGCATGTCCGGATGGTCTGATTATTTTCGTTGCTGCTAGCCAGTGCTCGTGTCTCACGAGTGGTTGTCACGCGGCTAGGTTGGCGAACCTGTACGACGGCAAGGCTTGGTTCGCGTTCACGGACTCCGGCGATCGGACGCGCGTATGCGACTGAACGGCCACAGCCACCACATCGCGAACTGCGACTGGGAGGCGGCTGGCTCGGCCGGTAATTTGTTCGGACGACCGGAATAAAATCGGACCTAGAGGTTCGGTAAAGACAAGTCATCTACAATGGGCTACCGCGTCGAACGAGCCACCGGCTCGGGCGGCGCGCCGGCCCCAGTTTTATCCGCCAACTGCGAGCTAGATAGACGTGAACGGTATCCGGAGGCATTCCATGCAGAACGAACAAATACGTGAAGTCATCAATGCGCACTGGAGTGCATCGGCGGCCGGCGATCTCGACGCGGAACACGCTATCTACGATGACGATGCGATCTGTGACTATCCCCAATCAGGTGAACGAGTCCTCGGGCGGATTAATTTGCAGGCACTGCGCAGTCATCATCCAGAAAAGCCGTCGGGTTTCCACGTCAAGCGAATCCAGGGAGAAGGCAATCTCTGGATTACGGAATACATCATTACCTATAAAGGGCGAGCGACTTGCACGGTAAGCATTATGGAGTTCTGCAACGGCAAGGTTGTTCACGAGACCCAGTATTTTTCGGATCCGTTTAAGGCGCCGGATTGGCGGAGTCAATGGGTTCGGCAGATCCCGTGACAACGCGTTGCGGCACCGCAATGCGCCGACCTCTATCGCCATGAATCAGGATATTGAACACGCTCTCGCCGCTGCGCAACAGCGCTTCGCGGCCGGGCAATTCGACGAAGCCTCAGGTCTGCTAAGCAGTATTGTGGCGACCGTTCCCGATCACGGCGAAGCGCTTGAGGGCCTCGGCTACATTGCCGCCAGACTGGGCGATCATGCACGCGCGGCCGAGTACCTGATACGGGCTTCGGCGCACATGTCCATGTCCGTGGAGCAGCTGAATTTCGCCGCGTTGGCCTGTCAGTTGGCGCAACGCCACAATGATGCAATCGCGCTGTTCGAGCGCTGCCTGGTTCGATTGCCGAACCACATCGCCTCGTTGCATGGCGCCGCGATGTCGCTGATCCAGCTTGGCGAACTTGAGCGCGCGCTCGGGATACTGGTGCATCTGTGCAAAATCCAGCCGCAATCAGCCGAAGCGCATTACAACCGGGGGACGCTGCTCGGTACGATGGGGCGCCATGAGGACGAACTCCAGGCCTACCGGCAGGCGATCGCGATCAACCCGCGTTTCGTGCGCGCATACGTCAATCTCGGGGTCGCTTTGCGAGATCTGCGGTGCTTCGATGAGGCGTTGCTTCAATTCAAGAAGGCGGTTTCGCTCGATCCGAACGACGCTGGCGCCCGCACCAATCGAGCTCAGACGAATCTGCTGCTCGGGGAATTCGAACACGGCTGGCGCGAATACGAATGGCGTTGGCGCGATGGCACCCAAAGCCACGGCTTTGCGGCGAGTACCCAATGGACTGGCGTCCAACCGATAGGTGGCAAGACAATTTTCGCTCATCATGAGCAGGGGTTCGGTGACACGCTGCAATTCCTGCGCTTCGTCAATCGACTCAGTGCGGTCGGCGCTCGCGTCGTGTTGCGAGTTCAGGATGCGCTACTGCCACTTCTCCAGGATTATCCCGGTGCGGCCGAAGTCATCGGCGAGACAGCAGAGGTGCCACGTTTCGATTTTCATATTCCAATTCTCAGTCTGCCGTTTGCGCTCAAGGTTCGCGCACCCGATCTCGCGACACCGGGTCCGTATCTGCGCGCAGACGATGCGCTCGTCTCTCAGTGGGACGATTTGTTCGTAGGTAGCCGTCAACGGCCGCACATCGGGATCGCATGGTCGGGCAGCGTGTCGCATCTGAACGATCGCGAACGGTCCATATCGCTCGAACAACTGAAGCCGTTGTTAGATGCGGATGCGAATTTCTTCGCGCTGCAACGGGACGTCCGCGACAGTGATCGACACTCCCTCGCGCAGTTCGATCAGCGCGGGGTGCTGCGCGATGTTTCCACGCGGCTCGCCACGTTCGCTGAGACCGCTGCGCTGATCGCCCGTCTCGACCTCGTCATCAGCGTCGACACGGCTGTCGCGCACCTGGCAGGGGCGCTTGGGAAGCCCTTATGGATTGCTTTGCCGTTCATGCCGGACTGGAGATGGCAACTCGACAGAGGCGATAGTCCGTGGTATTCGCAGGCGCGGCTATTTCGGCAAACGACCCGAGGTGACTGGACTGACGTAGTCGCTGCGCTTCGCGCCGAGATCGACGCCTTGCGCAGCGCGTGATGCGTTCGCTCAGTTCCGCTTCGACGCATTACCTCGCGCGAATGACATCCACGGCCTTGAGAACCCGCCCAAAGAACTCATCAGCACTGGCCGGATTCAACCAGCGGACGATGACCGTCATGCGCCGCTCCGGCTCGATCCACGTAAAGGAGCTCCCCGCCCCGACGCCGAAATAACTCGACGCCGGCACGCTCGGGAAAATCTTGCGATCGGTATTGAGCCATACCAGGTAGCCATAAAACGGTGCGAGCGCGCACGGCGTTCGCATGCGTGCGATCCATTCACGGGACAGGATGCGCCGGCCGTCCACCACGCCCTCGTTCAGCAGCATCTGCGCGACCTTGAGTTGATCGTTCGCGCTGACCGACATGCCGCCGCCCCAGTGCGTGCCGCCAGGAACGGATTGCATGCGGCGTCCGTCGATCTCGACCCACGCATTGTCGTAGCCGACCCATTGCCAGTTTTCACTCGCACCGGCCGGACGCATGATCGTTTCTCGGAACACTTCAGGCAACGGTTGCCGGAACAGATGAAGCAGCGCGAGCGAAAGCTGGTTGATACGCACGTCGTTGTATTCCCAGTATGTACCGGTCTTGTGCAGCGGACGCAGGTCGCCCTTTTTTCCGTCCGGCGGCGCGGCGAAGTTGACGGCTCGATAGTGGTCAGCCTGATCCGGGAGACCGAAGTACGAGCCCTGCCATTCGCTCGTTTGTTGAAGCAGGTGCGCCCAGGTCACGGCGGCATTGTGTTCGTCATCGAAGCCAATGCCGGGCACCCGCACATGGACCGCCTCGTCGACATCCGGCAGCAGTCCGCGATCAAACGCTACACCGGCGAGCAAAGCCAGGCACATCTTGGCAACGCTGAAAGTCAGATCGGCCCGATCGGGTTCGCCCCATGACGTCAACACGCGGCCATCGACGGCAATCGTGCCGGAGACGGGGCCGCGATCATGGACCGGGCCGAGCAGCCGGTTCCACGGCGGCGGGTCGTTCACGTGCACGCCCCATGCGCCGCCGACGTGGCGATCCCAAAGCGATTCATGTTCCACTGCGAACTGCACTGCCTGTTGCAAATCGTCTTGCATGCGTAAAGTCCTGTTGATCCAGCCGGGCTCCGGTTTAATGCGCATTCAGGCGCACACGGGCCCATACGATAGTGAAGAGACTGATGACGGCCGCTAGCATCAGATAGAGGCCAGGGGCGAGGTTGTTGCCGGTCGCCGCGATCAGCGCGGCCACGGCAAGCGGGGTGAAGCCGCCGAACACCGTAGTGCCGACGTTGTAGCCGAGCGCCATGCCCGTGGTGCGCGTGCGAGTTGGAAAGAGCTCCGACATCAACGCGGGAATCGGCGCGAAATAGGTGGCCTTCAAGATGGCGACCCAAACGACCGCGGCAAGCAGCGTCGCAAGCGACGGGTGCGCGTTCATCAGCATGAAGGCCGGATAGACCGTCGCGAAGAACAACATGCCGGCGCCCAGCATGATGCGCGTGCGGCCTACCTTGTCGGACCAGTGGCCGACGACGGGCGTCAGCGCCATCATGATAAAACCGGCCAGCAGCGTGGCAATGAAGCCGGACGAGGGCGCGAGACCGAGTTGCCGCGACGCATCCGTCGGCATGTAAAGGAGCATGTAGTTGGCCGTGGTGGTGAGCACGAGCGCGCCGATCGACACGAGAATGCGCTCCTTCTGCGTTGCCAGCAATTCCCGCACGGGAGACGCCGACTTCTCCGCGCGCTCGAACTCGGGCGTTTCGTCTATACGCCGGCGGATGTACAGGCCGACGGGACCGATCAGCATGCCGAACAGAAAAGGAATGCGCCAGCCCCAGCCTTCGAGCTGAGCCTGGGTCAGCACGCCGGTCAGCACCGCGCCGAACGCGGATGCGATCAGCGTGCTCGCGCCCTGGCTGGAGAACTGCCAGCTTGCCATGAAGCCTTTGCGGGCCGGCGCGTGCTCGATCAGAAACGCCGTAGAACTACCGAATTCGCCGCCGGCGGAAAAGCCTTGCAACAGGCGTGAAGCGAAAATGCCGATCGGCGCGAGCAGGCCGATCGCCGCATAGGACGGCATCAGCGCGACCATGCCGGTGCCGAGCGTCATCATCGCGATGGACAGGGTGAGCGACGCCTTGCGGCCCTTGCGATCGCTGAACGAGCCGAGCACCAGCGCGCCGACCGGCCGCGCCAGATAGGACAAGGCGAACGTGCCGAGGGTCAGCAGCAGCGAAACCGTCTTGTCGTGTACCGGAAAGAATGTCCGCGACAACACGGTGGCGAAGTAGCCGTACACGATCAGGTCGAAGAACTCGAGCGCGTTGCCGATGGAAGTCGCGAGGATCAGGCGCGACACGCCCGGGCGCGACGCGGATTGGGCAATCGCGCCGGCCGCGGGGGCGGAATCAATGCTCATGGCGGTGTCCTTGGGCGACGTTGCGCGGGCGTGTGGATGCGTTGCCGGCTCCCTGGCGCTCCCTACAGAAAGCGACACGGCGTTGCAGGTCTTCGGGAAAACGCGCGGAATCGCAGGCATCCGCCGCGGATTGAATAGCCGTGTCACGTGTCAACGTTGTTCTCCGGTGTCGCGCTCCGTGGGCGAGAGCGCCTGATTCGAAGCGATGGGGCGATCTTGGCGTGGACGATATTTGTAGACAATTACAATATTTGGCAGATATCGTTGCCGAAACGGCAAAGCGGGACGGTCATGACCCAAATGGACAACACGGCGCTGCGTTACTTCCTTGAAGTGGCGCGTAGCGGCTCGCTGAGCAAGGCGTCGGAGCGGCTCTACGTGGCCGTGTCGGCGCTGAGCAGGCAGATTGCGAAGCTGGAGGCGGAAGTCGGCGCGGCGCTGTTCGAGAGGCGGCCGCGTGGCATGGTATTGAGCGATGCCGGCCACTTGCTTGCCGAGCATGCGCGCCGCACGCTGCTCGATGCGGAGCGCGTGACCGAGGAGATTCGCGGACTGAGCAACGGCGGCCGCGCGACGATTCGCGTGGCGAGTTCGGAGGGCGTTGCCCCCCATTTTTTGCCGCAGGTTTTCGCGCGCTTTCTGAAGACGTACCCGGCGACGCATTTTCAGCTCGACGTGTCCGCGCCGTCGGTTGCAACCCAGCGCGTGCGCGACGGCGTCGCCGACATCGCCGTGTGTTTCAGCATTTCGCCGGAGAAGGACATCAATGTGGTGTACTCGCAGCGCGCACCGATTTTCGCGCTGGTGCGGCGCGGTCATCCTCTCGCGGCGCGCGAGTTCGTGACGCTCGCGGACCTGCTGCCGTGGCCGCTCGCAATCGACCATCAGGGCGTGACGATCCGTCAGCTATTCGACATTTCGTGCAGCGTGGCAGGCCTGGTTTTCGACCCGGTGTTCGTCAGCAATTATCACGCGGCGCTACAAACCTTCGTCCTGCAAACCGATGCCGTCACGGTGACCGGGCTTCTGACCGTGCGCAGCCGGCTGGAGGTGGATGGCCTCGCCGTCGTGCCGATCCGCAATCCCGAACTCCAGCAGCGCACGCTCCAGATCCAGACGATGGCCGGGCGGACTTTGCCGCATGCGGTGCAGGCGTTCGTCGAACGGCTGACGGGCGCGATCGATGATCCCGCGCTTCTCGACTGAAGCGGCGCGAACCCGAATCTGGCGCGCACGGGAATCGAGGGCATGCCTGTTGCGCCGAACATCAACCGTTTTTATGGCCGCGACTCATTCTGGCAACACCGTTCATCTAATGGTCTAATGCCATTCCTTTATCATTTCAGATCTCGTTGAATGGGCCGATGCATTTGAAAGCTCCATTTTCTTGTTGGGCCACGTGGATTTAGAGGCACTTATGTCGACGGACGCAGACGCAATCACGGATGAACGGATCGCTGGCATTGCGGATCGCATGGTCGAAGAAGGTCGGAACGTATCTCCGGTGACAATCTGGACCGAGGTCCGTGGCGGTTCGATCGTCGCCATCGCCGCGGCGCTCGACCGCTGGCGCGAAGCGCGTCAGCCACAGTTTGCGCAACCTCAGGCTCAAGCGTTACCGGAAAACATCGCCGAAAATATCATGAGCGCGGCCGGCCGGCTCTGGTCGGCCGCTCACGACGACGCGCAAAGGGCAGCCAGTCAGCGCCTGGGTGTCGTGCATCAGCATCTCGACACGATGCTCGCGGAGCGGCGCGAAGCCCTTGCCGAGTATCAGCGGGTGGTGGAAGAAGTCGAAGCCGGGCGCGAGCGTCTCGCTGCTTTGACGGATGCCCACAGCGCCTCGCAGGAAGCTACCCGGCGACTCGAAGCAGAACTCGCGGCGTCGACACATCGCGGCGAAACCGCCGAGGCACGAGTGGAAGAGCTCGTGCAGCGCGCATCGGCCGATCATGCCGAACTCGAATCGACCAGCGCGGCCCTCGATGAGGAACGCGCGGCGCGTGCCGAGTTGGGCGCGGCTATTGCCAGCAAAGATGACGAGATAACCCGCCTCACGCACGCGCAGCGCGCTTCGGAGGACGCCGCCACGCGTCTCAAAGAGGAACTCGCGACGTCGACCCACCGCGCCGATGCGGCCGAGGCGCGAGTGGAAGAGATGGTGCAGCGCGCGTCGGTGGAACTTGCCGAACTCGAAAAAACCAGGGCGGCGCTTGATGAGGAACGTGCTGCGCGTGATGCATTGAGCGCGGCCGTTTCGAGCAAAAACGACGAGATAGCGCGGATCACGCGCAAGCGCGATGAGGCGTGGAAGGAGGCCGCGGCTTTGGGCGAAGCCTATCGGGCGATGTCTGACGAAGTGAAGCGATGGTCCGAGGAAGCGGGCGCGGCTTCATCGCGCGCTGAAGCCGCCGAGGCGCAACTGAACGAGAGCCGCGCGCAACTCGCCGCGCGGCAGACCGAGTTGGACGATGCGCTCAACGCGTTGGAGGTCGAGCGCGAGGCTGCTACGGCGCGGCAGGAGGAAGCATCGGGCAATCTCGGCGAATTGCAGCGCGTGGCAGGGGAGCTTGAGGAGGCGCGGAAAGAAATAAGCGCCATGGCTGACGCGAAAGCAGCCGCGATCGATGAAGCCGCCCGCGTCCCGCAGGAAGTCACCGCCGCGGCTCAACGAGCCGACGCGGCCGAGCAACGAGCAGCAGGGCTTGAGCAACGCTACACGGAACGCGACGCCGCACGCGTGCAGGAGTTGGACGATGTGCGTAATGCATTCGCGTTGGAGCGCCAGACTGCTGCGGCGCGTCTGGATGAAGCGTCGGTCGATCTCGGCGAATTGCAGCGCGTAGCCGGCGAACTCGAGGAGGCGCGGAAAGAAATAAGCGCCATGGCTGACGCGAAAGCAGCCGCGATCGATGAAGCCGCCCGGGTCGCGCAGGAAGCTACCGCCGCGACTCAACGAGCGGACGCGGCCGAGCAACGAGCAGCAGGGCTTGAGCAACGCTACACGGAACTCGACGCCGGGCGCGTGCAGGAGCTGAACGATGCACGCGATGCGTTGGCAGTCGAGCGCCAGACAGCGGCGGCGCGGCAGGAGGAAGCATCGGCCAATCTCGGCGAATTGCAGCGCGTAGCCGGCGACCTCGAGGAGGCGCGGAAAGAAATAAGCGCCATGGCTGACGCGAAAGCTGCCGCGATCGATGAAGCCGCCCGCGTCGCGCAGGAAGTCGCCGCCGCGGCTCAACGAGCAGACGCGGCCGAGCAACGAGCAGCAGGGCTTGAGCAACGCTACACGGAACTCGACGCCGCACGCGTGCAGGAGTTGGACGATGTGCGCAATGCATTCGCGTTGGAGCGCCAGACTGCTGCGGCGCGTCTGGACGAAGCGTCGGTCGATCTCGGTGCACTGCAGCGCGTAACCCGGGAACTCGAGGCAACCCGCAAAGAGGTCAGCGCCATGGCCGATGCAAAGGCAGCCGCGATCGGAGAAGCGGCCCGCGTCGCGCAGGAAGTCACCGCCGCGGCTCAACGAGCAGACGCCGCCGAGCAACGAGCAACCGGACTTGAGCAACGCCTCGCGGAACTCAATGCTGCGCGCCTCCAGGAAGTACAACGCGATGAGTCTGCGAGAGCGGACGAAGTAGCCGCGTTGCGGCGTCAACTATCGGCCGAAGCCAAAGCGCATGAGAAGGCTTTCAACGAGCTTCGCGCATTGGCTGAACAGTGGGTCGCGCATGCAAAGGATCTGAAGCAGCGACTCGGTTCGGCCAATGAGAAGATATTGTTCGTCGACGCGCGCAGCACAGGAGAGGTGGCGCTGCTACGACGGCTCTCGGCTGAACTTGAACGGCTCAAGCCGGATCATGAGCTGGCATCCCGCGACGCGCAGCAAAAACTGATTGGCGCGACGATGGCCGAACGACTCGCCCAGAAGGGTTACCGATATGACCCGGCCACGGCGGTTATTTCCAAAGTGGAAAGCTGATGATGGAGATCGGTTCGACTATGGGGCGGCGTGGCGTGATGTTACCGGAATACGTCATTTACGCCGCTAGCCTATCGAACGTGAGAACGGGACAATGCGTTGCAACGATACCCGCACAAGGAGATCCGTATGTCCCCGGTTTCAGCCGTTCCGGCCGCCGACAGTGGCGCGGCGCTGGCTCACTTCAGTACGTCGTTGTCGTTCGAAACAGATTGCGCCGACGTACATGCGTCACTTGAAAACGACGACCCGCTTTCCGTCGATTTCGTCCTGCTCGACGTGCGTCGCCCCGCGCTTTTCGCACGCGGCCATGTTCCAGGCGCCGTGAATCTTTTGCACGGCAAGATTGTGGCGTCGAAGCTTGCTGAGTATCCGCCCGATACGCTCTTCGTCACGTACTGCGCGGGCCCTCACTGCAACGGCGCAACGCGCGCCGCAATGAAACTTGCTCAGCTCGGCCGCCCGGTCAAGGTCATGATCGGCGGCGTCACGGGCTGGCTCGACGAAGGTTTCCCGTTGGCTGTTGGCAATGCAACCTGATCCGCGGCGCGATTCGCAAGATGCATGCGCCTCTTGCGAATGTGTTTGCATGTCATTTTTGTCGGTCCACGGTTAGCGACACCAGATCCTTTTCCGAGTCTTTTGCATTTTTTCTTGCCTCTCTGATGCAGGGACACCGGTAACATCGCGCCATGCACAATCATCTCGTCGTCGCGCTCGCTTACGACCGGCTCTGCACCTTCGAATTCGGTTGTGTGACCGAACTGTTCGCGCTCGAGCGTCCCGAACTCGGCGTCGACTGGTATCGCTTCGCGGTATGCGCCGGCGAAGCCGGGCCGATCCGCGCGGCGGGCGGCATCACGATTGCCGCGCCTCACACGCTGAAGCTGCTGGAGCGCGCCGACACGATCGTCATCCCCGGCTGGCGCGATGCGGACGAAGCGCCGCCCGAACCGCTGCTGAAAAAGATTCGCGCCGCGTATGGGCGCGGCGCGCGCCTCTGTTCGATCTGCTCGGGCGTGTTCGTGCTGGCGGCCGCTGGCGTGCTCGACGGCAAGACCGTCACGACCCACTGGCGTTACGCCGCGAAATTGCAGCAGCGCTATCCGCAATTGCGCGTGCAGCCGGATGCGCTGTATGTCGACGAAGGGCGAATCATCACGTACGACAAATGCCTGATCGAGTTCAAGCTCTCCGCGCCGGAGACGCTCGACGTGCGCACGCACGGCTCGGCGACGGCCTGCGGTTTCGGCTTCAACGTGAGCGCCGACGGACGTTACTACCTGATGACGGGTTCCTGACGGCGCCCATACAGGCCTGCAAGGCCGAAGCCTTGAAAGCCTGAACCGGCAGCATGCAGAAAGCGATGTGGTCTACAGTGAAGGATGCACTGGCATCGAGCCTGCTGAAGCAGCCTCACTGAAGAAGTTCACGCTCGAAGCCCCGTCAAGCAGCCGCCTAACGGAACCGCCATGCCCGACATCGAGAAAATTATCGCCGGCTTCAACGCTGGCCGCGATCCCGAACGGCTCGCGATGAAATACCGGGCCATGCGCGGCTCGCCGTTCGTGTTTTTGCGCGGCACCTGTCATCTGTTCTACGAGCGCCTGCCGCGCGAAAAGGTGTTCGACGACGCGCCGCCGGTGTGGATTTGTGGCGACATGCACCTGGAGAATTTCGGCAGCTACAAGGCCGACAATCGGCTGATCTACTTCGACAACAACGATTTCGACGAAGCCTGTCTCGCGCCCGCGCTGTACGAGCTGGTGCGCCTGCTGACGAGCGTGCTGGTCGGCGCGGACGATCTCAAACTCAGCCGCGCGCAGGCGTTCGCGCTCTGTCATACCGCGGTGGAGGCTTACGGCGCGGCGCTCGCGTTCGGCAAGGCGCGCTGGATCGAGCCGGAAACGTCGGTCGGCATGGTGCGCGATCTGTTCGACGCGCTCGCGAGCCGCACGCGCGCCGCGCATCTCGACCGGCGCACGGTGCTCAAGGGCAAGACCCGCGTGCTGAAAGTGGACGGCAAGAAGGCGCTGCCGGTGAGCGACGCGCAGCGTTCTGCCGTCACGCAGTTCATGCAGCGCTTCGCGGCGGACGAGCCCAATCCCGAGTTTTATCGCATTCTCGACGTGGCGCGGCGGATCGCCGGCACCGGCAGCCTCGGCGTGGATCGCTACGTGATTCTGGTCGAAGGCAAAGGCTCTCCGGACGGCAATTTTCTGATCGATCTGAAAGAGGCGCTGCCTTCGTCGCTCGCGCCGCATCTGCACACGCCGCAGCCGAAGTGGCAGACCGAGGCGCAACGCGTCGTCGAAGTGCAGCGGCGCAATCAGGCGGTGTCGCAGGCATTCCTGCATGCGGTCGACTTCAACCAGCGCTCGTATGTGCTGCGCAGCCTGCAGCCTTCGGAAGACCGGGTCGCGCTGAGCGACTGGAACGGCAAGTTGCCGCGGCTCGAAGAAGTGGTCAACAGCATGGCCGAATTGAGCGCGTGGGCGCATCTGCGCAGCGGCGGCCGGCAGAAATCGTCGATCGCCGACGACTTGATCGCGTTCGGCAATCGCCGCGACTGGCAGTTGCCGTTGATCGAGATCGCGACGCGCTGCGAAGCACAGGTGCAGGTTGACTGGAAAGCGTATTGCGAGGCTTACGATCGCGGTGCGTTCCAGTTGGCGGGGAAGCGGTGAGCGGATTCGCTGGGGTGTTCGCGGCGTGAAGCAGGCGGTCGGCGTTCAACGCGTCGTGCAGCGCGTATTCGCGCACTGCGTCGCGCAGGTAACACGAGGCGGAACGCGTTGCGCAATCAAGCCGTAATCGAAGCGTAAGCACGCCGTAACTATGGTTGAAGCCGCAGAGAAACCATCGTGAGGCCGCCGAAAACCGCCGCAAAACAAATCGCGTCGGCATGTTCGGATCACCACTCGGATGCACTCCGCATCAAGCCGCCACCGGTGCCAGTGCCGCTCCAGACAAACCCCGATTGCTGCGAAGAATCCGCCGCTGATATCGTTCGCTGGTTCATGTGGAAGCGCTTCCACTCAAGCGTGTAACGAGCTCGGCGCGGCGTCTTCCATCCCACCAGGTTCCACCGATCTCAGCGTAGGAGAAGCCGTGGCAAACGACACATCCGCAGTCATCGAACCAGTCTCCCCCCAATCGCTCGCCGATCCGTTCACGCCGCTTGCGGACTCGTCGCTGTGGCGCAAGAATTTCCTGCTCGGCGCGGCCACCGCTTCGTATCAGATCGAAGGCGCGATCCACGAGGACGGCCGCCTGCCGTCCATCTGGGACACCTTCTCGGCGACGCCCGGCAAGGTGCTGGCCGGCGACACCGGCGCGGTGGCCTGCGATCACTACCATCGCTGGGAAGCGGATGTCGACATGCTGGTGGGGCTCGGCCTCGACGGCTATCGGCTGTCCATCGCATGGCCGCGCGTGATGGACGCGGCGGGCGCGCCGAACCGCAAGGGCATCGACTTCTACAAGCGCCTGCTCACGCGTCTGAAAGACAAGGGCGTCACGACCTTCGCCACGCTGTATCACTGGGACTTGCCGCAGCATCTGGAAGATCGCGGCGGCTGGCTCAACCGCGACACCGCGTACCGTTTCGCCGATTACGCCGACCTGATGAGCCGTGAACTGTCGGGTCTCGTCGACGCCTGGGCGACGCTCAACGAGCCCTGGTGTTCGGCGTATCTCGGCTACGGCAACGGCCACCATGCACCGGGCCTCGCGAACGAGCGCTTCGCGACGCAAGCGATGCATCATCTGCTGCTCGCGCACGGTCTTGCGCTGCCGATCCTGCGCGCCAACGATCCGCGCTCGCAAAAGGGCATCGTCGCCAACATCGGCCGCGGCACGGCCAACAGCGACAGCGCCGCCGACCAGCGCGCGGCGGAGTTGTTCGAGGTTCAGCACAACGCGTGGATTCTCGATCCGCTGCTCAAGGGAGAATATCCGCAGGCACTGTTCGAGTTGTGGCCCGGCACCGAGCCGCTCGTGCTCGACGGCGACATGAAAGTTATTTCAACGCCGCTCGACTTCCTCGGCATCAACTATTATTTCCGCACGAACGTCGCGAGCGACGGCGCGCACGGTTTCAAGGACGTGCCGCTCGAAGGTGTCGAGCGCACGCAGATGGGCTGGGAGGTGCACCCCGACGGCTTGCGCGATCTGCTGACCGGGTTCAAGGGGACTTACGCGAACCTGCCGCCGATCTATATCACCGAAAACGGCATGGCCTCGGACGACAAAGTGACGGACGGCCGCGTGGACGACGACCAGCGCATTTCGTTCCTCAAACGCCATCTGGCCGCCGTCGATCAGGCGATCAAGGCGGGCGTGGATATCCGCGGCTATTTCCTGTGGTCGCTGATGGACAACTTCGAGTGGGCGTATGGTTACGAGCGGCGTTTCGGCATCGTGCATGTGGATTACAACACGCAGAAACGCACGCTCAAACGCAGCGGGGAACTGGTAGCCAGGTTTTTGAAGGAGCGTAAGGCACAGGCGTAGTGGAGTGGGCAACAGCGGAGAGAGAGCCGGTTTGTATGTCGACTTGAACACGGGCACAAAGCCTGGAGGAGACGGAATGAACAGCAGAAAAATGGTCTTGCGAGGCGTGGTTGCAGCACTGACGTTATATGGCGTCGTCGCGCATGCGGAGCCCCTGAAGGCCAACGTGATTCACTGGTGGACCTCGGGGGGCGAGTCGGCCGCGATTCGCCAGTTTGCCGATGCCTATGACAAGGCCGGCGGCCAATGGGTCGACAACGCGGTGGCGGGCGCCGATCAGGCGCGCTCCACGGCGATCAACCGGATCGTCGGCGGCGATCCACCCACGGCCGCGCAGTTCAATACGTCCAAGCAGTTTCACGACCTGATCGATCAGGGCCTCTTGAACAACGTCGACGACGTTGCCGCGAAGGAAAACTGGAACGGCGTGTTCCCGGCGTCGATCATCGACAGCATCAAGGTGAAGGGCCACTACTATGCCGCGCCGGTCGACATCCACATGCCGGCCTGGTTCTTCTACTCGAAGCCGGTGTTCCAGAAGGCCGGCATCGCCGCCGAGCCGAAAAGCTACGACGAGTTCATCGCCGACCTCGGCAAGCTGAAGAGCGCGGGCGTGATTCCGCTCGCATTCGGCGGCCAGCCGTGGCAGGAGAAGATCACCTTCGACGCGGTGCTCGCCGACGTGGGCGGCCCCGATCTGTACATGAAGGTGTATCGCGACCGCGACGTGAACGCGGTGAAGTCGGATGCGTTCAAGAAAGTGCTGACGTCGTTCAAGCGTCTGCACGATTTCGTCGATCCGGGCTCGCCCGGCCGCAACTGGAACGACGCGACCGCGCTCGTGATTTCCGGCAAGGCCGGCGTGCAGATCATGGGCGACTGGGCCAAGGGCGAATTCTCGGCGGCCAACCAGAGCGCGGGCAAGGACTTCGGCTGCTTCCCCGGCTTCGGTCCGCATTCGCCGTATCTGGTCGCGGGCGACGTGTTCGTGTTCCCGAAGACCGACAACGCCAATGCGATCAAGGCACAGAACCTGCTGGCCACGGTGATGACCTCGCCGTCCGCGCAGGTCGCGTTCAGCGCGAAGAAGGGCTCGATTCCGATTCGCCCCGACGTGGACGCCGCCAGTCTGGACATCTGCGCGAAGGAGGGCATAGCGATCATGAAGGACAAGTCGCGTCAGCTGCCGAATCCGGAAATGCTGCTCTCGCCTGACACGCAAGGCGCGCTGATCGACGTCGTCACCAACTTCTGGAACAAGAACCAGTCGGTCGACGATGCGCAGAAAGCGTTTGCCAGCGCGTTGAAGAGCTAGGCGTCCGGCAATGCACGCGCTCAAGCTGCCAGCCGCCCGGCGGGGCGACCAGCCCCGCCACAAGCCGCTCGGGAAGCGTATTTCCATCGCGGCGTGGCTGGCGCTGCTGCCGATGGTCCTGACCGTCGTGTTCGCGTATCTCGGCACGATGGTCTGGACCGCGCGGGTGTCGCTCAGCAATTCGCGCACGTTTCCTTCGGGCGACTTCGCGGGCTTCACGCAATACGTGCGGCTCTTCCATAACGACCGCTGGTTGCTGTCGCTGCAAAACATCGTGATCTACGGCGCGTGCTTCATCGTCGCGTGCATGGTGATCGGTTTGCTGCTGGCGATTTTCATCGATCAGCGCGTGGTCGCCGAAGGCGCGTTGCGCACGGTGTTTCTCTATCCGTATGCGATGTCGTTCGTCGCGACGGGACTCGTCTGGCAATGGATTCTCAATCCGCAGCTGGGCGCGCAAGCCGTGCTGCACAAGCTCGGCTTCGTGCACGCGCGCTTCGACTGGATCGTCGATCAGGACTGGGTGATCTACACCCTCGTGATCGCGACGGTGTGGCAGGCGTCGGGCCTCGTAATGGCGCTGCTGCTCGCGGGCCTGCGCGGCATCGACGACGAACTGTGGAAGGCCGCGCGCATCGACGGCATTCCGCGTTGGCGCGTGTATGCGAGCATCGTCGTGCCGATGCTCGGACCGTCGATATCCACCGCCTTCGTGCTGCTGTTCGTGATGGTCGTGAAGCTGTACGACGCGGTAGTCGCGATGACCCAGGGGGGCCCCGGCACCGCCAGCGAAGTGCCGGCCAAGTTCATCATGGATTATCTGTTCGGGCGCGCCAATATCGGCCTCGCTTCGGCGGCGTCGATCGTGCTGCTGGCGACGGTGCTCGCGATACTCACGCCGTTCTTCTATGCCCGCAGCCGCGCGGCCAAGCGCCAGGAGGTGTGATGAACACGCTCGGTTCTCCGCTGAAAAGCGCCGCGCCGAGCCACGCGCGCAAGCGGCGGCGCACGGTTTTCACGCCGGCGCGCCTCGGCATCTACGCATTTTTGCTGACGGCGGCGCTGTTCTTCCTGCTGCCGCTTTACGTGATGCTCGTCACCTCGGTCAAGCCGATGAGCGAAATCCGGCTCGGCAATCTGCTGGCGTTCCCCACGCATTTCACGCTCGACGCATGGAGCGCCGCGTGGCAGTCCGCGTGCACCGGGCTCGATTGCAACGGTATCCGGGTCGGCTTCTGGAACTCGGTGCGCATCGTCGTGCCGAGCACGATCCTGTCGATCGTGGTCGGCGCGGTGAACGGCTACGCGCTGTCGTTCTGGCGGCCGCGCGGTGCGGGCGTGCTGTTCGGCGTGCTGCTGATGGGCGCGTTCATTCCGATTCAGGTGATGGTCTATCCGCTCGTGCGGGTGCTGGCGAGCGTGCATCTGTTCAGTTCGCTGCCGGGCATCGTCGTGATTCACACGATCTTCGGCATGCCGGTGATGACGCTGCTGTTTCGCAACTACTACGTGTCGATTCCGCAGGAGCTGTTCAAGGCGGCGCGGATCGACGGCGGCGGCTTCTGGCGCATCTTCCTGCAACTGATGCTGCCGATGTCCACGCCGATCATCGTGGTGGCGCTCATCATGCAGGTGACGAACATCTGGAACGACTTCATTCTCGGTCTCGTGTTCGCCGGCACGAAAAACCTGCCGATGACGGTGCAGCTGAACAACATCATCAATACGACGACCGGCGAGCGCCTCTATAACGTCAACATGGCGGCGACCATTCTGACTTCGATGGTACCGCTCGCGGTCTATTTCATTTCGGGGCGCTGGTTCGTGCGCGGCATTGCGTCCGGCGCTGTCAAGGGATAGGGATAGGGCAAAGGCAACGGCATGACAAACATGGCTGGTGTGGCAAATGCGGCTGACGTGGGCGACGGAGTGAGCGGGGCCGGCGTGGCGGACGCGGCGGATCTCACGAATCCGGCCAACGTGGCGGTGCGCAATCTGACCATTCGCCTCGGCACGAACACCGTGATCGAGAACCTCGATCTCGACGTGCAGGCCGGCGAGTTCATCGTGCTGCTCGGTCCATCGGGCTGCGGCAAGTCCACGTTGCTTCACAGCATCGCCGGGTTGATCGACGTGAGCGACGGCAGCATCGAGATCGCCGGCGAAGACATGACGTGGGCCGACCCGAAAGACCGGCGCATCGCGCTGGTGTTCCAGTCGTATGCGCTCTATCCGACCATGAACGTCGAGCGCAATCTGTCGTTCGCGCTGCGCATCAACGGCACGCCGAAGGCGGAGATCGCGCGGCGCGTGGCGCGCGCCTCCGAGATGCTGCAACTCGGCCCGCTGCTCAAGCGCAAACCGGCGCAACTGTCGGGCGGCCAGCGGCAGCGCGTGGCGATCGGCCGCGCGATCGTGCGCGAAGCCGACGTGTTCCTGTTCGACGAACCGTTGTCGAATCTCGACGCCAAGCTGCGCACCGAACTGCGCCGCGAACTCAAGCAGCTGCATCAACGCCTCGGCGCGACGATGATCTACGTGACCCACGATCAGGTCGAAGCGATGACGCTCGCCACCCGCATCGCGGTGATGCGCGGCGGCGTGATCCAGCAGTTCGGCACGCCCGCCGAAGTCTACGCGCGCCCCGACAACCTGTTCGTCGCAACCTTCCTCGGCACGCCCGCGATGAACCTGCTCACGGGCTCGCTCGAAGAGCGCAACGGCGCGCTGCACTTTTGCACCCCGCACTGGCAACTGGACGTGTCGGCTTACCCGTTCAGGCAGACACCGGCGCGAGGGCTGCCCCCTGTGCCCTGTGTGCTCGGCGTGCGCGCCGAAGACGTGCGGCTCGCCGAGGGTTCGAGCGAGCGTGCAAAAGTGTCGCTGGTGGAGCCAATGGGCAACCACCGCATCATCTGGCTCGACTATCATGGCGAGCAGATCGCGTCGATCGACCAGGGCAGGGCGCCGCTCACGCTCGGCGATAGCGCGACATTCTCGTTCGAAGCCGCCCACGTCTGCCTGTTCGAGGAGGCGAGCGGCGCGCGTTTGTAGCGCTGGAGACGGCGCGGTTGCAATCAACAAGGCATGACGGAGAACCGCGTGGCAACACTCAAGGATGTCGCGGCACTGGCCGGCGTAGGCATGTCCACTGCTTCGCGGGCCATTTCCGGTAAAGGACCCATCTCGGCCGATGCCGCCGCCCGCGTGAAGGCGGCGATCGAGGCGCTGAACTTTCGCCCGTCGTCGATCGGCCGGGCCATGGCGACGCAGTCGCTCGGCATCATCGGCATTTTTGTGCCGACCTTTTTCGGCTCCTACTACGGCACCATTCTCAAGCAGACCGACGCCGAACTGCGCGCGGTGCACCGTCACGTGGTGGTGGCGACCGGCTGCGGAGAAGTGTCGCCGCGCGAACAGGCGATCGAGGCGGTACGCTTTCTGATCGGCCGCGATTGCGACGGCGTGGTGGTGATCAGCCACGATCTGCATGACGAAGATCTGATCATGCTGCACGCGATGCATCCGAAGATGGTGTTTCTCAACCGCGCGTTCGAGCAGTTGCCGGAGGCGTCGTTTTGCGCCGACCATCCGCGCGGCGGCGAGCTGGCGGCGCGCACGCTGCTCGATCATGGGCACCGGGACATCGCGGTGATTTCGGGGCCGTTCACTTCGTCGGACAACCAGGCGCGGCTCGAAGGCTTCTTCGCCGAACTGGCGCGTGAAGGCATTGCGCGCGACGACGTCACGCTGATCGAATCGGACTTCTCGCCGGAAGGCGGCTACGCCGCCGCGCAGAAGCTGCTCGATTCGAAGCGGCGCGTCACCGGCCTCTTCTGCGCGAACGACACGATGGCGGTGAGCGCGCTCGCGCGTCTGCACCAGGCGGGCATTGCGGTGCCGGACGAGATGTCGGTGATCGGCTACGACGACGATTACTCGGCCGCTTATGCGGCGCCGGGACTGACGTCGGTGCACATTCCGACTGCGGAGCTGACGCAGAACGCAGTGCGCTGGCTGATCAACCAGTGCTACCGGACCACTTGGGAGATCTTCCGCGAGTTTCCGGTGAGCGTGACGATGCGCGAGTCGGTGGGTCCGGCGCCGGGCGCAACGGGTTCGCCGGTGAAGGCGGGGCATAGGCGCGGCGGAGCGTAGCCTGCTTACAGGTTGCCTGCATGGCTTACGGCTTCGCTCGAAGTATTCCTCCAATTGCCGCGTGAAGAGGGACGGCGCGGCTTTTCACGCACGAAGTGCGCTGCGGACCGCAACGGTTTGCCGCTTGATTATTGGTGGTTTTTCCGCCGTTTTCCGGCGAGTTTCAGCCTCTGCCGCGCAAGCAGATCCAGGCGTTTCGAAAAATTGTTGTAATTCTCCGCAACAGAGCTTTGCTACTTTCCCTTATTCAATTCACTTAGCAAACCCTTAAACTTGCCCGTAGCATTTTGTTACGGGGTGTGTGATGTTGGCCGTCGTTCTGGTTGCTTGTCCCATTTGCATCGCGGCGCTGTTCGGTTTTGCGCGGCACGTCGATCCGCAAACAGGTCACTTCAAGCGTTGAATTGTCAGGCCGTGGGCCATTGCTCCCGGCTGATCAGCCTTCAAGTCTTGCCTTCGCGTGCCGAGTCGCGGCACGATGCGCGATAACCTAAGTTTGGGGCGGTATCGCGTATGCGGGGTTTCCTGACGAATATCGTGGCGCGCGCCGGCGTGCTGAAAGGCGTTCTTCCTGTGAGCCGTGCCGGGGCGGTGCACGATGCGCTGGCCGGCGTGCAGCTCGCGTCGATGGATATTCCGCAAGTGCTCGGCTATGCGCGCATTGCCGGCATGCCCGCCGTCACCGGGCTTTACACGGTCTTTCTGCCGCTTGTCGCGTTCGCGTTTTTCGGCGCGTCGCGGCATCTGGTGGTGGCCGCCGATTCCGCGACCGCCACCATTTTCGCGAGCCGTCTCTCGACGATGGCGCCGGCGCCGAGCGCCGAATACGCAGCGCTCGCCGCAATGGTCGCGTTGCTCACCGCCGGGCTGCTGCTGATCGCGCGCATCTTCAAACTGGGCTTTCTGGCCGACTTCCTGTCGCGTACCGTGCTGGTCGGCTTTCTCACCGGCGTCGGCCTGCAGGTCGGCATCGCGATGCTGGGCGACATGTTCGGCGTGCCCGGACACGCCGCGCGCAGCATCGATCAACTGCTGCTCGTGGTGCACGAGGCCGCGCTAATCAATCGGCCGACGCTCGCCATTTCGTTGCTGGTGGTCGTCGCGATTCTGGCGTGCAAGCGCTTCTTGCCGCGCTTGCCGGTGCCGTTGATCGCCGTCGTCGGGGGGATCGCGGCAAGCGACCTCTACGATTTCGCGGCCCGTGGCATCTCGGTGCTCGGGCCCGTCGCGGGCGGACTGCCGCCGTTGAGCATGCCCTCGGTGACATGGCAGCAGATGCTCGATCTGCTGCCGGTCGCGGCCTCGTGTTTCGTAATGATCGTCGCGCAAAGCGCCGCCGCGAGCCGCGTGTTCGCCGAGCGCTATCACGAGCCGGTCGACACCAACGCCGATCTGCTCGGGATCGCCGCGGCCAACGCGGCAGCGGCGTTATCGGGCGCGTTCGTGGTGAACGGCAGCCCGACGCAAACCGCCATGGCCGATCTCGCCGGCACGCGCAGCCAGTTCGCGCAACTCGTGTTCGCCGCGGTGGTGGTCGTGGTGTTGCTGTTTTTCAGCCGTTATCTGCGCTATCTGCCGCACTGCATTCTCGCCAGCATCGTGTTCACGATCGCGATCGGCCTGATCAATCTGAAGACGCTGTTTGCGATTCGCCGCGAAAGCCCCGGCGAATTCGCGCTGGCGCTGTTCACGGCGGCGGCGGTGGTGCTGATCGGGGTCGAGCACGGCATTCTGGTCGCGGTGGCGCTATCGCTGCTGCGTCACGTGCGGCACAGCTACCGGCCTCACACAATGGTGCTCGCCCCCGGCGAGGACGGCATCTGGGTGCCGGTGCCCGCCGCGCCGGGTATCCAGACCACGCCGGGGCTGATCGTCTACCGCTTCGGCGCCGACCTGTTCTATGCGAACGATCATTTCTTCGTCGACGATATCCGCCGTCTGGTCGCTCGCGCGCCGAGCGCGGTGCGCTGGTTCGTGGTCGACGCGAGCGCAATCACCGATCTCGACTATTCGGCGGCGCGCTCCGTCGGCGAGCTGTGCAACGCGCTCAAGCAGGGTGGCATCGAGGTGATCTTCGCGCGGGTGAACCCATATCTGCGCTCGGACATGGATCGGCATGGCATCACGCCGATCGTCGAGGAGCGCTGCATTTTCGGCACGCTGCACGAGGCGCTGCTCACGACGGGTATCGAGAAGCCGGATGCGCATGTGAAGCACGCGCCGTAGCGGAAATTTTTTTCGCGGGGAGCGGTGGCTAGTGCTGCGGGTCGTCGGCGAACAAGTGGCCGATGAAAAAGCATGCACCGGCGATCGCGATGCCCAATACGGCGACGGTGTAAGCGAGCGCGGTACCGTGCCACAGACCGTCGAACCATTGATGAAGCTGCGCCATCAGCACCGCCGCATTGCCGCCGATTTGCTGCAATTCGATCTGATAGCGCGGATCGACGACGCTGTAGCGGGCGATCGCCTCGTCGGGCGGCGGGGCGTTCGCATAGATCAGCGCCGCCGCGATCAGCGCCGCGAGCAGCACGGCCGTGCCCGCCAGATACCAGCGCTTCTGCAAGGGCGAGCGTTTCGCCGCCCGGTTCACATCGTTGCTGCCGCTCATCGTGTTGGCTGGTCCACTTCGTTCGTCACGGCGACAGTATCGCAGAGCGGCGGCGCGCACCGAACGCGCGCTAGCTTTTCGAGGTCAGCATCTTGATGCCCGCGATGCCGAACATCAGCGCGAGCGAGCCGTCGAGCCAGCGCCGGATCGCCATGCAGCCGAGCACCACCGGCAACGTGTGCGACGTGCCGCTTGCGGGCGACACGGCCAGCGAGACGATCGACAGCCAGACCAGCACCGCTTTCGGATTGGTGAGATGCAGCAGCAGGCCGCGCAGATAGAGACGCTTGAGCGGCTCGCTCGGCGGCGCCTCGCCGGTGGGCAGCTTGCCGGGGCCGAAGGCGGAACGCGCGGATTTGAAGCCGAGCCATAGCAGATACAACCCACCGGCGATCCGGATCGCCACCAGACCCTCCGAATACCTGGCGAGCAGCGCCGATAACCCGAGCGAGGCCAGCAGCGCCCACGAGAACGAGCCCGACACCACGCCGAGCGCGAACGCCAATGCGGAGCGCCGGCCCGCGCTCATCGCGAGCGACATGATCGCGAGATTGCTGGGTCCGGGGCTTGCGGTGCCGACGAAGTAGGCGCTGTAGGCGATCAGGACATCGGCGCTGAGAATGGGGCTGGCGATCATGGTCTATGGCACTGGGTGGCAGTTGGCGCTGGCGGCAAGTTTGTGGATGGCGCGGGCGCGGAACAAACATGGGAGGAACGCGCGCTTCGACGTGCGGTTCGATACGCGCGCGACGATTCTGCGCGTCATCGCGCGAATCTCACAGATACAGTTGACGGACCGCGCAACAGGACAATCAGGCATGCGTGCGCGTCAGCCTACACTGCCGCTGCCCCAATACAATCGGCCAAGACATCCGCCACCGCTTGCCGGCTATGCCGCGGACGCTGCACGAGCCCGATCTCACGCTGAAACGTCGCGTCGCCGAGTCCGAGCGCGACGACGTTCGCCGGCCATTTGCCAAGCCCCACGGTGCTCGGAATCAACGCTACGCCAATACCGCGCGCCACCAGCTGCACGATCGCCTGCAGTTCGTCCACCTCGATCACGTCGCGCACGTTCAGTCGCGAGCGCCGCAGAAAGCGGTCGACCAGCCTGCCGCCGAACGACGTGCGATCGTAGCGGATGAACGGCTCGCTTTTGAGCAGCTCGCGCCAGCCGCGCTGGCTTCGCGCGAGTTGCTTCGGCACGAGCAGCACGAACGGCTCGGTGACGAGCGTGCGCCATTCGAGTTCGGACGGCAGCGCGAACGGCGGCTTGATGATGACGGCCAGATCGAGTTCGCCGGAATCCACTTGCCCGAGCAGCCCCAGCGACACGCCGGGCACGACGCGAATCCGCCAGCCGGGCCGGTCGTCGCGAAATCGCGCGAGCGCGTCGGGGAGAAACGACACTTGCGCGGAGGCGATCGCGCCGACCCGCAGCATGCCGCTTTCCGCCGCGACCGCGCCGCGTTCGGAGAGCCGCGCATAGAGCGTCATCATTTCCTCGGCGAGCGCGAGCGTTTCGCGGCCCGCGTCGTTGAGCGTCGCGGAGCGGCCGGTGCGGTCGAACAGCGCGAAACCGAGTTCCTCTTCGAGCCGCTGCATCTGCGCGCTCACCGCCGATTGCGTGAGCCCAATGCGCGCGCCCGCGCCCGAAAAGGTGCCGTACTGGCTGACGGCGATGAAGGTCTTCAGCTCGCTGAACATTTTGATTGATCGAAATTGGTGATGGTGAGGTCAAATATATATCGCTTTCCACCAATTTTGGTCATGGTTAAAATTTGCCCCACACGTACACCACTCCCACTACCAGCGAGTCTTACCATCATGAGCGTTGCCGAAAACGTTTTGCCGCCGTTCCATCTGGCGTTTCCTGTTCATAGCCTCGCCGCCGCCCGCGAGTTCTACGGCGAACTGCTGGGCTGTCCGGAAGGACGCAGCTCGGACGCGTGGGTCGATTTCAACTTCTACGGGCATCAGATCGTCGCGCACCTCGCGCCGGAAGAGATCGGCCACCGTCAGACCAGCAAGGTCGACGGCGATGCGGTGCCGGTCCGTCACTTCGGCGCGGTGCTGTCGATGCAGCAATGGCAGGCCGCCGCCGACAAGCTGAGCAATGCGGGCATCGACTTCATCATCGAGCCGCACGTGCGCTTCAAGGGCGAAGTCGGCGAGCAGGCGACGATGTTCTTCCTCGACCCGTCGGGCAACGCGCTGGAGTTCAAGGCGTTCGCGGATATGTCGTCGCTGTTCGCAAAGTAGGTTTTGGCCGCGCCGCGAAGCTTGCGGTGCTGCGTTCGCGGGCACGAGGCGCGTCGCGAAGCTTTGCGACGCGTCTTGGGCTCGCGCTCAACGAACCGGGCGATTTTTTTCAATCGCCGAACGTGGACGCATCTTGCCCCCTCGCTAGGGGAATTGGGCAAGGATTCGATCCAAAAGCGGAGGCGGCAAGTCGATATAGCCCGTGTCCATCAAACGCCGAAGTATCGTAAATAAGTTTGTCCGTGTTCCACACAAGCCCAACTTCGTCGAGTTCCGTGTAAGTGCGCTCGGCAATCAATGCCATATCGTTTCTTCGATAGAGCCTAAGCAAAACTTCCTCGCGGCCTAGATAAGCGTACGTCGCGAGATATAAGCCACCGTCTGGAGTCGATATGCTCTGACCCGACACAGGCGCGTTGGTGCGTGCTCTGGCATCGGCCTGATATTTGAGAGCCAATACGAGTAGAAGAAAAAGTGATCCCACTATGGCGATCCTTCTTCCGGCCTTCTCTAATCTCGCCTTCCGTTCAGTTTTCCTGGAGAAGACGTAGCGTGTCACCAATAGAAAACAGAACGATACGATGATCATGATGCACACAAGCATCACGCCCATTCCCACTGACTGTGTATGCAGCGCAAGACCGTTAATTTGTAATAAATGGTGTTAGGGTTCTTGAGGAGAATCGGTACACAGTCGCTGTAAATGATGAAGTCGCCGCCCTGCCTGTGCTTCATTTGCCACGTTCTGAACGTGCTGTTTTTCACGGGATAGTAGACCCTATACTTCGGGCCAGATGTGTAGACTGCGACCGGGAATTCCAACCAGTCAATGTTCGCAACCTGGGCCGCAACAAAGGTGGGAACGACGATAACGCCTTTGCGGTTCCAATGACCAAGGTATTGCGATGTTTCATTTGCGTTTGTGTTGAAAGTATAGTTGTCTTTCACGTACACCACGATATGCGTCACCGTTATGATTCCGGGCTCGATGCGTGCACCCGCAATTGCCGCGTAGAAATTGAAGGAACCAAGCGCTGCTGTTAGATCGTCGGGCGTTCCTCGCGATTGTTCCGCGATGAACATCGCGAATTTCTGTTCAAGCGTGCCATCGACCGCTCAGTTGAAATTGGAAGCGCTCGTGTAGCGATGGCAAGTCGGGGCACTCTTGCCAGGCATTCAGATCGACATACCCGCGCCTTGCGTAGGGCGTTAGCTTCTCCAGAATTTTCACCCTTGCCAAATCGCTATAGATGGCGGTGTTAATCAAAAATTCGTATTGCTTCTTTGCACGCGAGAAGTTTAAAATCCAATCCATTTTTATGGTCTTGGTATCTATCATGTCAGGCGGATAGGGCTTTCCGTTCTGATTTATCATTGCATGTTCGGCGGCATCGTCGGGAGAGCAGTTCAATTCCCCCGTAAACCATTTTTCCATCAACTTAGCCCCAGTCGGCATATACATGGCACGCATCGCGTCGGGAATCTCCTGAATATCAAACGGTGCCACCGCTTCGGATTCTTTTTTTTAGATGGGATTTTTTTGTTTTGGCGGGTCAGGGGTGTCAAGCCATTTCTTGAAGCGCAATATCAAATAAAATGTATTCGCGGCGCGCTGTTCCGCAGTAGGCCATTTGGTGGACGGTTTCGGGCCTGGTTTTGGTTGACCGCGGAGCGCTGGCGGGGCTTTTTACAGTGACAGCACTGTGTTACTTACGATGTGACAACCGGCTTCGCCATCGTATCGCGTCCATGTACAAAATATTTTGTTGATCTTGTAGTAGGAAATGCTTCGGTCAATTGATGCAGACATTTTTGGGGCGGTGATATTAGGAGCGAACAGGCTTATTGATCGACGCTACCAGCATTCGAAATGATTTTGTATGTGATCTACACATTTTGACAGTTTCGGATTGGTTGATGCTTTTCGCTTATTCGCGAAAAGGAAGCCGCGATCAAAGTCTCCCCTGTAATCGAGGAAAGAGAACTTGAAACGAACGGTAGCTACACAAAGGGTGTCGCCGATCGACGAACTAGTGGAAGTCGGTCGCCCGTTGTTTGACGTGATCCGGGTCGAATCCATCATGAACTGCCCCCCAAGTTGGACACCGATCCAATCTTTAGGGTGCAACTCGACCATCGAGGTCGACCGGCCTTATTCACAACCCCAGGCGTGAAATATTTGCGTTGCACAAATCAGTCTGAACGAACACTTCACGATACTTCACCGCCGCCGCGACACGCCCCGCGCACCAACACGCATCGAACAGCGGCTATTTCTATTCAACAAACGTTTGCATACCGCCAAAAGTTTCGACGCCTGAACCCCCAAACTCCTTACATCAAGCTTCCTGACATTTCTGCCATTTTGGCGCCATGCAGGCGTTGGTGCTACCGATCTAGCATCAGTGCTGATTCCCTCCATCTTCCTACCTGCACTTTCTCAGGCGCGTTTCAATGTGGATCGTCAACGTAGCGCTTAAGCGGCCATACACGTTCATCGTGATGGCCATTCTGATCTTGCTGGCGACGCCATTCGTGCTGTTCACCACGCCGGTCGACGTGCTGCCGGAAATCAATATTCCGGTGGTCAGCATCATCTGGACGTACACGGGTCTGTCGGCCGAGGACATGGCCAACCGCATCACGTCGGTCAACGAGCGCAGCTTGACCACCACGGTCAACAACATCGAGCACATCGAATCGCAATCGCTCGCGGGCATCACGATCCTGAAGGTGTTCCTGCAGCCGAACGCGAACATCCAGACCGCGATTGCGCAGACCGTGGCCGTCGAACAGGCGCAGCTCAAGCAGATGCCGCCGGGCGCGACGCCGCCCCTGGTGATCAGCTACTCGGCCTCCAGTATTCCGGTGATCCAGCTCGGCCTGTCGAGCCCGAAGCTCTCCGAGCAATCGTTGAACGACACCGCGCTGAACTTCCTGCGCCCACAGCTCGTCACGATTCCCGGCGCGGCCGTGCCATACCCCTATGGCGGCAAGTCGCGTTTGATCTCGGTCGACCTCGACACGCGCGCGCTGCTCGCCAAAGGCCTGACGCCTTCCGACGTGGTCAGCGCGTTCAACGCGCAAAACCTGATTCTGCCGACCGGCACGGCCAAGATCGGGCCGAAGGAATACACGATCAACATGAACGGCTCGCCCGCTACGGTGGAAGGGCTCAACGACATTCCGGTGCGCACGCTCAACGGCGCGACGACTTATCTGCGTGAAGTCGCTCACGTGCGCGACGGCTTCTCGCCGCAGACCAACATCGTGCGGCAGAACGGCCATCGCGGCGTGCTGATCTCGGTGCTGAAGAACGGCAACGCGTCGACCCTGTCGATCGTCGATACGCTCAAAGGGCTGTTGCCGGGCGCGCGCGCCGCGTTGCCGCCGGACCTGAACATCACCGCGCTGTTCGATCAGTCGGTGTTCGTGAAAGCGGCCGTGCAGGGCGTGGTGCGCGAGGCGCTGATCGCCGCCGCGCTGACCGCCGCGATGATCCTGCTGTTTCTCGGCAACTGGCGCAGCACGTGCATCATCGCGATCTCGATTCCGCTGTCGATCCTGTCCTCGCTGATCATGCTGCACGCGCTCGGGCAGACCATCAACATCATGACGCTCGGCGGCCTCGCGCTGGCAGTCGGGATTCTGGTCGACGACGCGACGGTGACGATCGAGAACATCGAACGGCATCTGCACATGGGCACGAATCTGCACGATGCGATTCTCGACGGCGCGGGCGAAATCGCGGTCCCCGCGCTCGTGTCCACGCTGTGCATCTGTATCGTGTTCGTGCCGATGTTCTTTCTGACCGGCGTCGCACGTTATCTGTTCGTGCCGCTCGCCGAAGCGGTGGTGTTCGCGATGCTCGCATCGTACATTCTGTCGCGCACGCTGGTGCCGACGCTCGCGATGATGCTGATGGGCCACGCGCACAAGCCCAAGCCCGATGCGAAGCCGAATCTGTTCATGCGCCTCTACCGGCGCTTCGATAGCGGCTTCGAGCGCATGCGCTCCGCGTACATCATGATTCTCAGCAGCCTGCTGGTGCGGCGCGGGCGCTTCGGCAGTCTGTTTCTCGGCTTCTGCGTGGTGTCGATGGGGCTCGTGTTCGTGCTCGGCGAGGACTTCTTCCCGAGCGTCGACGCTGGCGACATCCGCCTGCACATGCGCGCGCCGACCGGCACGCGCATCGAGGAAACCGCGCGTCTGGCCGACGAGGTCGAGAAGGTGATCCGCGAGGTCGTGCCGCCGCGGGAGCTGGGCACGATTCTCGACAACCTCGGCTTGCCGTATAGCGGCATCAACCTCTCGTACAGCAACTCGGGCACGATCGGCACGCTCGACGGCGAGATTCAGGTGGCGCTGAACGAGGACCACAAGCCGACGCAGATGTACATGGACAAGCTGCGCACCCTCCTGCCGCAGCGCTTTCCGGGCGTCGAGTTCTTCTTTCAGCCGGCCGACATCGTCACGCAGATTCTGAACTTCGGCCTGCCCGCCGCGGTGGACGTGCAGATTTCCGGCGCGAATCAGGAGGGCAACTTCGACGTTGCGCGCACGCTGATGAAGCAGGTGCGGCTGATTCCCGGCACCGTCGACACGCACATCCAGCAGAAGCTCGACGAACCGGCGATCAACCTTCAGATGGACCGCACGCGTTTGCAGCAGCTCAATCTGAGCGCGAGCAACGTCGCGCAGAACGTGCTGATTTCGTTGTCCGGCAGTTCGCAGACGTCACCGGGCTTCTGGTTCAACAACAAGAACGGGGTCGAGTACAACGTCGCGGTGCAGACGCCGCAGTACCAGGTGTCGTCGATCGACGAACTGTTGCGCACGCCGGTGTCGGGCTCGGCCAACGGGCCGACGCAACTGCTCGGCAACCTGGTGCGGGTCTCGCCGCAGACCCAGTTCGCGGAAGTCACGCACTACAACATCAGGCCGGTGATCGACCTGTACGTGAGCGTCGAGAAGCGCGACCTCGGCAGTGTGGCGAATCAGGTCGACAAGCTCGTGGACAACGTGCGCGCGTCGCTGCCGCGCGGCAGTCAGATCACCGTGCGCGGCCAGGTGCAGACCATGCGCAGTTCGTTCTTCGGCCTCGGCCTGGGCGTGGCGGTGGCGATCGTGCTGGTCTACCTGTTGATCGTGGTGAATTTCCAGTCGTGGGTCGATCCGCTGATCATCGTCAGCGCGTTGCCGGCGGCGCTCGCGGGCATCGTGTGGATGCTGTTTTTGACCGGCACACATCTGAGCGTGCCGGCCTTGACCGGCGCGATCATGACGATGGGCGTCGCCACCGCCAATAGTATTCTGATGGTCTCGTTCGCGCGTCAGCGGCTGTCCGCCGGGGCACCGCCGCTCACCGCCGCGCTCGAGGCCGGCGCGAGCCGGATCAGGCCGGTGCTGATGACCGCGTTCGCGATGATCATCGGCATGATTCCGATGGCGCTGGGTCTTGGCGAGGGCGCCGAGCAGAATGCGCCGCTCGGCCGCGCGGTGATCGGCGGCTTGCTGTTCGCGACGGTGTCCACGCTGTTCTTCGTGCCGATCGTGTTCGCGGGCATTCATAGCCGCCTTGCGCGCCGTCACCGCAACGACGACGACACGAACCATCCGGACCACGGCGGCGACGGTGGCAACGACAGCAAAGACCGCAAAGACGGCTCCGCGCCGGATCACGACGGCGCTGCCGCGCCCGCGTAAAAAGTTAAACGACGGCTGACTGAGATGGCTGACTGAAATGACCGAAAAAACTCATGCATCGCTAGCGATCCCGACGCGGGAGACCGAAGGGGGGCACGTGCTGCCGCCACGCCATCGCGAATGGAAGCGCGCGAAAATCGCCATCTGCATCGTGCTGCTGCTGCTCGCGGTGGGCGCGTTGCGCACCGTGATCGCGAACATGATGCAAAGCCGTGCTGTCGAGGCGACCACGCAACAGAACGCCACGCAATACGTGAGCGTGGTGAGCCCGACGCAGACCGAAAGCGGCGGCAACACGCTGTTGCCGGGCACCTTGCGCGGCTACGTCGAATCGCCGATCTACGCGCGCTCGACCGGTTATCTGCTGCACCGGTACGCGGACATCGGCACGCAGGTGAAGCAGGGTCAATTGCTGGCCGAACTCGACACGCCCGAAATCGATCAGGAACTCGCGCAGGCATTGGCGCAGCGTCAGCAAACCAGTTCGAGCCTCGGCCTCGCCAGGAGCTCGCTAGAGCGCTGGCAGCAATTGCGTCAACGCGATGCGGTCTCGCAGCAGGAACTCGACGAGCGGCAAAGCACCTACACGCAGGACATCGCCAACCTGGCCGCGGCCGATGCCAACGTCAAGCGCCTGCAGCAGCTCGAATCGTTCAAGCGGATCGTCGCGCCGTTCGCGGGCGTGGTCACGCAACGCAACGTCGATGTCGGCGATCTGATCGACGCGGGCAGCGGCACGAGCCGCGCGCTGTTCGCGCTCGCGCAGTCGGACCCGCTGCGGGTCTACGTGCAATTGCCGCAGGCTTACGCGCAGAACGTGTCGGTCGGACAGAAGGTGGTGGTCACCCAGGCGGAGTTGCCGGGCCAGCAATTCAACGGCACGGTCACGCACATTTCCGGCGCGATCGACGTGCCCACCCGCTCGTTGCAGATCGAAGTGACGTTGCCCAATCCCGACAGCAAGCTGCGGCCCGGCGCGTACGTGCAGGTCGCGGTGCCGCAGACGGCGCACGCCGAACTGTCGGTGCCCGGCAATGCACTGCTGTTTCGCGCCGAAGGTCCGCGTCTCGCAGTGGTCGATGCGAAGGGCAACGTGCAGTTGCACAAGGTCGTGATCGCGCGGGACCTCGGTCAGTCGCTCGAAATCGAAAGCGGCATCGAGCCGGGCGACCGGATCATCATCAACCCGAGCGACTCGATCGCCGACGGCGATCACGTGCGGGTCGCGCAGCCGGGCAAGAACGGCAAGGAGGCGTCGTGAAGTTCACGGGTCCCTGCCGGGCGATCACGACGCTCGCGGGCGCGGCGAGCGTCGCGAGCGTGACGTTGCTGGCCGCGTGCACGGTCGGCCCGGACTATCAGCGGCCAGAGGCCGACGTGCCGCCCGCCTGGCACACCGATTCGTTCTGGCGGCTCGCCACGCCGTCGCATGCGCCGATCTCGCCGGACTGGTGGAGCGGCTTCGGCGATCCGACGCTCGCCACGCTCGAAACCCAGGCGCTCGCGCAGAATCAGACGCTGGTCGCCGCGAGCGCGCACTACGAGCAGGCCAAGGCGACGCTCGCGAACACCAGCGCGCAACGCTTGCCGGAAGTCGATCTGAGTGCCACGGCGGCGCGCTTCAGGATTTCGCAGAACCGGCCGCTGACCAACTACGCGACGCCGACTGAGTCGACGGTGCAGAACACTCTGCAGCTCGGGCCGACGATCAACTACGACACCGATCTATTCGGCCGGATACGGCGCGAAGTGGAAGGCGCGAAGGCTTCCGAGCAGCAATCGGCGGACGATCTCGCGAATGCGCGGCTCGTGCTCACCACCGACCTCGCCACCGACTATTTCTCGCTGCGCGAACTCGACGCCGAAATCGACGTGCTGAACCAGTCGGTGAAACTGCAACAGAAGGCGCTCGATTACGTAAGCTCCGAGCATGACCTCGGCTCGGTGTCGGGGCTCGAAGTGTTGCAGCAGAAGTCGCTGCTGGACTCCACGCAGGTGCAGGCGCAACTGCTGCTGAACCTGCGCGCGCAATTCGAGCATGCGATCGCCGCGCTGGTCGGCGTGCCGGCCCCGCAGTTCGCGATCGAACCCAAGGTGCTCGACGCGAAGGCCCCGCCGATCCCGCTCGGCGTGCCCAGCGACGTGCTGCAACGGCGCCCGGACATCGCGTCGGCGGAACGCGCGATGGCGGCGGCCAACGCGCAGATCGGCGTCGCCAAGGCGGCGTTCTTTCCGAGCCTGACGCTGACGCCGGGGATCGGCTGGGAGAGCACGCAGTTCGCCAGTCTCCTGAGCGCGCCCATGCTGATGTGGACGCTCGGCGCGACGGTCAGTCAGGTGCTGTTCGACGGCGGCCGCCGCGCGGCCAACGTCCAGTTCGCGAGCGAGGGCTACAAGGCCACCGAGGCGAACTACCGGCAAACCGTGCTCAACGCGTTCCAGCAGGTGCAGGACGGCATCACGGGCCTGTCGGTGCTGGACGGCGCGGCGAAGCAGTCGCACGAGGCGGTGGGCGATGCCCAGCGTCTGCTGTCGCTCGCCACCGACCGCTATTCGGGCGGCCTCGTCGCGTATCTCGACGTGATCACCGCGCAGCAGTCGCTGCTCAACATCGAGCGCCAGGACGTGCAGATCCACGGTCAGCAGATGACTTTGTCGGTGGCGCTGGTGAAGGCGCTCGGCGGCGGCTGGGATGGCGGCGCCGACCTGGCGGGCGCGCCGAAAGAGGCGCAGCCTGCCGCGACGAAGGAAGCGATGGCTCCCGCACGGTGAGCCGCAGGTCCATGGTGCGGCAGCACCCGCAAAAGCATTCAAAGGCGTTTCGTATAATGCAGAGTCAAGCAACTACGTGGCATGGGACCGGAGCAAGCGCTAAACCGCTCACTCCGATCGACTGGGGACGCGCATGAAATTGCTGATCGTTGAAGACGAGCACAAGGTGGTGGACTACCTGCGCTCGGGTTTGACAGAGCAGGGCTGGGTCGTCGATGTGGCGCTCGACGGCGAAGAAGGCATGCATCTGGCCACCGAATTCGATTACGACGTGATCGTCCTCGACGTGATGCTGCCCAAGCGCGACGGCTTCAGTGTGCTCAAGGCGCTGCGCATGCGCAAATCGACGCCGGTCATCATGCTGACCGCCCGCGATCATGTAAACGACCGCGTGCGCGGCCTGCGCGAAGGCGCGGATGATTACCTCACCAAGCCCTTTTCCTTCCTCGAACTGGTGGAGCGGCTGCATGCGCTCGCGCGCCGCACGCGCTCGCAGGAGTCGACGCTGATTTCGGTCGGCGATCTGTTCGTCGATCTGATCGGCCGGCGCGCCACGCGCGACGGCGTGCGCCTCGACCTGACCGCGAAGGAATTCCAGCTGCTCAGCGTGCTCGCGCGGCGGCAGGGCGACATTCTGTCGAAAACCGCCATCACCGAACTCGTCTGGGACGTCAATTTCGACAGCCACACCAACGTGGTCGAGACCGCGATCAAACGATTGCGCGCGAAGCTCGATGGCCCGTTCCCGTCGAAGCTGCTGCACACCGTGCGCGGCATGGGCTACGTGCTGGAGGTGCGCGAAGAGGCGGAGACGTCATGAACCGGTCCATTGCCCGCCGTCTTGCGCTGATGTTCGCGTTCGTCGCGCTGTTCGTGTTCACGCTGGTCGGCACCGGGCTCGTTCTCATCCTGCGCACGCAGCTCGAACATCATCTGCGCGAATCGCTCGACGATCGCACGCAGATCGCACGCATCATCGTGTTTCATGCGGGCACGCCGGAAAAGTGGCGCATGACCCGCGAAAAACTCACCGACATGACGCCGCACGACGGCAGCACCGTGTACTCGGTGTCGAGCGCGGACCCGTATTTCAACTACGGCAAGCCGGTCGAAGGCCAGGTCGCGAAGAGCTGGGCCGGCGGCTACGCGCGCGTGAGTCCGGCCAGCGGCGGCCAGGACATGCTCACGGTCACGCAGACCATACCCGCCTACGGGGCGCGCCCGCCGGTGCAATTGCAGGTGGCGTCGAGCTATTCGCCCAATGTGCGCACGATGCGCGTGTTCGGTTCGGCGCTCGCCGCGCTCTCCGCATTGGGCAGTTTCGCCGTGCTGCTGCTCAGCTATTCGGTGACGCGCCTGGGCCTCGCGCCGCTCACGCGCCTCACGCGCGACGCCTCCGCAGTGAGCCCGAACAACCGCTCGCAACGTCTGAACACCGCATCGCTGCCGCTCGAACTGAACGATCTCGCCAACTCGTTCAACGGCGCGCTCGAACGTCTGGACGGCGCGTATGGCCGGCTCGAATCGTTCAACGCGGATGTCGCGCACGAGCTGCGCACGCCGGTGACGATCCTGATCGGCCAGACCGAAGTGGCGCTGACGCGCAACCGCTCGGTCGACGATCTGCGTCACACGCTGCAATCGAATCTCGAAGAGTTCGAGCGCATGCGCGCGATCATCAACGACATGCTGTTCCTCGCCCGTGCCGATCAGGGCGAGCGCGCAACGGGGCTGATCGAAGTGTCGCTGGCCGCGGAAGTCGCGCATACGCTGGAGTTTCTGGAGATTCCGCTCGAAGAGGCGCGGGTGCATGCGCAATTGCGTGGCGACGCGCGGGCGCGCGTGAACCGCTCGCTGTTCGGCCGCGCGTGCGCCAACCTGCTGATGAACGCGATCCAGCATTGCGAGCCGGGCGCCGGGATCAGCGTGACGATCGTGCGCGACGGCGATCACCTGCGCGTCGCGGTCGCCAACCCCGGCGAGCCGATTGCGCCGGACGTGCTCGAACATCTGTTCGACCGCTTCTATCGCGCGGAAGTCTCGCGTACCAATAGCCGCGAAAATCATGGGCTGGGTCTGGCGATCGTGAAGGCGATTGCGGAGATGCATCGGGGCACCGTGTCGGCGCATAGCGAACGCGGGATCAACACATTTGCGTTTTCAGTCGCGGTTTCGCAGATCGACAGCGGCGCGCAAACGATGCGCCCGAGCGCCGGCGCGACGGCCGAAGCGGGCGGTTACTCGTCGCTGGCGAAAGGCAAGTCGGCCTGAACCGGCGCGCGCCGCTTCGGCGCTTGCGTGTTGGCCGGCGTCAAGGCGCTCACACGCATGCCGAGCAGCGGCAGCTTGTGATTCGATTTCACTCGCCGCAGACATTCGGTCGCCGCATGCCGTATGGTGGAGACTAAAAATCCAGCGTGAATTGAGGCGACTCGTCGCTTGTCGTTTCGCCCGCACGTTGCAGGTTCCCGGCCTTGACTCCCAACAGCCTGATGGATTTAGCAAGTTCGACCCTTTTCAAACACTGGGTCGCCGCAGATCGCAAAGCTTTCGCGTCCGCAATAGGTTCCAGAAGGGTAACGTCACGCGTTACCGTCTTGAAGTCATTGAAGCGCAGCTTGATCCCGATTTTCCGAGCCAGATAACCCTTTCGCTGCAGATCCAGCGCCACTTGTTCGCATAGGCGGGTAAATGCGGCACCTAGTTCCTGCCGGTGCCGCACGGCGTGCAAGTCTTGCTCGAAGGTGGTCTCCCGGCTCATCGAGACAGGCTCGCTATGTGTCACCACAGGCCTGTCATCAAGACCGTGAGAGACCCTTCGAAGCCACGCCCCGAAGCTGCGTCCAAAGTGTTCGATGAGCCATCGCTCATCGCGTGCAGCAATCTCGCCGATGGTTGTTATGCCCAGAGACGCAAGCCTGGCGCTCGCCTTCGGTCCGATGCCGTTGATCTTGCCCGCTGCCATTGGCCAGATCCTGGACTGCAGATCCGCCGGCGTCAGGATCGTGACGCCGTCTGGCTTTTGCATGTCAGAACACAACTTTGCCAGAAGCTTGTTTGGCGCGATTCCGACCGAACATGTGAGACTCGTTGCTTCGAAGACGGCGGACTTCAAGTCGCGCGCAATTTGCTCCGATTCGTCATTCAGGAGTGAGACGTCGGCGTAGACCTCGTCGATTCCGACATCCTCGATGGTCGGACTGACTGACCGAACTGCATCCTTGAAGAGACGCGAGTAGGTTCGGTACAAATCGAAGTTCACCGGAAGGAGAATGGCATTCGGCGCTAACCGGGCTGCTTTCATCGTGGGCATCCCGGAGTGAACCCCGAGTGCTCGCGCTTCGTAGGTCGCGGTTGTCAGGACGCCTCTGCCCGTGTAGTCGCGCAACCGGGAAAATTCATGCGTACCGTCCGGGTTGACTCGCGGAGCATCCGAGCGACGACCAGCAACCACCATTGCCTCGCCTCGCAATTCGGGATACTGCGACAGTTCACAGGACGCAAAGAATGCGTCCATGTCAATATGGGCTATGCGCCTATCGTCTGGCATGCGTTGAGACATAACTGGCAATCAATCGTTTTGTCGGGCCAACGCGACGTGCATCGGCGCCGTTTTGAAATGATTACGCAAGTTGCAGATCTTCAGAAAAACAATGGATGAAACGAATGATACTAAAGAGCACGAGATGTGCACCTGCCGAGGCGCGTTGGCCTGGTTCGATTGACCGCGCAGCAGTCATTCAACGTTGGGGCGAATTCGGCCATCTGGCGCGTTATGGCAGGGCAGGCCAGTCGCATTAACTTTTTCCTGCAGTCGCGAACTGTGGCGCCAGTCGGTGTTATCCGGTCCCCTACGGGCATCCACCCAATCGGTCGGTCACAAGCTGCTGCCAGGAAGAGGTCAGGGATAAAGAAAAGACCGCTGTTCATGAGGGCAGCGGTCTTTCGTACGATGGGTGGCGAATGAGGGGACTCGAATTCCAGCTTTGCGGAATTCTTACGGATAGTCCGTTACGACACACACGCTAAGCGTGTCGACGTATCGATCTGTTGGGGCTTGAATTGCTCACGCGCCCGTCAGTAACGCCTGGTTGTCATCTTCAACAGCTGTTATTGGCCGGCGGCCGGCGACGCTACGCTCGGAGTCGCCAGCGTGTTGTGACTCCCGGGAGCGTTGGTGACGGCCGTCGAGCTATTGTTCGTGCTATTCGGCAAGCCCGAGTTCGGCGACCCGGTGCCCATGCCGCTGTCCGAGTTGGTAGTGCCAGGCGTGCCGTAGCCGCTCGTTGCGTTGGCCGGCGATACGGCGGCCGGCGACACGGTGGTCGGGGTCGCCAGCGTGTTGTTGCTCTGTGCATGAGCGCCGACCGACAGCGTGAGTGCGGCGACGGCCGCGATTAATGTGCTGGTTGTCTTGTTCATGACCCGTTCCTCCTTGATTGGAATGGAATTTCGACGCAAACGATCAATTCGTATTTTTCCATAGCGGTCGTTCTACGCTTGGCTCGTGGCGATCAAACAAACTCGCGCGATCATTCGCAGTGGTGCACGTGACGCGAACCACAGATCGCCGCTGAGGACCGTCAACGAGACATACTTCATTCCTGGAAGGAATCCAGGCTCGCCTAAAGGCCTGGCCAGGTGACCGGTACCTCGTTTATGCCCACGATGCCCTCTATGTCTCAATCAACTCAAGCGACGCGCGACAAGGCTTCTCAGGCCGGTATTGCATAGTATTGACGGCATACAGTGCGCCGGCAGCGCGAGAGCGAGTCCATAGCAGCTAATGTCAAGCTTAGGAAAGCGTTGGCTGATAATTAAGCGCATTGTTTGCAAGGGTGAATTTCGATTTTTGCGGTTACCCCTACTGGGTCCTGGTCCCAAGCTGAGGCCGGCGTGATGCGGCATTGCGCGGTGCATGCTACGTGCGCGCGAGAAAACGGATTGCGCTGCGTGGATAGCGAACAGCTAGTGGCGCGGGAACTGGTGTGCAAACTTGCAAACGAGCCAGCCGTTGCCTCAGAGCATCGTTTGCCGATTGAAAGATGTTCGTTGCCACGAAGAATATGGCGTGACGCCTGAAGTTCGGACTTATGCGAAGCTTTCCATCAGGCCGACGAAGAGTCGACCGAGTTCGCGGGCTCGATGACGCATGGAATTACGCGTACGATCCTGACTATCGAATTCAACGGCCTATGTCTCTGGTCGGCAACTTCTGCGGATCGTACTTTGTCCCTTCAAGGCGAGAACCATGTTCAAAAATATTTTCCGATCAGGTCTTGCGACCGCCGTTGCATCGCTACTGGGGGCGTGTGCGACGACGCCTGCGGGTCCTGCCAGCGCTTCCATCGACCCGCCTCAGGCCGAGCGCTTGATGACGTTGGCCGCGTCTGGCGTGCAAACCTATTCCTGTGAGTTCGACGCGCAGCATCATTTGGGCTGGGTGTTCAGGAGCCCACAGGCAACGCTGTTCGACGCAAGTGGCCACGCCACGGTTCGGCACGGCGCCGGGCCGTCCTGGGAAGCGGACGACGGAAGCCGGATTGTAGGGCGAGTGCTTGCGCAGCGTCCCAGCGAAACGCCGGCGAGCATCCCGCAACTCTTGCTCGAAGCGCATAGCACGTCCGGTATCGGCACACTGTCGGCTGTCCGGTATGTGCAGCGAGTGCATACCGTTGGAGGGTTGATGCCGGCCGCGCCATGTTCGACGGAGCACGAAATCGGTAGTTCACCTTATCTCGCGGATTATGTATTTTATCGATAGTGGCATGCGCTTATGCGACGACACGCGCGGGGTTCTGGTTCAGCGCTTTACGCGGGCATGCTTTGAGCGGGACGCCCGTATCAACTTGAGAAAAGCCTGCAGGATCGGCGACCTATCTTCGCGCCGATACAAACAACTCAACTCGATCTCCCGTAGCTGCGACGACCTGAGCGGCCGGTATACCACCCCAGGCAACCGAAGATTGACCGCCGACTCCGTTGTCACGCAGACACCGAAGCGGCTCGCCACGCCACTCGCGAAGCGCCGCGATCTGCTCAGCCTTCGACATATTGTGCAAGCCGATCTTTACCTCCGGGCGCTCAACAGCGGCGAGCGCCTGCGGTCCGGTCACCTCGCCTTCGAGCGAATGCTTCAGCACGAACGCGATTTCCAGGTCGGTTCGACGGCCGCGCTGCTCGGTCATCCACTGCGTTCGCTGGTTGCCGCTGCGCGTCTTGCGGCGCAGGCGGGCGAACCGTTGCAGGCCGGCTCGATTGTGATGGCGGGGGGCGCGACGCCGGCTGAGTGGCTCAAGCCGGGGCAATACGTGTCGGTCGACATGGAACAGCTTGGCAGTGCGGGTTTTCACGTCAAGGGATAAGCGATGCCGATTGCCCTTATCGATATCCTCGAAGGCCGTCGTCCCGAGCAGAAGCGCCGTCTGATCGAAAGTGTCTCGCAGGCGATGACGCAAAGCCCGGCGATGCCGGTCGGCGGCGTGCGCGTTCTGGTCGAAGAAGTGCCGCCCGATTGCTGGGGACGCGGCGGCAAGACCGTCGCGGACCGCGTCGGGGATGGCCTGGGCGTGACAGGCTATGCGATCGCAACCGACGCGCTGGTTCAGGTGACGCCAAACAAATGAGCGGGCGTATCGAATCGATACGCGTGATCCGGACCGCACGACGATAGGAGAGACGGGTGGAACGTCCACGATACTTCAGCCGCTTTTCTCTTCCCGCCGACAGCGCGCAAGCGGGCATTTTCCTCATGGTCCTCACGACTGCCGCTTTTGCGGGAAGTGACTCCATGACCAAGGTCATCGGCTCGACCGTGCCGCTACTTGCGCTGCTCTGGGTGAGATACGTGTTCCAGACAGTCGTGCTCGCGCTCTGGCTGGCGAAACGTGGAGTCCGCGATTTTCGCGGGGCGCGGCCCTTCAGGCTGCAATTGCTGCGGGCGCTCCTGCTGCTGCTCAATTCCGCGTCGACGTTTGCGGGGCTGCGCTATTTGCCGCTTCCCGTGACAACTTCGCTGGCCATGATGGCGCCGCTGATCACCACGGTGCTGGCCGCAACGCTCCTCGACGAGAGTGTGCCGCGAAGCAGATGGGCAATGGTCATTCTCGGCTTCATCGGCATGCTGATGGTCGTGCGGCCCGGCAGCGGCGATTTTTCGTGGCCGATATTCTTTCCGCTCGCCGCCGCGACAACCTTCGCGTGTTTTCAGGTTGTGTCCAGCAAGCTGTCGAAAAGCGGCGACGCGATGACCACCAACTTCTTGACCGCTGTCGTGGCGACGCTGGCGCTTTCCGCGCTGTTGTGGGCGGCTCAGGCCAGCCTGCTTCCCGAAATCAAGACCGTACGCTTTGGAAGCTGGCTGCTCGTCCTCATCATGGCGTCGCTCGCGACCACGGGCCATTCGCTGATGCTACAGGCGCTTCGACGCGCGCCGCTGGCGGTGCTCACGCCTTTCGGCTATGCGCAACTGGCGTTCGCCACGCTCTTCAGTTGGGCCTTCTTTGGTCAGGTTCCGAACCTGTGGATGGCGCTGGGCATGCTGGTGATTGCAGCGAGCGGAATCGGGACGGTGTTGCTGCACGCACGCGCTCGTGGGTCCTGATCCGTGCGGCCCATCCGTTGCTGCATGTAGCGATGCCAACGGATTTGGCGAGGTTGGCGGCTCGACGTTTCCCCAGCTTGGACCGCGCCGCAGGTCGGGATGACCTAAAAAAGTGTCGGAATACGTCGAATGTGATTAGGGTTTATACTAATACCCAAGGCGGCGAAGCAACCCGCCTCGCCTGCATATGTGGCGTTCGGAACATGTAGTTCTTCCGGACGACAGCGGGCAGGCCGCCATAGACAACTGGAACCCCATCATGAAATCGATTTTTTCCGCCGCAATCGTCGCTACCGTTCTTGCTCCCGTTGTATCCGGATGGCTCGCGCGCCTTCCGGACGCAATCCGCGACGCGTTGAAAACTCGCGCAGAGGTCAGCGCGATCATGGCCGAAGCCTATCGGCGCCAATACTGAAGCGGTGCCGACAGGCCGTTTATTATGACGAATAGTTGATCTGCAATACCGCACGCAATCCTTGCGGCGAAGCCGTGCCATATCCGAAAAACTAGACATAGGCGCAGACCATCTCGAACAGCATGCCGGTCGCGACCTGCACGGCGCAGCCCTTATCTCTCGCCGCCGGGTAGTGTGTCCGGAGCCGCTTGCCGAGTGCTCCCGAAGCGGCATCGCTGGTGTCGAAAGGGCGAGTTCTCCAACGCCCGCAGCTGTCAACGAAGCCGCCATGGCCGCTCGCACTCCGCCACTGCCGAGAACGAGCGCGGCAGCGCCTTTCAACTGGCAGCCTTTGCGCTCCAATCCGCGTACCAATCCCGTGCCGTCAAACTGGTCGTGTGGAGCAGGCCCGTCAGCGCGGGTATTCAGTCGCAGTCCAGACCTTCACGGACTGAATGTCGGCGATGGCCGCGCCTCTCGTGCACCCTGTGAGCGAAAACGCTATGGGCGCGGTGAGCGTGGCGGGGCCGGTGTTTCGTCTGACTGAAGCTCGCCCGCACGAGTGCGCGCCACTGCTACTGGAAGCCGTCGAAGAAATCAGTCATCTCATTCCGGGTGCGCCATGGCGGCGGCCCAGGCGTGCGCGCAATGCTCCGGCTTTTGCCGGGCGGCAAAACCGAAATGTCACGAGCTGGAGACTTTGACGAACAAGCGATTCAATCCGCTGTTCCTGGCGAAACAGCCCATGTTCAAAGGGCTATTCCGTAAAGAACGGTTGCGCAAACTAGGGCGGCCATCTCGACCCGTTGCCGCAACCGTGTAGCGCGAGCTTGCTTTAATCCGCGGAGATCACTGCTTGATGCCCTCAGCCTGAATATTCAGCGTGGTCAGCATGCTGAAGCCGTAGGCCTTGCCGAAGTCGATGCCGAAGTCGTCGCGATTGAACGTCGCGGTCGATTCCGTGCCGCACACTTCGCGCTTGAGCATCGGATGCGTGAAGCACTTGAACGATTCGATCTTCAGGTTGACCGGCTTGGTGATGCCGTGCATCGTCAGCGTGCCGATCACTTCCACCGGCTTGTCACCGTCGAAGCGGATCTGCGTGCCCTTGTAGGTGGCGCTCGGATAGTTCGCGGCGTTGAAGAACTTGTCGGTGACGAGTTCCGCGTCGAGCTTGTCGTTGCCGATATCCACCGCGTTCATGTCGATCGTCACATCGACCGTGCCGGTCTTCGCCGCGCGATCCAGCACCACGGTGCCGCTGCTCTTCCTGAACTTGCCGCGCCAGATCGAGAGGCCGCCGAAGTGGTCGGTTTCGAAGCTCGGGTACGTGTGGGTCGGATCGAGCTGATACGTATCGGCGGCCATCGCATTGAACGACAATGCAGCGGCGAGCGCGCCTGCTGCGAGCAAAAATGATTTCTTCAAGATGTTCTCCAGGTTTTCAGAAAAGTGCGGCGACGCTTCGTTGTTTTGCGTTACTTCTTCGAAGCGACGAGGTGAAATTTGATGACGACTTCGTCGGCGACGACCGACGTGTCTTTCCATTCGCCCGTGCCGACGTCGAACTGCGAGCGTTTGATCGGCAACGAGCCGTCGAAGGTTTGCGTGGCGCCCTGGCTCGCGATGACGACCGGCACCACGACAGTTTGCGACTTGCCCTTGATGGTCAGCTTGCCGGTGATCTTGTACTGGTTGCCGCCGGCCGATGCGATCGCGCTCGACACGAAGGTCGCGGCCGGCCAGGCCGCGCTGTCGAACCATTCCTTGCCTTGCGCCTGCTTGTTGTAGTCCTCGGCGCCGAGGTCGTAGCTGGCGGTGTCGATCGTCACGTTGGCGTTGCCGGCGGCCGGCTTGGCCGGATCGAAGTTCAGTTGCGCGGAGAACTTCCCGAACTTGCCGTCGACCGGCACGTTCATCTGCTTCGTCGTGGCGACGACGGTGCTTTTGCTCAGGTCGACGTCGGCGTGCGCGAGGCCGGCGCCGAACATGGAAAAAGCGGCGAGACCGGCGAGCGCCGCGCGACGCACCGATGGGAGAGCGGTTGATTTCATGGTGGTACGCATCCTATCGAAACCGCGTGCGTGAATTGCACGCTGTTGGGAATTAGATTGCCAACCAGTAGTGACCAATCGGCAGTGGTTGAGATGGTTACTTGAGGAACGGAATCATCCGCGCAAGCAATCCGTCGCGGTCGACGAACTGATGCTTGAGCGCCGCCAGCACATGCATGACGACGAGCGCCAGCAGCGCGTAGTCGAGCAGCACGTGGACCCTGCGCAGCGTGGCCTTGAGCGCCTGATCCGGGCCGATGAACGTGGGCAGCGGCACGACACCGAGGTACACCACCTGAATGCCGGCCGCCGAGCTATAGAAGTAGCCGGACAGCGGAATCGCGAGCATCAGCAGGTACAGCACGCCGTGCACCAGATGGGCCGCCGCCTTCTGCCACGCGGGCGTGGCGTCATCGAGCGGCGGCGCGCGATGCGTGGCGCGCCAGAGCATGCGGAGCACGGCGAGCGCGAACACGGTCACGCCGATCCACTTGTGCCACGAGAAGTACTTCAGCTTGGTGGGCGTGAAGCCGGGGATATCGGTCATGATCCAGCCGAGATAGAACCCGCCGATGATCAGCACGGCGATCAGCCAGTGCAGTGCAATGGCCGCGCCGTTGTAGCGTTCGGAACCGGAGGGACGTGATGGCATTCTCTTGTGCTCGCGATGGTGAGGGATCGAGTGAGAACGCAGATGGTAGGCAGGCCCACCAATCCTGAATAGCCGGATGCGAGAGAACAGATTGTTGTGACGGTGACACTAATCTGATTGAAATGCGCACGCTGTGGTAATTTTCCGGCTGACTCGCAACGAGACCACATCGGCAACCACGCAACTCATCTTCCAGGGCCTACGCTGTGAATTCTGTTTTCCTCTCCTGGGGCATCGCCGCGCTGGCCACGGCCGGCGTCATCACCCGGCCGTTCAAATGGCCCGAAGCCGTATGGGCCGTCGCGGGCGCGCTGCTGCTGGTATCGCTCGGACTATTGCCGGTGCATCTGGCGATCGAAGCAATCGGCAAGGGCACCGACGTCTACCTGTTCCTGTTCGGCATGATGCTGCTGTCGGAAGTGGGCCGGCGCGAAGGTCTGTTCGACTGGGTCGCCGTGCTCGCGGTCAATCACGCGCAAAGCTCGCCGCGCAAGCTCTTTGTGCTGGTGTACCTGGTCGGCGTGGTGATCACCGCGTTTCTGTCCAATGACGCGACCGCGGTCGTGCTCACGCCAGCCGTGTTCGCCGCCGCGAAGAAGGCGAAGACGCCGCCGCTGCCGTTGCTGTTCATCTGCGCTTTCGTCGCCAACGCGGCGAGTTTCGTACTGCCGATTTCGAATCCGGCCAACATCGTGCTGTACGGCAACCACACCCCCGCACTGGGCGCGTGGATGATGCGCTTCACGCTGCCGTCCGTGCTGTCGATTGCCGCAACTTACGTGATGTTGCGCTGGAGCCAGCGCGACGCGCTCGCGGGCGTCTGCGAAGCGAATCTCGAAGCGGTCGAATTGTCGTCGAGCGGACGGGTCGCGCTAGCGGGTATCGCGGTGACGGCGGGCGTCCTGCTGACGGTGTCCGCCTACGACATTGCGCTCGGCATGCCGACCGCGATACTCGGCACGCTGACCGCGCTGGTGGTGCTGATTCAGGAGCGCAAATCGCCGCTGCCGATGATCCGCGAAATCTCGTGGAGCGTGCTGCCGCTGGTGGCGGCGCTGTTCGTGCTGGTCGAGATGCTCGATCACACGGGGGTCATCACGGCGCTCGCCACCACGCTGCGGCGCGCGACCGAACACAACGAAATGGCCACGGCGGGATGGTGCGGCGCGCTCATCGCGTTCGGCAGCAATCTGATGAACAACTTGCCGGCCGGCCTGATCGCCAGTTCGACGGTGATCCAGGCGCAGAGTCCGGAGCGTGTGATCGACGCGCTGCTGATCGGCGTCGATCTCGGCCCGAACCTGTCGATCACCGGCTCGCTCGCGACCATTCTCTGGCTCAACGCAATTCGCCGCGAAGGCGAAGACGTGAGCTTCATGAAGTTCCTGAAGGTCGGCGTGCTCGTGATGGTGCCGGCCCTCGTGCTGGCGCTCGGCGCGCGGCTGCTGACCGGTTGAGCGGGCGATGTGCCGACGTGATGTGCCGCCCCGTCTGCAGACCCCGCGCGCATCCGCTCACGCGGCCACTCAGGGGCTATCGTTGATCTCCGGCGCGATCGCCGCATGATTGAGCAGCGCCACCAGCGTCATGCCGCCGATGATGTTGCCGGCAAGTGTCGGCACCAGGAAACGGAAGAAGTAGTCATGCAAGCTCGCGTCGCCGGCGAGATACGCGTAGGCCACTTCGGTCGATCCAGCGATGATGTGCGACAGATGGCTCACGGCCACCACATACGTGATCAGCAACACGGTCAGCAGACGCGCGGAGCGTGCACTCGGCAACAGCCACACCATCAGCGCGATCAGCCAGCCGGCGAAGATCGCGCGCACAAACGTGGGCAGTATGTTCTGCGGGCCGAGCGCGGCGCGCGACACCTCGCCGAGCGCGTCCTCGACGGCGGGTGCAAACACGTCGGGAATCCGTAGCATCGCGGCGAAGATCCAGGTGCTGATCAGGTTGAAGAGCAGCACGACGACCCACAGACGCAGCGCCTTGAGCAAGGTCGGCATATCGCGCCGCGTCAGTACCGGCAGCACGACGGTCAAGGTGCTCTCGGTGAACAGTTGCTGCCGGCCCATGATGACGAGCACGAAGCCCATCGAGTAGCCGAGGCTCGCCACCAGATAGCGCCAGGGCGCGTCCGGCAATCCGGCTTGCAGCACCGCTTGCGTGAGAAACGAGAAGCCCATCGACAACCCCGCCGCCAACGACGACCAGATCAACGCGCCGATGGTCCGCTCGAGTGCGGCTTCGCCTTCCGCACGAACGATTTCGTGCAGGACGAGCGCATGGGGCGCGGTGTGGTCGGCCGCCTGATCCTGTTCCTCCTCGTCCAGATGCGGCGAGTCCGCGCCTGCGTCCCGCGCGCGTGCACCCGGGGCGACGGTACGCGCCGCCGCCTGCTTTGGCTGCTTTTCCTTCACGGCCTGCGTCATGACCCGGTGACCGTCGAAGTGTGCGGCGGCTCGGCGCTCGCCGTTTCCTCCGACTCACGCAGCGAGCGCAACGTCGCTTCGAGCCGTGCGACGCGCGCGCGTTGCGCCGACATCATCGGCGCGCTGTGCAGCACGCGCAGACGCTGCTGCCAGTACGACAGGGGAAAGCGGTCACATGTGGAGATCAGCCCGAAGACAACTTCGAGGTGGGCGATTTCCTTATCTATGTCGTGGTAAGTCATCTGATGTTTCCGGGAAGCACGGGGAGTTCGGCACTCGCCAGTAGGCAGCAGCAAGCGCCGTTCCCAACGAATGCGGCACGCGCTGCCGCGACGTTCATCACGCCACGCAGCGGAGTGGCACGAGCCGCCCCACGGTCCTCTCCCACCGGTCTGCGGCAATTGTTCAGGACAACGGGAATTCGCGAGGCGTGCCGGCGCGAAGCATGTCCTATGCTGGGTCAACTGTCTCGTAGTCGACACATGGGCAACGCATGCGCCCGGTGCGCGGACTGCCGGCGCTGGTGAACTGCTCGCGAGCCGATGCGCGCGTTAGCGCGGCATCATCATGACCGGCTGCGCGTAGGTCACGGCAGGCGCGGGCACCGGCGCATAGTTGGTCGGCGGCGGCACGACGACGGTGGTGTAGAGCGCAGCGGGTTTGACCGGCGCAACCGTGACGGACGCGGTGACCGGCACCGCAACGGGAACGGCAACCGGCGGGGGCGCCGTCACGTACACCGGACTGACCGGCAAGGAGTAATAGACAGGCCGCGGCGGCGGCGCATAGACCACGGCGGCGGGCACGTACATGACGACCCTGGCGAAGGCGGTGGATGAGCAGGCGAGACCGATGGCGGTAAAGGTAGAAGCGCAGGCGAGACGAATGGTCACTGGGTACTCCTGAGACGTTGAGCGGCACATGTTCTGTTGAACGACGCGCCGGCGGTCCGGCTTCGCGTGGACGCTCAGCCGTTGCGGGATGCGCTCGTGGCGCGAGCGGCGCGAGCGGTACATCCGCTGTTTGCGATGCTGTGCTGCGCCGGCAGACCAAAGATACGCAACGCAGCGTTGAAACGACACGGCAAAGTCATTTCATTCGATGTCACGGCGAGGCTCGCGGGCCAGAGGGGTTGCGGCTGCGCGGGCGTGCGCCGATGTATGAAGCGCGTGCTGCGATCCGCAAGCCGGGCGCGCCGCGCCTGCTGCCGTTGTGCGCGCCAGGCCATGACACACGTCGACATGATTCTGAAATTGCCATCCGGCGTCGGATCCACAAGAATTCGGCCTGTCATCGAAGCGGATCGCGGCACGAGCAGGCGACGCTCGATGCATCAAGTGAAGATCAATCGAAGGAGTCGGTCATGAAGAAGTTGCTCGCCGCCATGCTGCTGTGCTGCGCATCCACCATCACGTTCGCCCAGAGCGCGGCGCCCCAGGGCGGGAATCCGCAAAGTATGGAACGGATGGCGCAGCAGTTGCAGATGCGCTTTTCGAACGCCAACACCACGCACGACGGCAAGCTCACGAAGCAGCAGGCCGAGGCGGGCATGCCGATGGTGGCCCAACATTTCGACGAAATCGATTCGCAGAAGGCGGGCTACATCACGCTGCCGCAGATCGCGGCATTCATGCAGGAACGCGGGGCAGCGCACTGAGCCGCGCGGGCATCGGCGAGATCGTAGGGGCGTGGCGCGGCCGGCCGGACGCTTTGCGCCGAATCCCGCGACGCCCGGCGCCGCAAAGCGGTGCTGGCTGCCTGCCGTTCAAGCGTGTCCTTGGCCGGTGACCTGCTGTGTTCCGCTCGCTCATGTCTGGTTCCGCGTCATCCTGCGTCGTGCCGCGAGCCATTCCCTCCAACCCGTTGCCGTACCTTGACGCCCCACCAAACGCGCGATGAAACCTGCCGCGTCCCGCCGCCTGCGCCTTGTCAGCGCATCGCTCATCGTGTCGTTCGGCGCGGCGTTGAGCGGTTGCGTGACAGTCGGCCCGGATTTCAGGCAGCCCGACGTGACGCTCGAAGACCGCTGGCTCGAGAGTTTGCCGGACAGCGCGCAGTCCGCTCCCGCCGCACAAGCGGCCTGGTGGAGCGCGTTCGACGACCCGGTGCTCACCGCGCTCGAACAGCGTGCGTATGAACGGAACCTGACGCTGCAGGTAGCCGGCTTGAACATCTTCAAGGCGCGCGCGCAACTCTCCATCAGCGAGCAGAATCTGCTGCCGCAGTCGGGCACCGTGTCGGTGGGCGTGAGCCATGTCGACACGAGCGGCGTCGGCCCGATTCCGCCCGCGCATCTGTGGGCCGAGCATCTGCATGTGAACGCCGGCTGGGAGCTCGACTTCTGGGGCAAATATCGCCGGCAGATCGAATCGGATCGCGCGCAATTGCGCGTGTCGGAAGCTGCGTATGACAACGCGCTGGTGTCGTTGTTCGCGGATGTCGCCAACGCCTATATCGATCTGCGCGCGCTGGAACAACGCATCACGGTCGCGCAGCAAAACCTGAAGGCGGTGCAGCAGAGTCTCGCGCTGACCCAGCTGCGCTACAAGCGCGGTTCGGTGAGCCAGCTCGATGTCGAGCAGGCCGCCACGCTGGTGGCCGAAACCGAGGCGCAGATTCCGCCGCTCATCAAGGCTCGCGCGCAGGACCGCGACACGCTGGCGTGCTGCTGATCGCGCTGTCGGCGAAGAACGCGATCCTGATCGTCGAGTTCGCGCGGCATCTGCGCGCGCAGGGCGTGGGCGTCGCCGAGGCAGCGGTGGAGGCTGCGCGGCTGCGGTTCCGCCCGATCATGATCACCTCGTTCGCCTTCATTCTCGGCGTGGTGCCGCTCGTGATCGCGACCGGTGCCAGCGCGAGCCCGCGCCGCTCGCTCGGGATTGCGGTATTTTCGGGGATGCTCGCTTCCACCTGCATTGCCGTACTGTTCATTCCGTCGTTCTATGTGCTGTTGCAGCGTCTTTCCGAGCGGCATGCGGCGCACAAGGCGTTACCCGAGGCGTCACCCGACGCTTGAACCGAGGAGCTTTCGCATGGATCGCCCCGCCAAGATCATCGTGCTCGACGACGAAGTCGAGTTGCGCAACATGCTGCAACGGTTTCTGCGCGGCCACGGCTTCGACGTGCGCATCGCCGAGGACAGCCGGCGTCTGGACCGTTACCTGGAGCGCGAGCCGTTCGATCTGCTGGTGCTCGACCTGATGATCGGCGCGGAGGACGGCCTGCAGATCTGCGCGCGCCTGCGCGAGCAGGGCCAGACCTTGCCGATCCTGATGCTGACCGCGAAGGGCGATCCGCTCGACCGCGTGGTCGGCCTCGAAACCGGCGCCGACGACTACCTCGCCAAACCGTTCCTGCCGCGCGAACTGGTGGCGCGCATCAACGCGCTGCTGCGCCGGCAGAAGATCGCGTCGGGCGATGTCACCGTGACTTCGCAAAGCGTGCGCTTCGGCGACTTCACGCTCGACGTCGGCAAGCAGGAGCTGTCGCGCGCGGGCGTGCCGCTCGAGATTCACTCGGCACAGATGCTGCTGCTGGTCGCGCTGGCTTCGTCGCCGAACCGGCCGGTGAGCCGCGACAACCTGCTGGCGCGCGCACGTGGGCGCGAGCACGACGCGCTCGATCGCAGCATCGACGTGCAGGTGCTGCGGCTGCGGCAGATCGTCGAGGACGATCCGTCCAAGCCGCGTTTCATCAAGACCGTGTGGGGCGTCGGCTACATGCTGGCCGCGGACGTCGAGTGATGGCGCGCCCGCTGCTGCGCGGGGCGCTGCCGCGCACGCTGCTCGCGCGCAATATCGCGCTTCTGATCGCGCTCGTGATGTTGAGCCAGGTGTGCTCGCTCGCCGTGTTGCTGCATTACGTGCAACGGCCTCGCGTCGACCGCGCGGCGGCCGTGTTCGCCACTTACGTCACCACGCTCGACAACCTGCTGGCCGCGACGCCGCCCGGCGCGCGCAGCGCGTTGACCGCGCGTCTCGACGCGCGCGCGCAATTGCCGCCCGAGGCCACCGAGAAGCCTCCGCCGAGTCTCGCGCACGCATACCGCCACTATCAGCGCGACCTGTTTCTCGACAGCCTGCGCGCGCATCTGCCCGCCGACATGCCGGCGCGCTGGCAAACCGAAGGCGGGGAGCGCCTGTGGATTCGCCTGCACGGGCCGGCGGACGCACCGCAGGCACCGTACTGGATTGCCTTGCCGATCCCCGAGGACGCGCAGGGCAACGGACTCGAAGTGGCGATTTTTCTGTCACTCGGTCTGGGCGCGCTGGCCGCACTGGCGGGCTACGCGATCCAGCTTCACCTGAACGAGCCGCTTGAGCAGTTGACGCGGGCGGCGCGCCGCGTAAGCGCCGGCGAAGCGCCCGCGCCGCTGCCCACCGACGGCCCCACCGAAATCGCGGCGGTGAGCCGTGCTTTCAATCAGATGACGCACGCGTTGCAGGAAGCCGAGGCGACCCGCGCGTTGATGCTGGCGGGCATTTCGCACGACATCCGCACGCCGCTCACCAAGCTGCGCCTGTCGATGGCGATGGCGATGCCGCACGGCAGCGACAGCAGTTTCGTGATTGCCGCGGAGTCGTATCTGGACCAGATCGAGACGATCTTGCAGCAGTTCATGGACTACGCGGGCAGCGGCGAGCGCGAGGCGCCGCAGCCCGGCGATCTGAATGCGCTGATCGAACGGCTCGCGGGCGACTTCGCGGGACTCGGGCACGAGTTCGAATTGTCGCTCGCGCCGCTGCCGGGGCTCGCGTACCGGCCGATCAGCATGATGCGGCTGTTGATGAACCTGATGCAGAACGCGATCGTGTACTGCGGCAGCGGTCTCGCCGTGCGCACCTGGGCCACCGCCGGCACGGTGACGGTCGCGGTCGGCGATCGCGGCAAGGGGCTGTCGGCGCAGGAACTGGAGCAACTGAAAGCGCCGTTCCAGCGCGGCCGCAATGCACGCGCGCATAGCGGCGGCACGGGGTTGGGGTTGTCGATCGTCGAGCGGATTGCGCGGCTGCATGGCGGCAGCCTGCAGTTTCATCCGCGCGAGGGCGGCGGCCTGGAAGTATGGGTGGTGTTGCCGGTGGCGGCTGGCTAACCGGCCGCGCGGACCCGGCCCATTGCCGTAGGCGTGGCGCTCACTCGCGGTCCAGCCACGCGTCCAGTCCGACGCGGAACGCCACGCCCGCGATCACCGGCACGGTCAGCATCAGGATGATGCCGAAGTTGGGAATCTCGTCGCCATACATGACCGTGCTGTAAAGCACGACGCTCGCCACGATCGCGAACACCACCGCGCCAACGGCGACCATCAGCAGATTGCGCACGGTGATGGACAGCGTCTTGCGCTTGACCTCATCCGGCGCGGCGCTGGTGGCGGGGGCTTCGTCGTGTTGGGCAGGCATGATGGTTCTCGTGGCTGAATGATGCGTGAGGAGCGACGGTATGTGCTGCTCCGATGAGGGCGCGCGCCAGGCATCATACCGGCACGCGCTGCGGCCGCGCGGATCACGCCGCGCCGACCAGCCGTCCCGCCGCGACGATCGCCAGCGCGGGCGCGGGGATCGCGCTGAAGCGGTAATCGCGACGATGCAGGAACACGCCTAGCATCAATATAAGCCGCATTGCGGGCAGCAGGATGAAAAGCAGCGATTGCTGCCGTCACGATCGACATGGCGGCCGCTGCAACATGGGCTGCGCGGCGCGGATCCGGCGCGAACAGCGAGCCCAGCGCAAGCGCGAGGCCGATCCCGAACGTGCCGCTGGCAATCCCTATGCCATGGTGCAACCGGTTGGCGAGCCACCGTTCGAGCCGCGCGCCAGCCACGTTTGCAGCACGAACGAAACACAATTCTGCAAACCCTTAATTTTCCCCGCGAGTTGCCGAATACAGGATGACGCGGTCTTTGGGGCGTGGCTTCCCGCTGCGGCAGAACCCACGTGATGACCGCGTCGGATGCAACGCGGCATCGCAACGGGGAATCGGCATTGGAACCGCGCGCGGTTATATGAAGCAGATTTTCGCCAAGACCGATACCCACAGACAGGCCGAACTCGTCGCACTGCTGTTGCGAAGCTGCGTGCAAATCACCTGGTAACGGCGTGCTGGCGTCCAGTCCCGGCGGCGAGTGCCGCGATGGGTCGCGCGCTGCTTGCCGCCTGGCGGCTAATGCAGCGAACTCACCCGCAAGAACGCGAACACCAGCGACACCACCACCACGATCACACCCGTCGCAACAGCCAGGCGGTTGGCGAACAATCGGCGCATCGCAACTCTCCTAGACGAAGCTGTAGCGTTCGGAATGGTAACGGGCGAGCGGCACCTTCATCTCGCCCAGCGCGGTTTCGATCGCGTCCATCATCACGTCGGGTCCGCAGATGAAGTACTCGTGCGCGGGGTACTCGGGCGGCAGATGACGCCTGAACACCTCGGCGGTGATGCGCCCGCTTTCGCCGGTCCAGCCTTCAGGCGGCTGCGAGAGCACATACACGACTTTCAGATCGAGCCGCATTTTCAGCGTCTCCAGCTCTTCGCGGAAGGTCAGCGAGTCCCACGTCTTGCTGCCGTACAGCAGCACGGGCGGGCGTGCGTCGCCGCGATCGGCGAGCGAGCGGATCATGCTCATCATCGGCGTGATGCCGATGCCGCCCGCGATCAGCACATGCATGTCGGTCGGATTGCCGATCGTGAACGCCCCATACGGCCCGTCCAGATAGACCCGCTGCCCGGCCGCCACCGTTTTGACCGCGCTGGTGAAATCGCCGAGCTCGCGGATCGTCATCTCGACGCGGCCGCCCGCGGCCTCGGCGCTCGATGAAAAGGAAAACGGGTGCCCGGTTATGCGGAACGGGCTGGCCCACAACGTGAGCCAACCGAACTGGCCGGGCTTGAAGCGGAAGCCCGCGTGGCCTTCGGGCCGCATCACGAGGGTGGTCGTATCGCCGCGTTCCGTGCGCACCTCGGTCACTCGATAAGGACGCCTCAGCATGAAAATCGGCTTGAACAGGCGCACATAGAACAGCAAGCCGATCCAGAAGATCGTCATGCCGATCCACAGCGTGCGCTTGAGCGGATCGACCAAATAAAAGCCCCAGCCGACCATGTGCAGCATGCCGGCCGCGATCGCCACCAGCGCGAGCACGATATGCGACAAATGCCACAGCTCGTAACGGATTTTCAACTGCTGGCGCCACAACGCCATGACCACCAGCAGGATCAGCGAGCCGATCGACAGCACCGCGAAGCGCGCCCCCCATGGAATATCCCACACCGAATCGGGCAGCGCGAGCGACGGCGAGCCGATCGCGATCAGAATCAGCGGATGCGCGACGACGAGGCCGACCGCCATCAGCGAGATGCGCCGGTGAAAGTGATAGATGACGTCTTCGCCCCACGGCTCGGTCACGTGACGAAAACGCGCGGTGAGGCCGAATTGCAGCCCCATCATCGCGAGGCCGCTATAGCCGAGCGCCACTGAGAACTCGGTGCCGAAATTGCGCGCGGGCGGCAGGTTGCCCGCGAGCAGCGCGAACAGCGGCGCGAGAATGAACAGCAGATAGATGGCGGACCAGACGGCCTTGCGCACGAGATCGCGATACTGCATGACATCCCTCTCTGTATCAGCAGCGAAGCGGTTTGAGCGGACCGTGGCGCCGGCCGTCGCCGCAGCCGCGTCGAGCGGCGAGCGTCAGATGCACGTGGTCAGCAGAAGCGCGGGCCCGAACGTGATGGCAGTCGCGGCCAGCGCCGCGATCAGGGTCCAGATGACGACGGTATGCATGAATGCGCTGATGCGCTCGGGACCGGGGTCGCGAATCGCGGCCGCACGATAGCGCCACAGCCAGCCGATCGCGACCAGATGCACGAGCAGCACGACCGCGAGGCTCAAGCGCAGCGGGCCGGTGGACCAGCCGAACGCACAGCCGACCGCGTGCAGCGCATACAGGATCACCAGCGCGACGCACCAGATCTTGAAGCCCACGGCGAGCCACCATAAGCGCCGGGGCGCAAGGGTGCGTCCGTTCATGGCCTGGCTCCCAGCATCGCCACCAGCGCGGGCAACGCGAGCACGAGGCCCAGCGCGATGATGCCCGTCGCCAGCGTGTAGTCGATCCATAAGCGCGTGAGGCGCAGGTCCGTGAGCCGTCGCGGCGAAACGAAGCCGGCCCCGATGCGCAGCACATTGCTGATCAGAAACAGCAGCCCGATGCCGGCATGAATGCCGACATACGTGAGCAGCGCGGCGGCCGTCGCGCCGAGCGCGTGCTCGCGCGGATGCGGCGTGACACCGGAGATCAGCATGACATCGGCGGCGATCGCGATGACCAGCACCAGCACGGCCACGCCAATCCAGCGATGCGGGTGGCGGTCCGCGGCGGCGGCGCGCAGCGAGCCGCGCGCGGCCGCCGCCGCGACCGCCAGCGCGACCACCGTGACAAGCGCGAGCAGGCGGCTCGGCGCGGGCGTCACGGCGGCCGGCCAGTTCGGCGCGGCGATCCACAGATAGAAGGTGCCGAACACCAGCGACGTGAACAGCGTGCCGTTCGCGACCAGCGTGCAGATCAGCGCGAGCCACGCCGGCGCGCCGGCCACTTCGGTATGCGGCGGCACGCTGACGCCTCGTCCCACCGGCAGCGGTCCGTAGTCGCGCGCATGACCGGCGCTCTGGCCGGCGTAGATGAACAGGCCGAAGGTCACGAACGCGAGCGCGAGCGACACCAGATAGAACTTGAACAGCATCGCCAGCACCGCCGCGCAGGTCACGAGCGCGGTGACGAGGGGCAAATAGGTCGCGCGCGGCAGCACGATCAGCTGCTCGGGCTCGCCCGAGGTCATGTGCACGCCGAGCGTCTCCTGCCAGCCATTGCGTGTGAAGCCGAGATAGCCGTCGCCGCGCGCCAGCCGCGCCGCGAGCTTGCCGGGCGCGACGCCTTCCGTTTCGTCACCGATTCGCGGGATCGATGCGAACGCATAGGGCGCGGGCGGAATCGGCATCGCCCATTCGAGCGTGGTCGAATCCCACGGGTTGCGCCGCACGCGCCGCCCATAGCGCAGTTGCACGACGATGTCGATCGCCACCAGCGCAAAGCCGATCGTCATCACGAAGCCGCCCACCGACGACAGCAGATTGAGCCAGTTCCAGCCCTCGTCGCCGCGATAGGTGAAGATGCGCCGCGGCATGCCGAGCAGGCCGGTCAGATGCATCATGAAGAACGTCATGTTGAAGCCGATGAAGACCAGCCAGAAGGCAGGCAGCGACAGCTTGTACACGGCGGTGCGGCCGGTCAGCAAGGGCAGCCAGTAGTAGAACGCGGCGAGCATCGGAAAGGCGAGCGCGCCGGCCACCACATAGTGCATGTGCGCGACGACGAAATAGGTGTCGTGCGCCTGCCAGTCGAACGGCACCATCGCGAGCATCACGCCGGTCAGCCCGCCCGCCGTGAACACGAAGAAGAAGCCGAACACGTACAGCATCGGCACGTCCCAGCGCGGCCGGCCATGCGACAGCGTGGCGAGCCACGCGAAGAACTGGATCGCGGTCGGCACCGCGACGATCGCCGAGCCCGCCGAGAAGAACGCGAGCGCCAGATGCGGAATGCCCACCGTGAACATGTGGTGCACCCAGATGCCGAAGCTCAGGAACGCCAGCGCGATGATCGCGACGACGATGGCCCGGTAGCCGACCAGCGGCCGTCGCGCGAACACCGGGATGATGGTCGACAGCACGCCCGCCATCGGCAGGAAGATGATGTAGACATCCGGGTGGCCGAACAGCCAGAACAGATGCTGCCACAGCAGCGGATCGCCGCCGCGCCGCGGATCGAAGAACGGCAGGCCGAACGCGCGCTCGACTTCGAGCAGGATCGAGCCGAGGATCAGCGGCGGAAACGCCACGATCATCATCATCGCGGTGACGAGGATGTACCACGCGAAGATCGGCATGCGGTCGAGCGACATGCCGGGCGCGCGCATCTTCAGGATCGACACGACGATTTCCATTGCCAGCGACAGCGCCGAAATCTCGACGAAAGTGATGCCGAGCAGCCACACGTCGGCGTTGATGCCCGGCGTGTAGACGTTCGAGCTGAGCGGCGTGTACATGAACCAGCCGCCGTCGGGCGCGGCGCGCAGGATCAGCGAGACCGTCAGGATCGTGCCGCCCAGCAGGTAGCACCAGTAGCCGTACGCGGTGAGGCGCGGAAACGCGAAGTCGCGCGTGCCGAGTATCTTCGGCGTGAGGTAGACCGCGAAGCTCTCCACCATCGGAATCGCGAACAGGAACAGCATCATCGAGCCGTGCATCGTGAAGACCTGGTTGTAGGTCTCCGCGTCCATGAAGGCCGCGCGCGGCGTCGCGAGCTGTACGCGCGTGAGCATGCCGAGCACGCCCGCGATCGCGAAGAACAGGAACGACGTGATCATCATGCGCATGCCGAGGACCGTATGGTTCACGGCGGCAAGCCGTTGCACGCCCGGTCCGGTGGCCCAGATCGCGGCGAGCTGGCGGTGCAGCCGCAACGCGTTGGTGCCCTGTGACGGCGGCTCGACGGGCACACTCATTTTTTCTCCTCCACGCTGGCGGCCGCCTGCTTGACGGCGGCGGCAAAGTCTTCCGGACGATCGACGATCACCGTGAAGTGCATCCCTGCATGACCCAGCCCGCAAAACTGGTTGCATTGCCCTTCGTAGCGGCCGGGTTGATCGGCTTGCACGCGCAGACGGGTGGCGTGTCCGGGGACCGCGTCGATTTTGCCGGCGAAGCGCGGAATCCAGAACGAGTGCACGACGTCCTCGCTGGTGACGACGATATCGACCGGCGTGCCCGCGGGCAGATGCAACACGTCCAGGGTTTGCAGGCCGCCTTGGTCCGGATAGCGGAAGATCCAGCGCCATTGCTGGGCAACCGCGTCGATGCGCGCGGGTGCATGGCCCGGCAGCGGCAACAGCCGTTCGCCGGCAAGGAGCGCATAGCAGATCAGCGGGATCAGGATCACGGCGGGCAGCACGAGGCCGCCCAGCACGATCCAGCGCGCGGGCGACACGCGCGAGCCCCAGCCCGGCTGCCGCATCACCAGCGCGAACAGCGCGAGCACCAGCGCGAACAGCACGGCGGAGCCGGCCAGCATCACCCACCACAGCCCCGCGATCGACGCCGCGGCGGGTCCGGACGGCGCCAGCGTCGACAGCGGCCCGGCGCAGCCGGCGAGCGCCGCGAGCAATCCGGCTTGGACCGGTAGACGCCAGCGGCTATGATGGTTCGCAGGCTCACCCATCCGACGTAAGGGGTACGAACCATGGCAAGGAAAAACGAGTCCGCATCTCATCCGAAAAGCGAAGTGCTGCTGGAGTTGCTGCGGCTCGACGCGGGTTCGGCCGTGGCCTTCGTCGGCCATCCGATCCACGTGATGATGGTGCACTTCCCGATTGCGTTCGTCGTCGCCACGCTCGGCGTGGACGTCATCTACTGGTGGTCGGGCGATCCGTTCTGGATCAGGGCGGGCCTCTGGGCGGCCGGCTTCGCGTTCTGGAGCGGGGTGGGCGCGAGCCTCGTCGGCACCGCCGAACTGCTGCTCGTGCGCGGCATCCGCCTCAGGGAAGCGAGCTGGTCCCACGCGGTGGCCGCGATGACGCTCGTCGCGATCGCCGGCGCCAACTGGGGCGTGCGTCTCTTCTATCCTGAGCAGATCCTGCCGCATGGGCTCGCGCTGTCGGCGCTCGCGTCGGTGATGACGGGCTTCGCCGGTTGGCATGGAGGCAAGCTCGTGTTCGATCATGGTGTCGGCATTCTGGTGTCGCCGAAGGAGTGATGCAGCCATCGGGCGAGTCCGCCGGGCTCGAACAGATGCGGGGCGAACAGGGTTGAATCGACGTGCGGCTTCGCGAGCACGACCCAGATGATCGCGACGATCACCAGCACATAGGCGCTCGTCAACGCGAGCGACGACAGCCGGCTGAAGTGTCCATCGGGCATGAACAGTTGCAGCATCACGAGGCCCGCCACCACGTGCAGCATCGCCATGATGCCGACCAGCACCATTTTCAAGGAGAACCATTCGACGAAGGTGGCTTGCAGGAAGATCAGCGCGGTGCCGCTCGCAATCGCGACGAACGCGGCGGGCGAAGTCAGCTCCACATAAACCAGTCGCGTGATGCGGTGCAGCCGGTCTAGTTCGGAGCCGGGCGCGAGCCCGAGGCGCTGCCGGAACAGAAAGGGCAGCACGATCAGGCCGCCCGACCAGATGGCGATCGCGGCGAGATGGATGAACTTCAGCAGGGTCGTCACAGGGCGGGCTCGCTGGCGCGCAGGCTGGACCAGGCGATCCAGAGGCCCGCTGCGAGATAAGGGATCATCGCCAGCACCCACATCAGCAGCCCGGCCAGTTGCTGGTCGGCGAGCGGGGTGAGCCCCCACGCGGCGGTGCTGGCGAAATGCACGACATACAGCGGCGCGGGCGCGAAGCAAGCCTCGACGGACGCGATGCCGTCCGGCATCCGCTACCGGCGTAAGATGGCCGGATCACGTGGCGGAGGGCCCGTCATGTTCCACGATCCTATTCAGATCCCCGCGTTTATCGAATTGACGCTGCTGGCGATCGTGCTGATTGTCGTCAGCATCGCGCGTGCGCGGCAGAAGCGGCAGCGGCAACGCAACGCCGGCGGCACTGGCACGCGGGGCTCGGGAAGCTAGAGCGAGGCTTGCCGCCCGGAGCGAAAGAGCGGCGGCTCAGCGGGTTTGTCGTGGGCAGATCAGGGCGATCCGCTTTGCGTTGAAGCGGTCAGCGCCGAAGTCCTCGCTTCTCTGCGGCACGCGCCTCGGCAGATAACCACGGCTTTTCAGCCGCGCCCGACCCCTCACGCGCCGGCCGCTGTTTCCGTTTCCCCGACATCGGGTTGCGCACACGCCCGCAGGCTCTCCACCGCGAGCGCAACGGCGGCGCGGTTGAGGCTGTCGGCACGCCAGTACATCGCCACTGAGCCGAAACCGGACAGTTGCATCGGCAGAATCCGCAGCGTGTTCAATTGCACGAAGCGGCGTGCGGCCCGGTGCGACGCCACGCCGACGAGATCGGTGTGGTTGAGCAGCGTGATGTTGAGGATCGATGAGTTCGATTCGATACAGCGGCCCGGCAGCGTTTGTCCCGCCGCGGCGAGCGCCGACTCCAGCGCGTTCCTCACCGGCGTGCCGTTCGGCCACACGATCCATTGATAGGCCAGCAGGTCGTCCCAGTCGAGCGAGTCCTTGCCGCTCAACGGGTGCTGCGGCCGTGACACGAAGTGGATCGGCTCCTCGTAAAGCTTCTCGCACTGGATCTGCGGGTCCGTATTCTCCGGCGACGAGCGGCCGACCACGATGTCCAGCTCGCCTCTGGCCAACTGCGGGAGCAGCTGATTCATCGTGCTTTCGACCAGCCGGACTTGCGCACGGGGCAATTGGTCGAGCAGACGCGCCACCGCGAGCGGAACCGTGTCCGCACTCGACACGCCGGAGGTGCCGATCGACACCAGTCCGCTGCCGCCGTCGCGCAGCGCCTGCATGTCGTCGCGGGCGCTGTCGAGATGCGCCTCGATGCGCCGCGCGTGCTCCAGCAGCGATTCCCCGTGGGGAGTGGGCCGCAATCCGCGCGCATGCCGCTCGAACAGCGCGAGTCCGATATCCGCTTCCAGTTCCTTGAGCCACTTCGAGAGCGCGGGCTGCGTCGTATTCAGCGCGGCCGCCGACTGGCTGAGATTGCCGGTCTCCGCGAGGCTCAACAGCACCTGCAGATGCCTCAGGCGCAGCCGGTAAGTCCAGTCCATTGGGAGGCCTCACTGAGCTATATCCAAAACTATATGGATAAGAGGAATTCGTTATTTTACAGGATATAGCTAGGAGGCATATAAATCATGCATAACACGCATCGCACCGGACCGGTGTTGCGCCCAATGCCGTCAGACCCAGGAGACATCATGTCAGCCAACGATCAGCGCGAGCAACGCGCGGCCTACTACGAACAGATCGCCCGCCAGCGGATGACGCCGCTTTGGGAATCCCTTCACAGCCTCGTGCCGCGCGAGCCGCAGCCGCGTGCCCGGCCCGCGATCTGGAAATATGCGCAGGTGCGCGACCTGGTGATGCAGGCCGGCTCGGTCATCAGCGCCGAGGAAGCGGTGCGGCGGGTGCTGGTGCTCGAAAATCCGGGCTTGCCCGGCAAGTCGAGCATGACGCCGAGCCTCTATGCCGGGCTTCAGCTGATCCTGCCCGGCGAGATCGCGCCGAGCCACCGCCATACGCAGTCCGCGCTGCGGTTCATCGTCGAGGGCAAGGGCGCGTGGACCGCGGTCGACGGCGAACGCACGACCATGCATCCAGGCGACTTCATCATCACGCCGTCGTGGACGTGGCACGACCACGGCAACCCTGCGGTCGAAGAGGGCGGCGAGCCGGTGGTCTGGCTCGATGGCCTGGATATTCCGCTCGTCGCGAGTCTCGACGCCGGTTTCGCGGAAAACTATCCGCACGCGACGCAGCCTGTCACGCGGCCCGAAGGCGACAGTTTCGCGCGCTTCGGCCACAACATGGCGCCGGTGCGCCACGTCGCGTCGAACCCGACTTCGCCGATCTTCAGTTATCCATATGAACGCAGCCGCGAAGCGCTCGACACGCTGTATCGCAACGGCGAGCCCGACGCGTGGGACGGCGTGAAGCTGCGTTACGTGAACCCGACCACCGGCGGCTGGCCGATGCCGACCATGGCGACCTTCATGCAGCTGCTGCCGGCCGGCTTCGAGGGCCGCACGTATCGCAGCACCGACGCCACGGTGTACTGCGTCGTGGAAGGACAGGGCACGGCGCGCATCGGTGAAAGCGAATTTTCCTTCGAGCCGCACGACGTATTCGTCGCGCCTTCGTGGGTGCCGGTGCAGTTGTCCGCTGCCAGCGAAAGCGTGCTGTTCAGCTATTCGGACCGGCCGGTGCTGGCCGCGCTGAACCTGCTGCGCGAAGAGCGCGGCTAGGCGACGCAACCACGACGCACGCGCGACGCGCACCCACCACCCGGAGCACGTCGCGCCGGCCTGGGCTCCCCATTCTCCGTTGATCTCCCTACACCCCTTTACGCACGAGTGAGTCGCACACCATGGCATTTATTTTCCCCCCCGAGGCGCCCGTCGGTATTCCCGTCGTCGGCACGAGTGATCTGTTCGCGGCGCGCCGCGTGTATTGCGTAGGCCGCAACTACGCCGCGCATGCGCGCGAAATGGGCTTCGATCCGGATCGCGAGCCGCCGTTCTTCTTTTGCAAGCCGGCCGATGCGCTCGTTCCGCTCGCCTACGGCGAAACGCTCGAACTCGCGTACCCGTCGCAGACGCAGAACTATCACTACGAAGCGGAACTGGTCGCGGTGATCGGCAAGGCGGGCTCCGACATTCCGCTGGAACAGGCGCTCGACCACGTGTGGGGGTACGCAGTCGGCCTCGACATGACGCGCCGCGATCTTCAGATGAAGATGCGCGAAATGGGCCGCCCGTGGGAAATCGGCAAGGCGTTCGACCGTTCGGCGCCGATCGGTCCGATCCATCCGGCCAGCGCGGCCGGGCACTTCGAAAAGGCCGGCTTGTGGCTGACCGTCAATGGCGACACAAAGCAGAAGAGCGATGTGTCCCATCTGATCTGGTCGGTGGCCGAGACGGTTGCCGATCTGTCGAAGTTCTTCCGTCTCGAACCGGGCGACGTGATCTACACCGGCACGCCGGAAGGGGTCGGCGCGGTCAGGACAGGCGACGTGATGACCGTCGGTGTCGAACGGCTCGGCGAATTGACCGTGCGTGTGGTCTGAACTTCATTTGACAGGTTTTATCGTGCAGCTTCATAGCTTCTTCAATAGTTCAACGTCGTACCGTGTGCGGATCGCGCTTGCCCTCAAGGGGCTGCCCTACGATTACCTGCCGGTCGATATCCGCACGGGTGCGCATCGCGAGCCGCAGTACGTGGCGAACGTGAATCCGTCGGCGTCGGTGCCCGCGCTCGTCGACGGCGAGTTTCACCTCGGCCAGTCGCTCGCGATCATCGACTATCTGGATGCGCGCTACCCGCAACCGCGTCTGATTCCGCTCGACGCGCACGAGCGCGCCCGCGTCCTCGAGCTTTCGTACCTGATCAGTTGCGACATCCATCCGGTGAACAACCTGCGCGTGCTGCGCTATGTGCAGGACGTGCTCGGCGCATCGGCCGAACAGAAAGACGCGTGGTATCGGCACTGGGTCGCAGAGGGGATGGCGGCCGTCGAGCGTCTGCTGACACGCGACGCTTGGAACGCGGAAGGCCCGTGGTGCTTCGGCGCACAGCCGACGCTCGCGGATTGCTGCCTCGTGCCGCAGATCGCCAATGCGCAAAGAATGGGTTGCGATCTGAGCGCCTATCCCCGCAGCCTCGCCGTTTACCGGCACGCGCTCGAACACCCCGCGTTCGAACTCGCGCAACCGCAGCGCCAGCCGGACTACCGCGTCTGACGCAGTACAGGAGACAAGAGTCATGAGTGAGACACATCAAGAGACACGTAAGGAGACCCGCCGCGTGATCGTGGTCGGCGGCGGCATCGGCGGGCTGGCGGCGGCGCTCGCGCTGGCGCGGCAAGGCATCGGCGTGCAGTTGCTGGAGCAGGCGCCGGAGATCGGCGAGATCGGCGCGGGCATCCAGCTCGCCGCGAATGCGTTCAATGCGCTCGACGCGCTGGGCGTCGGCGACGCGGCCCGCGGCCGCGCGGTGTTCACCGACAGCCTGAATCTGATGGACGCGATCGACGCCAGCGAGATCGCCCATATCGACGTCGGCGCGCCATACCGTCAGCGCTTCGGCAATCCGTATGCGGTGATCCATCGCGCCGACATCCATCTGTCGATCCTGGAGGCGGTGCGGGATCATCCGCTGATCCAGTTCCGCACCAACACGCAGGTGCGCTCGCTCGACCAGGACGACAGCGGCGTCACGGTCACCGATCAGCACGGCGAGCGCTATCGCGCGGATGCCGCGATCGGCTGCGACGGCGTGAAGTCGGCGGTCCGTCAGACGCTGATCGGCGATGAGCCTCATGTGACCGGGCATGTGGTGTATCGCGCGGTAGTCGAGGTGCAGAACATGCCCGCCGATCTGCGCATCAACGCGCCGGTGGTGTGGGCCGGTCCGCATTGCCACCTGGTGCATTACCCGCTGCGCGGCGGCCAGCAGTACAACCTCGTCGTCACGTTCCACAGCCGCGAACAGGAGCAGTGGGGCGTGCGCGAAGGCAGCAAGGAGGAAGTGCTGTCGTATTTCGAAGGCATTCACCCGCTGCCGCATCAGATGCTCGACCGCCCGACTTCCTGGAAGCGCTGGGCCACCGCCGATCGCGATCCCGTCGAACGCTGGAGCTTCGGCCGCGCGACGGTGCTCGGCGACGCGGCGCATCCGATGACGCAATACCTGGCCCAAGGCGCCTGTCAGGCACTCGAGGACGCTGTCACGCTAGGCGCGGCCATAGCGGCGGCCGACGGCGACTTCGAAGCCGCGTTCGCGCTGTACGAGAAGGCGCGGATTCCGCGCACCGCGCGCGTGCTGTACTCGGCGCGCGAGATGGGAAGGATCTATCACGCGAAGGGCGTCGAGCGCCAGGTGCGCAACTCGCTGTGGGTGGGACGCACGCAGGAGCAGTTCTACGACGCGTTGCAATGGCTGCATGGCTGGCGCGCCGAGGACTGCCTGAAGGGCGTGGCCTGAGGAGTCGGCGATGGCCGGATAACAAACATTCATAGCTGGAGGAGACACCCCATGAAAACCCGCACGCCCGTCAATGTCACGGAGCTGATCGACCGCAACCGCGTGTCGCCTTTTCAAATGGCGATCGTCGTGTTGTGCTTTCTGATCGTCGCGATCGACGGTTTCGATACCGCGGCGATCGGCTTCATCGCACCGGCGATCCGCGCGCAGTGGCAGCTCGCTCCCACGCAGCTCGCGCCTATCTTCGGCGCGGGCCTGGCCGGCTTGATGGCCGGTGCGCTGCTGTTCGGTCCGTTCGGCGACCGGCTCGGCCGCAAGCGGCTGCTGCTCTTGTGCGTGCTGGGCTTCGGCCTCGCGAGCGTGGTGTCGGCGTGGGCCGGCACGCCGGCTGAACTGATTGCGTTGCGCTTTCTGACCGGCCTCGGTCTGGGCGGCGCGATGCCCAACGCCATCACGCTGACCTCGGAATACTGCCCCGCGTCGCGCCGCTCTTTCCTCGTGACCACGATGTTTTGCGGCTTTACCGTAGGCTCGGCGCTCGGCGGCTTCGTCGCGGCCGCGCTGATGGAGCGCTATGGCTGGCGCGCGGTCCTGCTGACCGGCGGCGTCGCTCCGCTGTTGCTGCTGCCGATCCTCGCGTGGCGGCTGCCCGAGTCGGTGCGCTATCTCGTGGCGCTCGGCAAGGAGCCGCAGCAGGTGGCGCGGGTGCTCGCGCGCATCGCGCCGGACGAAGACCTCTCGCTTGCCACGTTCACGGCAGCGCACGGCAAGGCAAACGGCTCGCCGGTCGGGCAGTTGTTCAGGCGCGATCTGCTGCGCGGCACCTTGCTGATGTGGCTGACGTTTTTCATGAGTCTGCTGGTGATCTATCTGTTGTCGAGCTGGCTGCCGACTTTGCTGCGCGCGAACGGCGTGTCGCTGCAAACGGCGGCGCTGGTCACCGCGATGTTCCAGGTCGGCGGAACGCTCGGCGCGATCGTGCTGGGCTGGCTGATGGACCGCATCAATCCGCACTACGTGCTGGCGGGCAGCTATGCGGCGGCGGGGCTGTTCGTCGCGGCGATCGGCAGCCTCGCGGCCACGCCCTGGCTGGCGGCGGTGGCGGTGTTTTGCGCGGGGTTCTGCATCTCGGGCTCGCAGGTCGGCGCGAATGCGCTGTCGGCCGCGTTCTATCCGACCGATTGCCGCGCGACCGGCGTGAGCTGGGCCAATGGTATAGGCCGCATGGGCTCGGTGGCGGGGTCGCTCGCGGGCGGCACGATGCTGGCGATGGGGCTGACGATGCCGGCGCTGTTTCTGCTCGTGGGTGCGCCGGCGATTGTCGCGGGGGTGTCGATGATGGCGCTGGGGCTGACCAGGTCGAAGGCGTTGCCGCTCGGCGACCCTGTGGTGCTGAGCGAACCTCGTTCGGTCACCTAGCGCGCCGCGTTTTTGAAGCGCATGGCCGAAGGACCGCGCGCCGTGCTGAATCTCAGGCGCCGCCGCGCGGCACCGGTTCGTGCATCTTCGATCTTGCCTGGCGGTGGCTCCAGCAGCGCGCCACCGCCGCCCAGGCACGACACCATCCGTTAGTTCGACAACGACAGATAAGGCGAACTCAGCGGAGTCGGCGGGAACGGCTGCGAGCCCATCTGCTTGCTGAAGCTGTATCGCACATACACCGCGGCGAGCCACTCGCGATATTCATAGGCATTGCCGAGCGAAGCGGTCGCGATTCGGCGTGCTGTGCCCCGCGACCACGACCGCCGAAGCGGTCGCGCTGCTGGATCGCGAGCGCGGCAGGCTCGCGGCGCTCGCGCCGGCCGAGTTGCCGCGCGGGTTGCGATACACGTTCAGTGTCGGCGTGGACGAACGGCGGCGCGACGAATCGCTCGCCCAACTGATGGCCCGTGCCGACGGCGCGCTGTACGCGGCCAAGGCTTCGGGCCGCGACCGCGTGATGGCGGCCGCGTAAAGTCCATCAAGCGAATTTTTTACCTGTATTCACACGGCGGGCATAAACATTTGGCGGATATTTGCCGATAACCATTGGCGGAGTGACTGGAACCAGCCTGATATCAAACCCATATGTCTGCCACCTCAACGCAGCACCTGTCCGATCCCGGTTTGCGCGATCGCTTTCACCGGCGTGCGCTGGAACATCAGCGCCCGCTGTCCACGGTGACGATGGCGTACACGGTGGTCGCGTTCCTGTGCATGGTCGGGGCGCGCAACCTGGCCGGCGGCCCGGCGGCGCCGCTTGCTTACCGGCTGATGTGCGCGCTGCTGCTGCTGCTGCTGGTGCTGGCGATCCCGAGTGCGAAGTCGCCGTGGCTGTTCGGCGCGATCGGCGTGGCGTACATGCAGGTGCTGCTGGCCGGCCTCGCACTGAACATCGCGGGGCTCGCCCAGCCGCTGCTGTGGGTGCTGCCCGCGCTAGTGGCGATTCCGGTTTGCGCCGCGCCACTGTGGCTCACGCCGGCGCATTTCTTCATCGGCAGCGCGCTGTTCTATGCAGGCGCGTTCGCGCTGCTGCCCGGCGAGCCGCATCCGCATGACGTCGGCGTGGTGATGGGGACGTGGATCGCGGCGATCGGCGTGCCCACCTCGATCGTGTTTCACTTCGCGTTTTACCGCTTCCGGCGCAACCACTTCATGCTCGAAAGCCAACTGGCGGAACTCGCGGCGACCGATCCGCTGACCGGCCTGCAAAACCGCCGCGCGTTCGTCAAGCAGGCCGAGCGCCGCCTTGCTGCGATCACGCCCGACGGGCAGGTCAGCGCGATCTTCCTGGACATCGACAACTTCAAGTCCTTGAACGACCGGTTCGGCCATGCGATCGGCGATCATGCGCTGCATCGGGTCGCGCAGGTGCTGGTGGACGAAACCACCGCCAGCGACAGCGTGAGCCGGATCGGCGGCGAAGAGTTCGCGGTGCTGCTGCACGACGGACTCGACCGCGCGCTGCAACTGGCCGAGCGGCTGCGCGTCGCGATTGCCGCGATCGAGCGGCCGGACGGCAACCTCGCCGCGAGCTTCGGCGTGGCCGAACACCGCCAAGGCGAAAGCATCATGGCGCTGCTCGACCGCGCCGACGAAGCGTTGCTGCGCGCGAAGCACTCGGGGCGTAACCGCGTGTGCGCCGAGCGCGCGCTGCCGCTCGAAACGCTGCGGCGGGTCGCGAGCGATGCACAGGGCGAGGCCGGTGAGGAAAGCGCACGCGGCGCGGCACAGCGGCACCGCTGGGAGGACTTCTACCTGATCTCGCACTTCCAGCCGCTCTACAGCTTGTCGCATCAGAAGCAGGTGGGCTTCGAGGCGTTGCTGCGCGGCGAGCAGGACGACGGCACGCTGGTGCCGCCCGCGGTGATGTTCGCGCCGAAGCCGTCGAGCGATGAAGGCGCGCTCGACCGCGCGAGTCACGCCGTCCACCTGGGCAACGCATGCCGGGCGCTCCCCGGCGACGCGTGGCTGTTCCTCAACATCCTGCCGGCCACCTTCATCGCCGACGGTTACGTCGACCGGCTCGCGACTATCGTGCGCACGGCGGGCTTCGAAACCGAACGGGTGATTCTCGAGATTCTCGAATCGCACGGCGGCAGTGTCGACGACATGTCGCGCGCGGCGGCCTTGTACCGCGAGTATGGCTTCCTGATCGCCGTCGACGATTTCGGCGCGGGTCAGTCGAATCTCGACCGGCTGCTGCGGATTCGGCCGGACCTCGTCAAGCTCGACGGCGAACTGATTCGCGCAACCACGCACGGCACCGGGCAGCCGATTCTGCCGAAGCTCGTATCGCTGCTGCACCAGGCGGGGATGCTGGTGGTGGTCGAAGGCGTGGAGACCGCCGACGAACTGATTCTCGCGGTGGAGTCGAACGTGGATTTCGCGCAGGGCTATCTGCTCGGGCGGCCGGCCGCGGAGATCGCGCCGCCGGAGTCGGTGAACCGGCAGATCGACGAAGCGTTCGACGTGATCGCCCAAGGGCGCGCCCATCAGCATGCGCTGTTCGAATCCGAAGTCGAGCCTTATCGCATTGCGTTGCGGGTCGCCGCCGATGCGCTGTCGGCCGGCACCGTCATGGACGACGCGTTCGCCAGGCTCGCAACCTTCGAGCGTTGCATCAGCTGCTTCATTCTCGACGCTTCAGGCCGCCAGATCGGTCATGAAGTGCCGGGGCCGGCGTGGAGCAAGGAGGGCGCATCGCTGCATCCGGTGGCGAATCCGCGCGATGCGCGCTGGGACCACCGGCCGTATTTCCGCAATGCGGTGCTGCTGCCGGGCGTGACGGTGACTAGTAGTCCGTATCTTTCGCTTGCGAGCGGGAGACCCTGCATCGCGGTGACCCTGGCCCTGCAGCTCGCGGTCGGGCGAGCGGTGATCGGCGTGGAGCTGGACTGGGCGGAACCGGGGTTGCCGTGGCCTGCGGGGGAGTAGTGCGTTTCTCGCCGCGCAGGCCGGTTCGCGAGCGGCTCGCAAGCCTGATCAATAGCCGCCTTTGGTCGGCGCCGCTGCCGCCGCCGTGTTTTTGTACGACGCCGCCAGGTCCGCCGCCGCGCGGCTGAGCAGCCCCGTATCGGTGCCGACCGCCACGAAGCTCGCGCCCGCGGCGAGATATTCCGCGGCAAACGCCGGATCGGGCGCGAGCACGCCTGCGGCCTTGCCCGCGCCGCGCACGGTCTCGATGCCGTGGCGAATCGCGTGGCGCACGCGCGTGTCGCCCGGCTTGCCGAGCAGGCCCATCGACGCGCTCAGATCCGATGGCCCGAAGAACACGCCGTCCACACCTTCCACGTTGGCAATCGCCGCCAGATTCTCCATGCTTCGCACGGTCTCCGCCTGGACCAGCACGCACAACTCGTCGGCCGCCGTGTTCAGATAGTCGGGCGCGCGGTTCCAACGCGACGCGCGCGCCAGCGCACTGCCCACACCGCGTATGCCTTGCGGCGGATAACGGGTTGCGGCGACCGCGTCGGCGGCCTGTTCGGCTGTGTCGATCATCGGCAGCAGCAGCGTTTGTGCGCCGATGTCGAGCAGTTGCTTGATCAGCGCGCTGTCGCTGCGCACCGGGCGCACCACCGGATGCGACGCATACGCAGCCACCGCCTGCAATTGCGACAGCGTACTGCGCACGTCGTTCGGCGCATGCTCGTTGTCGATCAGCAGCCAGTCGAAACCGGCGGTGGCCAGCAACTCGGTCACATAGGCGTCGGCGAGCGCGGCCCACAGGCCGAATTGCGGCCGGCCTTCGGCCAACGCGCGCTTGAAAGGGTTGTGCGGTAGGGACATGTCGAGCCAGTCAGATGAAATTCAAACCGATGCCGCCGAGCGGACCATAGTCGACGTGAAACGTGTCGCCCGCGCGCGCGGGTATGGGGCTCGTGAACGAGCCGCTCAGGATCACGTCGTGCGCGTTCAATGATTCGTCGTACGGAGCAATTTTGTTGGCGAGCCACGCGACGCCCGTTGCAGGGTGATTCAACACCGCGGCCGCGAGGCCGCTTTCTTCCACGGTGCCGTTCTTGTAGAGCAGTGCGCCGACCCAGCGCAGATCGACGTCGAGGGGGCGCACCGGCCGGCCGCCCAGCACGATGCCCGCGTTCGCCGCGAAGTCCGAGATCGTGTCGTAGACCTTGCGTGGCGCCTGGGTGTCGCGGTCGAACTGTTCGATGCGCGCGTCGATGATTTCCACTGCGGGGCTCACGTAAGCGGTGGCGTCCAGCACGTCGAACAGCGTGACGCCGGGGCCTTTCAACGGCTTGCCGAGCACGAATGCCAGTTCCACTTCGACGCGCGGCGCGATGAAGCGCTGGGTGCGGATGTCCTGGCCGTTCTCGATGAACATGCTGTCGAGCAGCGGCGCGTAGTCGGGTTCGTCGATCTGCGACGAGCGCTGCATCGCGCGCGAAGTCAACCCGATCTTGCGCCCCTTGATGACGTGGCCTTCGGCCAGTTTGAGCCTGACCCACTCGCGTTGAATCGCGTAGCCATCCTGAACGGTCATCTGCGGATACTGGGCGGAGAAGTGGCGCAGTTGAGTGCGGGTTTTCTCGGCGTGGTCGAGTTTTGCCGCGAGATCGCGGATGGTCTGTTCGTCTAGCATGATGGATTCTCGGTGAGCCGCCGAAATGGAAGGTCGGGCCTTGGCGGTGCGGCGTCAGCGTGCCGGTTTCAAGCTTTCAGCCGCGCGTGCAGATTGTTGTGCTTCCATGTACCGGCTTCGCTGAACTCGTTGATTTCCAGCGACAACGCCAGCCCCTGCTGTTCGAACTCGGCCGCGAAGTGCTGTTTGATCAGTGCGAACAGCGCATCGCCGGTGGCCTTTTTCACGGCATCGGAGCGGCCCGCGCCGATCTTCAGATTCGCGTGCAGGAATGCGGCGTCGGGGCGTCCGTCGGCGACGCGGTATTGCTCGCAGCGCACGGCGCGCACCCGGATGCCGCCGAGCGGATAGACCTTCTGTTCGTTCTCGCGTCGCGCGTCGAGGCATTGCGCGAGTTTGTCGCACAATTGGCCGATGCGCTGCGCGTCGGCGAGATTGGCGCTGTATTCGAGTGTCAGATGGGGCACGTGGGTCTCCTCAAAACTCAGGCGGGCAGTGGCGTAACCGGGAAGATCGCATTGATCTGGCCAGTGCCTGAACTGCCGAAGTACGGCGTGACGACTTCCACCTTGCCGTCGTAACGATCCCAGCCGAGCGCGCCGAGCAGCATCGCGGTGTCGTGCATGCCGCCTTCGCCCCAGCATTTCTCGTTGTAGAGCGGCAGCATCTCGCAGAAGGTCTTCCAGTCGCCGGCTTCCCACAACTCGACCACGCTGCGGTCCATTCGTTCGAGAAACGGACTCCACACCTTGTGCATGAATTGTTCGGCCGTGCCGTTGTCGGCGAAGTGATGACTGAGCGACCCGCTCGCGAGAATCGCGACGGTGCCGTCGTAGCGCTCCTCGATCGCCTTGCGCACCGCAAGGCCGAAGCGCGCACTCGTTCGGAGGTCGTGCCACATGCACCAGCCCGCCACCGACACTGCCTTGAAATGCTGATCGCCGTTCATATAGCGCATCGGCACCAGCGTGCCGTATTCGAGTTCGAGCGTGGTCTCGCTATGCGCGCGGCTTTTCACGCCCATTTCATTGGCGACTTCCGCGATCAGATTGCCGAGCCCGACATTGCCCGGATACGCGTAGGGCATGTTCTTGATGAAATGCGGCAGTTCGTTGCTCGTGTAGACGCCTTCGAATTTCGGCGCGCAATTGATGTGGTATTCGCTATTCACGAGCCAGTGCACGTCGAACACGACGATCGTGTCCACGCCCAGTTCGCGGCACCGCCGGCCGATTTCATGATGGCCGTCGATTGCGGGCTGACGGCAGCCTTTGTGCGGACCGTCGAGTTCGGACAGATATAACGACGGGACGTGAGTCACTTTTGCTGCCAACGCGAGTTTTTCCATCGCGGTCTCCCGTGAAAGATGCTTGCTGTTCCATGTGGCGCGGCTGCGCGTTACGCGCCCCAGCGCGGAATGTGATGCGAGCCGAGCGATACGCAGACGTTCTTTGGTTCGAGAAACACTTCATAGCTCCACGTGCCGCCTTCGCGGCCCACGCCCGATGCCTTGGTGCCGCCGAACGGCTGGCGCAGATCGCGCACGTTCTGGCTGTTGACGAAGCACATGCCCGCTTCGACGGCGGCGGCGACGCGATGCGCGCGGCCCGTGTTCTCGGTCCAGATGTAGCTCGACAGGCCGTATGAAATGTCGTTGGCGAGCCTGATCGCATCGGCTTCGTCGTCGAACGGAATCAGGCACGCGACCGGGCCGAAGATTTCTTCCTGCGCGATGCGCATGCGGTTGTCCACATCGACGAACACTGTCGGCATCACGAAGTTGCCTTTGCGCATCGCGTCGGGCAGGCTGGGCAGGTCGAGGCCGCCGCACGCGAGCGTCGCGCCTTCTTTCGGACCCAGCTCGATATAGCTGCGCACTTTCGCCAGATGGGCCTGGCTGATCATCGGGCCGACAATGGTGCTGTCCGCGAGCGGATCGCCCACGCTCAAACGTTGCGCGCGCTCAATGAAGCGCTCGGCGAAACGGGCGTAAATCGAGCGTTGCACCAGAATGCGCGAACCCGCCGTGCAGCGTTCGCCGTTGTTCGAGAAGATCATGAACACGGCGGCGTCGAGTGCGCGTTCGAAATCGGCGTCGTCGAAAATCACGAACGGCGATTTGCCGCCGAGTTCCATCGAAAACTTCTTCAGCCCGGCCGTCTGCACGATGCGGTTGCCGGTCGCCGTCGATCCCGTGAACGATACCGCGCGCACGTCGGGATGCGCGACCAGCGGTTCGCCGGTTTCCTTGCCGAAGCCGTGCACCACGTTCAGCACGCCGGCCGGAATACCGGCTTCGAGCGCGAGCTGACCGAGCATCGACGCGGTGAGCGGCGAGAGTTCGCTCATCTTCAGCACGGCGGTATTGCCGAACGCGAGGCAGGGCGCGACCTTCCACGTGGCCGTCATGAACGGCACGTTCCACGGCGAGATCAGCGCGCACACGCCGACCGGATGAAACAGCGTGTAGTTCAGATGCGTGTCCGTGGGATACGTATGGCCGTCGACGCGCGTGCACATCTGCGCAAAGTAGCTGAAGTTGTCGGCGGCGCGCGGAACGAGTTGCTTGCGCGTTTGCGAAATGGTCTGGCCAGTGTCCTTTGTTTCGGTCTCCGAGATTTCCGGCACGTGCTTCGTGATCAGTTCGCCGAGCTTGTGGATCAGTTTCGCGCGTTCGGCGGCGGGCCTCGCGGCCCACGCGGGAAACGCCTGTTTGGCGGCGCGCACGGCAGCATCCACTTCCTGCGCGCCACCGCGTGCGACTTCGGCGAGTACTTCTTGTGTAGCCGGATTGACCGTTTGGAAATAGTCTTTCGCGGTGCACGTCACGCCGTTGATCAGATGGTCGATTCGCATTGCGTTGTCCTTTTCTGGTGCTGTCGATCAGTGGTAGCCGATCATGCGCGGCCGAAGTCCGCGTCGGACCCAATCGTGTTGACTTGACGGCCCAGGCCGTCGATTTCGCAAACCACTTCGTCGCCCGCGTTCACGTTGACGATGCCTTCCGGCGTACCGGTCAGGATCACATCGCCGGGCGCGAGCGTCATGAAGCCGCTCAGATATTCGATCAGCGCGGGGATGCCGGTGACGAGATCGCGCGTGTTGCCGCGCTGTTGCAGCGTGCCGTTCACGAACGTGCGCAATTCCAGTTGCGTGACGTCCGCGATGTCGACGGCGTCGATGAACCAGGGGCCGAGCACCGTGCCGCCGTCGCGATTCTTCACGCGCAGGTTGGGGCGGTAGTAGTTTTCGAGGTAATCGCGGATCGCGTAGTCGTTGGCGATCATGTAACCGGCCACGTGCTGCATTGCGTACTCGCGCGTCACGTTCTGCGCGCTCCGGCCGATCACGACCGCCAGTTCGCACTCGTAGTGCATGAACGTGACGTCGGCGGGGCGGCGCGTCACGCCGCGATGACCGAGCACCGTGCCGGGGCCCTTGAGAAAGACGAGCGGTTCGTCCTGCTTGCTGAATTGCAATTCCTTCGCATGCTCCGCGTAGTTCAGGCCGAGCGCGAAGATCGTGCCGACTTCGAGCGGCGCGAGCCAGACCACTTCATCTTCGCGACGCACGCGGCCGTCCGCGAGGCGCACGCCATGGGCGTCGGGATAGGCTTCGTGAATCGCGCCTGCATACGCAACACGGCCGCGCATCATCGTTGTTCTCCATCGTGTCCGGTTGCGCCGACAAACGATACCGTGAGCGGCGGCAGTTCCCCAATCGTGATCGTGGCCGTGTCGCCGATATGCGCGACCGGCGAGCCGTGACGCACGCCGAGCGTAATCACGTCGCCTGCGTTGAGTGTCATGAAATCGGTCACGTCCGCAAGCAATTGCGCGACGTTGCGCACGGATGACGAAGTGCTTGCCGTGAAACGTTTCGCGCCGTTGAGCACGACCTCGATACCGAGATCATCCGGCCTTGCAACATGACGCGCCGCGACCACGGCCGGCCCGACCACGCAGAAGCCGTCGCGTGCGCGCAGGCGCACCGAAGGCCGATATACGTTCGTATGTGGCATGCTCAGATCGGCGACCAGCGTATAGCCCGCGATATAGTCGGCCGCGCGATCCACGCTAAGGCGTGTTGCGGTGCGGCCTATTACGATCCCCAGCGAAGCGCCGACTTCCACGCCCGCCGCGTCGTCCGGCACGACCACCCGCGCGCGATGCCCAGCGAGCGTGTTGCGAGGCTTCAGATAAAGAACCGGCGCCTTCGGCGGCGCCTTGTACGGCGCGGCGCGCAGCGCGTCGCCTAACGCAGCGAGCGTGGCGCGATCGTTCAGCAAGGTACCGTACACCGCGCCACGGACCGGCGCGCGGCACGCGATGCCGCGTGCGAGCAGCGCAGCCGCGGTGCGTGCGTCCACGTCGCGGGGCAGCGCGTCGCCTTCGGGATGCAGCAGGTGATCGGCAAGGGCAAACATAAGGGAGCGGTCTCTCGGAAAAAACTCGACGAAAACACTAACATGTTAGTAGTATTGCGCTTGATATCATTCACGGTCAATAGGCTGCCGGTTGATCGCGGGTTTTCCCTTAAGCACCGGCGGCTGTCTTTATTCTTTGCCAACATGTCCGCTGCCACCCGAGTTTTGCACCGCAATCTGCCGATGCTGTTGTTGCGCGCCCGAGAAAAAATGATGGAGCGCTTCCGTCCATTGATCACCGCTCATGGACTGACCGAGCAGCAATGGCGTGTGATTCGCGCGCTCGACGAACATGGGCCGATGGAGCCGCGCCACATCTCCGATATCTGCACGATTTCGAGCCCGAGCATGGCCGGCGTGCTCGCGCGGATGGAGAGCATGGACCTGGTGATCAAGGAGCGTTTCGCGGAAGATCAGCGCCGCGTGCTGGTGTCGCTGACGGACACGAGTGCGGAACTGGTGCGCTTGATTTCGAAGGACCTCGAAGCGCACTATCGGGAACTGGAGCGCAAGGTGGGGCCGGAGATCGTCGAGCGGGTGTATCGCGCGGTCGACGATCTGCTGGCCGGGCTCGCAGAGGAGGATGAGTGACCCGGATGCCCGCGGGCTCGGAGCCGGATCCGGCTACCAGCCCTGAAAGCGTCTCCATTCCACGCTGTCGCCGTCCGGCGCAACCGCGTGATACTCGGGAAATTGCGCACCGGTCGCGCATGCATGATTCGGCAGAATGCGCAGCTTCATGCCGACAGGGAAGCGCTGCGTAATATCGTCGGCCTGCGCCTGCGCCTGCGCTTGTGTCGGCGACAGAATGCCGTGCTCCTGGTTCGCGCCGCTCACCACGTAACCGGGCAGCAGCGTGCCGTTCAGCAGACACGGCTGGCCATAGCCGAAATCGTGCGACTGCCTGGACGTGCCGCGATCCCGGCTCATCGCCATCCAGCCCGCGTCGAGAATCGCCCAGCCCTTGTCCGCCTGATGGCCGATCACGGTGGTGAGCACGCTGAGCGCGATGTCGTCGAGCGTGCACACGCCGACGTTGTGCATGACCAGATCGAACAGCACGTAGACGCCGGCCCGCACTTCGGTGACGCCTTCCAGCTGCGTGGCGGCGAGCGCGGTCGGCGTGGAGCCGACGCTGACCGCCGGGCACGCGATGCCGGCCTCGCGCAGACGTTGCGCCGCGCGCACGCAGCCCGCGCGTTCCTGCTCCGCGAGCGCGGCGAGCGCCTCGGGCGTGTCGAGCTCGTAGCTCGATCCGGCATGGGTCATTACGCCGCCCACCTTGACGCCGTTCTCATGCAGAATCCGGCCGACTTCGAGCAGCGTGTCTTGTTCCGGAGTGATGCCCGAGCGGTGTCCGTCGGTGTCCACCTCGATCCACACTTCGAAGGTTTCGCCATGCTGGTCGCCGAATGCGGCGATGGCCGACGCGGCGGTCGGGTTGTCCACCACCAGCTTCAGATCGCAGCCCTGGCGGCGCAGCGCCAGCGCTCTCGGCAATTTCGAAGGGGCCATGCTGACCGCGTACAGAATGTCGCCGATGCCGGCGGCAAAGAACGCTTCCGCTTCCTTCAGCGTGGATACCGTGATGCCGCGCGCGCCGGCGGCGATCTGCGCGCGCACCACGTCGATGCATTTGGTGGTCTTCACATGTGGCCGGAACGTGACGTTCAGCGTGTTCATATGCCCCTGCATGCGCGCGATGTTTTTCTGCATCCGTGCGATATCGATCAATGCGGCCGGGGTTTCGATCTGTTCGAGTTTCATGCTGTCACCGGGGATTGAGAGGGTGGCGGCTCACAGGCCGAAGCGGCCGAGCCACGGGACCAGCGCGTCGAGCGCCGGCGCCTCGATCTCGGGCGGCTCGGCACCTGCAACGAGCGGCAGACCGATGTGGTTATGCCAGTATGTCCGCAAACCGACGGCGGGGGTGCCGAACATGTCGTAGCTGGAGCCGGCCACGAATGCGGCTTCGTGCGCCTGCACGCCGAGTTGCGCGAGCGCGAGCCGGTACGGTTGCGGGTCGGGTTTGTAGACGCCGGCCTGTTCGGCGGTCACGATCGCATCCCAGCGGACCGGGAAAATGTTGGCCGCCTGCGCGCCCAGGCGGGTGGAGCAATTGGTGACGATCGCGAGCTTGCAGTGCGGTTCGAGCGCGCGCAATGCGTCGATTGCGCCGGGCCAGGGCTTCAGTGCCAGCCAGTGCGCTTCGAGTGCGAACGCGGCGGATTCGTGCAGGCCGACTTGCGCGGCGGCTTCGCGCACCAGTTGCTCATACGCGATGTAGCGGCCGCAGCCATAGGTCAGGCGCAGATAAGCGGCCCGCCATGCGCGGCCCGCCTGCTCGGAACCGGCGGCGTGGTTCCATGAGGTCCAGGAGTCGAGCAGGGCGGTGAGCAGGTCGAAGCGGACCGCTTTCGGAAACGCGGCAGGCAATGATAGGGCAGTCATGATTTCACCGCTGGGGAGATGAGCCGATTATAGAAGTCAGTCCGCACGCGGGCGTTTAGCTGGGTTAATTCATAGTTTCAGTGAGACTGAATATAGGTCGCCGTGCATGGAGTCGCCCGCTCAACGCCGCCACGGCGGCAGCGGCCTGAACCGGCTCTGCAAGTACTGCATGAAATGCCGGGTGCGCGCCGGCAGACCCGCGCGCTGATGCGTGAGCGCCATCACGTTGGCGTCCGGCGCCTTCCATCCAGGCAACAAACGCACGAGCCGGCCTTTCGCGATGTCGTCGGCTACGTCCCATTCGGAGCGCAGGATCACGCCGCGGCCTTCGCAGGCCCACTGGCGGATCACGTCGCCGTCGTTGCAGCTCAGGTGGGCGGACACGCGCACGCTGCGGCGCGTGCGCCCCTTGCTGAACTGCCAGAGCGAGACATCTTCGTTGTTCTCGCGCAGCACGATGCAGGGCAGCCGGCTCAACGCGTCCGGCGAGTCCGGCGCGCCCAGCCGTTTGAGCAGCGCAGGCGCCGCGCAGACGAAGCGGGCATTCGGCGCGACCGTGTAGCCGACCAGATTCGACAGCGGCAGCTCGCCGATATGCACGACGATATCGAAGCGATCCATCGTCTCGGTCAAAGGCCGGTCCGAGAGCGTGAGCGCGACGTCGATATCCGGGTTCTGTTGGTGGAAGTCGCCGATCACGGGCGCGAGGTGGCGTCGGCCGAATCCCAACGGCGCGTTGATTTTCAGCGTGCCGACGAGGCCGCCCCGGCGCCTTTGCAAGTCTTCGAACAACGCGTCGAATTGCTCGACGAGTTCGGCGCCCCGTTCGCACAGCAGCATGCCTTCGTCGGTGAAGTGCAGGCGGCGCGCGCTGCGGTTCACCAGTTGCGCGCCCAGTTTCTTTTCCAGTTGCTGAAGGCGCTGTGTGATCGCCGACGGCGACAGCCCCAGCTTGCGCGCCGCGGCGATCAGGCTGCCACTTTCGCGGAGGGTCAACAGGAACCGGATATCGGCCGAATCGTTCATGTCAGCGACGTGTGAGGGCGGGAGTCTGGCAGCATAATGCGTTTGGCTGCGCTGTTCCATGGCCGCGCGCTGCGTGCCCGACGCGAATGCGTCCGGCATCGCAGGGTAAAGTGATGTTTCCGTCATGCAGCCGACAGCTCGAACCGCTACAGTATCAGCCGCCCTGGCGTGGCTCGGGCAGCGCCCGCTTTCCGTCGAATCGTTGTCGCTTACATTTGAAGAGAAGTCTCATGCCGTTGTCACAAGAGCCCTCAGGCGGCCCGTCAGGCGCCAGGCCGAACGATGCTGCGAGCAAAAGTGCCCTGAAACAGGCGGTATTTCTGCACACCGGCTGGCGCAGCGCGGGAACCTGGGTCTGGTCGCGGCTGCGCGAACTCGACACGGCGACCGGTTTTTATGAACCGCTAAGCAACGTGCTCGCCGAACTGAGCCTCGCCGATGTTGCTGCGTCGCGTCCCACGCTGACCTCGGGGCATCCGCCGCTCGCCGCGCCGTACTTCGACGAGTACCGGCCGTTCCTCGAACAAAATGCGCGTGGAGTCGCGGGCTATAGCAAGCGTTTCAGCGTCGATCGCTTCGCGAGCGTGCCGGATGCGGAATTCCCGGCTTTGCAGGCCTACTTGCGCAATCTGTGCGAGCGCACTGTCGAACAGCGCCGCGTGCCGGTATTCAAGTTCTGTCGCTCGTCGGGCCGGATGCCGTGGTTGAAGGCCGCGTTTGCGCAGGCGATGCACGTGGGCGTACTGCGCAATCCCGCGTCGCAGTTCGCGTCGGGGTGGCTACTCAGTCAGCAATGGAGCAATCCATTTTTCGTCGCCGCGCCGTTTCGCGTGCTGGGTCTGAATCAGTCGGACCCGCTGGTCAGGCAGGCGCTCGACGTTTGCGGCGTGAGCTTGCCGCCGGTGGCGTCGATGTCGGACGATGCCTATGCGATGGCGTGCGAGCAGTTTGCGGGCACGGCGGAAGGCAATAACGCGTATCGGGCGTTCATCGCGTTGTGGATTCTGTGCGCGCTGCGCATCACGGAAGGTGTCGACCTGCTGGTCGACATCGACCGGCTCGGGCAGTCGCGCGACTACGCGGCTGGCTTGCGCGCCGCGTTCGAGACGCAGAGCGGCTTGTCGCCCGACTTCGGCAACGCCCGCGACCTGGTCGAAGAAACGCGGCGCAGCGCACCGCGCATGGCCGGGATCGATGGACGCGCGATGCGCACCGTGCATTCCGCCGCGCTGAAATTCCTGAAAGCGCAGAGCGGTGTCGACGCGGGTCTCGTCGATGTGGTCCGCGAGAAGATGGTGCTGGCCAACGAACTGACCGACCCATGGCGCTGAGGGTGGCACGTGGATGCGGCGCGCCGGCCGCCCTCGTGCAAACATGCTCGCCATGCCGCGCCGCGTGCGGTCGAGGCGACCGTACGCGGCGTCATGCCGCGCCGGTACTACGCGGCCTTCGACACGGCCGCCCGCAGCCCGAGCAGATAACTATCGACGCCGAAGCCGCAAATCTTTCCTTTGACGATCTCCGCAAACACGGATTGATGCCGGAACGCTTCCCGCGCGTGAATGTTCGACATGTGGATCTCGACCACCGGCACCACCAGAATTGCCAGCGCATCGCGAATACCGTAGCTGTAATGGGTCCACGCGCCTGCATTGATCAGCACGCCGTCGACGTTATCGGTGAAAGCCTGGTGAATGCGCTCGCACATGTCGGCTTCACTGTTGGTCTGAAAACTCTCCACCTTGACGCCCAGCTCCTTGCCCAGCGCCTGGAGTTTGCTATCGATCTCGGCCAGCGTGATGGTGCCGTATTGCGCCGGATCGCGCTTGCCGAACATATTGTGGTTGATGCCGTGCAGCATCACGAACGTTTTCATTGAGCATCCCTGAAGAATGAATTGAACAGCGCAAGACTGGTGGATTCAGTGAGCCGAGGCGGTGGCAGGCATCGTGTCGACGACCGATCCCGCGTTGGCCGCCTCGACGATCGCCTCGGTGATACGCAGATTCTGGAAGCCGTCGCGGGCACTGACGAGCGGCTTGGCTTCGCGCCGGATCACGCGTGCGAAATGTTCGAGCTGAAGCCTGAGCGGATCGTCGCGAGTCAACGCGGCGACGCTCTCGTCGAACGGCTTCCACCACGAACGGTCCTCGGCTTTGGCATAGGTTTTCAGGCGCATCGTCGGCACCGAGAGCGAGCCGAACGTGCCCGCGATCACGTAGCAATCTTCGTCCGGATAGGTCGGGTAGGCCTTGTTTTCCCGCGACGTCTGTTCCCAGCTGCGCGCACACGCGGCGGTGTCCGACAGCATGAAGCTGCCGAGCGCGCCGCTCGCAAAACGCAGATTGATCGCCACCGTGTCCTCGACCGGAAAGCCGCGCGTCGCATGCGATGAAAAAGCCTGCACGGCGACGATATCGCCGCACAGCATGCGTAGGTTGTGCACTTCGTGAATCATGTTCAGCAGAATCGGGCCGCCGCCTGGCTTGCACCGCCAATCGGCGTCGGCGAAATACTGGTCCGGCTTGAAAAACACCGCGCTGCCCATCACCGCGACGAGCTTGCCGAGCCGGCCTTCGTCGATCAACTGCCGCGCACGCGCCATGATCGGACTGTGCGCGCGGTGGTGGCCGATCAGCAAGGGCACGCCGCTGCGCTCCACTTCAGCGACGAGCGCTTGCGCTTCCTCCACGGTCGAGGCGATCGGCTTTTCGAGCAGCGCCGGCATGCCGGCCGCCAGGCAGGTCAACGCATGCTCCACATGAAGCTGGTTCGGCGTCGCGAGGATCACGCCGTCGGGACGATCCCGTTCGAGCAGTTCGCCGAGCGTCCTGTAGAGTGGCACGCCGGCCTCGGCGGCGAGCACCGCGGCGGCCGGCGACGGGTCGACGATCGCCGCCAGCGCGCACGTGCCGCTCTGTTGCGCGACGGCCATGTGAGCGCGGCCGATGTAGCCCGCGCCGGCCACGGCGATCCGGATTCTGTCCATGAAGCGTGTCCTCGTTGGCGGCGATGAGCGGCGTCAGGCAGTGCTTACGCGACGGCTTTCTTTGACTCGGCCATTGTCTCGGCGCGCAGCGCTTCGTAGCTGTGCTTGTCGATCGGCACCGCGTTGGGTTGGCCCAGATCGCTTAGCTTGACCCGGTAGTTTTCGCGTGCGCTCCATGCCGTCACCGCCGCAATCACCGTGATGCCGAACGTGATCGAGCCGATGGTGAGCGGAATGTTGTTCGACCCGGGCGGCGCGACGTAGGCGAACAGCGCCGGCAGTAGCGCGGTGATCGTGGTGCCGATGTTCTGGCCGATCGCCATGGCGGAGACGCGCGAGCGGGTCGGGAACAGCTCCGGAAAGAAGCTCGGGAAGATCGCGTTATAGCCCTGGTAGACGATGCCCCACATGAGGATCGACATGACGATCGCGAGCGGCACGTTCCTGATACTGATCGCGTAGAGGTAGCCGAACGACAGCAGCCCTGAGCCGAGTGCGCCGACGATGATCGGCAGACGCCGGCCGATGCGGTCCGACAGATTGCCCACGAACGGAATCACCAGCACGGCGACAATGTTGCCAATCACCGGAATCCACAGATAGACGCTCTTCGAGAAGCCGATGCCGTACGACGCCTGCACCGCATACGCCGCGCCGAAGATGGTGGCGACCACGGGAATCACGTTCATCAGCGCGCAGCCGACCACGCGCAGCATATCCCCCCAGTTGTAGCGGAAGGCTTCGACGATCGGCGATTTCGGTACGTTGCCGCTGGCGTCTTCTTTCTCGAAGGCGGGCGTTTCATGCACTTCGCGGCGAATGATGTAGCCGGCGATCAGCACGACCGCGCTGAGCAGGAACGGAATCCGCCAGCCCCATGAGTTGAACGTGCTGTCATCCATGAAGTAGGCGAGCGGCAGGAACACGGCCGCGGCGAGAATCTGGCCGGCCTGCACGCCTTGCAGCGTGAAGCTCGCGTAATAGCCGCGCCGTCCGAATGGCGCGTGTTCGAGAATCATCGAACTCGCGCCCGAGATTTCGCCGGCGACCGCGAAGCCCTGGATCAGACGCAGGATCACCAGCATGACCGGAGCGAGCAGGCCGACGGAATGGTAGGTGGGCAGAAAGCCGACCGCCATGGTCGAGAAGCCCATCAGGAACATGCAGACGAGCAACACGTTCTTGCGGCCGTGGGTGTCGCCCCAATGGCCTAGCACGATCGCGCCGATCGGGCGGGCGACGTAACCGACGCCATAGGTTGCGAGCGACGCGACGATCGCGATCTTCGGGTTGCTCGATGGAAAGAACAACTGCGGGAAGATCAGCGCGGCCGCCTGAGCATAGATGAAGAAATCGTAGTACTCGAGCGCCGAGCCGATCCAGCCGCTAGCGGTTGCTTTGCGAGCCTGCGAGCGGTGCTCGTGGGTGCTCGCCGATGCGTTCGTTTCCATGTCGTCTCCTGAACAGAAATGTTTTCTATCAGCTTTCTATGGCTGACTCATTTGCGTACTGAAACCAAAACTATGCAAGCCAGGACTTTCCTGGACTGGCGCAACCTGCTGTGACCTGCTGTGACCGACGATGACATCGTGCCGGCAGTCTGTCGGGTTGCCGCAGTGCGGCATCCGCTTCAAAGCTGGTCGGCGCCGAGGGTTAACCAGCAATTCGGAGTCCCGGACAATCCGCCAGATCTGCTTTGGCTTGCCCGAGCCATTCGTTACGGCTAGGGTAATGTGCTTCCGCACCGACACAATGCGACCAGATGGAAAATCAGAATGCGCTCACAGCCAGCAATGAATCTTTCCTGCGCGATCTCCAATTGTTCTGCAACATCGCGCGGCGCGGCAGTTTCGTGGCGGCGTCGACCGAAATGGGTTTGTCTCCCTCGCATGTGAGCAAGCGGATCGCGATGCTCGAGGCCAGTCTCGGCGTCAAGCTGTTTCAGCGCACCACGCGCCGCGTCAGCGTGACGAGCGATGGCGAAGCGGCCTTGCAATGGGCGCAGAAAATCCTCGACGACGTGCAGGGCATGGCCGACGCGTTCGCCGACCGGCGCACCGAGTTGCGCGGTTTGCTGCGCATCAGCACGAGTCTGCGCCTCGGGCGCAAACACGTGTCGCCGATTCTCGCGATGCTGCGCGAGCGTCATCCGAATCTCGAGATCTGGCTGGAGTTGCTGGACCGCCGCGCGGATCTGGTCGGCGAGAACTTCGACATCGACGTGCGCGTGGGCGAAGTGCAGGAGCCGCATCTGATCGCGCACAAGATGGTGGAGAGCACGCGGATTCTCTGCGCGTCGCCGGCTTATCTCGAACGGCACGGGGCGCCGGCCGACCTGAGCGACCTGGCGCAGCACGACTGTCTCTTGTTTCGCGGCCGCGACGATCGCTTCGGTGTCTGGCGGCTGAGCGGGCCGAATGGCGAAAAGAGCGTGAAGGTGACCGGCACGGTCGCGTCGAATCTCAGCGACATCGTCGTGCAGTGGGCCAAGGACGGCTATGGGGTGGTGATGGTGTCGATCTGGGATGTGGCCGAAAGCCTGCGCGCCGGCGAATTGGTGCGGGTGTTGCCCGACTACCAGCAGTCCGCCGATGTGTGGGCGGTGACGGCGGAACGGCTGTCGTCGTCGGCGCGCATCCAGGTCTGCATCGAGTTCCTCAGGGAGCAGTTGACGTGCGGGCCGTATGCGCTGGTGACACGGGGGGTGGGCGGGTTTTGAGGGGACGCTGCCTCGACACCTACGCTCCAATACAGTTGCCACGCAGAAAACAACACAGTGAGGCGCGGTTCTGTTGCGCTGTATCGGGAATATGACGGACACCGTCGATACAGTTGGGCCAGTTTCGATCAAGCCCGGCCGGCAAGCGGAGCGCCGCTCGCATGCTGTGCGACATCGTCCGGTCTTTTTGCCCGCGCCCGGTGGCGATGCACCGCGGCCTTCTCCGAACCCGAGGTAAGACATGAACGCAGTGAACGAACAAGCGAAGCTGTCGGTGCAGCAGTTGGGTCATTACATCGGCGGCGTCTTGGTTGCGCCGACGAGCGGCCGCTTCAAGGACGTCTTCAATCCCGCGACCGGCGAAGTGACCGGCTCCGTGGCGATGGCATCGGTCGAGGAAGTGGGCGCGGCCGTCAGCGCAGCGCGAGCCGCGTTTCCCGCCTGGAGCGAAACCGCGCCGCTCAAGCGCGCGCGCATTCTGTTCAAGTTCAAGGAGCTGTTGAACCAGCATCACGACGAACTCGCGATGCTGATCACGCGCGAACACGGCAAGGTGTTCACGGACGCGCAAGGTGAGGTGGTGCGCGGCATCGAAGTGGTCGAGTTCGCGTGCGGCATCCCGAACCTGTTGAAGACCGACTTCACCGACCAGATCGGCGGTGGCATCGACAACTGGAACCTGCGCCAGCCGCTCGGCGTGGTCGCCGGCATCACGCCGTTCAATTTTCCGGTGATGGTGCCGATGTGGATGTTCCCGATCGCGCTGGCGTGCGGCAATACGTTCGTGCTGAAGCCGTCGGAACGCGACCCGTCGGCTTCGCTGCGCATCGCTGCGTTGCTGAAGGAAGCCGGTCTGCCTGACGGCGTGTTCAACGTCGTGAACGGCGACAAGGTGGCCGTGGATGCGCTGATCGAACATCCCGACGTCGCGGCGCTGTCGTTCGTGGGCTCCACGCCGATCGCCGAATACATTCACACGCAAGCATCGAAGCACGGCAAGCGTGTGCAGGCGTTGGGCGGCGCGAAGAATCACCTGGTGGTGATGCCGGACGCCGATCTCGACCAGGCGGTCGATGCATTGATCGGCGCGGCCTATGGTTCGGCGGGCGAGCGTTGCATGGCGATCTCGGTGGCGGTGGCGGTCGGCGAGGTCGCCGATCAGCTGATCGAGCGGCTGGTGCCGCGCGTCAAGGCGCTCGTCATCAGGAACGGCGAGCATCTCGACGCCGAGATGGGACCGTTGGTTACCGCCGAACATAAGGCCAAGGTGGCGGGTTATATCGCGTCGGGCGAGGCGGAAGGCGCGCAGCTGATCGTCGACGGCCGCGCGCATCCGGTGGCGGACGAAGCGGGCTTCTTCATCGGCGGTACGCTGTTCGACCGTGTCGGCACGCAGATGAAGATCTACAAGGAAGAGATCTTCGGCCCGGTGCTCGCGGTGGTGCGCGTCCCCGACTTCGCGAGCGCCGTCGAGCTGATCAACGCGCACGAGTTCGGCAATGGCGTGTCGCTCTTCACTTCCGATGGCGGTGTCGCGCGCGCGTTCGGGCGGCAAATTCAGGTGGGCATGGTCGGCATCAACGTGCCGATTCCGGTGCCGATGGCATGGCACTCGTTCGGCGGCTGGAAGCGGTCGCTGTTCGGCGATCACCATGCATACGGCGAAGAGGGCGTGCGCTTCTATACGCGCTACAAGAGCATCATGCAGCGCTGGCCGGACAGCATCGCGAAGGGCGCCGAGTTCACGATGCCGGTGGCGAAATAGGCCGGCGCGGCGGCATTGCCGCCGCTGTTGCCGCTCTTGAAAAGGTAAAGCCGCGCCTGAATTTTGAGGCGGGGCGTTTTTGTCGAGGCGGTAAAGGTGCTCCGACGTTCAGACGCTGGATGAAGTGTCCTCTTCCGCTTCGTTCAACGCGGCGTTGCGGACCGCGGCAACGGGACCGACATAGTTCGAAGCCGCAGACGAAGCGGCGGCAGCCGGCTGTGGATCGTCGATGCTGTAGCGCAGCCGTCGCCCCTCGACAAACACCCGCAACTGGGGGTATTTCACCAGATACAGCAAGCCGACCAGCGCCGCCGCGAAACCCGATGCGGCGCCCACGCCGAGCGCCCAGCGCGGGCCGAAGCGGTCCGCCACCCAGCCGACGACCGGCGCGCCGAGCGGCGTGCCGCCCAGCGCGATAGCCAGCAGGATCGCGATCACGCGGCCGCGCATCGCGGGTTCGGTCGAGAGTTGCACGAGGCTGTTGGTGGACGTGGTGAAGGTTTGCGTACATACGCCGATCACCACGAGCATCATGCCGAACAGCACGTAGTTCGGCATCACCGCCGCGGCCGCGCAACCCACGCCGAAGATCGCGGCCGCGCCGAGCAGCAGCGCCATCCGCGGTTTCGCGCGGCGCGCGGCGAGCAATGCGCCCGTCACCGAGCCGATCGCCATCGTCGAACTCAACACGCCGTATTGACTGGCGCCCGCATGAAACGCGGTGACCGACATCGTCGAAATGAAGATCGGGAAGTTCAGTCCGAACGTGCCGATCAGGAACAGCATCAGCAATGCCGCTTTCAGATCGGGACGCGTCCACACATACTTGAAGCCTTCCACGAAGCTGCCGCGTGAACGTATCGCGCGGGGCTTCTGATGCAATTCGCCGAGCCGCAGCATGCGCAGCGAACCGAGCACGGCGACGAAAGAAAGCGCGTTGATCAGAAACACCCAGCCTGTGCCCACCGACGCGATCAGCAGGCCGGCCACCGCAGGCCCGATCATGCGCGCGGCGTTGAACGAGGTGGAATTCAGTCCGACAGCGTTGGCCAGATCGCGTTCGCCGACCAGATCGGACACGAAGGTCTGGCGCGCGGGGGAATCGAAAGCGGTGACGCAGCCGAGCAGTCCCGCGAATACATAGACCTGCCAGAGCTGCACGAGTCCCGTCACGGTCAGAAGACCGAGGGCCAGCGCCAGCGAACCCATTGCCGCCTGAGTGGCGAACAGCAGCTTGCGGCGGTCGAAGTGATCGGCCGCATAGCCGGTGAGCGGCAGCAGCAGCATTTGCGGCCCGAATTGCAACGACATCACGATACCCACGGCGGTCGCATTGTGATGCGTCAGCTCCGTCAGTACGAGCCAGTCTTGCGCCGTGCGCTGCATCCACGTACCGACGTTGGAGACGATCGCGCCGCTCGCCCAGACCCGGTAATTGAAGTTTCGCAGCGAACGGAATGTGCCTGTCACCGGAGGGTTTCCCTTTGAAGCGAGCGGGCGGCGTATGAGCGCAAGGGCCCGCTCGTGCGCATGGTTATGCGCGCGTGCTTTCGAGCAGGTCGAGCACTTCCTGCGTCGTGCCGGTTTCACCGAGGCGCGGGAAGATGCGCGTGATGCTGTTGGTGTGCGCGTCCGGATTCAGGTCGGTCATCGAGTCGACCACGAGCGTGACGTTCAGTCCGAGTTCGCTCGCGTAACGCGCGGTGGATTCGACGCCGATGCTGGTCGCAATGCCGACCAGCACCACTTGCGTGACGCCTTGCTCGCGCAGATACGCTTCGAGATCCGTGTTCGTGAACGCGCCCCAGGTGCGCTTGGTGACCAGATGGTCCGACGGCTGTTGCTTCAGTTCGGGCAGGAGGTCTGCGAAGCCGGCGGGGAAGTCGCCGGTGTGGCGGCCCTGATCCGTGCGGCCCGGTGCGCCCCCGACGACGTTGACGAGCACCACCGGCAGCCCGTGGCGGCGGAACGCGTCGAGCAGCCTGACCGAGCGTTGGACGATTTCACCCGACGGGTGAACCGTGGGCAGCGCGACGATGCCGCGCTGCAAATCGATGACGACCAGCGCGGTCTTTGCATCGAGAGTAGTGAGTGCCATGGTGTGCTCCTGCGAGTTACGAGTCGATCAGGCGTTTGAGCAAGTCGACGCCGATTGCGAGCTGTTTCTGCTCGGCCGCCGAAAAGCGGGTCTGAATGGTGCGGAATAGCCAGTCTTCGCGCGCGGCCCGGCTCGCCTTGATCTTCTTGCGAAAGGCTGGGGTGAGGGAGAGAACCGTCTGCCGGCCGTCGTTCGGGTCGGGTGCGCCGGTCACGAATCCGGCGGCTTTCAGTGCCGAAAGCGTTTCGCCCATGGATTGCGGGCGCATGCCCTGAGCGCGGGCGAGCGAGGTGACCGTGGCCGCACCTTCGCGCTCCAGCAGGGCGAGCACCTGCATCTGCGAAGGCGTGAAGTCGCCCACATGGGACTCTTCGCGCAGACGGCGGCGCAGCTTGACGCCCAACACACGCAGGTCTTCGGCCAATGCGTGCAGTGCATCGGCTGTGGCCGGGGTGTCGTTCTTGCTCATGCGATGACTGGATATGAAGGCTACCTGAGAAGGCTACCTTCATATCTGTTCCAGGTCAAGTTGACGGCGCCCGTATGGGCATCGCGCCCCGCACAACGCGGGGAGGAGGGCGGCGCTTTCAGTCCGCGTGCAGGCGCCGCTGGTACAGGCGCCACAGCGCGCCGCACAGCAGCATTGCGCCGCCGAGCAGGATGCCCAGCAGAACGAACGAACTCATGTGCTCGCGCACGATCGGCACATTGCCGAACAGGAAGCCGGCGGCCATCAGCGAGACGACCCAAAGGGCCGCGCCGGCGCTGACCAGCCACACATAACGCGAGAACGTCATGCGCGAGACGCCCGCGACGAACGGCGCGAACGTGCGCACGACGGCGATGTACGGCGACAGCAGAAAGGTCAGGCCGCCGCGCGCCTCGCTGAACGCGTGCGCTTTACGCAGCGCATGGTGGTTCAGCCAGCGATAGTTGGCGGAATAGACCTTCTCGCCGACCGCGCGGCCTAGCCCATAACCGACGATGCTGCCCGTCACCGTCGCGACGAACAGCACGGGCGCCACGATCCACGCATTCAACGCGCCCGTGGCCGCGAGTGCGCCGCAAATGAAGATCAGCGGATCGCCCGGCAGGAAGAACAGAGGCAGGAAGCCATATTCGACGAACACGACGACAAACAGCAGCGCGTACACCGCGGTGCCGAATTGCTCGATCAGCGTCATCAGGTGCTGATCGAGGTGCAGGGCGATCTGGAATAGATTCAGGAGGTCCATGGCGGGCCGAAGGGCGATCCGATGTCTGGAGTGTAGTCCTGTGAGGGCATGCGCAGTGGTTTTTGCCTGTTTCGCACGTGACGTGTCCCGCCTGTCTCACTTGCCCATTCGCCGGCCGGGATGCCAATATCGGGGCATGTCTTCGACCATGCCGGCCAGCATGTGGTCGCCCCTGGCCAGCGCGCACTCAGGAACGTCATGCAACACACCGCCACTGTTACCTTCCGTTTTGCGTTGCCGCACGAAGCGGACGCGATTCGCGCGATCGAATTCGAAGCAGGCGAGCGTTTCGTCAGCGTAGGCATGGCCGGCATTGCCGATGCTCCGCCGATGGCGCGGGAGTTCGTCGAGCGCAAGATCGCAGCGCGCGAGATCCTGATCGCCGTGGACGCCGATGCAACATGCGCCGGCTTCGTGATGTTCGAGCCGCAGCCCGCGTGCATCTATGTTCAGGAACTCGACGTGCTCACTTCGCATGCGGGACGGCGCATCGGCGCGGCGCTGCTCGAACAGGTCGCGCAACTCGCGCGCATGCGGCAACTGCCGCAACTCATCCTGTCGACGTATCGCGATGTGCCGTGGAATGCGCCGTACTACCGGCGGCTTGGGTTTCGCGATATCGCGCAAGTCGAACTCGACGCGGCGTTGATCGCGCGGCGCGACGCGCATATTGCGCGAGGACTCGACGAATCGAAGCGCGTGTTCATGCGGCGTGATCTTGGATGACGCGCGAGGTTTTCGGCGTGCAAAAGGAAACGCGGCGGGCGTGACCGACATATCGTTCAGTCACACCCGCCGCGTGTTTTACAGCGTATTCAGCGCTAGCCACCGCTGTTCATGCGCCGCCTCCATGCATCGGCGCATCGACCTGCGGCGCGCCGCCTGCTCATTCCACCGTTTCCAGCGTCGGATAATCGACGTAGCCGGTTTCGCCGCGCGCATAGTAAGTCGCCGGTTCCGGCTTGTTCAGCGGCGCATTCGTCGCGAAGCGGCGCACCAGATCCGGATTCGCAATGAACAGCTGACCCCATGCCACCGCGTCCGCTTCACCCGCGTCGAGCACCTGTTGCGCGGTTTCCTTGGTGAACTTTTCGTTCGCGATGTACGGGCCGCCGAATGCTTTCTTCAGTTGCGGGCCGAGGCGGTCGTCGCCGAGCGATTCGCGAGCGGCGATGAACGCGATCTTGCGATTGCCGAGTTCGCGGGCCACATAGCCGAACGTGCCAGCCGGGTCGGAATCGCCCATGGCGTGCGAGTCGCGGCGCGGCGCGAGATGCACGCCGACACGGTGCGCGCCCCACACGTCGATGCAGGCGTCGGTGATTTCGAGGAGCAGACGTGCGCGGTTTTCGACCGGGCCGCCGTACGCATCGGTGCGCTTGTTGGTGCTGTCCTGCAGGAACTGGTCGAGCAGATAGCCGTTCGCGCCGTGCACTTCGACACCGTCGAAACCTGCGGCCTTCGCGTTTTCCGCGCCTTTGCGGAACGCTTCGACCACGCCGGCGATTTCTTCGAGTTCCAGCGCGCGCGGCGTCACGTACGGACGTTCCGGACGCACCAGGCTCACGTAGCCCTTTGCCGCGATTGCGCTCGGCGCGACCGGCAGTTCGCCGTTCAGGAACAGCGGGTCCGAAATGCGGCCCACGTGCCACAGTTGCAGGAAGATCTTGCCACCGGCCCCGTGCACGGCGCTCGTGACGAGCTTCCAGCCTTCGACCTGTTCCTGCGACCAGATGCCCGGCGTTTCCGCATAACCGACGCCTTGCGGCGTGACCGAAGTGGCTTCGCTGATGATCAGACCGGCCGTTGCGCGCTCAGCGTAGTAGCGCGCCATCAGCGCGTTCGGCACGCGGATTTCTTCGGCGCGCTGACGCGTCAGGGGCGCCATGATGATGCGGTTGGACAACGTGATGTCGCCAATTTGCAGCGGATCGAAAAGAGTCGGCATAAGTTTTCACCTTTGGCGGCGGGCGCGGCCCGAGCCTGAAAAGATTGCGTGATGAAAGAAGCGCGGCGACGCGAATGACGCGTTCAGAGCCTGGCGTTCATATGTTCGAGGAACGCCTGGATGACGGGCTCGTTGCGTTTGAAAAACACCCATTGGCCGACCCGCTTCGACGTGACGAGCCCCGCGCGTTGCAAGGCCGCGAGGTGCGCCGACACGGTGGACTGCGACAGCCCGCAGCGCGCGTCGATCTTGCCCGCGCACACGCCGTGATCGAGTGGTAACTCCTGATCGGCAAAATGCGCGTGCGGTTCCCGCAGCCAGCCGAGAATCTCCCGGCGGACCGGGTTGGAAAGCGCTTTGTGAATCGCGTCGATATCGGGCTTCATTGGGTTGGCTTCAAGGTATTCGACAACGGGCAGGCGGGATGCCGGCCGGCATCGACGCATCTGCATCGCTACGGAACGAATCATATATCGGAATTTGACGATATGCGCGAAAGCACTACTGGCAATGGGGGTGATAGGTATGGACGTACAACAAGGTCTGTGCTTCCCGGATACTCGCCGAAGTATTCAAACAGGATGGCACTTTTTCAGGTCAGCGCGTTGCGTGACGGGCAACCGGCAGGCGGCAGCAGTTATTGATCAGGATACCGAATGTATTCGGTCGTTGTCCATCCGTGTTCGGTCAAGCTAGAAGCCCTCCTATTCCTCGACGTTGTGACGAGATAGATTCACGCCGCAAACGCGTGACTGAACTGCCGGGTCCGCTCGACCTCGTTGGTAAGCGTTGGTGCATTGAGGCGACGCTGAACACACGACGCCTCTTATCCCAAGCACTATCTGCCATGAACCTTACAGCGGACGGACTTCGGACATGCGCCGGCCAGCCTGTGATTGAGGACCGCCACGCCGATGGCTCCATTGGCCGGCAACCGGTTTCACTTTACCCAGTCAGCGCGCGCCGCACGCCATCATTATTCGCTGGCAGCGCATTATGATTTTCCATCTGGCCGCATTGTGTCGATGATTGGCAAGAGTACTCTCACATCCATTTACGATGCCTCTCCAACTCCGGCGCGGCCAATATCAGACAAATCATGAGACAACTCCAGCTGGCCGTTGCCGGCGCTGGCCTGATCGGCCGGCGTCACATCGACGGAGACGGCATCCAGCGTATTCATGGATATCGCAGCCGTCGCTACCATCGCTGCCATCGGGTAGAGTGGATTCGTTACTGACGCCGGGGAAAAATCATGCGCCGCACCATTGCCACCGTGTCGCTCAGCGGCACGCTGCCTGAGAAGCTCGAGGCCATTGCCGCCGCGCGTTTCGACGGCATCGAGCTGTTCGAAAACGACTTCGTCAACTACAAGGGTTCGGCCTCGCAAGTGCGAGCGATGGCGAGCGATCTCGGCCTGAGCATCGACCTGTACCAGCCGTTCCGCGATTTCGAGGGGATGCCCGACGCGCAGTTCCGGCGCAGCCTCGAGCGAGCCGAGCGCAAGTTCGACCTGATGCAGGCGCTGGATGTCTCGATGGTGCTGTGCTGCTCGAACACGTCGCCGCTCACCATCGACGACCCGGACCTCGCGGCGGCGCAGTTGCACGAGCTTGCCGGACGCGCGGCGGCGCGCAACCTGCGGGTCGGCTTCGAGGCGCTCGCCTGGGGGCGCGCGACGAACCTGTACGGGCAGGCGTGGGAGATCGTGCGGCGCGCCGATCATCCGCACCTCGGGCTGATCCTCGACAGCTTCCATACGCTGTCGCTGAAGGACGACCCGGCCGGCATCGCCGGGATTCCCGGGCACAAGATCTTCTTTCTGCAAATGGCGGATGCGCCGCTGCTCTCGATGGACGTGCTGCAGTGGGCCCGGCATTACCGCTCGTTCCCCGGCCAGGGCCAGTTCGACATGGCGACCTTCCTTGAACAGGTCTTGCTGGCCGGCTATACCGGGCCGTTGTCGCTGGAGATCTTCAACGACATCTTCCGCGAAACGCCTAATCGCCGCATCGCAGTCGATGCGATGCGCTCGCTGCTCTATCTGGAGAGCCAGGTGCGCGAGCGGCTCGAGCATCCCGCGCCGCCCGACGGCAAGCCGGACCACGCGAAATACGCGGAGCAGCGCGCCCGAGTGCTGCAACGCATCGAACTGTACAGCCCGCCGCCGCTACCGGAGATTGCCGGGCTGTCATATATCGAATTCGCGGCGGACGAGGCGTCGGCCGAACAGTTCGACACACTCCTGCAGCAACTCGGCTTTCGCCGCGCGGGCCGGCATCGGTCCAAGGCAGTGGCGCTGTACCGGCAAGGGGACATCAATCTGATCGTCAACGCCCAGCCGAACTCGTTCGCGCGATCGCGTTTCGAAACGCATGGCTTGTCGGTCTGCGCGCTCGCCGTGCGCACCGCGGACCCGGAAGGCGCGGTCGGCCGCGCAACGGCGATGCAGTCCAAGCGCTACGACGGCCCCATTGGTCCGTACGAGCAGCGCGTGCCCGCGGTCATCTCGCCGGGCGGCAGCCTCGTGAGCTTCGTGTCGTCGGCGCTCGGTCCGAATGGCCTTTACGAGGCCGATTTCGTGCTCGACGACGAACCCGATTCGGCCGCTCAAGGCGTCGGACTGCAACAGATCGACCATGTCGCGCTCGGCCTCGCGGTCGATCAGCTGGACACATGGATTCTGTTCTCGCGCGCCGTGCTCGGCCTGGAGCCGGGCGAGAGCCTCGAACTGGCCGATCCGTTCGGGCTCGTGCGCAGCCGCGGCGTCGCCAACGCGGATCGCAGCATGCGCCTCGTGCTCAATGTGTCGCCGGGACCGGGAACGCGCACCGCACGGTCGGTGGCGGCCGGCGGTGGCGTCACGGTTCACCACATCGCGCTGAACTGCCACGACATCTTCGACACCGTCGCGCGAATGAGGGCTAACGGCGCGCGCTTCGTGCCCATCTCCGCGAACTACTACGACGATCTGATCACGCGCATCGACCTCGATGAAAATCTGGTGGCGCGCATGCGCGATGCCGGCATATTGTTCGACCGGTCCCCGGCCGGCGACTATTTTCACATTTACACCGAGAGCTTCAACGACGGTCTCTTCTTCGAAGTCGTGCAACGCGTGAATGCGTATGACGGGTACGGTGCGACCAATGCGCCGGCGCGGATGGCGTCACAGGCGCAACGCGGCGCCTGAACGCTTCACGCGGATCTTGACGGACCCGCTCGGGGGCGCCGGCCGGCGCCCCCGCTGCGTTGCGCTTGCCCTGCAAGCCGCGCGAACCACCCCGCCGGAAAGTGCGGATGAGCAACGCGAGCCCCCATACCGTCACGCTTTGGTTATGATCCCGGCAGACCTCTGCTTTAACCCCCGCGCTGTGTCCCGGTTCAGTTCCGATCTGCCGCGATTCGCTGCGAATGCAATGAGTGACCCATGAGTGACATCACACAGCCGCCGTTTTCCATTCTTTTCGTCGATGACGAGGAGATGTCGCGCAACCACTTCGCCCGCGCGATTCGTGCGGACTACTGCGTGCATGTCGCGCGGAGCGCGGACGAGGCGATTGCCGTGCTGCGCGAGCATGGCGCGGAGATCGCCGTGCTGGTGACGGACTACCGGATGCCGGGGCGCGATGGCGACGACCTGTTGCGCCAGGTGGCGCACGAGTATCCGCAGATCGTGCGGATACTCGTGACTGCGTATGCGGACAAGGACATGCTGTTGCAGACGGTCAATACCGGCGACGTGTTCCGTATCCTCGAAAAGCCGCTGCGCACGGAAAAGGTCCGTGAGGTCCTGCAATTGGCGATCGCACGTTACTCGGAGCGGGAAACGCGTCAACAACGGCTATTGGCGATGGACGAGACGCTCGCTTTCCTCGCCCACGAACTCAATACGCCGTTGGCGGCCATCTCGCTCTTTGCACGCTCCGTCGAGAACGACGTGATCGAGCAATACGATCCGGCGCGCCAGAAGGACATCGGTCACGCAGCGAGATCGATGCTGAACAATGCGCAGTATTGCCTGACGCTGATCTCGTCGTTCTGGGAGACGGTGCACAAAAGCGGCGGCCAGCAGTCAGCCTCGGAGGCGGGCGGCCGTGAAGTCAAGGCGACGCGTTTGATCGCCACGCTGCTCGACACTTATCCGTTCGTCGGCTCGCAGCGCGACTGGATACGGGTCGACGTGCAAGGGGATTTCGTCGTGCGTGCGATGCCCAATTGCGTGGCGCTCGTGCTTTCCTCGCTGTTGTCCAATGCGCTGCGCGCGCTCGACGGCACGCCCGGGCCTGCGCTCTGCCTCGAGATAGTGGACAGTCCCGAGCCCGAGATCCGCATGCGCGACAACGGTCCCGGCATCGCACCCGAGATCAAGGCGCGCTTGCTGCTGGACCCCGTCACCACGTACGCCGGGGCGGGCGGTCACGGCATGGGGATGATCTTTTGCAACCGCATCATGCAATCGTTCGGCGGGTGCCTGCGGATCGAGTCCGAGCTGGGCGCGGGGACCACGGTCACGATGGGTTTTCCGGGTGCGAAAGGGCGGATCGTGGCCGTAGGCCAATGAGCGCGCGCGGCCGGCCTTCACGGTCACACCGCGAGCGGGCCGCTACTCGCTCAATGCGTCGCGGTGAGCGCGCCGCGCTTTAGTCGACCCGTAATACCGCTGCAACGCGTCCGCGGAGCGTTCGCCCAACGTGCAGATTCGTGCGAGCCAGTCGGGCTCCCCAGGCCATTCACCGTCGATCACGCGCGGATATATTTGCCTCGCGAACCGATGCAAGGCCCTGGCTCCAATGTTGCCGCTGACGCCGAGCAGAACGTGCAAAGCGCCGTGCGCCGACTCGACGTCGAGCGCCGCCGCGCTGGCGGCGAGCCGCTCGACCAGCGAGCGGATCTGTTCGATACCGTTGAGAAACGAGTCGTCGAGCAGATCGAGCGCGACCAGTTCTTCGAGGTGATCTTCATCGAGCAGATCGTCTTGCGCGATTGCCACAGGCTGCTCGACCGGCGCAACAGGCGCCGGTGACCGACCCGTTTGCGCCGCGAGGCTCAATGCGGGTTGCGGTGCAAACTGTCTCGCGAGACACGCATAGAGAGAGCCGGCCTGCACCGGTTTGATCAGCACCTCGTTCATGCCGGCGGCGAGGCACGCGTGCACGGATTCGATATCCGACTGGCTCGTCAACGCGATGATCGGCACGTGCGCATGCAGGTCGGTGCGCGCGCGAATCTGCTGGGTCGTTTCGACGCCACTCGCGCCCGGCATGTTCATATCCATCAGGATCGCGTCGATCGCGCCGTCTTCCTGCAAACGGGCCAGCACCGCCTGCCCATGCTCGGCCTCGATCACGCTCGCGCCGCACCGCTCCAGATAGGTTTTGGCAACCAGCCGGCTGTAGGTGTCGTCGTCGGCCACGAGGATCGATTTGCCGGCGAAGCCGTCCGCACGCTGGCCCGCATGATGCCGCCCGCCGTTTTCGAGGAGCGTCTGCAAAGCGCTGATCAGATCCAGCACGCTCGACGACTTGCTGATGATGTCATCCATCCCGGCTCTGCGGGCATGCACGCGGACCGCGTTGCCGGGCTCCGCCGTATACGCGGCAATCAGCACGTTGCGGTTCGGACATGGGTGGTCGGCGCGAATCTTCTCGGTGGCGGCATAGCCATCCAGGACCGGCATGCTGATGTCCATCAGCACGAGGTCGTAGGGCGATGACTGCCGCAGCGTCATCAATGCGATCGCGCCGTTTTCGGCTTCGCTCACCTGGGCGCCCGCCTGCGTCAGCGCGCGACGGGTTCGGGTCCGCTGACCGGCGTCGTCGTCGACGATCAGGATGCGCTTGCCTTCGAAAACCGGCGCGGCGCGCTCGAAAATCCGCTGCTCGTATTCCGCGACTTCGTCTTCCGATACGGCGGGAAACCGCAGCGTGAATTCCGTGAACTTGCCGACCTCCGACTGGCAATTAATGCTTCCGCCGAACGCGTGCATCGCGCGCTGGCAGTACGCGAGCCCGAGGCCCGTGCCGCCCGGGTTGCCCGCCGTGCGAAACGGCTCGAACAGATGCGGCAGGATCTCCGGCGCGATGCCGCTGCCGGTGTCGCGCACGATCACGGACTGTTTGTCGACCGTGAGCGTGAGCGTTGCCGCCGGATGCGTGGCAATGTGATAGAGCGCATTCTTGATCAGGTTGAACAGCGTGAACAGATAGACGGTCTCGTCGACTTTGAAGACGAAATCTTCTCGCACCACGAGCTTGACCTTGCCGCGCTCCTTGCCGTCGTCGAAGCCGTATTCTTCCAGCGCCTTGCGTGTGCTCGCCGCCGCGCTCAGATAGGTCAGGCGATCCGAGCGGACGGATTTCGCGCTGACTTCGTCGAGCGTCATCGCGATGATGCGCAGGCCGCGCTCGATCGACAACTGTCCTTGCGCAAGATGTTCATACAGCGACGCCGTGCCGCTGGGCGGCAGCGCGGACGCCCGGTTGGGTTCCGTCGTCGCCGGCAAGGCTTCTTCCACGCGGTCCAGAACGTGCCTCAACTGGCTGAGCGGGTTGCGCATTTCGTGCGCGATCGAGCCCGCGAGCGCCTGCAGTGCGCGATTCTTTTCGACGAAGATGCGCCCCTTGCTGATCGCATGACTGAACGCCATGCTGCACAGGACGACGACCGGCAGCAACGCGAGATTGGACTTGTCGGCCGCGGCGAGGACGATCGGCGCCGGGGCGGAGATGACCGCGGCCGCCGCGCCGGAAAATACGCCAATGCCGATACAGGTGAGCAGCAAAAGCGGATTGTCGATACATAGCGCCATAATGAAAATCATCATGACCTCGGTCATCATCCACATCGTGGAGAATGAATTTCTGACCGTTAGAAATGTGCAAACGAACGGCAATACGTAGATCAGCGCGCAATGCCAGTAAATCAGCAGAAAATGGTTAAAGCGCTTGGGCCAATGCGCCTGAAAAAGCAATGGAATGCAGATGAGCGCCGCACTCAGGCGGAGCCAAAGATTGTCGTATGGCTGCGGCAGGATATACGTCCACACGACGTAATAGATGGGGTGGCACAGGAGGCCGAGTGCGCCGCCCCATCGAATTGCAAACCTGCTTCGTTCCAGCATATCCCGCATGCTTTCGCGCGATATCGCCATCAGGCCTCCATTGTCGTTACGATCCTATCAACTCGTGCTTGCTGCGTTGCTGCGCTTCCAGGGTGATCGGCGAGCCGTTTTTTCCATGGAAAGGACCGACCGAAAACCCGTACTTCTTCAGGAGACTGTGAGTATAGGAGACCGACCACACGGGCGGGCTGCCGATGATGAAGTCCGACGCAATGCCTTCCTGCCAGGCCGAGTAGCCCTCCGCGAAGCAGGTATAGCAATCGCGCGTGGACGGCAGTCTGAACGGAAAGGTCGTGTCGAGTCCGGCGGGGCCACGGGCGAAGCACTCAATATATAGCGTATGGCCGCGTGAAGCGAGTTCGGCTTCGACGCTCGCCGCGCGGGGGTGGGAGTCGTCGATCCAGAACTGCGCCCGCTTGAGATCGGCGGCGGTGAGGTAGGGCACGCTGGTGCTGCTCGCGAGGATCGCGCCGTCGAATTGCGGCAGCGGCGTGTCCGGGCTGAAGGTGTGTACCGATACCCGCGATTTGCCCAGCAGGTCCGACGCCAGCAGTTCTTTCGCCTGTTCGGTGAGCAGATTCACCTTGTCCGGCAGGTCGATCAGAATCAGCTCCTTCGGCACATCCTTGTAGAGCAGATACTTGGCGACCGTCGTGCCGAGCCGCCCCGCCGCGCCGAACAGCGCGAGCCTGGTGTTGCCGAATTCGAGGTCGAGCTCGTTGCAGCAATGAACCGCCCAGTCCTTCAGCATCGCCGCGGTGGCCGCATGGCCGGTGGTGATATGCGGCGGCTTCGTATGCCGCGGCAGCGCACCGTAATTGCACGCATACGGCGTGGAAGCGCCCATCGCCACCATGTTCAGGCCCGCTTGCCTTGCCAGTTCGAGGGCCGGAAAAAATTGCGTCTCCCTGAACCGCTTGATGCCGCGCGGGCTGCCGAGCCACATCTCGAGCGGCACCGGGCAGGCGATATTGGCGCCGACGATCTGAGAGCCCGAGTAAATCGGCGAAGCAATAAAAGGCTTGGTATTCCACAACTCCTCTTCAAACGCCGCGTTTCTGTGCTTGACGTTATGAAAAGAAAATGAAAGCGTATCCCAGTCCGTAGCGTGAAATAGAAAACCGACGCCGCCATGACCCGTGGGCAGGTTATCCCGGATCTCTTCCGGATGAATTGTGTGTTTGAGGGTGAGTGGTGCGCTATTGAGCTGCAAATGGAGCCCCGCGTGCTCAACGGTTTTGGTCAACACTTCTTTGTGAAGAGAAGTTTTCATTGGATTTCCTAAGGTTGAAATTACGCTGGAAAATCAGCGCGATGTAGCCAGTCAGAAACGACAGACAACCCTGCAACTCTAGAGAAATCCGCTGTGATGTGCCCGTCTGTTCATTAACAAAGCATTGATCGGGTATTCGCGTAAACCCGTTGACCGGACTTTATGTCGATGCAATCGGCATAGCGGACGAAACGAAATCGGTCGCCACGCGACCAGGCTGACGTGGCGGCGCGGGCGCGTCTGCGGGGGCCAGGTGGTGTCGGCGGCGTCGCGGTGCCCGCGCGGCGCTATCAGTCCGTTATCAGACGGCGCGCGGAAGCCCTAAGCGAGTGCGGATGGAAACGTCCCATCCATCCCCCTGCGGCCTACCGCGTAACGGCGTACCCGATCCGCGCAATCCATCGATGCTGGTTGTAGTCGAGAATGTCTTCGCCGTAGCCGGTAAAGAATCCGACCCAGAGAAAGCCGCCCCACGAACTGTTGATCAGCTTCGCCAATGGATAGGTGAACTGCGTGTCGATACTGCCGTAAGTGGATTTCGTGCCCTTTCCCAAGGTCGTGGCCAGTTGCCAGCCATCTGTACTGCCGTACTTGATCAGCAGATCCACATAACCCCGATAGTCCGCGATATCCGAGTTCTCGCCTGCAATGTGGACGTAGTAGTAGATCTTCGGTTCCACGGTCAGGTGATTGCCATTCAGGTCGCCGAATTCCCACTTCGGGCGCACGAAGAGAATGTCGATGCCGCGTGATTCCGGACCGTCGCGCCCATTCGATTCGTGACTGTAGCCGGCCGCTATGCCCATCTTGCTGAACCACGAACTCTTCCAGCCGGTGTCGTCGAGCGAATAGAACATTTGCGGCATGTAGCTCGTATCGCGGAAGGGCGCGGAGTACTCGCCGAGATCCCACAGCGAGGTTTGCGTATAGCCAAAATACAGGTTATCGACGAAGCCGCGTGAGCGCGGATCGTCCGGCACGACGAGGCGGAATTTGAAGCTCAACTGGAATTTCGCGAGGTTTTCTCCGTTCGAGCCATCGGCAAAGTACATCGGTTCATAAGTGGAGAAGCGGCTCAGGAAGCTATTGACTTCCGGTATAGGTGCATTCGCGCGAGCGAGCGGCGGAGAAACGGGAAAAGTACTCGCGGGCTGTTGCGGGTTGCCAGCGGACTCCTCATGAGTGCCTTCCGCTGAAGCCAGCGCGGCCGACTTGCCGGATTCGGGCGGGCGGGTGAGCAACACGAAAGAGGGCGAGACGTCGAGTTCCGGCACGTCGATCTTCATCGCGCCGCGCGCCCACTTGGGCCACGTGCCGCTGTAGCGGACCGCTTTGAGATCGCCCGGCGCCAGCTTCAGATGGTCCGGCGCGCCGCTCTCACGCGTGAGCGTCAGTGGCTTGGGAATGACATCGGGGTTGCTGATGGAAATGTTCAACTGCGCGGGAACGTCCATCTCCGTGCCGCCCGGTTGATCGCCGGAATAGACGACTGTCACTTCGAGCGGAGCGGTGGAGAGCGCCTCGCGCGGCGGACGCAGCACGGCCACGCCTGCGAGACTGTAAGCCGGATAGCTGGCGCAGAGGACCAGTACGCTTACACCGAGAGATAACCCGCGAAGGTGTGAATCATTGCCGCCATGGGCGGAAATGCGGTCTTTCCTTGCTCGAGACATCAATCGATTCCGCACAGGAACTCCCATTGATCTACGAGTTCAGGTCGGAACGAGACGATAACGTCAAAGCGGAGAATAGAGGTAAAAAAAATTGTGACTCAAGCGAGTTATGAGGGAAGCGTGACTGGGTGGTGGTGATATGTTTTATCTGGTCGTCCGCAGCAGGTTTTGGGCGTCTGCCGATGCAGGAAGAAGTCCTATTCGATCGATCGCCGTTGCATTTCTGCAACGCATGAATCGAGCGTCAGTCCGTTAAATCTCGTCATGGCAGCGCGCATCTGCATGCTGCGTGTGAAAACTAAAGACGCTTCTCGCAGTTTTAGCGTTCGCGTCGATAAGTCCATAGGCATGCTTAGTTTTTTACGGCCGCGCAGATCACATATGGCCAGGTTGCCAGAGAAAAGCATTCGCACCCCCAGGCTTATCCACGGAAAACGTTCATAACGTTGTGGACAAGTCCTGGCTAACCCCCTAACTGTTTGAGCGCACGGGAAATTGTTTGCAGGTGCAACGAACGCGCGGTCATGCGCGTCAGCGGCTAACGGCCAGACAGCTCAACCCCACCGCTCACTCCACCGGCGACGCCAGCAACGACACCGGCACGCCATGACAATCCACCTTGGCCAGAATCTCCGCGCCAAGCCCGGCACCCGCTTTCATGCGGGCGTCGAACGAACCGGGGTTTCTGTCGACCCGCAGGATGTTCAGCGGCCACGACGGCCGGTACAGTCGCTCGTGCGCGAAAGCGCCGACCCACAGCGGCGTGGCGGAGGTGCCGTTTTCCACCGCATAACCACTCGGCCAGAAGCGCAACACGTCGCGTTCGGCGCGCGTGTCGCCGGGACGCATCAGGACCAGCGACGAAGGCACGCCGTTGTTCAGCTTCGGCAGCACCGGCAGCGACACCGCCGCGACGTCGGGCGATGCGAGCGAGAGCAGGCTGTGCGCGGACACGTCGGTGCCCTCGACCCATCCCTGGGCGCGCAGTTGTCCGCGGATCGAATCGAGGTTCGACACCCACTGCAGCGTGAGCGGCTCCTTGCGGTCGCCGCCCATGTCCGAGCGGTAGCACGGCAGCTGTTTCCACACGGAAAGGGTCCAATCCGATTGCGTGACGAGTACTGGCAGCGGGTGTTGCACGCTGCCCGGCGGCGTCGCCGGCAGATTGACGGCGAGCTGCGCGCCCACGCTGACCAGCACGACCACCAGCATGAACGCAGGCATGAACTCGCGTTGCGGCGGCGCTTGCGGATGCCGCCACATTGCCGTCAGCGCGACGATCGCGACCCACACATAGGCGAGCGCGGCCCCGCCGATCGCGTCGGACAGCCAGTAGCGCCCGAAGTACACGCCCGCGAGCGCGACCACGATCACGATGATCGTGCTCCCGGCCGCCACCAGCACGGCTACCACCATGCCGACCCGGCGCGCGAGCAGGAACGCGAGGAAGCCGTACACGATGACCGTCGCGGCCACGTGATTGCTCGGAAACACGTAGTGGCCGGTCATCAGTTCGTTGGGCGGCGCGCGCTGCATCGCGAACTGCAGCGCAAAGATCAGCAATTGGGAAAACGCCACCGCGGCGAGCCAGTAGCCGATGGTGCGCCAACGCCGCTCCCACAGCATCCACAGCGTGACCATGACGATCAGCGACGTCAGCGTGATGCCGCTGCCGAGCGTCGCGAGCGCCGCGAGGATGGTGTCGCCCCACGGCGTGCGCACCGATTGCAGGAAGTGATAGACGGACAGATCGAGGGTCGTCAGCGGATCGCCGCTGACCACGTCGTCGAGGACGCCGAAAAAAAGCGCGCCGGACGCCAGCACGATCAGCGACGTCACCAGCAGGCTGGTCGCATCCGGCGTGTCGGGGTCGAGCATGTTGCGCGCGACCCGGCCGAGCGGACCGGGGTGCCGGCACGCCCAATCGCCGAGATGGCGGCCCGCCGCGCTCGACCACGCATTGGCGTGCGAGAGCAAAAAGCGGGCGCCGCGAAAGCTCAGCCAGACGATGCACACCAGCAGCGCGAGGATCACGACGAGCCGGAACGACACCGCGCCGGCCAGCAGCACCGACGCGCCGAACACCACGCCTGGCAGGATATGGGCGGGCGCCCACAACAGCGCGGACAACACGTTCATCGCGTAGAAACGCAGCGGCGGCATGCCGAGCATGCCCGCGGAGACGGGCACGATGGCCCGCAGCGGGCCGATGAAGCGGGCCAGCACGACGCTCTTCGCGCCATGCTTGCGAAAGAAGCGGTGGCCTGCGTCGAGCAGTTCGGGGTGTTTGCGGAACGGCCATAGCTGGACGATCCGTTCGTTGTAGCGGCCGCCGAGCCAGAAGCTCATGCCGTCGCCGGCGATCGCGCCGACGATGGCCCACATGAAGACCCAGCCGAGGCTCAGCGATCCGGTGCCGGTCAGCGCGCCGGCGAGGAACATCGCGGTGCTGCCGGGGATGAAGGTGCCGATCACGGCGACCGCCTCCAGGAAGGACGCGAGGAAGACGACCGCGAGCATCCACGCCGAATGGCCGGCTAGCTGATGCAGAAGGTGGATGTAGGCGTGCTCCATCGTGCGCGATCGGCCGTTCTGGCGTGTCAGCCGATCATAACGCGCAAGGGGGCGGTGTTATTCCCTTTTGCAAAGTGGCGGACTGTGAAATGGCGGTGGGGAGTGCTGGAAGTGCCTGCTTGATGCGTCGCTTCGCAGCCGGGGGCTGGCGCGTCGCGGTCTATGGTCGTCTGCGCGGATCTTGTGTGTGCGGTAGGGATGGCGGTGGCGGCGCGCATGGCGGCGTGGCTGCGCCATTGATCGCGCTGTGTGCCGGGTCTGCGTGGGTGTCCGCAGTGTGTGGTACGACGTTCAGATTTCGTCGGAGAATTCGTCGACGAAACGCTGCAAACGGGCGTGGCGAATTCCGGCGAGCCGCGCGCCGGTCGCGGTCTGGAAGCCGGACGCGAGCTTCAGCAGCTTGGTCTGGAAATGGTCGAGCGTGTAGCGCGTGTCGTCGAGCGGACGGTGCGCGGCGTGCGGATCGACCGGGTCGTATAGCGCGCGGCCCAGACGTCCGGCCACATAGAAACAGCGCGCCACGCCCAGCATGCCGAGCGCGTCGAGCCGGTCGGCATCCTGCAGCGTCTTCGCTTCGAGCGTGACGGGCGCGACGCCGGCCGAAAAACTGTGCGCCTCGATCGCATGCGCGGCGGCCTCGATTTGCGCGGGCGGCCAGCCGAGCGACGCCAGCACGCGCGCCGCCTTGTCGGCCGACAGCCGCGACGCCCGCGCACGCAGCGGCGAGTTCTTCTCCACGGCCACGCAGTCGTGCAGCAGGGTCGCGGCGAACAGCACTTGCGCGTCGCCGCCTTCTTCGGCGTGGATGGCCGCCGCGTTTTTCCACACGCGTTGCAGATGCGAGGTGTCGTGCGAGCCGTCGCCGTTGCCGTGGTGGTCGCCGTCGAAGGCGTGCGGCAGCAGGGTTCCGGCCAGTTCCTGGAAGGGGGCGAAGGCGGCTGTTGTCATCGGCGCGATCCGTGTCGAAAGCGGGCGATTATCGCGCATCGTGCGACGCGCGCCGTGCTTCGGGTCATTCGCAATTTGATTCGCTCTTTGGCCGTACTTGAACGAAGCACGCAGCGCAACGTCATACGTTTAGGGCGGCCCGCGTTAGGGCGACCCGCGTTAGGGCGGCCCGCGTTAGGGCGGCCCGCGTTAGGGCGTTCGCGTCAGGGCGGTTCGCGTTGCGCGGCGTCGCGCCCAAGGCAATTCAACGTTGTGATGGAGTGAATGATGAAGATCGTAACGGGCAGTATCGCAATATCGATGTCGGCACTCGTGGTGGCGCTGATGCTCGGCGCGGCGGGGGCGGCTGATGCGCAGCAGCCCGACAATGCTGGCGGCGGCATGAGCGGCGCACAGCCGGGCGGCTCGAACAGCGCGGGCGCTACAGCGGGAGCGGGGGTGGGGCTGGGTATGGGCGCCGGGTCAGGCGCGGGTCCAGCGACGGGCGTGGGAACGTCGGCGGGCATCACGGGCAGCACCGGCGCGCGCCAGCCGCTCAACACAATGCGGGCAAACGGCACGGCCCTGTATATGAATCCCGATCCGCGCGCGCCGAACGTGTCCGGCAGGGCGGCGCCGCTTCGATAACGGATTCGCGACGCTCGCATAGAGCACGTTGATCGCCGCGTATAAAATGCATGTCCCGGCGACCGGGTCCGGGTCGGATTCGACACCAAGGAGAGGGGCATGGCATACGGCGAGCACAAATACAAAGTATCGGTGCAGTGGACGGGCAACCGCGGCAGCGGCACCTCGGGATACCGCGACTACGGCCGCGATCATGTGATCACGGCGGGCAGCAAGCCGGCCATTCCGGGGTCGTCGGATGCAGCTTTTCTCGGCGACGCCAGCCGATGGAATCCGGAAGACCTGCTGGTCGCTTCCGCTTGCGCGTGTCACAAGCTCTGGTATCTGCACCTTTGCGCGGACGCCGGCATCGTGGTGCTCGACTATCGCGACAACGCCGAAGGCACCATGCTCGATACACCGCAGCAAGGCCGCTTTTCACAGATCGTTCTGCGCCCGCACGTCGTCATTCGAGCCGGGGGCGATGTCGAACAGGCCGCACATCTGCATCATGTGGCGCATGAGAAGTGCTATATCGCGAACTCGGTCGACTTTCCGATTCTCTGCGAACCGGTGATCGAAACGGATGGGCGTTGACGAGCGCATGGCGCCGCCTGTTCGCCTCCAGACAAAATAGCACCGCGCCGTTGCGGTCAGAAGCCACGATGTTTCGTTAAACGAAGCATTCTTGCGAGCGGTGACCCGGCGCGCCGTGTCGGCAAAAAAGTGCGACCTGCGGCGCCTGCGCTGCCGCAGCCGCCTCGGTCGCAACAGGCGGCCATGCAGGAAGCGGCCAGCCCCGCCTCAACGATTGCCGTCGAGCAGGTCGCCGAGCAATTCATCGAACGCCGCCTGTGCGTCTTCCAGTTCCTGCAACGCGGCGTCGAACGTCTGCAACGCGAACTGCGAAGGCTTGCCTTCGCCGGCCGGCGGAAATTGCGATTGCAGCGACGCAAACGCCGACTGCACCCGTTGGGTCGCGGTCAATACCCGCTCCATCGCGGCGGTTTCTTCGGCTCGCGCCTTTTCGTGGTCCATGAAAACTCCGTGTTCGTCAGGTCGGCTCGCGCCGTGTCAAGGGGGACTATGCCACGTTCGCGCTCAGGACAGCGGCAAGCCGCCGTTGGCCTTCACTTCGCGCAGCGACAACGCCGACTCCACCGACGTCACGCCCGGCAGACTGCGCATTTCGTCACGCATGAACGTGCCGTAGTCGTCGAGATCGCGGGCCACCACCTGCAGGATGTAATCGGCGCTGCCCGACACGTTGTGGCACGCGAGAATGCGCGGAATGGCCTGCACTTCGCGCTCGAAGCGGGTCGCCACCGCGCGGTCGTGCACCGCAAAGCGCACATAGACGAAGGCGACCACGCCGAAGCCTAGCGCGGAGCGGGAGAGCATCGCACGGTACTGGTCGATGTAGCCGTCGCTTTCGAGGCGCTTGAGGCGGCGCGCGCAAGGCGTCTCACTCAGGCCGACGGTTTCGGCCAGCCGCGCATTCGACATGCGGCCATCGTTCTGCAGCGCGGCGAGAATCGCGCGGTCGGTTCTGTCGAGGTCGGGCGTCATGGCTTCGGAGTGTCCGCGCGGCGGCTTGGTGGAAAGCATCGTGATGATGAAATATTTTAGCGCATTCCTCCAAATAGAAGCCTGAAGAAACGGATATTCGCCAGAAAAACCTCCGTCGCCGAGAGCAAGATAGAGCCCTCGAAAACAGGAGGCTTCGATGATTTCCGCACACCTGCTGGCCGTTTATATCGCCGCGTTGCTGGTGGTTTATGCGGTGCCCGGCCCCGACATGGCGCTGGTGCTGCAAACGAGTATCGGACGCGGCGTGCGCAGCGGCTTCGCGGCCGCCAGTGGCCTGGGTTTGGCGCGCGCCACGCATGTGACGCTCTCCGCATGCGGCGTGGCGGCGCTGCTGCGCAATGCGCCGTGGCTGTACGATGTCGTGCGCTATGGCGGCGCGGTGTATCTCGCGTGGGTGGGGATCCAGATTTTCCGCTCGCCGGTGTTCACGCTGCCCGAGGGCGGCGGCGCCGCGCTCACTTCGACTGCCGGTGCGCGCCCGCTGCGGACTGCTTTCGTCAAAGGCTTGTTGACGAATCTGCTGAACCCGAAGGCGCTCCTCTTCTGCTCGGTGCTGTTGCCGCAATTCGTGCGGCCGGAAGCCGGGCCCGTCGCGTTGCAGATGGTCGAACTCGGTCTGGTGCTGCTTGCGATCGGCGCGTGCTTCGACGCGATGTATGCGATCGGGGCCGCGCGAATTGCCGGCTGGATGCGCGCCCATCCGCTTGCGCAGACTTTGCAGCGCTGGACCTTCTCGGCCGCGCTGATTGGTTTCGCGCTGCGGCTCTCGCTGGATTGACGCTGGGCCGCCTGCTCACTTTTTCAGTTTGTGCTCGCGGCGCGCACGGTCCTCGACGATCTTCCGGCGATGCTTATCCTTCATCTTCTTCCAGTCTTTGCATTCGTCGCGCGTGCGCATGCAGCCAATGCAGAAACCGGTCTTGCTGTCGAACTTGCAGATGTCGATGCAGGGGGACGCGATGCTCATGACCGTTAGTGACCGTTAGCCATCAGGGAACAGGGTTGCGGCGACTGTCGCATGCGACATGCCCGCTGCGCAAAGTGATTGTGTTAATAAAGCCGATAGAGAGCCGCGCGCCGTTGGCGGCAACACAACCACCTGCTTCCATCCGCGATGAAAACTTTCCTGCTATATGTCGTGACGGCCGTTGCTGAAATTGTCGGCTGCTATTTGCCCTGGCGCTGGCTGAAGGAGGGCGGCTCCGTGTGGCTGCTGCTGCCCGGCGCGCTGAGCCTCGCGCTGTTCGCGTGGCTGCTGACGCTGCACGGCACCGCCGCAGGCCGCGTGTATGCGGCTTACGGCGGGGTGTACGTGGCGGTGGCGATTGCCTGGCTATGGGCCGTCGACAAGGTGCGGCCCACGCTGTGGGACACGGCCGGCGTGGCCCTGACGCTGGCCGGCATGGCGGTGATCGCATTCCAGCCGCGCGTCTAGCCCGGGCACCGCGCACCCGTCTTTACTTGATACCGCCCAGATAGTCGAGCTTGCCGAGTTCGACGCCGTTGTGACGCAGAATGTCGTACGCCGTCGTGACGTGAAAATAAAAATTCGGCAGCACGAAACCCAGCAGATACGACAGTCCCGTGAACTCGATCGGGCCGGTGCGCATTTTCAGCGTGATCGCGCGCTCTTCCGAGCCGTCGATCTGCGCCGCATTGAATTCCTTCAGATAATCAATCGTCTTTTGAAGGCGGGCCTGCAGTTCGTCGAAGGTCTGTTCGACATCTTCGTATTTCGGCGCTTCGACGCCGGCCAGACGTGCGGCGCAACCCTTCGCGGTATCGCTCGCGATATAGACCTGGCGCACCAGCGGCAGCATGTCCGGTGCGAGCCGGGCGTTCGTGAACACCGAGGGTTCGATCTGCTTCGCGGCGGCATGCGCTTCGGCTTTGCCCAGGATGGCTTGCAGGTTCGTCAGGCCGCGAATCAGCACGGGCAGTGAGGCTTGGTACATCGAAATTGACATGGGGTTCCTCTGATTCTGAATCGTGCGCGCGGCGGCGCGCGAGGCGATGTAACGGCTGGATTGCCGCTGCAGCATCATAGCGCGAGCGACGCACGGCGCGCAGCGGTGCGGCGCGCTGTTAGCCATTCGGATAACTGCCGCGCGCGCCGGAACTGTGGTCGAATGCTCGGGTCGGACGGTTTGACGAAGTTCTTGGAACAGCACCCTGCCGCCGTCGTTCGGACAAGCGTTCGTGCAGAGGGTCGTGCAGGCGCGTGGTGTGTTCGGGCTGCAACCCGCAGCCTGCGCCGTCACGATAACAGGAGAGTCGAAACCATGGTCAACAAGCATCCGTTGCCGGGAAGCGAGCGAACCGTAGAGCAAGGTTCAAAGGTGGTTGGGCAGTGCGATCCGGCGGAGCGCATCGAGGTGTTGGTGATGCTGCGCCGTCGGCAGCAGGCGCAGTTCGATGCGCTGATTAGCCGGATCGAAGCCGGCGACCCGAGCGTCAAGCCGCTGTCGCGCGAGGCGCTCGCGAAAGACTACGGCGCCGCGCCGGACGACGTCGCCAAGGTCAAGGCTTTCGCCGCCGCGCATGGACTGACGGTGGTCCACGAGGACCTGGCGGCGCGCTCGGTCCTGCTAAGCGGCACGGTCGCGCAGTTCCAGAGCGCGTTCGAGGTCAAGCTGGAGAAATTCCAGCATCATACGGCCGGGCAGTTTCGCGGGCGCTCGGGCACGATCAGCGTGCCGGACGATCTGCACGGCGTGGTGGAAGCCGTGCTCGGACTCGACAACCGGCCCCAGGCGCGGCCGCACTTCCGTATCCGGCCGCCGTTCGTGCCGGCCAGAGCGCATCAGGCGTCGTTCACGCCGCCGCAACTCGCGGCGCTCTACCAGTTTCCGCAAGGCGACGGCGGCGGGCAGTGTGTCGGCATCATCGAACTCGGCGGCGGCTATAACACCTCCGATCTGAAGTCCTATTTCGCGAGCCTCGGCGTGGCTTCGCCCACAGTGAAGTCGGTCGGCGTCGATCAAGGCGGCAATCATCCGAGCGGCGATCCGAACGGGCCCGACGGCGAGGTCACGCTCGACATCGAAATCGTTGGTGCGATCGCGCCTGGCTCGACCATCGCCGTGTACTTCACACAGAACAGCGACGCCGGTTTCATCGACGCGGTCAGCCGCGCGGTGCACGACACGGCCAACAAGCCTTCGGTGATTTCGATCAGCTGGGGCGCACCGGAGTCGAGCTGGACCAGTCAGTCGCAGAAGGCGCTCAACAGCGTGTTGCAGAGCGCGGCGGCGCTTGGCGTGACGGTCTGCGCGGCATCGGGCGACAGCGGATCGAGCGACGGCGCCAGCGGCGGCGATCAGGTCGACTTTCCGGCGTCCAGTCCCTATGTGCTGGCGTGCGGCGGCACGAGCCTGACCGCCTCGGGCACCTCGATCGCGCACGAGGTGGTGTGGAACGACGGCGAGCAGGGTGGCGCGAGCGGCGGCGGCGTGAGCCAGGCGTTCCCGGTACCGGCGTGGCAAAAGGGCTTGTCGGCGACCTCGTCGGGCGGCGGCAAGAAGCCGCTTGGCGGGCGCGGCGTGCCGGACGTGGCGGGCGACGCGTCGCCTGTTACCGGCTACAGCGTGCTGATCGACGGCACCCAGACGGTGGTTGGCGGCACCAGCGCGGTCGCGCCGCTATGGGCGGCGCTGATCGCGCGGATCAACGCCGCGAAGGGGCAGCCTGCCGGCTTCATCAATCCGAAGCTGTACGGCAAGCCGGGCGTGTGCAACGACATCACGCAAGGCAACAACGGCAGTTTCGCGGGTGCCGCGGGATGGGATGCCTGCACGGGGCTCGGCAGTCCCAATGGTCAGAAAGTGGCCGCCGCACTATAGTCTGCAACTCACGCCCCTTCAGGCACCTTTTGGGGAGTCCCGAAAGGTGTCCATCGAGGGGCGCATCGAAGCAAGTCCCCTGGAGGGGCGGCCCACAAGACGTGAACGAACCCATGGAGCGATCATGACGAACACAGAGTCAGCTTCCGTAAGTCCGCAGTCGCCGCACAATTCTCATACTTCGGCGGCCTCGGCTGCTTCGGCCAATTCCAAAGCCACGCACAAAGGCGGCGATCAACCGTTCTTCGATCCGGTTGCCTACGGCAACGGACCGGACGATTCCGTCACCGAAGTCGACGAGACGGCCGCGGTCACGCACCATTCGGTCACGATCGGCGGGCGCAAGATCAACTACACGGCAACGGCGGGTCATCTGATCATTGTCGACCCGAGCAGCTCGCAGCCCGAAGCCCGCATGTTCTACGTCGCGTTCACGCAGGACAACCAGAAGGAGGAAACCCGCCCGGTGACGTTCTTCTATAACGGCGGCCCGGGGTCGTCGTCCGTGTTCGTGCTGCTGGGCTCGTTCGCGCCGCGCCGCATCAAGACGTCGATGCCGGGCTTCACGCCGCCCGCGCCGTATTCGATGGAAGACAATCCGGACAGCCTGCTGGACCGCAGCGACCTGGTGTTCATCAATCCGGTCGGCACCGGCTACTCGGCGGCGATCGCGCCGAAGAAGAACCGCGATTTCTGGGGCGTCGACCAGGACGCCGACTCGATCAAGCAGTTCATCAAGCGCTTCCTGACCAGGAACAACCGCTGGAATTCGCCGAAGTATCTGTTCGGCGAATCGTATGGCACGGCGCGCAGTTGCGTGCTGGCGTATCGCCTGCACGAAGATGGCGTCGATCTGAATGGCATCACGCTGCAATCGTCGATTCTCGATTACACGCAATCCGGCAATCCGGTCGGCACGCTGCCCACGGCGGCCGCGGACGCGTGGTACCACAAGAAACTCGGCATCGCGCCACGGCCGACCGATCTCGGCACGTTCGCCGAGGAAGTCGCGCAATTCGCGCGCACCGATTATCTGGCGGCGCTGCGCAAGTTTCCGACCACCGATTCGGCGACCGTCGAAAAACTGAGCGAATACACCGGCATCGACAAAACTAGCCTGCTTGCGTGGAGCCTGGATATCGCGGCCTACGACAGCCGGGGCAATTCGCTGTTCTTGACCACGCTGCTGAAGTCGCAAGGTCTGGCGCTCGGCGAGTATGACGGCCGGGTGACGGCGATCGACACGGGCATTGCCGGCAAGATCGACCCGAACTCCGGCGGCAACGACCCGACCATGACGGCGGTGACCGGCGTCTATACGACGATGTGGAACGTGTACCTGAACGAGCAGTTGAAATACACGTCGAATTCGTCGTTCACCGATCTGAACGATCAGGCGTTCAAGTACTGGGATTTCGGTCACATCGACCCGACCGGCGCGCAGAAGGGGCTCGACTCGAAGGGCAACATCATTTTGTACACCGCCGGCGATCTTGCCGCCGTGATGGCGCTCAATCCCGATCTGAAAGTGTTGTCGGCGAATGGCTTTTTCGACTACGTGACGCCGTTCTATCAGACCGTGCTCGATCTGCAGCAAATGCCTCTCCTCAGTCAGCAGGTCCGGCAGAATCTGTCGGCGCGTTTTTATCCGTCGGGGCACATGGTTTATCTCGACGGCGGCTCACGCACCGCGCTGAAGGCGGACCTCGCGCAGATGTACGACGCGACGGTGGCCAACACGCAGGCGCTCGGCCGGATTCGCGCGTTGCAGGCGCGGGGGGCGAAGTAGCGGCGGGGCGCGCTCGCGGTATGAGGCTGGGTAGTGCGGCGGGGCGGCTCGCGCCGGCGAGCGAGTTGACAAAACGGTGCGCAGAAACCGTGGGGCGGCGCGTGAGCCATCGCGTCGCCCCGCACGGCATCGTCGAACGCTCGCCGTCGTGCTGCCCCATTCGATAACGCCCTGCGCAAACTGCGGGGCAACTGCCCGCGCGGTTCGCGCGAGGGCCGCGCTTTTGTACGACAGAATATTGAATGTGTTTTAATTACCCTGCGAATTGAACTATTGCGTGCTGCAACCGGCGCGCCGACGAATGAACGCAGGCATTGCAGACACGTGTCGCACCGACCTTTCCGGCGACCCACCCCGACGTATCCAGGCGGCAATTGCAGCCACGCTCGCGCGTGCCGGTTGCATCACGACGCGACGTGCGTTGCTCATGGGCCTCACCGCGCTCCTCGCGTTGCGCATCGGCGTCGTGCACGCGCAGGTCGGCGGCATGCTCGACCATCGTGTCACGCAGCAATCGGTGGGCGAAACGATTTGCCGTCCTGGCTATGCGGACGCGGTCGCGCCGCCTTTCGACCAGCTGATGGCGCACAAGGACCGCATGCTGGCCGCGCGCGGCATCGATGCCGAGGACGGCTCCGCTTTCGCGCTCGACCGGCGTGTGCCGATCGTGCTCGGCGGCTCGCCGGATGCGTCCGCCAATCTCGACCTGCTGCCGTGGGCGGGTCATCAGGGCGAGCGGCGCAAGGCGCGTGCAGCGGTCATGCTCAAGCGCTGCGTCTGTGAGGGCAAGCTGAGTCTCGCGCAGGCGCAAGCGGCGATCGTCGGCAACTGGTCGATGGTTTATTCGGGCTTCGGCCAGACGTCCTGCAATGTGAGCCGCCTCGACGTCGCCACTGTCGGCGATGGCGGCGACAACAACGGGATTGGAGGCGACGCCGATCAAGGCGACAGCGGCGCAGGCAGCGTTCAGGGCGCCGAGCGTGCCGGTGCGCCCTCAGGTCACAAACCGCGTCGCGCGTCTGCGCCGTCCTGATCGTTCATTCGCGCCTATTCAGACAGGCTGCGTCGTTGTCCGCGGCCTGCCGTCCTTCATTTTTTCGGAGAATCACCATGACCCATTCACGTGTTGCCGCAGTGGCGCTCACTATCGGCGGCGTGTTCAGCAGCGCCGCCGCGCTTGCCGCCGACCCCGTACCTTGCGGCAAAGCCGACGCGCTGCAGATTCGCGGCGATGTCCCCGCCGCAATCAGCTTCGATGTGTACCGGCAACTGCGGCCGTTGAACGCGCAACGTGTTGCATTATTCCAGTCAGCCGGCGAGGTCAAACATTTGCCGGACGGACTGGCGGTCTGTCAGATCGCCGACGACGGCGTCGACGATCCGTCCGCGGTGCTGGTTCGGTTGCCGCAGGGCAAGAACGCGTGGTGGGTAAGCTCGGCCAACGTACAAGTGGCGGACCCGACGACGGACTGATCCCGTCGATTAACCCGTCTTTTGCGCCGGTCCCCAGCCAGGATGCCGTGGCGATGCGAGCCGCGGCCCGTTTTTTGCGGGTGCCCTTGCGGTGCCCCTTTTGCCGCCAACGCATTGCCGGCGTTCGTGCCGCATTAAATGAACAGATGTTTTGCTGTCGGCAATACCGCTTATTCGGGTACAGTGCATCAACGACGGTCTTCGAGTCGCCTTCATGCCGCCGATGCTGCAACGCTATTACCAAACGCGGCGGGTCTTTGCTGACTATCTGAACACGTGACGAATTCGCAGAGGAGATTCGGATGATTGCCTTCTATTTGTCATTGATCGCTTTGGGCGCTGCCGGTGCTGCAGTGATCCGCGAACTCGCCGCGAGGCAAACGAAACAACGTCCGGCGCGCATCCGGACCGCGGATCGACGCACGAGCGACAACGCGCGTAGAGGGTAGGCCGCATGAACCTCATCGTGCGCAACATCGCCGAGTCGTGCAGCGAGCAGCAGGTGCGGGACTTCCTCAAGCATGAACTCGGTCACTACGCAAAAAACGTCGAGGTGATCGACGCTGGCAAACCCGGCGCCTACGCCACGGTCGAACTGGACGCGAACGTCCCTTATGTCGGCGACGTGATTGCGCGGCAGATTCACGGCAAGCAACTGGGCGGCCAGACGCTCGAAGCGAGCGCCGATCTGTTCACCGACGAACCATCCGCGCAGTAACCGGCCGCCCGAAATCCCGCGAATGCGGCGCGCAGCGTGAACGTGGTTTGACTCGCGGGTCACGCCGCGCACGCTGGTCGGGTTTGCGTCGTCGGCGCTTGCGCGGCATCTCGTTCTGTCTATTCTTCACTCGGCTGCGCCGGGCAGTCAAACGGTGTGTACGGCAACGCCCGCTTGTGAAGCGTTCCGTTGTAGAAACGCAAGATCGTCTCGCGCGCGGCGGCGCTGACTGGTTTGCGTTCCAGGAAGTCGTCGATCAGGTCGTACGGGATGCCGTAGGCGTCTTCGTCGGGCCGCAGCGGACGCAGCATTTCGAGGTCGGCGGTCGGCACCTTGTGCGCCAGCGCTTCGGGTGCGCCCAAGGCCTTCGCCAGCGCGCGCACGCGCCGTTTGTTCAGTCCGGCGAGCGGCAGCACGTCGCCGCCGTCGCCGAACTTGGTGAAGAAGCCCATCACCGACTCGGCCGCGTGGTCCGTGCCGATCACCACGCCGGCCCGAGCGCCGGCCACCGCATATTGCGCGATCATTCGCTGTCGCGCCTTGATATTGCCGTGCACGAAATCCTGTTGCGCTTCGTCATTGAATAACACGCCGCTGTTATCCAGCGCGGCGAGCATCGCATCGGCGGCGGGTTTGATGTCGATGACGAGATTTTCGTCCGCGCGAATAAAGCTTAACGCCTGCTGCGCATCGACTTCGTCTTTCTGCTTTGCGTAAGGCAAACGTATTGCGACAAAATGCGCGTCGTAATTGTCAGAGCGCAATCTTTCGACGGCGAGTTGCGCAAGGCGCCCGGCGGTGGTCGAATCGACACCCCCGCTAATGCATAAGTTTTCAGGCCGCTCTCGCGCAGGTAGTTCGCCAGAAACTCGACCCGGCGCGCGATTTCCCGTTCGGCGTCGAACTCGGCTGTGACGTGCATTTCAGCGGCGATGCTTGCCTGGCGGGCGATGGGGTCTTGTTGCGGCATGATTTCTTTGTGCTCCTCGCGCGCTCACGCATTGTCAGCAATGAACGCTTGCGCGCCGATAAGATAAATAGCGAACCCGCGAGCGGGTGGGGGCGATGCAGTTAAGCCAGCAACGAAGGGTGCATCGGTCTCGGGGATTTATCATCGAAATGGGCTTTAACACTTGCAACACATTTTTTTAAAATTGCCTCGTGGATCATCAAATAGCGCAGCTTTTATGGCGAGATTCACAGGGCGTCCGTAACTTTATCGACAGAATGCAAACCGCTTAGTAATATCCTCGTTCCGAGCGCCGCGTGACCCGGCGAGCAGTCAATAATAATCAGGTTTGCTCTAATACGCGATGAACTACCCAAATCGGCCTGGCCAGCCTGTATTGGACCGCCTGACTTCCGCTTCGGCAGTTCATCCGTGCGACGAAGCGCACTTGCGGCATTGGCGCTGCGAGTCGCGTGCGTCGCGGTTCAGCCGTGTTGCTTGCGTTGCACGTGTGACCCGTGTGCGGGTCACACGTGCCGTACATGTTTTCCGTTTTCCTGCACGCGCACTGGCCGCCGCGCTCTGTGCGATTTCGTGCGCCGCTGCGCTGGCCGCGCCGGTTCACGGACCCGCGTTGCCGCCGGCCGGGCCGGACGCGGAGGGCCGGCCCGCAGCCGCCGTCAATGCGTCGACGGTCGCCGCGCCCGATGCGGCCGGCGTCGTCGATCCGCGCCGCGCGTTTCTGCTGCGCGACGTGTTCGTGCGAACCGTGACGCGGCAGTTGAAAGTGCCGGCAGCCGAACAGCGCGCCTACGCCGATCGTCTGCAAGCGGCGCTCCATGCGAACACGCTCGGCAACCTGTCGGGCGAGTACATCGCGCTGGTGGATCGCAACGCGAACGTGCAGGCGCTCTTCATTTTCTTCCGCGCCGCTCCGGCCGACAGCTGGCAGATGATCGGCGCGTCGCCGGTGTCGACCGGCCGGCCCGGCGAATATGACCATTTCATCACGCCGCTCGGCGTGTTCGAACATACGCCCGGCAACATGGATTTCCGCTCCGAGGGCACGCAGAACGAGAACCACATTCGCGGCTATGGCAAGCGCGATATGCGGATCTTCGACCTCGGCTGGGCGCAGGGCGAACGCGGCTGGGGCAAAGGCGGCGTATCGCAGATGCGCTTCCAGATGCATGCGACCGACCCTGACCGGCTCGAACCGCTTCTAGGCATTCGCCACTCGAAGGGCTGTGTGCGGATACCCGCGTCGCTCAATACGTTTCTCGATCACTACGGCATTCTCGATGCCGAATACACGGCGCTGATCGAAACGGGGAAATCGCTGTGGGTGTTGAAAAGCGATCGGCAGGTCATGCCGTGGGCGGGGCGTTACATCGCCGTGGTGGATTCGCAGCGCAAGGGCCGGCCGGCGTGGGCGCCCGCGCCCGGCAGCAAGGCGCGCGCGAAAGTGCCGGCCGGCGCGGATACCGCCGATTGAATCACGGCTGCCCGGCGCTTGACGAGCGGCTTGACGGTGCCCGTGAGCGCCTTTGCGAGCGGCCTGGCGAGCGTCTTCAAGAGCGCGCGAGCAGCACACCCGCCAGCGCGAGCGCAAACCCCGCGATCTGCACCGGCAGCAGCGTTTCGCCGAAGCCGACATAGCCTTGGAGCGCGGCAAGCGGCGGCGCGAGGAACAGCAGCGCGGTGGCGCGTGCCGCGTCGCCGCGTCTGACCATCCACACCAGCAACGTGACGCTGATGCCCGAAAGCATCACGATGCCCCACGCGAGCGACGCCCATAAGCTGGTCGAGGCAATCCAGCGATGCTCGCCGAGCGCGAGCGCGAGCACGGCCGCGACGAGCGCCGCGCCGACATTTTGCACCGCGCTCGCGCTGCGGATATCGGCCTTCGCGAGCGAGGTCTTCTGAAACAGCGTGCCGGCCGTGATCGACGCGACCGCGACGATCGAGATCAACACGACCAGCCACGCGGGTGCGTTGCCATGCGGGGCCGGCGGCGCGGCCGCGGCGAGCTTTGGTTCGAGCACCAGCACGACGCCGGCGAGGCCCAGCGCCATGCCGGTCCAGCCGCGCCGCGACAGGCGCTCGCCGAACAGCGGCGCCGCGACGGCGGCCGTCGCGAGCGGCTGCAGCGCGCCGAGCAAGGCCATCACGCCGGCGCTCAAGCCTTGGGCGACGGCCCAGTAGCCGGCGCCGAGATAGACGCCTTGCAGCAGCGCACCCGCCATCAGATGCTTGCCGAGGTCGCGGCCGGTCGGCCACGCCGCGCGTGCGGCTAGCGCGGCAAGCGCGAAAATCAGCGCGGTCCCGCCGAAGCGCGCGAGCAGGAACAGATTGGGATCGGCGTACGGCGTGATCGCGCGGGCAACCACGAAACCGGTCGACCACAGCACGACGAAGACAGCGGCAATCAGAGAGGCGAACATCGCAAGGGTTGGGGTGCAAAAGCCGCCATCTTGTCGGGATGCGCGTGGGGTGTCTTGTTTGAAGCTGCAATTCGTCAGAGAGAGCGGGTGGCGCCGGGCGTGCAGGGTGGCTTTGCCGGTAGCGGCCACCCATCACCAGATCAGCAGCATCGTCCCCGCGCCCAGCAGCCCGCCACACACCGCACACGCCCACAACAACAGCCGCGTGCGCCGGTACTCGCGGCCTATATCCGCGATCAACTGGGCGTTCTGCTGCGGGGTGCGCGCGTGCTCGTGTTCATGCTGCAGATAACGAACCGTCAGTTGCGGCACGCGTGGCAGCATATGCGCGAGATGCGGCAGCTCGCGCGAGATGCGCTTGATCCAGCCGCGATGATCGACGTCGCGCCGCGCAATGTCCGCGAGCACGCCACGCGCGATGTTCCAGGTATCCACGCCCGGATGCAGCGCACGCGCGAGCATCTCCGCCTGCTGAAAAGAGCGCTGCGCGGCGGCTAGGCGGGCGGGCACCGCGCCGTCGAACGGATGCACGGCGTGCAGCAGATGATGAAACAGCGAACCCGCCGAGCGATCTTCCGGGGCCGCCGCGAAATGCGCTTCGGCGCGCGTGCGCAACTCGGCTTCGAGGATCTCCGAGCGGGTGTCGGCGGGCACGTGACCGGCATCGCGATGCATCTCGGCGAGGCGCCCGTAATCCTGGTCGAACAGCGCGGTCGCGCCGTGCACGAAGAATTCGCGCTCGCCGGTCGACAGCGTCGACATGATCGAAAATTCCGCCAGCACGAGGCGCCCGAGCGTGTCCGGCTCGATGCTCACGCGCACGCGGCGCGCGTCGAGCGTGGCGTGGAAGAAGCCGTGCTCGAACGCCTGCTCGGAAACGACTTCGATGATGTGCGCGGCGAGCGGCGCGAGCTTGACGTGGTTCGCGTGCAAGCCGGCCAGGTCGCTCGCGGGCAAGGTGTTGATGCGCTGCATCGTCAGCGTGCGATTGGTGCATAGATCCCAGATCACGTCCGGCACGACGAGGCGCGCGTCGCCGTCGAAATGATGGCCGGTCTGGCTCAGGTTGGCGGCTTCGGCGCGCAGGTCGAAGCGGCGCAGGATGTCGTCGGTGAAGGTCTGGGCGAGGGCGCGCAGTTGCAGGCGGCGCGCCGTGCCCGACAGCTTTTCCAGCCAGCGCGCGACCCAGCGCAACAGCGCGAGTTCGTCGCCGATCTGTTGCAACTGCTCGGCGCGCACCAGTTTGATCGCCACTTCGTGATGCCCTTTGACCGGCGTCAGCAGCCGCGCGAAATGCGTCTGTTCGGCAAAGCCGCCGCGCACCGGCACCAGGTCGACCGCGCTGAACAACGTGTCGAGCGGCCGGCCGAACGCGCGCGCCAGCGCCTCTTGGGACTCGCGCGGCGGCAGCGGCTCTTCCATATGATCGACCGCGTCGATCGCGTCGTGCAAGGTCGCGCTCGCGAGTTCAGGGCGTTGCGCGAGCGTCTGCGCGAAGCGGCTGGCAAGCGGCCCCAGCGCCGGCAACAGGCTGTGCAGATTCTGGCCGCTGCGCTCCGATGCGTGCACGCGGCCGACCAGTTCGATCATCCAGTGGAGTTTGCGCCCGGGCGGCGCGGCAAGCCAGATCAGGCGCGCGCCGTAACGCAGCGCGTGGAACAGCAGCAGTAGACGGCGAAGCAGTGGCGGCATGGGGTGTTCGGTTGACGGACCAGCAGGGTTTGACAGGCATCGACGGGACGTCGGGGCGCGCGGCCAGGGCTCAGGTTAGCAGGTACCGGCAGACGAGCGCTTCGGCAGGAACGTCGCCGCGCCACGCGTAATACAATACGCCGGCCTTCTCCAACCGTGCGAAACCCAGGCGCCGGCTTCCGGCCTTCATCAGATGCTCGCAGAACAACGACACCAATACATCCTGGCGCAAGTCGCAAAAACGGGCGCGCTCTCGGTCGCCGAACTGGTGCGCGAACTGAACGTGTCGCGCGAGACCATCCGCCGCGATCTGAACGCGCTCGCCGCGCGCGGACTGCTGGTCACGACTCACGGCGGCGCGCTGTCGAGCGACCGGCGCGAGCCGGATCTCGATACGCGCGAAGCGGCGAACGCCGGTGCGAAGCGCGCGATCGGCGAGCGCGCGGCGGAGTTCGTGCCGGACGGCGCGTCGCTGATCATCGATTCGGGCAGTACCACGCAGGCAGTCGCGCGGGCGCTGCTCGACCGGCATCGGCTGGTGGTCTATACGAACGACTGGCGCATCGCGCTGCTGCTCGGCCGGCGCAACGACAACCGCGTGACGCTGCTCGGCGGCGAGCTGTCGGATATCGAGGACGCCACTTTCGGGCTCGACACGGTCCAGCAGCTCACGCAATACCACGCGGACTTCGCCTTCATCGGCGCCGGCGGGATCTCGCCGGACGGCTATCTGACCGACTACAGCCGCATGGCTGCCGAAGTGCGCAGCCGCATGATTGCCGCCGCCGGCACGGTGGTGATCGTCGCCGACCATTCGAAGTTCGGCCGCGTGACGCCGGTGCGGATCAACGGGATCGAGTCGGCGCGTTATCTGGTGACCGAACTGGCTCCCGAGCGCACGCTCGGCAAGGCGATTACCGCGCATGGCCCGGAAATTCTGATCGCGTAATAGCGTGACTGCCTGATTGCGGCTCGGCTGTATGGCGGGTCATGCGGATGCGTAATCGCTCGGGCAAGAAGTTGAGCGCGGGCAACGCGTTGTGCGTTTTGCCCCGGCATCGCACGGTTTACACGGGCCCGCCGACCCTCGGCTGCCCCGGACATGTTCAAGTTCCACACACGGTAGCGAACAAAAGCGCTTTGGCTAATATTGGCGAATTGTGCTGTTTTTGGGAACTCGCGAGAATAGTCATGGCGTTGTCATCGAAACCTGTGATTCTTGCCGTGCCCGTTCAGGCATGGCAGGCAGTGCGAGCGTCGTAGAGGGGCTGTTGGTCTGGCTGGAGAGGAAGCGGCGAAGTTGTCGGCAATCTGCAATCCGCGGCACTGAGCGGTGGTGAGCGCGCAGAAGGTCATGACAGCTGGCTGCGGGCAACACGCAAGCGGCACGGCGCTAACGCCGTTCAATCACAACAGGTATGGGGTTATCCCGACCGTCTGGTTTTTGCCTTTCGGAGAAAACGACATGACAAAGACGCATTCCCTTCAGGTCACGGCCGGCCTCGTTCGCAAACTGCTGCCGGGGCTGGTCGCCGCGGCGGCATTCGGCGGCGCGGCGATGCAGGCTCACGCAGCCGACGCCGTGGTGCTGTACACCGCCGACGGCCTGGAAAATCTCTACAAGGACGTGCTGCCGGCTTTCGAAAAGAAGGAAGGCGTGAAGGTCAACATCGTCACGGCGGGCAGCGGTGAAGTGGTGAACCGCGCGACCATCGAAAAGGATCAGCCGAAGGCGGACGTGATCGTCACGCTGCCGCCGTTCATCCAGCAAGCCGACCAGGCCGGTCTGCTGCAGGCGTACCAGAGCGCCAACTACAAGAACGTGCCGGCGATCGCCAAGGCGCCGAACGGCACGTGGGCGACCTTCGTGAACAATTACTTCTCGTTCGCGATCAACCCGGACGTCACGAAGAACCAGCCGAAGACGTTCGCGGACCTGCTGCATCCGGACTACAGCGGCAAGGTCGCGTACTCGAATCCGGCTACCGCGGGTGACGGCATGGCGGTGATTATCCTGACCACGTCGCTGATGGGCGAGGACAAGGCGTTCGACTATCTGAAGAAGCTCGAACAGAGCGCCAAGTTCCACACCAAGGGCACGGGCTACCTCGACGTGCTGCTGTCGCGCAACGAAATCGCCGTCGCCAATGGCGACCTTCAAATGGACCTGGACGACGCGGCCAACGGCGGCCTGTCGCTCAAGCCGGTGTTCCTCGCGGCCGAGCCCGGCGGCCAGCCGACCACCTTCCAGTTGCCGTACGCGATCGGTCTGATCAAGAACGGTCCGAACCAGGCTGAAGGCAAGAAGCTGATCGACTACCTGATGTCGACGGAAGTGCAGGGCAGGGTGCCGGACATCTTCGGCATTCCGGGCCGCACCGACGTGCCGCTCGCCGGCAAGAACGGCGAAGCGGTCAAGCAGGCCATCTCCGGCGTGAAGCTGATTCCGGTCGACTGGAACCACGTGATGGCGAAGAAGGCCGATTGGACCGCGCGCTGGAAGAGTGAGGTGATCGGCTCGTCGGGCAAGCAGACCGAAGTGGTCAAGCCGAAGTAAGCCGCCGTTTGCGGCGTAGTCAATTGACGTAACTGAGTCAGGCGGCGTCTGCGGGTATCGGCAGGCGCCGCATAGCAATAATCTTGTTGGAGGATCCACCCGGTGAATACGGTCAGTCTTGCTCACCCCGGCGCGCTCGACGCGTCACCGGACGCGCTCGATGCCGCGGGTTCGAACACGCCGGGCGGCGTGCAGATCGACCATCTGACGGTGCGCTTCGGCACCCGCACGGTGCTCGACGACCTGTCGCTGACCATCCAGCGCGGCGAGTTGCTCACCGTGCTCGGCCGCAGCGGTTGCGGCAAGACGACCTTGCTGCGCTTCATCGCCGGGTTCATCGAAGCGGACGGCCTCGCCGGCACGCTGACCGTGGCCGGCCACGATCTCACGCACGTGCCGCCGCACAAGCGCAATCTCGGTCTGCTGTTCCAGAGCTACGCGCTGTTCCCGCATCTGTCGGTGTTCGAGAACGTCGCGTTCGGTCTGCGCGCGCGCCGTGCGCCGTCGCGCGACATCGCACGGCGCGTCGCGGATGTGTTGAAGCTGGTGCAACTCGGCGACGCCGGCCACGTGATGCCCGCGCAGCTGTCGGGCGGCATGCAGCAGCGAGTGGCGCTCGCCCGCGCGCTCGTGATCGAGCCCGACGTGCTGCTGCTCGACGAACCGCTGTCCGCACTCGACGCCAATCTGCGCGCGTCGGTGCGTTCCGAACTGAAGGCGCTGCACGAGCGCTTGCCGAATCTGACGATCCTCTGCGTGACGCACGATCAGGACGACGCGCTGGTGCTGTCCGACCGCACGCTGTTGATGCGCGAAGGGCGCATTGCGCAACTCGGCACGCCGCAGCAGTTGTACGACACACCCGCCGACGGCTTCGTCGCGCGCTATCTCGGCGCGGCCAATCTGCTGCCGCCGCAGCTCGCGTTCGCGATGGACGACGTGCGCTACAACGAGCGCGAGCGGGTCGCCTGTTTGCGTCCCGAGGCGCTGCGCATCGTGCCGCTCGGCGAAGGGCAGATGCATGGCGCGATCACGTCGGTCGAATGGTACGGCGCGGTGCTGTCGGTGCAGGTCACGCTCGACGCGCTGCCCAACGAGCCGGTGCTCGTCACCCTGCAGCGCGGCCAAGGCATGATGCCGGTGAAGGGCGCACGTGTTTCCCTGCGTTACGAGGCTGACGATGTCGTCCTTATCCACCCCTGACACGCCCGCGCCGCTCAGCGCGGCAGACGCTGCCGCCGACGCGCGCCGCCGCGCCAGCGCCGCGTCGCATACGGCCGCGGTGAAGCGCCGCGAACGCGCGGCGCAGTGGCATCTGCTTTTTATCGCCGTGGTGGTGCTCGGGCCGCTCGTCATCTACCCGCTCGTGCGTCTGGTGATGCTGAGTCTGACCGGCTCGCACGGCCTGAGCTTGCAGGCTTATTCGAGCTTCTTCGGCAATCCCGAAACGCGCGGCGTGATCGGCACGACGCTGTGGATCCTGTTCGCCAGCGCGGGTCTCGCGTCGGTGCTCGGCGTGGCGCTGGCGTCGATCCTGTTCTTCAAGCCGTTTCCCGGCGCGCGGATGATCACGCGCTTTCTCGAACTGTTCGTCGCGTTCCCGTCGTTTCTGGTCGCGTTCACGCTGATCTTTCTGTACGGCTCTCAAGGCTCGGTGAGCATCGGCTTGCAGCGGCTCTTCAATCTGCAGGCGCCGCCGCTCGACTTCCTGTTCGGCGTCGGCGGCGTGATTCTCGCGGAAGTGGTGTTCTACGCGCCGTTCGTCGTGCGTCCGACCCTGGCTTCGTTCGCGCTGCTCGACCGGCGTCTGATCGAAGCCGCGCGCAGCCTGGGCGCGAGCGGCTCGATGGTCGCGTTCAAGGTGATCCTGCCGCTCGCGTGGCCAGGCATCGCGGCGGGCGCCATCCTCTGTTTCCTGCTGACGCTGAATGAGTTCGGCATTCTGCTCGTGCTCGGCAGCGCGCATCTGATCACGCTGCCGGTGGCGATCTACAGTTCCGCCACCGTCGACCTCGATCTGCCGAGCGCCGCCGCCGGCGCGGTCGTGATGCTGATGATGTCGTTGTCGCTGTACGCGCTGTACCGCCGGGTCAACCGTCGCAAGGTGAAAGGAGCGGGCCATGGCCGTTGAACTCGACCCGACCGTGTTGCCGGTCATGCACAAGAAGGCGCGGCCGGTGCGCCACAGCCTGCTGGTGCGCATGCTCGGCGGGCTGTTTCTCGGCTTTGCCGGGTTGCTGTGCTTCTGGCTGTTCGTATTGCCGGTGCTGGTCGTCGCGCTGTCGAGCGTGGCCTCGCACTGGTCCGGCACGATCCTCCCCGACGGTTTCAGCCTGCGCTGGTTCGAGCGCCTCGGTTCGAGCGACTTCGACGCGTTGAGGACCAGCCTCGAAGTCGGCATGGGCGTCGCGGTGCTCGGCACGATCCTCGGGCTGTGGCTCGCGCTCGCGCTCGAAGGACGCGACCGGCGTGGTCTGGGCGCGTTCGTCGACACCATCGCGATGATGCCCAACGGCGTGCCGAGCGTGGTGCTCGGGCTCGCGGTGCTGATCGCGTATCACAAGCGGCCGGTGGATCTGTCGAGTTCTGCGGCGATCGTGGTGTTCGTGCAGCTCGCGCTGGTGCTGCCGTTCTGCTACCGCTGCGCGGCCGCCGCGTTGCGCCCGGAGCTGACGGTCCTGCGCGAAGCGGCGGCCAGTCTCGGCGCGCCGCCGTCGATGGTGCTGCGCCGCGTGGTGCTGCCGCAACTGGTGCCGGCGATACGCGCCAGTCTCGCGCTCGGCTTTGCGCTGTCACTCGGCGAGCTGGGCGCCACGCTCACCGTCTATCCGCCGGGTTTCGCGACGGTGCCGATCGTCGTCGTGGGGCAGGTGGAGCGCGGCTATTACCTGCCGGCCTCCGCGTTGTCGCTGATTCTGCTGTTGGTCTCGCTGGCCGCGCTGCTCGTGATCGCCGCGCGCGTCCCACGCCGTCGGGTCGACTGACGCGCAATTCCGCTGCGTGTGTTTGCGTGCCGTAACGGCGTGCGAACACATTGCGATGTGGCAAAATTTGTCAAAATGACCGAATATATGCTGGCTGCTTCTGTCGATCCGATCGATGTCGTGCGCAGGCATTCGCTGACGACGCTGGTGCGCGACGAGATCGAGCGGCATATCGTCGAAGGGGCGCTCGCGCCCGGCGACAAGCTCAACGAAGCCGATTGGGCTGCGCGCCTGCAGGTGTCGCGCGGACCGGTGCGCGAGGCGTTTCGCGCGCTGGAACAGGCCGGCCTCGTGCGCACCGAGAAGAATCGCGGCGTGTTCGTGCGGACGGTGTCGCTGGCGGAGGCGGACGAAATTTACGCGGTGCGCGCGGTGCTCGAAGAAGCGGCGTGCCGGATGCTGGCGGCGCGCATCGACGCAGCGAAGCTCGCGGTGTTGCGCGACTGGTCGGATGCGATGCGTGCCGCAGCCGATGCGCACGATCACGATGCGTACGCGCGCGCCAATGTGGCGTTTCACGACGCGCTGGTCGCGGCATCGGGCAACCGGAAGCTGTATGAAACGTATCGACGGCTGGTGAGCGAGTTGAGCCTGTTCCGGCGTGCCGCGCTGGTGGTGCATGCCGATGCGATGGAGCGCTCGCTGGCCGAGCATCGCGCGATTCTGACGGCGCTCGCCTCGCGCGACGCCGAACGTGCGGCGACGCTGATGCGCGCGCATGTGAACGGCGGGCTGCAGCGCGCGCATGCGGCCTGCGAGACGGCGGGGCCGCCGGGCGGGGCGTCGAGGTTGAAGGCCGCGCCGGTTTCGAGCGACCGAGCCCGGCAAGATTGACTGCGAAGGATTAACGACAGCACGCGTGCCACGCACGCATGGAAGGCAATGATGGCAAATTCAGGTCAACGTACGATTGAAGTCAACGGCCGCAGCTACCGGCTCCCTTCACAGCCGACCGTGGTGGTGTGTGTCGACGGCTGCGAGTTCGATTATCTCGAAGCCGCGGTCGCGGCCGGCGTCGCGCCGTTCATCGGCAAGATGCTCGAGGGCGGTTCGGCTTTCAAGGGCGACTGCGTGATCCCGTCGTTCACCAACCCGAACAATCTGTCGATCGTGTGCGGCGTGCCGCCCTCGGTGCACGGCATCTGCGGCAATTACTTCTGGGACCCGGACGCGAACCACGGCGCCGGCGCGGAAGTGATGATGAACGATCCCGCCTATCTGCGCGCCGGCACGTTGCTCGCCGCCGCCGCCGACGCGGGCGCCGCGGTGGCCGTGGTCACCGCGAAGGACAAGCTGCGCAGCCTGCTCGGCTGGCAACTGAAGGGCATCTGCTTCTCGGCGGAAAAAGCCGACAAGGCGACGCGCGCAGAAAACGGCATCGACGAAGTGCTCGATCTGGTCGGCTTGCCGTTGCCCGACGTGTACAGCGCGGGGCTGTCCGAATTCGTGTTCGCCGCCGGCGTGCGGCTCGCGCAGACGCGCAAGCTCGACCTGATGTATCTGTCGACCACCGATTACATCCAGCACAAATGGGCGCCCGGCACCGAAGGCGCGAACGCGTTCTACGCGATGATGGACGGCTATCTGGCGAAGCTCGACGCGCTCGGCTGGGTGATCGGACTGACCGCCGACCATGGGATGAACGCCAAGCACGATCCGCGCACCGGAGAGCCGAACGTGATTTATCTGCAGGACGTGCTGGACGACTGGCTCGGCGCGAAAACGGCGCGCGTGATCCTGCCGATCACCGATCCGTACGTCGTGCATCATGGCGCGCTCGGGTCGTTCGCGACGGTTTACCTGCCGCGCGACGTCGATGCCGCGCTGGTGATCGAGCGCATTGGGCGGCTGCAGGGCATCGAGGTCGTGCTCGACAACCGCGAGGCGTGCCGGCGCTTCGAGTTGCCGGAGGACCGCGTCGGCGATGTCGTCGTGGTCAGCACGAAGCATGTCGTGCTCGGCACGCGGCGCGACGAACATGACCTGTCCGGGTTGACCGTGCCGTTGCGTTCGCACGGCGGCATTTCCGAGCAGGAAGTGCCGCTGCTGTTCAACCGGCGTGTCGAAGCGTTGCCGGCCGGCGCCGCTGGCGGTAAACGGCTGCGCAACTTCGATATCTTCGATATCGCGCTGAATCGCGTGGCGGCATCATGAACGCCACGCCGCGGGACCATCCGGCCTTCCGGGCGGAAGCGCTGCGGCTCGAAGGCAAGCGCGCCACCCGCACGCGCACGCTCGACGTGTTCGATCCTTATACGGGCACGCGGGTGGGCACGGTCCCGTTGGCGAGCATCGACGACGTGCGCGCGGCGTTCGACTACGCGGTGGCTTATCGGCCGACACTCACGCGTTACGAGCGTTCGCAGATTCTGGAGCGCGCGGCCGTGCTGATGCGCGAGCGGACCGAAGAGGCGTCGGATCTGATCTCGCTCGAATCGGGTTTGTCGAAGCAGGACTCGCGGTACGAGATCGGCCGCGTCGCGGATGTGTTCAAGTTCGCGTCGATCGAAGCGTTGCGCGACGACGGCCAAAGCTTCTCCTGCGATCTGACGCCGCACGGCAAGAAGCGGCGGGTGTTTTCGCAGCGCGAGCCGCTCGCGGGTGTGATCGTCGCGATCACGCCGTTCAATCACCCGATGAACCAGGTCGCGCACAAGGTTGCCCCGGCGATCGCGACGAACAATCGGGTACTGCTGAAGCCGTCGGAGAAGGTGCCGCTGTCGGCGCTCTATCTGGCCGACGTCCTCTACGAAGCTGGCTTGCCCGCGCCGATGCTGCAGGTGCTGACCGGCGATCCGCGCGAAATCGCCGACGAGTTGATCACGCATGCGTCGGCGGAGCTCGTCACCTTTACGGGGGGCGTAGCGATCGGCAAATACATCGCGGCGAAGGCCGCTTACCGGCGTGTCGTGCTGGAACTGGGCGGCAACGATCCGCTGATCGTGCTCGACGACGCCGATCTCGAACGCGCGGCGACGCTGGCCGTGCAGGGCTCGTACAAAAACTCCGGGCAGCGCTGCACCGCGGTCAAGCGGATGCTGGTGCAACAGCGTGTCGCGGCGGATTTCGCCGAGCTCGTCGTGGAGAAGACGCGGGCCTGGTCATTCGGCGATCCATTCGATGCGTCCAATCAGATGGGCACGGTGATCGATGCCGCTGCCGCGCAGCTTTTCGAAGCGCGCGTGAACGAAGCGATTGCGGGCGGCGCGCGGCTGCGGATCGGCAACCAGCGCGAGGGCGCGCTGTATGCGCCGACGGTGCTCGACGGCGTCGAGCCGTCGATGACGCTGGTGCGCGAGGAAACCTTCGGGCCCGTGTCGCCGATTATTGCCTTCGACACGCTCGACGACGCCATTCGCATCAGCAACGGCACGCCGTTCGGGTTGTCGTCGGGGGTGTGTACGAACCGGCAGGACGCGATCACGCGCTTCATCAACGAATTGCGCGTGGGGACGGTCAACGTGTGGGAGGTGCCCGGCTACCGGATCGAGCTGACGCCGTTCGGCGGTATCAAGGACTCCGGGCTTGGCTATAAGGAAGGGGTTCAGGAAGCGATGAAGAGCTTCACCAATCTAAAGACCTTTTCATTACCTTGGGAGTAAGAGAGTGGCATTGAGTCTGAAAGACATCCGCTCGTTATTCGCGCAATACGGCAATCTGGCTTATAGCGGCGAGCCGGTGACCCAACTCGAACATGCTTTGCAAAGCGGTGCGCTGGCCGAAGGGGCGGGTGCCGGCGACGAGCTGGTTGCAGCCGCGTTTTTGCACGACCTCGGGCATCTGTTGAATCTGCAAGGCGACACGCCGACCGAGCGGGGCATCGACGATCTACATCAGTATTTCGCGCTGCCGTTCTTGCGGCCGGTGTTGTCGGACGCGGTGCTGGAGCCGATCCGCTTGCACGTCGACGCCAAGCGCTGCCTATGCGCAATCGACGCCACGTACTTAGGACAGCTTTCCGCCGATTCGGTGCGGAGTCTGGAATTGCAGGGCGGCATCTTCAGCAGGGAAGAGGCCCAGGCGTTTCTGGGAAAGCCCTATGCGGAAGATGCGTTGAGTCTGCGTAAATGGGACGACCGCGCAAAAGAGCAGAATCGTGCGACGCCTGATCTCGATCACTATATGGGTGTGGTCGAGCGCGTGATGCGCAAGCATGCGGTTGCGTGAGCCACGAGTTTGCGCTTTCCGCTTCTGTTCGTCTTGCTAGATCCTTTGGATGCGTTATAGCGTCGTTATCGTTGCGCCCACTCAGAGTGCACGTCATACATATCAAAATT
>NZ_JAQQEU010000006.1:0-204065 GCF_046026895.1 Paraburkholderia sediminicola
TTAAGTCGAATGCCCAGACGTCCGGCGCGACGAGTTTCGTCAGCGTCGAAGGACTCACCAAGCGCTATCGCGACGACCTGCCCCCGGTGTTCGAAAACGTCAGCTTCACGATCGAGCAGGGCGAATTTATTTGCGTAATCGGCCATTCCGGCTGTGGCAAGAGCACCATCCTGAATGTGCTGAGTGGTCTGGAGCAGCCCAGCGAGGGGCACGTGATCGTGCGCAACCGCGAGATTTCCGGACCGGGGCTCGATCGTGGCGTGGTATTCCAGAACCATGCGCTGCTGCCGTGGATGACAGTGGAAGGCAACATTGCGTTCGCGGTGCGCTCGCGCTATCCGGACTGGACACGCGAGCAGATCGCGGCGCACGGCGCTCGCTTCATCGAGATGGTCGGGCTGAAGGGCGCCGAAAAGAAGAAGCCGTCGGAGTTGTCGGGCGGGATGAAGCAGCGCGTCGGCATCGCACGGGCGTTTGCGATCGAGCCGCGTATGCTGCTGCTCGACGAGCCCTTCGGCGCCCTCGACGCTTTGACGCGCGGCGTGATCCAGGATGAACTGCTGAAAATATGCACCGCGACGGAGCAAACCGTGTTCATGATCACGCACGACGTCGACGAAGCGATTCTGCTGTCGGACAAGATCATGCTGATGAGCAACGGGCCGCGCGCCCGGATCGCCGAGATCGTCGTCAACACGCTGCCGGCTAACCGTCAGCGCGAGACCATGCACCATCACCCACAGTTTTACCGCATCCGCAATTATCTGGTCGACTTTCTGGTGCGGCGTTCGAAAGACCTGAGCGCCCCCCACGGCAACCGGCCCGATACCGAGTGTGTAGCCGCCGCCGCAACGCGGCTCGTTTATCCCGGGCTCGATGACGGCGCAGCCGCGCCGGCCGCGGTCGCGCGGGCTGCCGGACCCAATCTCAAGGTGATTGCCTGACTTTTTACCCAAGGAACCAACCATGATTTCCAGCCGCAATGAAGTAACGCAGATGATCGTTTCCGCCAAGGTCGCGAAGGGCCTGAAGTGGAGTGAGGTTGCCGGGAAGATCGGCCAGAGCAAGGAGTGGACGACGGCCGCGTGCCTTGGTCAGATGACCTTTAGCAAGCATCAGGCCGAGATTGCCGGCGAGATTTTCGGACTGCCGGACGAGGCCGTTGCGTGGTTGCAGATCGTGCCGTACAAGGGTTCGCTCGAGACCGCAGTGCCGACCGATCCACTGATCTACCGCTGGTACGAAATCGTCAGTGTGTATGGCACCACGATCAAGGAACTGATTCACGAAGAGTTCGGCGACGGCATCATGAGCGCGATCGATTTTTCGATGGATATCCAGCGTGAGGCCGATCCGAAAGGCGACCGTGTCAAGGTGCTGCTATCTGGCAAGTTCCTGCCGTACAAGTCGTATTAACCGCGCCCTTTCCTTGGCCTTAATATGAGTACCGCGAGCCCCATGCTGATCGAAGGCTTCTTCGACCCCGCCACCTGGACGGTCAGCTACCTTTTGCTGGATGTGCACACGGGCGACTGTGCAGTGATCGACAGTGTGCTCGACTATGACCCGAAGTCAGGCCGTACCGGCACGACCGCAGCCGACAAGCTCATAGCTCGCGTTCATGAGCTGGGTGCGAAGGTCCAGTGGCTTCTCGAAACTCACGTGCATGCCGACCATCTGTCCGCCGCGCCCTACCTGAAGGAAAGGCTCGGCGGAAAGATTGCGATCGGCGCGCACGTGACGCGAGTGCAAGACGTGTTCGGCAAGCTGTTCAACGCCGGCTCGCGATTAGCGGACGATGGCAGCCAGTTCGATCACCTGCTTTCCGACGGCGAAACATTCGCCGTCGGGGCGTTGCAGGCGCGCGCCATCCATACCCCGGGACATACGCCGGCCTGCATGACCTATGTGGTCAGCGACGGCGAGTGCAGCGCAGCCTTTGTCGGGGACACCCTCTTCATGCCCGACTACGGTACCGCGCGCTGCGACTTTCCCGGCGGCGACGCCCGTACGCTCTACCGGTCGATTAACAAGGTCTTGAGCCTGCCGGCGGACACGAAGCTGTACATGTGCCACGACTACCAGCCCGGTGGGCGGCCTTTGCAGTTTGTCAGCACGGTAGCCGAGGAACGCGAACACAACATCCACATACGCAACGGTATCGACCAGGAGGCCTTCGTTGCGATGCGCACCGCGCGCGACGCGACACTCAACATGCCGGTGCTGATGCTGCCGTCAGTGCAGGTCAACATGCGCGCCGGACATATGCCCGATCCCGAAGATAACGGAGTGTCGTATCTCAAGATTCCCCTCAACGCAATCTGACCGGATGCACGTAATCAATAGAAGCAACAGGAGAGGTCGATGGACACCAGGAACCTGAGGGCCGGGCCGGCGCGATCGCAACAGGTTCCCGCTGCCAACCTGCCTGATCGACGGCAAACAACCGTCGCGCCTCGCGTGCCTGCTGAAGGAGCGCATTCTGCCGCCGATGTACTGGCACGGGATGCTCAAGCGGCGCGCATGGCTGGCGTCGCCTGAACTTGTGAGCTAACGCAGCGGTGGCTAATTACCTCTCGGATTTCTCATGTTGACTTCACTTATCCTTGGCGCCATCGTTGGCGCGGTGCTCGGCCTGACTGGCGCGGGTGGCGGCATCCTGGCCGTTCCGGCGCTGGTGGCCGGCATGGGCTGGCCGATGCAGCAGGTGACGCCGGTCGCGCTGGTCGCCGTGGCGGGCAGCGCTGCTATCGGCGCGCTTGAAGCATTCCAGAGGCGGCTCGTCCGTTATCGCGCCGCGCTATTCATGGCTGCAGCGGGCGTACCGCTGACCTCGCTCGGTGTACGCCTCGCGCACGCGCTACCACAACGCGTGCTATTGGCACTGTTTGCTACCGTCATGCTGGTAGTGGCGGGAAGGTTGCTGTCACACGCTTTGCTAAGCGGGCGCCCGGACCGCCCGCACTCGCGGCTTTGTGTCGGCCGCATGAATCCGGACACCGGGCGACTGATCTGGTCGTGGACCACGGCGGCCGCTCTCGCGGCAACCGGTGCGTTGACAGGACTGATGACGGGACTTCTCGGTGTGGGCGGTGGCTTCATCATCGTGCCAATGCTGCGCAAGCTCACCAACGTATCCATGCATGGCATCGTTGCCACGTCGCTAATGGTGATCGCGCTGGTCGGCAGCGGCGGTGTTGTCGCGACGGTCCTGCACGGCGTGGCGTTGCCGCTCGACTTGACGCTTTGGTTCAGCCTGTCGACGGCCGCCGGCATGGTGACCGGGCGGCGGATCTCGCACCGTCTCTGCGCGCTGCACGTACAAGTGGGTTTCGCAGGAGTCTTGATCTGCGTGGCGCTCGGGATGATGGCGAAGGCTGGGCTAGGTGGGTGACTCTCGTTGGCCACGCTTTGGCGCAAGTGACATGACCAAGGCTCTTAAGGCATCTGGTATCTGGAAATGCATTGATATGGCAATCCTCCCACTGTCGTCACTAAGGTTCTGCCGCAATAAGGCGCCCCGCTATGATGTGCCTGACAACATGAACGACTGAAAGACCGATGAAGACGTTGAACCCGGCAGTCGCCCAAATGCTTAAACGCTTGCAGTATCCCCTCGACGTGATGCTGACGTGCGTGCGCTGGTACGTCGCCTATCCGCTGAGCCTGCGACACCTCGAAGAAATGATGGCCGAGCGCGGCATTGAGGTCGATCATTCTACGGTGCACCGTTGGGCCATCAAGCTGCTGCCGGTGATTGAGAAAGCGTTTCGCCATCACAAGCGCCCGATCGGTAAGAGCTGGCGGATCGACGAAACGTACATCAAGGTCAAGGGGCAACGGAAATATCTGTACCGCGCGGTGGACAAGACGGGCAACGCAGTTGACTTCCTGCTGCGTGCCTACCGTGACAAGGCTGCCGCCTGGCGCTACTGATCGCCCAGAACCTCGAGCCCGAGACGGTGACCATCGACAAAAACGGCGCGAATCTCGCCGCGCTCGAAGCGATCAATGCCGGTTGTGCTGGGCGCAAAAAACTTCGCCTGAAGATGCTGTATCGTGAACGCCTCCGCCTGTGCACAGAGCCCACGATCTCCGTAGAGATGCCTTAGATGACTCCACTCCACCGCAATCCAGCTTTCTACCAGTTGCTTACCGATAGTTACGCTCGGGCGCTGGGTCTCCCCCTAGTGCCGCAGGCCATGACCGTGGTCGAAGCTTCCGAATGGCTCTATGAGAGTGCACCGTTCGCAGTACTTGCGCACAACACCGACCCCGACCCGGTCTTTATTTATGGCAATAAGGCCGCGCAGCGCCGCTTTGAATATAGCTGGGATGAAATCACCCGACTGCCGTCCCGGCTCTCCGCTGAGGCCCCGAATCGCGAGGAGCGGCAGCAGTTCCTCGCACGCGTACAGCGGCTCGGCTATGAGGCAGGCTACAAGGGCGTGCGTGTCACCAAGTCAGGCCAGCGCTTCATAATCGAGGAAGCAACACTGTGGCAACTTCTCGATGCGGAAGGCAAATTGCACGGCCAGGCAGTTGTTATCCCGCGCACGCGTGACATTTGATCGCGCATACCAATCGTTTACGAGCCCTAAGGAGGTAGCTGTAGTGGTCAAGTTATTTCGGACAGGCAGATAGGTTCTTTCACTGTCGGTTTCGCCTCGTAGGCAGCGGGCGACAGATAGCCCAAAGGTCACGTACCATCCGTACCACTTCCAGCCTGAAGGTGGCATCAAATTGTCGGCGCCTTCTTGTCATCTTGCTCTTTTTCCTCGTCGATTCCGGATTGTCCTCCTATCGACTTGTCCGAGGAAATTAGACCACTCCACTGCTGCCTGTTCTCTCACTCGTTTGAGCATCGTTCCCGTTCTGGCCGCAGCACACTGAGGTCTTCACAAATCGCGAAGACTTAACTCCTTAGCGACTAAACCTGCGGGACCATGAAGGGTCGCCTTGAGCCAGTCGTCATCCGGCTCTGTCCGGCCACGAACGGTCCATCGCAACCGATTGGCGATCGGCCGCCCTCGCAAGACAAGCCGTCCTCAGAGAGGGCAACGCGAACGATACGCGGACACCGTAAATTGAAATGTCATCCCCGGGCCGATATTGCGCGACGCCCACACCCGCCCTCCGTGAGCTTCGATGATCGAACGACAGATGGACAGTCCCATACCCATACCATCCGGCTTCGTCGTGTAAAACGCGCTGAAAAGCCGGTCCAGACCTTCGGGCCCCGTGCCGATGCCGACGTCCTCTACGGCCACGAGCACCTGGTCGGATTCCCGCTGTTCAGTTCGGATGGTCAGCACGCGCGCGCGACGGGCGACTGTCGCCATGGCTTGGACACCATTGATTGCAAGGTTGATGATCACTTGTTGTAGTTGGACCCGGTCGCCGCGCACCAAGGGCAATTCCGACGCAAGCTGCAGCTGCACTGTCACGCAATGTCTGAGCGCGTCCGGCTTTAGAAGAGCGACCGCCTCGTCGATGACCTCGTTGATGTCGAGTGGGGTCAGCTCCGGATCTGCCTTTCTGGCAACATCGCGAACGCTCCGAATCACTTCGCCCGCCCGATTGGCTTCTTCGAGAATGTGACTCACGCAGGCGCGCGCCTCATCTACTTCCGGAACTTCGCGGGTCAGCCAGCGCAAGCCAGCTGCGGCGTAAGTGGCGATGGCAGCGAGGGGCTGATTCACTTCATGCGCAACTGAGGCACTCATCTGTGCAAGGGCTGTTACACGAGCGACGCGCGCGAGGTTAGCCTGCGCGGTGTGCGATGCTTCTTGCGCTTCCCGCGTTGCCGTGACGTCCGTTAGTGCACCAACGATTTCCTCGGCGCCCGATTGGTATTTCACACGATGGGCTCGGACGTGCAAGTGTTTGATCGCTCCATTCGGCATCAGAAGACGGTGTTCGTACTCGTAGTCTTGTCCGCCTTGCGCCGCACGAGCTATTTCACGCCGTACAAGTTCCCGGTCATCGGGATGAACACGTTGGAGGACGAGGTCGATCGTCGGCTCGACCGTTTCCTCCGCTCCAAATATCTGATACGTTTCTTTCGACCAGACCAGGTCGCCGCTGGCGACCTTCCAACCAAAACTCCCCGTATGACTTAGCTGTTGAGCTTCAGCCAAATAGGCCTCACTCCGCCGCAACGCGCCTTCAGCACCTCTTCGCGAAACGTTCAGCCACACCACAAAGAGGCCTGTCACCGCAAGCAAGATGATGCGCGGCAAGTCCGTAGGCGCAACGTCGAACGAATTGACCGGCGGGACAAAATAATAAGTGAAACCCACAACGGACAGTGCGGTCGCGAGCAAACCCGGGCCGAGGCCACCGAACCAGGCACTAAACATGATCGCGCAAAGAGACAGCGATACGAACGGGCTACTTTGCATGTGAGGTTCTAATAGCAGCGCGGCGACGAGCGCCACAGCAACCGACAGAACTGCAACTGCATAGTTAACAAAAGCGGACCGTCTGGACCACTGTAGAGGACTAGACCGGGACATATTTCCTGCCTCCACAAATCCGCAAAGCCACCCGCGATCCAGGCGCCCTAAGCGATTTGGTTCGACACCTTCAGGCCACGACCTTCTCTTTACGGAAATTCGCAATGAAGATGCCGTCGAGCGCGGCGCGGACAACGAGGCTCGCCGTACTCGCCGTCAGGATGCCGTCGAGGGCGGCCGCAATCTCCTCGCCCTCGTGCGCGAAACCACAGTCGGGCGACGCCGCGGTGACCGTCCGGCTCGGCGGGCGAGGCGCACCGCGACCGGTCTTTGCTCATTTGATCGTCGCGCCGGATGCCAACAATCATACAGGTATCGAGCTGTCGCAATCCATGGTGGGCCAGTGCGGCCTCGCAGGGGCGAAAGCTTGCTCGGTGCCAGGCGAAGTCTGCTCCCGGTCAATGGCCGCTGGAAAACGGCTAAGGTTGCTGCGGGTCAAACGGCCGGTAGGCGGGGCGGCGGACATCGGGCGAGCGAGTCCTAGTGCCCGCTTCGGGGTCGGCTTGCGACAGTGACGGTCCGGGCGACGCTTAACAACTTCAGCCGTTGCCATCCCGGATGTGGTCGTCGTCGGATTAGTCACAGTCTTCGGAAGTCGAGGAGAGGGACACGGCAGTCGTTACTGCGCGACGGCGACGGCTGCTACGACCCGGGAAATCGCCGTCTTGTGTTCAGGTGCGAAGGAAATTTCTATGCTCCGGAGTCGTCGTTCGTCGCGCTATCAGTCGCATATTCCAGATTCACTTGCTGGTCGGCTGAGTGCCGGGCGCTGCCCAAACGCGATCCTCTCCATATCAGACCCACCTTGCCGGACCGTCGCCGACCCATTAGTGGATCGCACCGGGTCGGTGACCAGTTTTGTGCCATCCTGGTGCCGTCGTGCTTCCTCGCACCTTTGTCAGACGTCTGCTCGCGCTCTTTTCCAGCGATACGCACTCCAACATTGGCATGGACATTGCATTATGCGTCCGCCGCATGTTGCGGTAATTGACGAATGGCAGGCATGCACGGGAGTATGGATGTTACCAAGCAGAAGTTGGGCGGCAGTGGCGGTCGCGACGGTGAGTGCAGTGCCCGCAATGGCGCAAGCGCATATCGCATCTGGCGCAATCGTGAGAATGCACATCCCTGAGTTGAGAAAGGCGCTTGACGAAGGCGATGTGAGCGCGGTCGACGTGGTCAGCCCGTACCTTGCGGAAATCGACAAAAACAACAGGCGCGGGAAGGCGCTCGACGCGGTAATCGCGCTCAATCCTGACGCTCTCGCGCAGGCGAAGGCTTGGGATGATGCCCATGCCAGGCACGAACCCTCCGCCGATAAGCCGCTCGGCGGGATCCCGTTCCTTGCAAAGGACAACTACGACACAAAGGGTATCGTGACAAGTGGCGGTTCCGTTGCGCTAGCGACTTCAAAACCTGATAAAAATGCGTCAGTTGTCGATAGGCTACTGCACAACGGCGCGATCCTGCTCGGAAAGACCAACATGTCCGAACTCGCCGCATCGTATGGCTGGCTGGGCTACAGCTCGTACGGCGGTCAGACCGTCAATCCGTTCAACCCGTTGCGCGATGCGTCGGGCTCCAGTAGCGGCTCCGCGGCGGCAGTCGCTGCACATTTCGCGCCGTTCGCGCTTGGCACCGATACCAGCGGTTCAATCCGCGGTCCCGCCAGCGTAACGGGCACAGTCGGCATGCGTCCGACGCTCGGGCTGACAAGCCGGGCGGGCATCATTCCGTTGTCACTGACGGCTGACGACCCAGGCGTGATTGCCGGTAACGTGCGCGATCAGGCAATCGTGCTCGACGTAATTCGCGGCCAGGACGATGCCGACGCCGCCTCGAAGACAATCCCGCAGCCGTGGACTCCGTTCACAGCGTCGCTCGACGCACATGCGCTAAAGGGCCGCACGATAGCAGTAGTCGACAATTTTGACGGCAGCAATCCGGATGTCCACAGTATCGCGCTCGAGGATGAGAAGACGCTGGAAAGCGCGGGTGCCCGCGTTGTGCACGTGACGCTTCCGAAGGTGTTCGAGAACCTGTGGAATGTTGTGCTCGGCCCTGTTGGCGTCGCGGAATTCCGCCCGCAATTCAATGCCTATCTGGCGTCGCTGCCGGCCGGACAACCAGAAGACATGGGCGCGTTCATGACGTCGCTGGACGCGCTCACGGGCAACGGCACCAGGCTGATCAATCCGGACCGCTACAAGGGTCTCGTCGAGAACTCACAGACGAAGACGACGGATTCGCCGGCGTACATCTCCATCCTGACGCGCACGATTCCCGGACTGCGCGCGCAACTGACCGCAATCATGGACGACGGAAAATACGATGCACTCTTCTTTCCGACAATGAGTTGTCCGGCATCAGTGATTCACGGGAAGCAGGATCCCTCATATGTCTGCCATTCGCCGGACGAGTACGCGCCGTCCTACATCGCGTCGTCGACCGACTTTCCCGAGATCTCGGTGAAGGACGGCATTGCAACCGGCAATATTCCCGTCGGCGTGTCGTTTCTCGGCCGCGCAAACGACGATGCCAAGCTACTAGGCTTCGCGTACGCGTTCGAAGCTGCGCGTCCCAAGACTTAAGGACGACCGCTGCTGTCGGGCTGTCGGGCTCCTGTCCGGCGCGACAGTCGGAATTCGCTCATCGAGCCGATCGTCGCCGGCGCGTTGTCGACGACGTTGATCGAAGAACGCCGGGTGGGTCGGTGAGCGACGATATACGCGGACCGCCCAGGCAGTTCGCATTGCGACGAACGTGGCGCAGGTTAGTGGCGCGAAAATGCTGTTTCCCAATCCGGCCAGTTACGGACGTTGGCCCTTGATTTCCCACAGACATTTGAACGTCCGCTCCATTGAGCCAACGGTCCTAAGTGCGCGGATCATCTTAATCACCGAGCCGTCCAGTTCGATCCATGTGCACGGGTGAACTTCTGGCTCTCCGACAATTGCGATCGCGACACGCGCACTTGGCGGAAAACCGCCAAAGTGAGAAAGAGTTAATTACAAATTTGTCATGTGTTCGTCGGTTTTGCGGCAACGACAGTCGGGTATCCTCAAAGCAGATGCCGACCTTGTTGAAACCGCAACCAGCCATGTCCAAAGTCAAAACTTTTGTTGCTACCGCCGCTCTTGCTGCGGCTTCACTATCCGTCCACGCAGGCACGATGGATTCGCCCGGCTTCTGGACCACGCCGACCGTTCACGACTACGGCAAGATGCACTTTCTGCCGAACGGCGCGTTCAAGCCTCAGGCGGGGCACACGTACAAGGTGGTCTTCTCTCTGACGCAGGGCGCAAAAAATCCCGATCAGGTGAGCCCGGCGCTTGACCACGTGGCCCGCGCTGTGAATCTCTATGTGGCGTCGGGCGTGCCGTTGAGCAAGCTTAAATTCGTCGCGGTCGCATCTGGTCCGGCCACGTCACTGGTGCTCGACGATGCGCACTACCGCGCGCAGTTCGGTGTGCCCAATCCCAATCTGCCGTTGATTGATGCACTGAAGAAGGATGGCATCACAATCGCAGTGTGTGGCCAGGCGATGGCAGAACATCACTTCGAGTACGAATGGATCGACCCCAGAGTGACGCTGTCGTTGTCCGCGCTGACCACCGTGACCACCCTGCAGCAAGCGGGTTACGCGTTTGTGCCGCTCTAGTAATCTGCGAATACAGCAACATGGCTACCGTTCCATTGGAATCGACGACTGTCGACACCTGACGTGACGACGCACTTCGAAGCTGGCGACTGGCCGTGTCGCCCTGACTGTCACACGATTCATACAAGGGTTCATCTATTGGGGCCGTGGCTCACGACGCTTCATCCATGGGCCAGCCAGACTGGATCCGCACGCACCGCACTAGATGGCCTACAAGTTTCCGACGGCGATGCCAGGTGCACTGTTCGGGCTCGATCATCTGATCGCATTTATGCATTCGCGACCGTCAATCTTGACCGGTCGCGAATGACGGGATCGGCCGAAAAGTACTCGTAGGGTTCTTCGTACGGGCCATAAGCGACCGTTCGCTCATGATTCGCGAACGAAGGCTCGCCGCCGATTTGGGGACGCTCAGCTTGACGTTGTTGAAGGCCAGACGGATGGCTCAGGAGAATAATGGCCTTGATGCCTGGATAGGCGAGCGTGTCGAGACAGATGGTTGCACCCGGCCGTGCCAGCTGCGAGACGAGTGCGACGAGCGCGCCGTGAATGCCCGGACACACCAGCACGTTGTCCGGCGAGCAATGAGCGAGGCGGCGCTTTAACCACTCCACGCCCGCCGCAGTGTCGGCCGGCGTGCCGCCGAAATCCTGATAACGCAACAGTTGGTACGGGTCGCTATTCGCCATCATACGGGCGGCGGATTCTCGCAGAAGCGCGGCGTAGTCAGCGGGCTCGGGGGCGTGTTCATCGTCATTTCGATGCTGCTGCCACCGCTTAGCGGCAGCGTCGCGGTGCGGCCGCGCACGAAAGTGCCGCTGCCCGCGCGTGAATCGCGCAGGCCGCGCTTTTTCGCCTCGGCATAGGCGCGCGCCACGGTGGTGTAGTTCAGTGCGAGTTCGTCGGCCAGATCGCGCAGGCCCGGCAGTCGGTGTAGTTCGAATCAGCCGTGCTAAGCGATCGCATAATGGCCTGACTGATCGGATCGATTGGGCGGGGCGAAAGCGTCGAGCATTTGAGCGGCGATCAAATTCGCCAGCGCGGCGAGTTCGTCGCCCGCCGTGCGACAGACTTCGGCGTCCTACGGTAGAACGCAGGACTGAGTTCGCCCGGCGCGCGCGACTCTTCTATGGGCATGGGAAGCGAGTCGAGGCTTGTCGTGTGGTCGTTATACGGAAAGGTGTCGAGACCGAGGTCAATCTGATGATAGGTGCACAGACAAGTGGCACGCGGTTGGAACCGCGCCAACCGCACGCGCCGCGCGGCGATGCCATCATGTTCGAGTCGCGCTTCGTTCGCGCGTGAGCAAGCGCGGCATCGAGCCAGACCAGCGAGGCGGCATTGCCAATGGATTGCAGCAACGATTTTGCGTGCAAGCGTTCCGGGCTGTTCCGTCGCGCCGCCCGCATTACATGAATCGCGCTTCTTGAACCATCCATGGTCTGCTAAGCGTCCGTTTGTTCCAGTTGCTGAAGGGTGGCATGGAGATCGTCGAACTCCTCAAAGCGCTCAAGGCTCACTTGAAGCAAACGTTGCTGGTGATGTCGGATGGTTTGCAGGCGCATTGCAGTCGTTTGGTGCGCGAGTACCTGCACCCCCTGGACGGACACATCCAGATCGCGCGTCTGCCGCCGTACGCGCGGATGAACCCGGTCGAATACCTCTGGGCCAGGCTGAAGCGCCACGCGCCGGACAACTACTGCCACAACGATTTCGGCGAACTGCACGAGAGCCGGCTCAACAAGATCGGGAGCGCTTAAAAGCGACCTTCGATCCTCCCCGCTTACTGGACGCAAGCTACGCTCTCGTCATGTCATGAACTATGGAACTTTCAATAATTCATTTCCAGACATCGTCGACAGAGTTGCGGTGCATCCATTGATTGTTCTCGGATCAACGGCCCCTCTCGTATGGATTTCAGTAGCTGACAGTCGCTGCTGAACTCATGCGCGGTAAATTTTCCTTGGAGATTTTCATGAAAAAAACTCTCAAGGCGCTCGGAGCATCCAGCGCATTTGCTCTCGCAGCACTGTCCGGGAGGCGAGCGGCGCATCTGGCAATTCTCAACCATTGAGCGCGGCCTGACACTCAGTAAGCATTGGAGTTCGAATTGCCAGCAGTGTTCGCTCAAAGAGGCCTGCACGCCGGGTCCTCAACACCGGGTGACACGCTGGGAGGACCAAGCCGTGCTGAGGAGCGCAAGCGCTCCTCTCGAATGCGGATCAATGGCCGAGGTGCTTGTCGAAGAATTGAGTGATTTCTGCGAATGCCGCTTTATCCTCGGGCACGCGATCATCCATCTGGTACTGAGCGTGCGACATTCCGTCGAAGACTTCGAGTTGTGCATCGACGCCGGACTGCTGAAGCTTCTGGTGCACACGGACCGTGTTGCTGAGCAGCAAGTCGCGTGTTCCCGTGGTCAGAATCGCCGGCGGAAAGCCATGCATATCTCCGTAGACGGGTGAGAGCAGCGGGTCCTTCAGGTCATGACCGTTCGCGTAGACAACCGCCGCGGCATGGCAGAACCCACTGGGCGAGACCAGCACGTTGTCCACCTTCTCGTTCGTGTAGAACGAGTCCCCAGTCTTCGTCAGCTCGGACATCGGCGTACCGGGCGCGATCGCACCCGGCATTTTCAGCCCTTCCTGCTTCGCGCGCAGCATCAGCTCGAGCACGAGCGCGCCGCCGGCCGAGGTCCCGAAAACGCCCACATTCTTTGGGTCGTTCGTCTGGAGCACCGACTTATACACAGTCTCTACGTCGTCGAGCGCAGCGGGGAAATAAGCCTCGGGGGGCATGCGGTAGTCGACCGAAATGACCTTGTAGTGCCCAAGACCCGCCATGATGATGGCCTCGCCCGTGCCCGACTCGCCAGGGTAGAGCTCATAGCAGCCGCCATGGATATGAACCAGCACCTTGTCGCGATGTTCGGGCGGAATATAGTTGGGCGTCACGATGTGCACCCTCACGCCGTTGATCGTCGATGCCTGCACCGTCACGTCCAGACGCGCGCGCATGGCCGGGAGCGTTTGCATGACCTTTGCGGCCTGTGCGTCGGCGGCCGTTCTCCATTGCTCGCCCGTCGTCCACAAAACATTCCAGGCGGGATTGAGAGGCGCCGCGATGAGCTTTTGCAATTGGGGGCTGACTTCTGTCGGGACCGGAATGGTCTTCGCGGGCGCTTGGCGAGGTGCGAGCGTACTGTCGTCGGCAAGCGCCGCGCCGGAAACCGAGGCGAAGGCGGCGCACGCGAACAGGAGGAATTTAGTTAGCTTCATCGTAGTACTGTCTCGGGTTCGGGCTTAAACGGCTGCCTCATAGACCTTGCGGCTGACTTCCGGCGTGACGTCTCCGTGCTCGCCTAATGCGACCATGCCGTGCTCCGTCAGTTTCGCGATCAGCGTTTCGACGGAACCCCCGCCAATCTCGTAGTCGCGCAGTCGAGTTCCGACGGACATCGTCTCGAAGAACGTACGGGTTGCCGTGATCGCCGCGTTGATGCGTTCGTCCTCGCTGCCCTCGGTGATGTTCCATACGCGCTCGGCGTACTGCAGCAACTTCGCGCGTTTCTGTTCCTTGCGCACGGACAGCATCGCCGGCAGTACGATGGCGAGCGTTTGCGCGTGGTCGAGTCCGTGCAACGCGGTGATCTCGTGGCCCAGCATGTGCGTGGCCCAGTCTTGCGGCACGCCCGCGCCGATGAGCCCGTTCAGCGCCAGCGTCGCGGTCCACATCAGGTTCGCGCGCACACTGTAGTTGTGTGGCTCCGCGAGCGCTTGCGGGCCGACTTCGGTCAGCGTGATCAGCAACCCTTCGGCAAAGCGGTCCTGCACCTTTGCATCGACCGGGTAGGTCAGGTATTGCTCGACGATATGGACAAACGCATCGACCACGCCGTTGGCGATTTGCCGAGGCGGCAACGAATAGGTCGTGCTCGGATCGAGCACCGAGAAAAGCGGATAGGTGGCGTCGCTCGTGAAAAACAGCTTGTCGCCCTTCGCGCGGTAGCTGATGACGCTACCATTGTTCATTTCCGAACCCGTCGCGGGCAGCGTCAGCACGCTGCCAAAGGGCACCGCATCGCGCACCGGGGCCTGCTTCGCAAGAATGTCCCATGGTTCGCCGTCAAACTTCATCGCCGCCGCGATGAACTTCGTCCCGTCGATCACTGACCCGCCGCCGACCGCCAGCAGAAAGTCGATGTTCTTCTCACGGGCGAGCGCCACCGCTTCCATCAGCGTTTCGTAAGTGGGATTCGGCTCGATGCCGCCGAACATGTGCCAAGCGCGCTCACCGAGCGCGGCCTGTACTTGCGCGAGCACACCGTTGCTCTTGATGCTGCCGCCGCCACACGTGATCAGCACACGCGCGTTGCGCGGCACATTCGCGTCGAGCGCGGCAATCTGGCCTTCGCCGAAAATGATCTTCGTGGGATTTTGAAACGTAAAGTTTTGCATAAGACGCCTTTCCTGTAATTTAGATGACCGGCCGTCTCAAGCTTGAATGTGACAGGCCAACCACAAGGAGATCAGGGGGATCGAGACGGTAGGTGGCGGAATTGAAAAACAGATCGAACATCAGTTGCACGCAGGCTTTCAGCGGTTCGACCAAGTCTTCCAGTTTCATTCGCAACAGGCTACCTTCCCACGCGTTCCAGACGAAGTCCGCCAGCGCGTCTGCGGACAAATCGTTGCGCACCGAGCCGTGGTTCTGGCCGACGGCGAAGGTATTCGGCTTTTGCAATCCGAGACTTCAACTGTACGCAGACAAAGTGACATGGAACTGACCCGGTGATGACGTTTTCGTTATCTTCTTTCAGTATTGGTTGTCGATACGCTGAACCTGAGAGGTGGCGCCGTTGGTTCGGACAGTCAGATCGAGTTTATAAGTGGAAGCGCCGGGGTCATCAAGCTGCCGATTTGATCGCTGGCAGCGTCGCGAAGTATGCCTCATCCGGCGTCTTATCGAGGCGAATCAACATTCGCGCACCGGCAAACGGGAACTCCAGATGCAATTCATCGAGCCGCCGCATCAGCTTCTGATCGGCCTCGCTGACCGGGTGCGGCTGGTAGTAGGCGCTTGAACGGGCAATGCCCACCAGCCGCACCTGCCGGCTCACCGGCAATGCGTGCTCGCGATCAATCATCGCTTTACGCTCAGCAATCCCGCCTTGCCGAGCGCGCTTTCCAAAAAATCGTTCTCCAAAGTCAATTGCCCGATTTTCGCGTGCAACACCTTCACATCGACCGGGGGCTCGGCCGATGTTTGGCCCGTCTCGAACACTTCGGCAACACGCTCTTGCAGTTGCTTCTTCCAGTCCGTGATCTGGTTCGGATGCACATCAAACTGCTGGGCCAGCTCGGCCAGCGTCTTGTCGCCCTTGAGCGCCGCGAGTGCCACCTTTGCCTTGAACGCCGGTGAGTGTGTCCGTCGGTTGCGTTTCGTCATCTTCTGGTTCCTTGTTGCCGGCCATTATGACCGACTCACGCCCCAGCTTTTCCACTTACCGATCTGTCCGAATTCTCGGCGCCACCTCTGTTCCCTATGGACCAGGGCCGCATTTGGCAAATCTCATTTGCCAAATGCGGTCATTCCGCGGGTCCGCTTCCACGTGGCAAGCTGTAGTCAGCCGCGACGAACACGACGAGTGCATGGACGACTTGATCCGGATATGTCACGCGATGTTCACGCTACCGGACGGTACAACGTATCGATTTGTTCGTCACTTCACCACACAATGGAGAATGAATTGTTTAATTTTTTTGATATAGACAACATCATCAGCCAATTCCCGGACGAGGCGGTTAGTACGATTGTCGACGTCTATCTCACCGATGAACCCTCTGCAAGCTCGAGGATCTTCCGTGTTTATTACCCTATTCCTCGCCACTACCACGAAACGTGCGAAGAACATCTGTACCTGCTGACCGGAAAGGTTGCCTTCGCGATTGAGGACGAAGCGCCTCGCGTCCTCACTGCGGGCCAGCTAGTGACCTTTGAGCGGAACACTGTACACGCGATAACTGAAATACTAGAGTCGCCAGCAATCTTCTTTACAGTTGACGCTCCTCGTCGTGTGCCCACTGATGTCGTGTATGTGAATCCGAACGAAGGAGAAATCCGACCTTTCGTGACCCACCTGGAAGCGACAAAAGGTTAGCGCGCAGCTACAGGGAATCAGCCTGATCAACCTGCCGTTTTCCTGCTAGTGAACGACCAGTATAAAAAAACGCGAAAGGGTGCGGCGGTTGGCGCGCATGCGCCCAAGGCACGCACGCCGAGCGTTGCGCGGGTCCGGCCCTCACCTCGTGAAGTTCCTTGCAGAACGTGTGATTCGAGTCAGAAATGCCATGGATTATTTTGCCGCGGTACGGGCCTTCGTTTGCGCAGCGGAAGTGCAGAGCTTTAGCAAGACGGCCCGTGAAATGGCAGTCAAGACCTCGACCGTCTCGCGCTACGTGAGCGAGCTGGAAAAGGATCTGGGCATTGCCCTGTTTAACCGGTCGACGCGGGGGCTCGTTCTGACGGAGGGCGGTAGGCTATTTCGTGAACGCGCCCTGGTTGTCCTGCAGGCGCTCGATGACGCGCGCCAGGTTACCTCGTCACTGAATCGCACACCGCAAGGTGTGCTACGCGTCACGATGCCGTCGGCATTCGGGCGCCGGCATATCGTGCCGCATCTGCCGGCGTTCATGAAGCGCTACCCGGCCATCGGCCTGGACATCGTGTCGACCGATGAAACGCTCAATATGATCGAAGCGGGCATTGACGTGGCGATCCGTATCGGCGTGCTGCCCGATTCGTCATTGATGGCCAAACGCATTGCGCCGCATCGTCGTATCGTCTGCGGCAGCCCGGCGTATTTCGAGCGGAGCGGGATGCCTCGTGTCCCTGAAGATCTCGCCGCGCACGATGCGCTTCGCTTGTCGCTGCTGCCGGACGACAAATGGTCTTTCACTCATGCAGCAGGTGTACACGCGTCGCCGGACCATGTAGTGGTGGAATTGCAAGGGCGCTTGCGCGCAGACGACTCGGAGGCCGTGCTGGAACTCGCTGTGGCCGGCTGCGGGCTTGCTCTCCTGCCGACATGGCTCTCGGCTACGCCCCTGCGCGAGGGGCGCCTGCAGCACGCACTGCCTGAATGGGAGGCGCGCACGGGCCGAGCCGAGCCAGCGGTCTGGGCGGTCTACCCCCCGAAGAAAATCCTATCGTCAAAGGTCCGCGTATTCGTGGATTTCTACGCCGAGGTGATTGGCGAGCCGCCGTACTGGGATGACGGACTCGCGCTGGCGCAACAACCTTAACGGGCGAAGCGGATATCGAGCGTTCGCAACCAGGTCTGCAAGCCGGCATCCTGGATCGGAATGACATAGGCATTCTCGTTTGTTTCATTGAAATGCGCATGCCAGTATCCCGGCGGTGTAACGAACGCCATCCCAGCTTCCCAATCGACGCGTGTCGGATTCGCGATATCGCCGTTCTTGTCCAGTTCGGTACCGACCAGCGTATAGACGCCTGGATTGCCCCCCGCGATGAAGTCAAGTGCAATGGACTGGTGCCGGTGCGGCTTCTGCATTGAGTTGGGGGGAACAATGCCGAACATGGCCCACAAGACGTGCGTGACGGTTCGCGTTTGCGGGAAGTTGGCGTTGCCCATCAGCACGCTGATGCGATTGCGGCGACCCGCATTGGCTTCTTCCGAGACCTTGCGCAATTCCGCCTGCGCCTGGGCGGCCGTATAGAGGGTCGGTGCGAAGCGCGCCTCTACGCCGGTCGTGCCGAGATAGGCGAGCAGTGGCGCGTCGTTGACGTAATAGAGCGTGGCCGTCGCGTCGGCGGACAGCACGGCGGCATCGCCGCCGGGCAGCGTGAAGAAATCGCCCTGCGCGAACGGGAAGCGGGTCTCGCCCTGCGTCACGCTGCCGGACCCGCTGATGACGTAGCTAACCTGCGAGGTTGCGTTCGGGGCGAGCGTCAACACCTCCCCCGCGTTGATACGCAGGAAATAGGCGCACAGGCCGGGGCCGGTCGCGGGACCCCGGCAGCCCAACTCCGCGGAGAGGTCGAGGGGTACTATGCGGGTTTCGCCGGTTGCGTAGAGCGAAGGCGGGAAATTGCGGAACGGCACGCGCGAGATGAGCTTCGCGCCGATCGGATTGGCCGACGACGTATATTCGAAGTATTGCGCGTCGACGGTGGCGGCAGCGGCAGCGGAAGACGTTGGGGATGTCGTGGTCAACATAGTCTGTTCCTTGAGATTCGGGAAGCCTGGTGCGGGCCCCGGAAGTTGTGGTTAGCGCCCGAAAGCTGAACCCACTATAGGTGCTGGTGGCTGGCCTCAGAAGTGCCGGACATCAAAATCACCTTTGCGCAAATGGGTACACCGTGCGTCCATTCCCGGGCGGCGGGTTATTCGGGACGGGGCCGGTATGCAGTTCATCGTCGGACCCTTTCGATCAGGAAGCGACGTTCAACACGTCATGTGAAAGGGCCGAAATCTTAACGGAAGCCGGCCTCACCCTCGATGTATCCGAACGTATAAGCGCACCATATCCAAGTAGAACCGCAGTGACCGTTCGTAGAATGGTTTTCCTGAAACCGTCGGTCTATCTTGATTCCATGGACTTGCCAATTTCATATGAATGTCAGCCAGTCCAACGTTGTGCGTAACCGGGTTTATATCGCTAGCAACCCGTGCGACGAGTACACGTTCGTCCCCTAGCTGAATAAGAACGTGTATCGCCGGACTGTTGACCTTAGCCGAATCTATATCCAGTGAGCGCGACGATGAGCAGGAGCTCAAAGGATTTGCTCGAGCTGCGCCGAGATCATCCGACGTCAGCAGAACTGCGAAGATGGCCGCGAACGTCGTCGCATATCAACACGAGGACTGCTGAGATGAACGCGTTCGAACAGTGGCACCGCCGCCCGATGGAGGTCCGTGTCCTGGATCGCTGCAATGAATGTGGCCAGTTGAAGGTAGACGTCCGGCAGCGCGTGAGCCTTTGGCCCAATATCACCGCCGTCTCCTGTGCGAAGTGTTTCGCCGAAATGACAGAGGAAGGCGGCGGATCTGCAGCCTGCTAGGAGCCAACGATGACCGGAATGATCGTGACTGCGGGCCTGTCCGCATGGGGCATTCTTTTGCTGTTCGCCTGCGCACTATGCCGCACTGCAGGTGATGCTGATCGGCGGATAGAATGTAGGCCGTCGCAGACCGCCAGCAGACGTCCGCTGTCATGCGAGCCGAATCGTACCCGGTAGCACGGGTGTCCAGTGGGCCGCTTAAGCCAATCTCTTTACAGAGAAGTCATGCGCTGTCGTGTTTGCATCGCCTGAATTATATGGACCGTCCTGGGCGACCTCGCGAAGGTCAAGATGACAACCATGCAATCGGCGAGATTGAAGAGCGGCGGTTTGCAGGCGCGGTGGGGGCGCCTTCAGGATCGAGTAAGCGGCGGCTAAGTTCCGGTAAATGGACGAGACGTAGACCACTGTCTGAGCGAGATCGAATATTGAGGAGAAACCGGATGAGGATGTTGACGCTGCACAAATGGGTTGGCATGTTGATGACCTGCACCAGCCTCTTTGCGACAGCAACAACGCACGCGGCCGACGCTTTTCGTGTTGCCTATGCCGGCTCAATGGACCTGTTGATGGACCGCTTCATCGGCCCCACATTCGCGAAGCAGAACCGCGTCGGGCATGAGGGTATTGGTCAGGGCGCTTACGCACTCGCGCGGCAGTTAAAGGGCAAACTGTTGCAAGCCGACGCGTTCATTTCCATAACGCCGGGACCGATAGACATCCTCAAACAGGCCAATATGATTGGGCCGGCCGTGCCGGTGGCCAGCACCGAGATGGTGATCGCCTACAGTCCTCAGAGCAACTTCGCCCCTCAACTCGCAGCTGCATCAGAGGGCAAAAAGCCGTGGTATGAGGTACTGCGCACGCCGGGGCTGCACTTCGGACGCACAGACCCGGCCACCGATCCGCAAGGCCAGAACATCATTTTCACGATGTTGCTGGCCCAGGATCTCTACAAGCAGCCGGGGTTGGCCGAACAGATCCTCGGCGATTACCAGAATCCGCAGCAGGTTTTCGCTGAACCCGACTTCCATCAGCGAGGGCTGAGCAGTACCTCAGCGGCAAGCCTGTCGTCGGCCGGGTTGAAACCTTGCTGAATCTCGGCGCGCTTTGCCAGGCCGCCTTGCGTTGTGGCGCCGAACAGTTGTGGCTGGCCGCGCCGGTCAATCTGGTACGCCATCACGGCCTGACACCCGGCCACGAGATCACCGTCGATTTGAGAAGCAACAGCCTGCTGTGCTGGCCGCACGCGGATCGCCCTGGATCCGAGGAGTATGCCTGATGGCGTCGACATACGCTGCCGGTCTCCCAGTGCCGGTGCGCGGGACCGGTGATCTTGGTCCGGCGATGGCCCTTGGCAATTTTCAACATGGTTACGCGGTCGGTGTCGCGCGTTTCGAACCGTCAGGGGCGTCCGCGCCTTCCGGTGGCTTCAACACGAAGCGTCCGGTTTTTATGTTTTTTTTTCATCGAAATGCTGCGGTTGCGCCCCAGGTATAACGCTAACCTTGCGTTTGCAAAACGCACTTGAAAATCATGCGGGCTTTCGCCTGCGGGTGCGACCTTTTAACCAACACCATTTCTCCGGTATCGGCCGGTGCCCGAAGCAGGCCTATGTTGCGAGTGCTCACGATTGAAGATGACGATATCGCCGCAAACGAAATCGTCAATGAACTGACGCGACGCGGATACTCCGTTCGGCGCGTCAGCAATGGGCGCGATGGCATGACTCACGCGCTCAACGACGAATACGATGTCATCACCCTCGACCGGATGTTGCCCGGAGTCGATGGTCTGACGATATTGAAGACGATGCGCAGCATCGGCATTACCACGCCCGTCCTGATGGTGAGCGCGCTGGGCGACGTCGACGAGCGTGTGCGGGGGTTGCGCGCGGGCGGCGACGACTATCTGACGAAGCCATTCGATCCGGAAGAAATGGTTGCGCGGCTCGAAGTGCTGCTGCGCCGACGCGCGACGCCGCCTGCGCAGTCGGAAACCACGCTGAAAGTCGGTCCCATCGAACTCGACCTCATCTCCCGGAAGGTCACGCGCGACGGGCAGGAGATTCTTCTCCTGCCGACGGAGTATCGGGTGCTTGAGTACATGATGCGCCATGCGGGGCGAACGATCACCCGTACGATGCTGTTCGAGGCGGTGTGGAGCTATCACTTCGATCCCGGCACGAACCTGATCGACGTCCATATGGGAAGGCTGCGCAAAAAGATCGATCCGCCGGGGACGCAGCCCATGATTCAGACAGTACGCGGCTCAGGCTATATCTTCGGCTAATCGATCATTCGCTAACCAGATGACTATTTTACCTCGCTCAAGCCTGGGGCGCCGCTGGCATACGGCGAGCTTTCGGCTGCTGTCGGCCTACGGGCTGATGTTCGCAATCACGGTCATGACGCTGCTCGCCGTGCTGTCTTTTGTAGTGACGGGAGAAATGGAGCGCCAGAACGATATCGTGATGAAGTGGCAACTCGCATATTTCGATTCGCTCCCGCATGACGAAGTCGCCGTAGCCGTTCAGCGCCGTATCGAGCGCGAGCGCATGCATGCGGACTACTATGGATTGTTTACGGCGCAGGGTAAGCATGTTGCGGGCGACGTGGTGCGCCTGCCACGTGAAGTGCCGACCGACCGCCGTCCCGTCACGCTGGGTCAAACGCTGGCCGTCGGCGAGGGGTTGAGTGCACCCGTGGTGCGCGCGATGGCGAATCGCACCACCAACGGCGACATTCTGGTCGTGGCGCGCGACCTCACCCATATCATAGGGATTCGCGACGACATCGTGAAGACGCTGGTCATTGCCGGCGTATTCTGCCTGATCGCCGGGATCACGGGTGGCCTTGCTTTGAGCTCGCGGCAAGCGCGCCGCGTGCGAGACGTCCGGCGGGTCACGCAGCAGATCGCGCAAGGCGATCTGCATCAACGGTTGCCCGTGGGCGGGCGGGATGAGCTCGACATGCTCGCGCATCTTGTCAATCACATGCTCGATGAGGTCGAACGGCTGATGACGGAAGTAAAAGACGCGTGCGACGGCATTGCGCACGACCTGCGCACGCCACTTGCTCACGTGCGCACGCTGCTTGCCCACATCGACGAGCGCGCGCGGCCGCGTGGGGACTCCGCGCTTCTCGAGCTACTGTCGCGCGCGCGCACGGAAACGGATCAATTGCTCGAGCGCTTTCGCGCCATGTTGCGCATTTCGGAGATCGGCGCGTTGCAACGTCGCGGGGGATTTGCACAGATGCAACTGGAGGATCTGGTGCGCGACATCTGTGAACTGTATGAGCCGCTTGCCGAGACGCGCTCGATTGCATTGACGGTGCAGACAGAACCCGTCAAGCGCATTCACGGCGACCGGGCGTTGCTCTTCGAAGCGTTGAGCAATCTTGTCGATAATGCGGTGAAATTCACGCCCGATAGTGGGGCAGTCACAATCGAACTGAGGCAAACTCCCCGCGGTCCCCAGGCGGTCGTGACAGACAACGGGCCCGGCATTCCGAGTGCCGAACGCGGGGCCGTCATGCAGCGGTTCTACCGGGCTGAGCAAACGCGGCATCTTGCGGGATCGGGACTGGGTCTGAGTGTCGTATGCGCCGTCATGAGGGTCCACGACTTCAGGCTGACCATTGAAGACGCCACACCGGGCACCCGTGTGACGGTCGAGTGCTGGCCGCATACACTCGTGTAGCCCGCCGTGTCCTTATTCGTAGTTGAACCCATCGATTCGAGCTGATCGCATGCGCATCCTATTGGTGTCACCGGCCATTCCCGAAGCCGGTTGGTTACACAAGGCATTTCAGGAAAGTGCACATAGTCTGCAACGTGCCGAAGACACGCGCGACGCGCTCTTCGTCGCGTCTCATGAGCCCTTTGACGCCGTCGTCGTGCTGGCTGCCGATGCAGCCGCTCAGGCCGCGATGCTCGCTGCCGTACCGCTGTTCGCGAGTCTGCCGAACAATGCCATCGTCGTGGCGATGGTGCGCTCAATCGCCACGCAGGATCGGATCAAGGTGCTGCGTGCCGGTGCCGACGCCTGTCTGTCGTACCCGTGGTCGTTTATCGAAATCCACGAGCGCATGCTGGCGTTGTATCGATCTTCATTGAAAGCGGCGAACGAAAGCGTCACGGCGCCCGCACTTTTGACGCTCGACGCGGCAACGCGGGAACTCGTCGACGCGAATGTCCGTCTTCCGCTGACGAAGCGTGAATTCCAACTTCTCGAATGTCTGCTGCGCCAGCCGAACATGCCAGTGCCGCGCGATCAGTTGGTCCGGTATGCATGGTCAGAAAAGGAAGATGTCGATCCTGCAAGCGTCAATTTGGTGGTTTCGCGTCTGCGCAGGAAGCTGGCGCAAAGATTCCCCCATGTTCAGATCGAAACGGTGAACCGCTTCGGTTATCGGATGTCTGGCTCGCGCTAGCCTGTCCGGCTGCCGTTGGGCCGCTTATGCTGCAGGGGCGGCTCGCGGTGTTTCATTGCCGGATAGCTGAATGCCCAACGCAAGGGGGCATTCAGTCTTCAACGGCTCACGACCCGAAGTAGATGTTGCAAAAGCTCGCAGGTCCGACGCAACCGCCGGCGTCCTGTGTGTTTTGCGCCGCGCAGCCCGACAGCAGCACGGTGACGACGAGTGCGAGGCGCGCTGCATGCCGGTATAGCGCGCGAGGCTGGCGAGACTTGATCATCGCGTTCATGAAGGCTCCGTGCAGCGGCGCTCAGCCGCCGGCGTAGACAGTTGAATTCAGGTAGGCGAGTTGTCCGTCCTTCTCGGCCCGAACGAGTTCCTGATAGACCTGGGCACGCGTCTTGGGTTGAACTGCTTCATCATACGGCGGCACCCACTGTCCCACCTGAGCAGGCACTGCAGCCTGCGCGACCTGTGGCGCAGGCGTGCTAGGGGCGCCCCCGGTACTGAGATTGCTGGGGGTGTTCTGTGCAAATGCCGGAGCGCAGAGGATCAGACTCAATGCGGCCGCAGTCAAAGTGAGTTTATGCATAGTCGTTTTCCATATTAAGCGGATGGGTGGCCGGTGCAGCTTTATTGCATCGGACAGAAATCAGGATAGACAGGTGGGACTAGCGTTTTGGTGATACCAGCATGAAGAGATATTCATGTGTCGGTCATGTCGAGCGCGATGTAGGCGCGTGTGGAGCGCGGACGTATGGATTTCAGTGTCCAGTTCCGTCGTCTGCGCGGTCAAGCATCGGGATGGTTCACCACGCCGTCGCGATCGCGGGACAAGGCCAGCGCAAGCGTTTGCTGCATAGAGGCCAATGCGGCGGTAATTCGTCGGCATCTGTCGCGGGCACGCATTGCAGTTTCCTGCCGGCCCGACCCGCGTCGAGAGATCCGCTATTGCGTGACATCGGCTTGTGTCGACATCCTGGGCTGGACGGCGCTTACGCAGTCGGCTTCGTACTTGAGATGCAGCCTGTGCTCGGCTCTTTCGATGGGAGCCGGATAATCGGCATCGTCACCGTTCGACGGCTGATAGCCGACGGATTCCAATTCGCTCAGCTCGTTTATCAATTGCGCGTGTGTCACGGATTCTTTGAGCGGCGTGAAAGGATAGTCTTGACACTGTTGAGGCGTCAGTTTACCGGCGGCGAATGCAGAAGTTGTGAGGACAAGCAGCGCGGTACAGAGGAGGGTCTTGAATGTGCCATTCATGATGGTCATCTCCAGAAAGAACGGGAAGGAACACGCGGCGATGGCGGTGCGGTTCGGCGCAGACCGTGTGGAACACGAGACGGTCGCTATGCAGGGTAAAGGGGTGGGACTCGCGGAACGGCCTTAGCGAGATGAAGGTTTTTTTAGGCGACGTCGTGCGTGCGGACGGAAACCGGTGGACAGCCCGATGACTTTTTTTTCATGTTCGGATGGCCGCGGCGTTAACCCACTGCCCGTATCGTTGGATCAGGCGAGACGTACTCGCCGCCACCGATTCGCAATGCGGTCCATCGTCTGGAGAGGGCTTGATGAAAAGACAACTATTGTTCTTGATCACCGTGTCGACGATCGTCATGTCGTCCGGTACTGCGCTCGCGCAGTCGCAACCGTCCATGCCTGAGCAACCATCATTGCCTGCCAATACAGGCATGACACTGCAGTCGGGTGCGAGCGAGGCAATACCGTGGATTTCGCCGGATGACAACCGGCAGGGAACGACCCGCGCACAGGTCGAGCAGGAGCTGATTCAGGCGCAGCAGGATGGCCAGTTCGCCAATCTGAACAAGACAGTCTACGCACATCACTGATGCGTGACGGGCAACAGGGTGTTCTCCCCGTTGCCCGAACTCCATTGCGCAACCTGGCTCAGGCCACTTCGCGTAGTGGGACGGAGGATTTCCTGGCGCGAAAGAAACCGACCGAGAACTCGATGAAGGTGCGCACTTTTGCAGTCAATTGAGTGCGGCCGGAGTAGACGATCGACACGGTACGCGGGCCGTCGTTGAGAGGATACTGTTCGAGAACGCGCACTAGCGCGCCTCGTTCGAGATCATGGCGAATGAGTGGCATCGGCAACAAGGCGATGCCCAGATGGTTGAGGGCGGCTGCACGCGCCACCGCATGACTGGGTGTGCGCAGTGCATTGCGCAGCGCCTGGACACGGTAGATTTCTGTGCCGTCCGTCAATTCCCATGTGCGGGCGGCGCCGTCGGAAGCGATGAGCAGGCTGTGTGAGCCAAGCTCGGCGGGTTGGGCGGGTGCGCCGCGCCGTACCAGATAGGTGCGCGACGCCACGAGCATGTCCTCGAACTGGACGAGTTCCCGGCTCACCATCGACGAGTTGGGTTGACGGCGCGTATCCGTGAACCCGACATCGAATCCGCCTTCGATCATATCGATGTGCGAGTCGAAAGGGGATACGTCGAAGTCGACGAGCGGCTGCGTCTGGTGATAGGCGGCGAGCAGCCCGCAAAGTTGCGATGCCGCGAACGTCGCGGAAGTGCCTATCCTCAACGTTCCGTGCGGGGAGCGCGTCGTTTTGATGAGACGCGACTCGACTTCGTCGAACGTGTCAATGATCCTCCGGCATCCCTCGAGATACTCGGCGCCCGCTTCCGTCAATGAGAGGCCACGCGTCGAACGATTGATCAGACGCAAGTTCAAATGCGCTTCGAGCATGTTGATATTGCGGGTCACTGCAGCGGCGGACATACCCAACTGACGCGCGGCGAGCGCGAAGCTGTTCAGATCAACCACGCGCATGAACACGCGCATTCCCTGAATCTGATCCATTTAAAAGGCTCCAGGTCGTCGATGCTTTGCATCATCGGGCCTACCGTCTAACCTTCACCCGCGATGTTTGTGAAGAAATGTTTAGACACGGAACGTAAACTGAACGGTGGGCGAGACGGGGCACGAGTAAGGTCGCGAGGTGGTCACCGCGTCGGTAAGGTCGCGTGCGGTCGGCACCTTTTGGGGCCGTTCACTTTCCTGTATTTCCCGGAATAAGCGTTGCGTCGGCAGCGCAGCCTGACACCGTCGCACCGGCCGCGACCAGCACAAGTTGCAGCCGAGCTGCGCGATACGTCGCGCTTTCGACCGAGCGTTCTCCTCGTGTGCGTCGTCTCGTCGTGACCCGGATGGGTTTAGCCATGCGAGTACAGCTCAGTGTTCAGGTACTGCTCCTGGCCGTCTTTCTCTGCCTGAATCAGCTCCTGATAGACCTCTGCACGCGTCTTGCCGGCCACCGGCTGGCCATACGGCGCCGACCATTGGCCGGCTTGCGCTGCGGGGGAGGGCGGGTTGGCGGGCGCGGACACGGTGCCGGCTGGGGCGTTCGAGGGCGCGGCGGTCTGTGCGAAGGCGGAACCGCAGAACGCGGCGCAGGCAACGGCGAGGGAGATCAGCGGAAGTTTCATTTGGCATTCCTTTAGAGGCAGAAGAGGTTGGCCAGCGCGCGCCAATGTCAGCGCTTTGCAACGGTCAGAGTCCAGTGTAAGCAGGGGCCCATAGCGGTTCGGCCGCACGACTGTGAATTTTTTTTCATCCGGCGCTGTGCGCGCGAGCGTTTTCGATGCTGCCCGGAATGATCGGGTGTTGTTGCGCCAGCGCGGTCGCCACTTCCTGTGGCGACAGGTGCTTCTGCTGCAGCCTGAGCGGATCGAGGTCGATCTGCTCTGCGCGGAGCTTGCCGCCGTGGGGCGCCGGAATCGCGACGCCCGGCATGCTCAGCAGTTGCAGGTGGATGAAGTTGCTCGAGTAGCAGGCTAGTGCGGCCAGCATTATGGCCGTGCAAGGGTACGCGAGGCGGACGATCTTCAGCGTCGGGCAAGGGGCCGTAGTCGAGGATCGACAGGCAAGCGCAGCCGATGCCGCAGCATGTGCCGCCGCGCCTATCCGAGCACATGGCCACAGCCGCGAGTTGTGCGAATCAGCGGCGGCTCGCCGGCCGCTTCGAGTTTCTGCGCAGGCGGCTGAGGTGCACGTCGATCAGATTCGTGCCCGGCTCGAAGCCGCCGCCCGATACGCCCTCGAAAATCGTCGTGCGCGTCAGTACATGGCCCGCGTGGCTCATGATGAAGTCGAGCAGGCAAAACCCGGTCGGTTGCAGCCTCACGTTGCGTTCCCCGAACTTGACGCGCCGGCGCATGCGGTTGAGTTGAGCGGCCCGACAGTAGACGCGTCGCTCAGTTCGGCATGCCGTTCGTTTCCAGCGATGCTTCCACGTGCATCGTCAACGCATCGATCAGTCTGATGAGACTTTCCCTCGGCACGGCAAAGCCGGTCCAGTTGAAGCCCGTATGTCGGAAGAACAAGACCGCGCCTTCAAACAGCGGATGCTTTTCGGTGTACCAGCACGGATCGACTTCGACCACGTAGCGATGCCGGTGCGAGACTTCCTTTGACACCTCGGGGCGCATCCGGGCGCGCAACAGCGCAAGGTGTTCGATCAACGCGTCGAGGTTGGGTACATCGAGCAGCGCGGCGCTGCGGCCGATCGTTACGCGCAGCGCTTGATCGCCGTATTCGTTGACAAGTTCCACTTGCATTGGATGAGACATATCGACTCCTGCGACTGGCTAACTGGCGGAAGTATGCGCGTTGGGCGCTCGCGATAACTGGAAGAGGGATTGGAAAATGATGAAACTTGTTTCACCGAACCCGCGCGACGCAGTCTAAGAAAAACGTTCATCCGTTTCACTTGGGTTCGATACAGGGCGAGGCCCATCCTTGCACCGTCGATTCAGCCGGTGACGAGCGGACGGCATGGTCACGTTGACGTGTTGATGAGGCAATAGCCAATAGAACGCACCACTGGCTCAGAAATCGGACGGATTTGTCGTACCAGCGGCGGATCGTCTCGCAACTGACGACGATGCCGCGCTCGAACCGCAGTGATAGAGCGATCTTGTGTTCTCCATCGTGCAATCTTACGTATCACTCCGCGAACGTGACAGGGCCTTTCCGTCTACCATGATCGCCCACCTGGCCTGCTGGTGCCATTGCATTTCAGGCACGCCGTTGGCCGCGAGACCTATGCTGACGCCCGAGATGTCTTCCGCAATCGCAAAGTCGTCCCGCGTCGCTTCACCCGCCCATCCGCCGTTCTGATAGCGCCTGTGCGCGTTGCCGAAGGAGGTCCAGCAGAGTGGCATGCCATTGACGTGGGTGGCAGGCGGATTCTGAAACGATGCGAACTGGCACGCGAGCGTCCGGCTTTGCGGGCCCGGGTCGCTCAGGCTGGCAGGGCACTTCGCGTTGATCCGGCCTTCGGGCGGCCGGTCCTGGTTGCCGGGCGAAGCTGCATTGACAGTGGCGGCCACGCCGAGGTCGGCCGCTGATGCAGCAGCGCCTACCAGAAGCTTACGTCTAGACAGATCAGTCATGTCGAGTCCTTTACGGGTGATTAAAGCGCGGTCGATAGATTGTTTCCAGTTGCTGCGTAGTGTGTATAGATAATCAAGAAACCTGATCTTCATGGCTTGAGCGCGCCGCATCCTCAATTCGGTTCGCGAACGTCACCTGGCGCGTGGTGAAACGCAACCGGATTGAAGGGGATCGTCTGCTTCGAGGTCGGCAGATCCGCCGTGCTCCAGCCGCCGCCCACCGCGCCAATCAGCCCTGCAGCTGCCTGTAGTTGGCGGGTCTGCACCTGAACCGTTGCCAGCTCCGCGCTCAGCGCGGCGACCTGCGCAACCGTCACACTGAGGTAGTTGTCCAGACCGTTGGTATAGAGGCGCAGCGCGAGGTCCTGCACCTTGAGCGCAGCCCTGAGCGCATCCTGCTGCTGGGTGTTCTCCGAGACAAGACTGTTCGTCAGCAAGAGCTGGTCCTCGACCTCGCGAAACGCCTGCAGCACAGTCGCGCGGTAATTGTCTGCGGCCTGCGTGAACGCCGACTTGCTCTGCTGTTCCTCCGCTCTGCGCAGGCCGCCCTCGAACAGCGGCAGCGCGGCCGATGCGCCGATCGACCAGAGGCTGTTGGGCAGGGAAGCGAGCCCACCGAACGCGTCATCCTGGAATCCCGCATTGGCGCTCAACTGAATGTTCGGATAGAACGCCGCGCGCGCCACGCCGATCGCCGCATTTTCGGCCGCCATCTGTCGCTCGGACTGTGCGATATCGGGGCGCCGTTGCAGCAGGGCGGAGGGGATGCCCACCGGAATCCTGGGAATCGCCAGGGATGCCAGTCCTTCGGCGGGCAGGCTGAAGGTCGACGGGTTTTCGCCTGCGAGCACGGCGATCGCATGTTCAAGCACACCGCGCTGGGCCTGGATATCGGTATCGGCCGCCTGTGCCGAGGACAGCTGGTTCTGAGCCCGCTCGACGTCGAGACCTGCCGCAATCTTCCCCGCAAAGCGCAGCTTCGTGATCTTGAGCGCTTCGCTGTAATAGGCGAGCGTTTTCCTATAGACCGCATGCTCCGAGTCGAGCCCCCGCAGCGCCATATAGTCATTGGCCAGTTCGATTTCGAGGCTCAACCGTGCTGATGCAACCATCGCGGCAGTGGCCTGGGCATTGGCCTTCGCATAGTTGGTCCGATTCCGAATCTCGCCCCAGAAATCTGGCTCCCACGACAGGGCCGCCCCGTAGCCGAGCGAACCTTCCTCACTCGGCCCGGCTCCGGCGGCGCGGAACAGTCGGTGCTCGGATTGTCGGTTCTTCGATCCATACGCTTGGGCACTCAACTGCGGAAACGATTGCGAGCGGGCCTCGCCCACGATATCCCGCGCCTGGGTGTAGGTTTCCTCCGCCGCCTGAAGATTGGGATTGGCGGCATTCAGGCTCGCTTCCAGGTGATTGAGTTGTTCGTCGCCGAACATGTTCCACCAATCACCCTGCGCGAGCTGCGCTTGCGGATTCGCGAGCGCGAAGGGCCCCGTTCCTTTGTAACTGGCGGGCAGCGCCATCTGCGGCGGCGTATAGGGCGGCGCAAGGCTGCATCCGGCAAGCAGATCCAGCAGCATGAGAATCGTGGCGAAGGCAAGACGGCAACGAGGATTGAAGTAACGCATCATTTCGGCTCGCTCGTGGCAGCTGCGACGTTGCCTTGCTGATTCCCGCTTGAATGCGCCGGCTCCGATGCTGCGGTTCGGACCTCCGCTTCCGGCGCGACGCCCGGGACGCCGCTTACGATTTGCACTTTCTCGCCTTCGAGGGTGCCCGCAGAAGGATTGGCGATGAAGCGGTCGGTGGGTTTCAGGCCGGAGAGCACTTGAACGTTCTGGCCAAGATTCAGCCCTAGCTTGACGTTTTGCAGGTGCACCCTGTCATCCGGACCGATGACCGCCAGCTGCATGCCCTGGTCGCGGAACAGCAGCGCCTGTTCGGGCACGACGAGCACGCTCTGGTCGGTGGGCACGACAAACCGAACCGTCGCATAGGTGCCTGGCCAGATCAGATGGTCCGGGTTTTGAGCCACCAATTCCGTGATGACGGTTCGCGTCTGCGGGTTGAACGCGTTCGCGGTCGTCAGGAGCGTCGCCTTGAACTGGCGGCCCGGATACTGAGGCAGGGTGAAGGTCGCCTCGAGGTCCGGCTTCAGCATGTCCGCATAATCCTGCGGCACGGAAACGAAGAGCCGCATCTTGTGTATATCCGCTACTGAGAACAGCTCATCCGCCGTCCCGCGGGAACTGACGTCACCGCCCGCGGCGTTCACATAGTTGCCTACGTCCGTGTCGCGCGAGGTGACGACACCGTCGAAAGGCGCCACGATATTCTTGAACCCCTCCAGCGCGTGGTAGCGCGCAAGGTCATGCTGGGCCGCCAGCACTTGAGCCTTTTTCGCCGCGGCATCCGCGATTTTAACGTCGACCTCCTCCTGCGCGACGGCTTCCGTGCCCGCCAGTGCCTTCCAGCGCTGCGCCGTCACATCGGCAAGCGTGCCGTTGGTTTTCGCCACGTCGAGATTCGCGACCGCCGTCTGGTACTGCTCGTCGACGGTAGGCGCGTCAATCGTGGCGAGTAACGTACCGGCCTTGACGAACGCGCCGTAATCCACGTACCACTTATGCACGTAGCCGGAAACCTGCGCATAGATAGGGGCGGTGTACCAGGCCTTGATATTGCCGGGCAGCGTGACCGTTTGCGTGGCAGGCCCTGACATAGGCGACATAACCTGAACCTGCGGTACGGACTCCTCATCGGCGACCGATTTAAGATCGCTGACATTGTCGTGGCGTTCGACGATGCCGTGGACAACGAGGCCGGCAAGAACAAGCGCGGCGATTGCGGCGGCCCATTTAGGTCGGATTCGGCTCGGGGCCGCAACTTCGCGATTTACGTTCATAGATGGGACTCCGTGGCTTTTTTGTCGTTGCGATGCATCATCGCGAATACACAGGGAACAAAGAGCAAAGTTGCGAACGTCGCGACGAGGAGTCCACCAATGACCGCGCGTCCGAGCGGTGCGTTTTGAGTATTGCTCATGGACATCGGGAGCATCCCGATGATCATCGCGAGGGCGGTCATCAAAACCGGGCGAATGCGGGCGTATCCGGCTTCGATGGCCGCGGCGATCGCATCACCGTGTTCCGCGAGGCGCTCACGGGCATACGACACGACAAGGATCGAGTTGGCCGTCGCCGTGCCCATGCACATGATTGCGCCCGTGAGCGCAGGCACTGAACCGTTCGTATGCGTGAGGAAGAGGCTCCAGACAATCCCGGCGAGCGCCCCTGGCAATGCCGTAATGATGATGAAAGGGTCGAGCCATGACTGGAAATTGACGACGATTACCAGGTAAACCAGCAGCACGGAAAGCGCCAGTCCCCCCAGAAGTTGCAAGTACGCGCTGTTCATCGTCGTAGCCTGGCCGCGCAGATGCACGGTCGCGCCTTGCGGCACCTGCGAATTCATCTCCTTCACGACCTGTTCTACTTGATCGTAGACAGCTCCGAGGTCGCGCCCCTGGTTGCTGACGTAGATATCGACCGAGGGCAGGATGCTGTAGTGAGACACCAGCAGAGGCGTGCCCGTTTGCGTTATGGTGCCGAGTGCGCCCAGCAACTGCGACGGATCTCCACCTGGATTGCCGTTGCCTTGATTGATCGGAATCGTCTCGAGGTCGTTCATCGACGCGAGCTGGTCTTGCGGCGTCTGCATGTTGACGAGGTGCGAAACGCCGTTCGTCGTGTCGAGCCAGTACGTCGGCGCCGTCTGCCCGCTGCCGGACAGCGTCGCAAGCGCGTTATTCGCGATGTTGGCTTCGGTCAGGTTCATACCGGAGGCAAGCGAGCGGTCCGCGGCAATCCTGAGCGTCGGTTCGTTGAACGCCTGTTGAATGTGGACGTCGGCGCTGCCCGGAATCTTACGGATGCGTGCAGCCAGCGCCTGCGCGAAGGCCATGTTCTGCGCTTGTCGGCGGCCCGAGATTTGCACATCGATTGGCGCGGGCAGGCCGAAGTTCAGGATCTTGGCCGTGATGTCGCTGGGCAGGAAGCTAAACACCGTGCCGGGAAACAGCTTTGGCAGTTCGCGGCGCAGCTTGAACCGGTAGTCGTCCACAGGCGATTGTCCGTTCTTCAGACTGATCGTAATGTCGCAGTCCTGCGGACCGATCGTGCCGTCAGAGGTATAGGCCAGGTTGAGGCTGCTGGAGGGCAGGCCGCAGTTATCGACCAGATTGGTGACCTGGCCCGGCAGAGTCTTGCGGATTTCGCCATTGACGAGCACCGCGATCTTCGATGCATCTTCAAGCCGCGTACCGATCGGTGCGCGCATGTGCAAATCGATTTCGCCCGACTTGATGCTTGGGAAAAAGTCACGGCCGAGGAAAGCGAGCAGACTCATCGACGCGACCGCGAAGACAACGAAGCCTGCGACGAAGCGCTTGCGATGAACCACGGCGTAGGTCAGCACGTCCCGGTATCGATCGCGAAACAGCAAGAAACCCTGCTCGAAGCCTCGCTGAAACCGAGTGAAAAAGCCAGGATTGCCTTCGTGCCCACGCCCGTGCGCTTTCACCTGGCCGCGTAGCAGCCATGCGGCCATCGTCGGCACCAGCGTGCGCGAGAGGATGAACGAAGCGAGCATCGCAAAGATGATGGCTTCGGCGAGCGGACGGAACAGATACCCTGAAATCCCGCCCAACTGGAACAACGGCAGCCAGACAATACAGATGCACAGCGTCGCGACGAGCGTCGGCACAACGATCTGGTTTGCCGCCGCAATGATTCCCTCTTCGAGATGGGCGCCCGTTTCGAGGTGGGAATCGATGTTTTCGATCATGACGGTCGCGTCGTCGACGAGAATCCCGACCGCGAGCGCCAATCCGCCAAGCGTCATGACATTGATCGTCTGCCCGGTGTAGTGCAGTACCAGAAGCGAAGACAGGATTGCCAGCGGGATCGATGTCGCAACGATCAACGTCGAACGCCAACTGCCGAGAAAGAGCAGCACGGTCAGCCCTGTCAAGATCGCTGCAGTGATCATCTCCTGAACCACCTCCTCCACCGAATCGCGCACGAATCCGGAGGCATCGTTGAGCGGCGTGATCTTCACGCCCGGTGGCAGCGTCCGGATAATTCCGGGCAGCGCCTGCTTGATGCCTGCCACCACGGCGAGCGTGGAAGCGTTGCCGCTCTTGAAAATCTGGATCAGCACCGACTGCTTGCCTTTCACCAGGACCGCGTTCGTCTGCGGTGGCGCCCCGCGATGCACATAAGCGACGTCGCGCAGATAGACTGTCGCGCCGTTTACCGTCTTGATCGGCATGTTGTTGAACGCCGGCACATGAAGAGGCGTCGAATTCGTTTCAACCATGAAGTCGAGCCCGCCGATCTTCTGGTCGCCGGCCGGAAGCACCACGTTCTGCGACCTGAGCGCCGCCGCTACATCTGCGGCCGAGAGGCCGTGCGCCAGCAGCTTCGTCTGGTCGAGATCGATCTCGACGTTCAATGAAGCGCCGCCATACGGACTGGGAATCGAGACACCCGGCACGGCCACCAGTTGCGGGCGGACCAGGTTGGACGCCATGTCGTACACCTGCGCGGCCGTCAGGTTTGGCGCAGAAACCTGAAGGTCCAGCACCGGGACGGAGGACGCGTTGTACACCAGCACTTGAGGCGGCGTGATGCCGGCCGGCATTTGCTTCAGCACGGTCTGCGAGATGGATGCAACCTGGGCCTGGGCTGCGGCGATGTCCGTGCCCGGTTGAAAGTAGATCTTCACGATGCCGGCACCGTACAGGGACTGGCTCTCGATGTGCTCGATGTTGGCCACCGTCGCGGTTAACGCGCGCTCGTAGTAGTAGACCACGCGGCCGGACATATCCTGCGGGGACAGTCCGTTGTAGTTCCACACGACCGCGATCACCGGGATGCGGATGGCGGGAAAGATGTCCGTCGGCATCTTCAATATGGCCATCGCGCCGAACAGGATAATGAGGATGCTCATCACCACGAAGGTGAGGGGGCGGCGCAAGGCAACCAGGACAATGGCGTTCATGTAAAGGTGTCTGTCTCGGATGAGCATTGCGTCGGCGCCCTGGTCCTGCGGGAACCGACGAGGTGTATAACAGAGCCGATGATCGGGGGCGCGGCATAAGCAAACATCGCCACTCAGATTAAGGTTTATTTAGTAGCGTTTCCGGGTGCCGTTGCATTCCGTCAGACGCGAATCCGGCGTCACGCGACGCAGCGGCCCCCTGAATGTCCGGGCGCAGTCTTCCACTTGAAATAACGGGTACGCATACCGGAGCGCCGGCGGCGGTGGTCAGTTGCAGGAGCGGCGCGCTGCGAAAGTAGCGGCAGTCGCATTAGCGAACAAGATGGCGACGATTGCGTGGGCAGTCGTGGCCCACGACAGTACTTTCGAAGTCGGCCGTGTGAGTGTGAGGCCTGCATATCGGAACAACCAGTGCACTGCCGTCGGCCGCACGCTACGCGTTCGAGCCGTGACTGCACCAACCTGCTGCTGTTCGTCGAGGCTGACGGCGGTCACTACGCGCGTTCACCGCGCCCTACGCGCATTCGATAAAGCCGAATGAACGGATAAACCGTGAGACGCTCGATCTACCAATAACTTACTAATCGTTTTCTGTTTTCAGGCGTATTTATCCTTTTGTAGTCGGAGATCGATCTGCAAACGTGGCGGACACGCGACAGGAAAGGGTGCGATGCGCCGCCGTACCTTCTGCGCCTCGTGTGCCCACGTGCGTCCGCCACTGTTCTTCAATCGATTGCTGGATATTTGTGACACATTGCTTAGCTTTCTGAAACCGTCTCTTTCACTACTTCGAATCGCGGCGCACCGGCGAAAACTTATACTCCGCACGCTGTTGCATTGGCGATCAGGAATCGCCTGTTCGGGAACGACTTACGTTATCGGGGAATTTGAAATGAAGTTGAAGGATCTGGCGATTGCGTTAACCATGCTTTTGACAGGGGTAGCACATGCGCAAAGCAGCGTGACGCTTTACGGCACAATCGACACGAGCATGGTCTATGCGAACAATGTGAAAACTAGCACCGGCCAGGGTGCCAGCCAATTTATGCTGGCCTCTGGAAGCCTAAGTACCTCGCGCTGGGGCTTGCGTGGCAATGAGGATCTCGGCGGCGGTCTGCACGCCGTGTTCGACCTGGAGAATGGCTTCACGTTGAACAATGGCGCGCTCAAAAATTCAACAGCCGCGCAAACGGACCTTTTTGGCCGCCAAGCGTGGGTTGGTCTCAGTTCCAACGAGTACGGGGCGCTTACGCTGGGCCGTCAATACGATTTCATCGTCGACTATGTCGCACCGAATAGCGGGACGGGACCGGGTTTCGGCGGCAATCTTGCCGCACACCCGTACGACAATGACAATTTGAACAACGACTTGCGTCTGAACAATTCGGTCAAGTTCAGCAGCGTCTCGTACGGCGGCTTCAAGGCCGGCGCGATGTATGCATTCTCCAACATGGCGGGCGCAGGCGGGGACAACAACGCATACAGTCTGGGCGCCAGCTATTCCAACGGTCCTATCAATATTGGGGCCGCGTATCTTCAACTCAACCGTGACGCGGCATTGCCGAACGCGGCAGGCGCATCGAGCATAAACGACGGCGACCAGTTGGCGGGGGGCGGCGACCAACGAATCTGGGGCGCCAGTGCTCAGTACAAGTTCGGCGAGAAGTCTTCCGTCGGCGTCGTGTACACGCATTCCGTTACCTACAAGATCAACTCGCTTTTCGGCGCCACCAACACCATCTCGGGCCAGTCGATGAAATTCGACAACTTCGAGGTCAACGGCCGCTATTTCGTGCGGCCCGATTTTAGCCTCGGTGCGTCCTACACGTACACCATGGGTGCGTTTTCGGGCGGATCAACCGGACCGGCGGCCGACCCGCATTGGAATAATTTTGTGGTTCAGGCCGATTACCAGTTTTCGGCTCGCACCGACGTGTACGCGCAAGCGGTCTATCAGCTCGTCGGCGGCGGCAATGGCAACGCTATATTTAACGCGGGTGTCTACGGCATGACGCAGTCTTCGACCAACAAGCAGTTTGTCACGGCGATCGGCTTGCGTCACCGGTTCTAAATGCTGATTTGGAGCTGTAACTGGTAGCCATTCCACACGACTTGAAGGACGCCGCCAGGCGTCCTTCAAATTCCGGTGATAAGCGCGAGTCGGCTTACTGTCCCGTGCAGCCGAGCGGTGCGGTGACGTTGACCCTGAACAGGCTTTCACCCGGTTATGGCGGCCCGCCTGTACCCGTGTCAGCCGAGCAGGGCGCGTCGACGCCATTGTTTAGCGCCCCGAACATCCGCCCTTAAGACACCATCTGCCAGACCAGCACAACATTGAGCAGGACGATCAGGACCGTCGCGGCGAGTGCGGCGAATACGGTCTTTTTGCCGGCGACAAAATCGCCCATCACACTACGGCGCGACGACACCACGACGAGCGCAACGAGCGGCAGTGGCAAGATGAGGCTCAACACCACCTGACTGCCGATCATCGCGTCCATCACATTGCCGTTCAGACCGACGACGAAGGCCGGCACTGCAGTAATCAGGCGCCGTACCCAGATCGGAATTCTGAAGCCGACGAAGCCCTGCATGATCACTTGACCGGCCATCGTCCCCACCGCTGAACTCGAAATGCCGGACGCCAGCAGCGAGACCAGAAACACGGTCGCGGCGCCCACACCCAGCAGGGGAATCAGCGTGTGATAGGCGACGCTCACGTCTGCCACGCCCGAGCCGGATTTGCCGAACACGGACGCCGACATGATCACCATCGCAAGATTCACGCAGGCCGCGAAGCCGAGCGCAATGACGACTTCCTTGTTTGAGAAGCGCAGTAGCCGCCGACGTTCGCCGTCGTTACGCGCAAGCGTGCGAGTCTGCGTTAATCCGGAGTGCAGATAAAGTGTGTGTGGCATGATCGTCGCGCCGATGATCCCCACCGCGAGCGTCACGGACGACGCACCATGCAGATGCGGGACGACGGTGCCCAAGAGTGCCGCATGCCAGTCCGGCGGCGCGATCACGAGTTCGTACAGATAGCTAAGACCGATCACCGCGACGAGCCCGGCAATCACCAGTTCAAGCGGACGAAAGCCGCGTTTGTCGAGCGACAGGATGGCGAAGGTCACAACGCCGGTAACGCCCATCCCGACCACGAGCGAGACGTGAAACAGCAACGAGATGCCTAATGCCCCGCCGAGGAATTCGGCGATATCCGTGGCACTGGCAGCCAGTTCCGATGCGATCCACATGGCGATTACGACGGACGGCGAAAACTCCTCACGGCACAGCTGCGCAAGATTACGGCCTGTGACGATGCCGAGTTTCGCGGACATCGCCTGGAACAGCATTGCCACGAGGTTTGCAATCAACACCACCCAAAGCAACTGATAGCCGTACGTCGAGCCGGCTTGCAGGTTGGCGGCAAAGTTGCCCGGGTCCATATAGCCGACCGACGCGATCACCGCCGGCCCGACGAACGGTAGCAATGCCCGCAGGCCTTTGCGGCGTCCGTCGAGGGACGCGCGCACCGCAAGCTCGGTCTGCAGCGTCGCGCTGCCACTCGGCCTGACGTCGGGTTGAATCAACTTGAAAAGTGATGACGTCATGTTTGCTGGAGACTATTCAAAATGAGGCAGGCGGTTGGCGAGCACAGCGCGGATGCGCCGCGTTTTGACATCCTGCCGATCAGATCGGCAGGATGTCAGGACGATTGTTCGGGAAGCGCGCGAGGTCTTCACGACTGATGTTCAGCGTGTCCATGATCATCTGCGGCGGCGTGTGCGTCATCCAGTCGGACAGCGAAACTTCCGCGAAGTGGTCAGTCTTGAAGACTTCAACCATGACCAGGTCGGTGTCGCCGGTATTCTCCACGTAATGTCCGAGGCTCTTCTTCACGTAGCCGATGTCGCCTGCACGGAAGTCGGCGGTCGCCGCCTTCGGGCCCGTGTCGAATACCGTCATCCGGCCTTGACCCTTGATGTAGTACTGCCACTCGTCCGCGTTCGGATGCCAGTGCAACTCGCGGATACCGCCCGGCTTGACCGTGACCAGCGCAGCGGCGATGTTGACCGATGCCTTGAAGTTACGGCTGTCGGCAATCTGCACCGTCCCGCCTTTGGTTTGTTTGAGCGGCGGCAAATCGCCGAGCGAGAAAATGAACGGATGCATCGGCGCGCCCAGAGGACTCGCCACTGCGCGTTGCGCGGCGCCCAGCGAGCCGGGGTCGTTGCCCTGGAAGATCCACAGATTGTCGAGAGGGATATTCTTGAATATGTCGGCCGGCACGTTGAAGTTACGGGCGAGCACTTCGGGCGGCGTGTGTGCAATCCAGTCCGTTACCAGGAGCGTGTTGAATTCGGATGCGTGGCCGTTGTCGAACGCGAGGACAAATTCAGCGCCACTCGGACCCAGGCCTTGCAACGAGTGCGGCAGGCCCGGGGGGAAATACCAGAGGTCGCCGGTTTTGACGTCGGCTACCTGCGGACGGCCTTGTTCGTCCAGGATCGTGATCCGGCATTTTCCGTCCACCATGATGGCCCACTCAGCCTGCTGGTGCCAGTGCATCTCGCGGATGCCGTTGGCCGAGAGACGCATGTTCACGCCCGAAATGTCCTCCGAAATCGCGAAGTCATCCTGCGTCACTTCACGCGCCCAGCCGCCGTTCTGATAACGCTTGTGTGCATTGTTGAACGAGGCCCAGAAGAGCGGCATGCCGTTGATGTCGGTTGCTGGCGGATTCTGGAATGACGGGAACTGGTTCGCGATCGCAGGGTTCTGCGGGCCCGGATCGCTCAGACTGGTCGGGCTCTTCCCGTTTATCTGGCCTTCGGGCGGCCGGTCGGGGTTGCCGAACGAGGCGGCTTTGGCCGTGGCCGCCACGCCAAGGGCCGCAGCGGAAGCAGCGGCGCCGACCAGAACTTTGCGTCTAGACAGATCAGTCATGGTAATTGCCTTATATGATTAAACGGGTTAATGCAGGTTGATTCGAGTTGCGTCATGCGGTGTGTCAGGTACGTGTTACCAGATCAAGTATTGAATGAGGCGGTAAATCGAAATGCCAGATCGGAAATAATCCGATGCCTGGTTGGTTTCCTGCGGTCTCACATGTCTGGCGGGCGTATCCTCCATGGACACGGATCATAGGGTTCAGGCCGACCTGAAACAGTTGTATTTTTCTGGTCAAGCAACAACTGATTGCTTATGCGGAACTATGCGGCAGGCGTTCTGAACTGTGAGTGAACTTTGTGAATCTGGATAATGAAGAAATTGTAATGATGTTGATCTGGTCCGGTCGTTATCTGGAACGTCATTCATGGTGCGGATTTAATCAACGTTCGGATCGGCACATTCGTTGCGGCATCGACAACGACGTGCCGCCCGCGGCGGGTTAGGTCGATCACCGACCTTCGAGCCGCACGCCTCAGGCTGCTTTCTAGTCCCGGTTCGGCATCGACCACTTCTTGCTGATGTTGTTCAGCGCCAGGTAGAACAGCTTGTGCCGTCGGAGCACTCCAACGGGAACTCAAAGCAACGCGGCGGCCTGACGAAGACGGGCAGCACGCAAGTGCGCAGGATACTGATCTAGGCTGCCTGGAATTATCGGTTGCCGGCGAGCATCGGTGAATCACTACAGCCTCGGCTTGAAGGACAACCTCGACACCTAATCGACATCGCCTGGAGAGCGCAGGTTCGTCTCTGCCACAGATTTCGCCGGCTTCGCGCACGCGGTCTTCATCAGAACAAGACGTGTACCGCTGTCGCGCGTGAACTATATGAATTTATCCGGGACACCAGGGCAGCAGAACATTGCGGCCGAGATCCGAGGCCGCGGCGATCTGCAACGGCCCCTGCAGCGCATCCGCCGCGCCGTGCAGGCACTGGCGCCCCTCCTGCAATGTCGCGGGCCCTGCTTCGCGTACGGTAAATAGTCCTCTCCTTGGGCAGTAAGCCGCAGGCTGCGCGTTGAGCGCGCGAACAAACGAACGTCGAGCTCGCGCTCGAGTCGCTGAATTGCCGCGCTGACTTGGGCCGGCAGCAGGCCCGCTTCGCGGGCAGCCTTCGGGAAGCTGCCGCGTGCGGCGGTGCGCATGAACCGCGCCAGGTCGTCGAACCGGACCATATTCATTCCTGTAGTGAAAGTTTTACCCGATTCTCCCCGTTTTCCGAAATGCGTGTGCAGTGCATCATTGACACAACGTCCAAGCCGCCAAAGCGGCTCGCTGTCGAACACCATGCGAGTAACGCCGAATGAAAGCCATTGTTTATGACCGGCACGGGTTGCCGATCGAAGATCCGCGTGCAATGTACGAAACGGAATTGCCGAATCCCGAGCCGGGTCCGCGCGATCTGCTCGTGAAAATTCGCGCCATCGCAGTGAACCCCGTCGACACCAAGGTTCGTGCGGGAATGCTCGGTGACACGCCGCGCCTGCTTGGATGGGATGCCGCCGGGACGGTAGAAGCCGTCGGCGCGGCCGTCACGCTGTTCAAGGTCGGCGGTAAGGTGTTTTACGCCGGCGCCTATGCCGAGTATTGCGTCGTCGACGAGCGCATCGCGGGTCATCAACCCACCACGCTCGACGACGCGCGCGCGGCCGCATTGCCGCTGACTTCACTGACAGCCTGGGAACTGCTCTTCGATCGCCTCTGCGTTGCCGAGGACGGGGGCGACGGCGATGCGCTTCTGATCATCGGCGCGGCCGGTGGCGTTGGCTCGATCCTCACCCAGCTCGCGCGGCAACTGACAAAGCTGCGCGTGATCGGCACGGCATCACGACCGCAGACGCAAGAATGGGTTCGCAATCTGGGAGCGCACGATGCATCGATCATGCACGCCCGCTGCAAGAAGAGCTGCGCCGGATCGGCGTTGAGCAGGTGCGCTTTGTCGCGAGCCTCACGCATACCGAGGCGCGCTATCCCCAGATCGTCGACGTGCTCGCGCCGCAAGGCAAGCTTGGCGTCATCGACGATCCAAAAACGCTCGACGCGATGCCGCTCAAGTTGAAAGCAATCTCGCTGCACTGGGAACTCATGTTCACGCGGTCTCTATTCGAGACGCTTGATATGATCCGCCAGCACGACATCCCATTCCGTTCGTTTCGAACTCAACACCGTAAGCGAAGAAAGCCATGCACCTACACACCATCGGAACCTCGAATCTTCAAGTCGCACCCCTCGTCTTCGGCGGCAACGTCTTCGGCTGGACGGCTGATGAGCGGACGTCATTCTCCATCCTTGACGCGTTCGTCGACCACGGCTTGAACTTCGTCGATACGGCCGACGCCTACTCGCAGTGGGCCGAGGGCCATCAGGGCGGCGAGTCCGAAACGATCATCGGCAAGTGGTTCAAGGAAAGCGGCAAGCGCGACAAGATCGTGCTTGCGACCAAGGTCAGCAGGTTGAAGACGCGGCTGGGGCTGTCGGCGGCGAATATCGAGGCAGCCGTCGACGATTCGCTGCGCCGCCTTCAGACCGATTACATCGACATCTATTTTTCTCACTTCGACGACGAAACGACGCCGATGGAAGAGACGATCGGCGCGTATCAGAAGCTGATCAAGGCGGGCAAGGTGCGCGTGATCGGCGCGTCGAACTTCACCGGCGCGCGGCTTGAGGCAGCGTTGAAAATATCGAAGGAATCGGGCTTGCCGGCTTATCAGGTGCTTCAGCCTGAGTACAACCTGTACGATCGGGAAGGTTACGAGACGGATCTCGAACCGGTCGCACAGACGCATAACCTGGCGGTAGTCACGTACTTCAGCCTGGCGAGCGGCTTCCTGAGCGGAAAATACCGTTCGAAGGCGGATATCGACAAGCGCGCACGTAGTCCATTCTTGAACAAGTACCTGAACTCCCGTGGACTACGAATCGTCGATACGCTCGTTGACGTGGCCAAACGTAACGACACCACGCCCTCGACCGTGGCACTCGCCTGGATCATCGCACGGCCGAGCGTGACGGCGCCGATTGCGAGCACTACCTCGGTGGAACAACTGGAAAGTATGATGGCGGCGACGCGTCTGCAACTTTCTCCGGAAGACCTGAAGTTGCTTGACGAAGTCAGCGCCCCGGCGAAATAACCGAGTTCCGCGGGCTGGATCAACGCATCCAGCACGGTGACCCGATGAAGCGATTCACAGAAGCCGAGGATCGCAAGCGGGTGACACTGCTTCCAGATTGGCTCAATGACTTCGTTGCCGAGCACAAGCCGTTCAGAATCATGGAGGCGTTCGTTGAACAGCTTGACCTTGCATCACTGAGCTGCGAAGGAGCAATACCGGCGCTGGCGATACGGTCGATGGTCCCGGTTTCCAGCAGGATGACGGTGGCAAGCGTTTGGCCAATGCCGGGCACCGTGGTCAGCAGAGCATAGTCCGGATGTGGCGCGACTTCTTCCTGAAGACGCCTTTCCACGACCGGCAGGAACGGGCGCGGTGACTGCTATTGCGCGGCGCCCGCACTGCTCCTAACCGCGTCCGCTTCCGCCATGGGCGCCTGCGCTCATGTGTCCTATCCCCGCGTGTCCCAGCGCGCCGAAGCCCGGACGCCCGCTACCGAACTCTGCGCGACCGAAGCCCTCGGCGCCGATTCCCCTGAACCGGCCAGATCCGACGCCCGGGACCGTATGCGATCCGACGAATTCTCGCGACGACATCGCAGGCAGATGCGTGTGCGCCGCGCCGTACATGCCGCGCATGCCGTAAGCGCCATGGGCAGGATTGAAACCTTCGTTGCTGTGAGCGAAGTGATCGGCGTCAATGATACTGCGGTTGTGCCACGCATACTGGCCGCCATGGAACCATACCGCCTGATGATGCCAGTCGGGCCTCCAGTGTCGCCAGCCCCATCCGTAACCGCCGAAGTATCCCAAATCGAATCCAACGCCGAACACGATCCCCGGTCCATCAAGGTATAGGTCCGGATCGGGATACCAGCCAGGCCAGAGCGCCACCGGCGCACCATACACGAGCGACGGATCGTATTCGGGCACGTACACAACTGCGGGATCGGCTGGCATGATGCTGATCAATCCACCATCGTTCGCTACCGTTTCCTGCTGGTTGATTTCCAGGTTACCTGCGGTGTTGGCCCGCTGCCGCATCGTCTGGATGGCCGCCATCAATTGCTGTAATTGGCTCAGATACGCGTCGCCAAGCGATGATGTCCAGACCACATTCTGGTCCATGTCTGCGAGCACGGCGGGAAATCCTGTCAGCGCCTTGACGCTGGGATCCCAGAACTGCTGATCGACTTGAGCGGCCAGTGCCTCCCCCGTCAATTGGGAATTCGATTGCATCCAGCGGTCGGCTGCGACGACTTCCGCCGTATGTGTGGCTGCCGCGAGAATTTCCGCGACCAGTGGATCCGGATACAGCGCGATGGGAGCAACAAGCTGCTGCAGTTCTTCAGGCGTGCGCTGAATCGCCTCGGACGGGGGGACCAGTGCCTGATTATCCTGATCGGCGAGCGCATGGCCCGCCATCCCGAACGCGATGCATGAGGGCACAACGATCGAGAAGACGCGTTTCGTCAACTTCATGGAATCTGTTCCGGTTTTGCAATCTGAGACTCCTAGAGTAGACAAAGGAAGTGTCTTGAAACTGACCCATGGGTGACGTTTTCGTTATCTTCTTTCGGTATTCGTTGTCGATACGCTGAACCCGCAGGGGCAAGTACTGTTGAGCCCTTTCTGGATACCCTATGCGATCGTGGGGAAGCGGTGCGGGCCGTAGTTCGTGCTGGTCATGATTCTCTCGCAAAAGGCACTGAGGTTTTATGCCTCTTTTAAATTTCGAATCGGTGGATGACCGGGTCAGTGCGGGCGCAGGGCCGGCGAAACGAACACTTGACGCGCGTGGGGGTAAATAAGCTGGTGAACGCCTGCGCAAATCCAGTCGGTCAGCATCGACATGTCGCCCGCCTTCATGAAGGGCCTGGACGCGCAACAGACCGCTATCGCGTTCGCCAGCAGTGATCGTCGGGTCCACTAACGAGTCAGCCGCCGATATAGCTTGTTCGCCCGGCAACCGACGAGCCGTTCAAGTGAACTGCCGCTTGACCATCAATAGCGGCAGTGAATGGGCTCAAGCCCCAGCGACAGGTGACGTCCTGATGGTTTCCAACGCGGGCTTACGCAGTCGCGACGCTTGGCCGCGCTCCGACGCGGGCGCGCCACTCTTTGAGATTTGTAAGTTCGTCGGGCACCTCGATCTTGAGGAAATCTGCGAGGCTCAGTCCGGCGAAGGCGGTGATGTCGACCATGGAGAAACCATCGCCGGCAAGATACGGTTGGCCGCTCAAGACCTGATTCAGATAGTGCATGCCGGCAATCCCGCGCTTGAGGCTTCGCTCACCCCATTCGCGGTTCTGGTAGAGCTCGATCTTCTCACCCAGTCCCGGTGTGGCGTGATGAAAGTAAGTCCCGAGAGCATCCATCAATTCGACTTCGGCCCGACGCTGCATCATGTGAATGATCGCGCGTTCCTTACGGGTACGGCCAGTGAGCGTCGGCTCGCCATCCAGGTGGTCGAGGTACTCGGTGATCGCCGTGCATTCAGAGATCGTCGTGCCATCATCGAGCTCGAGCACCGGTACCGCGCCTGACGGATTTTTGGCAAGGAACTCCGGGGTTCTATGTGCGCCGCCAGGCAGATCGACCTGAACGAACTCGACGCGGTTGGTGAGACCTTTCTCGGCAATCGCGATACGAACGCGGGCGGGATTAGGGAAACCTTTGAAATCGTAGACCTTCACTGCTAATGCTCCGGAAGATAAAATTGGCAAACAAGGGCGATGCAGGGAAGGGCGCACATTTAGCGCCCGGCCCGAGTCTACCTGCTTGTTGTCATGGACGCCTGATGCAGAAGTCGGCATCGGAGCAGCCGGGGAATGGAACGGCTGCTCACCGCTCGACATGCGGCGATCGAAGGCGGCGCTTCGAGCAGCCTGCTGGTTGTGACAGATCTTCGAGGGTTCGCTGCGGAGCCGAATTAGAAAATCCGTTTCATCGCCGCTCGCCGACAACTGTCGAATACCATTTCACCGTTCAGCCGGGTGCGACGAAACACCGCCGGCGAACAGAGCAAGGGCATCGGCCAGGTCGCCCAGGCCGTCACCGAGCTGGACGAAGTCAGTCCACCGGGCTCGCGCCCGGCCTAGTCCCGCCAAGCCCCCACTCAGACTTCAAAAATGGCAGGAGTTTCATCTTGCCGTCGGTCCAGTTTTATATGGCCGGTGTTAGAAAGAAGAGCTCGGTCGAACACGCGCCGACGCATTGCGTCGTCGTCCGCCGACCCATATATTCAATGGAGAATTCGATTCATGGACGAAAAGTCGCAGAAACGAAGCACGAGCCAAATTGATGCCGAGACGGTGTTCCAACGCGTGTCACGTCGGTCTTTCCTGGGTCGCATAGGTGCCGCCGGCATCACGATTGGCGCCGGACAACTTTCCTCTGTCGCGCATGCAGCTTCCGGCGCTGCTGACCCGGGTGAAACACTAGCCAACGACCTGAGTGCAGATAGTACGAACGTACATGTCCGATTGAACGTCAACGGCACCAACTACGAACTGGATATCGATCCCCGCACGACACTGCTCGATTGCGTGCGCGAGCATCTGCGGCTTACCGGCACAAAGAAGGGCTGCGACCACGGCCAGTGCGGCGCCTGCACGGTCCATGTCGACGGCAAGCGCCTGAATTCCTGCCTAAGCCTTGCCGCCACCCATGAGGGTGAGGCGATCACGACCATCGAAGGCCTTGGACGGCCGGGAAATCTGCATCCGATTCAGGCCGCCTTCATCGAACACGATGGCTTTCAATGCGGCTACTGCACCGCCGGCCAGATCATGTCGGCTGTCGCGCTGCTCAACGAGCCTTACGGTCACAGCGACGAGGACGTCAAGGAAGCCATGAGCGGAAATATCTGCAGGTGCGGCGCCTATTCGAACATTGTCTCCGCGATCCAGCAAGTTCGCCGGAAAGCTTAAGCGGAGCGTACGAATGGAACTCTTTGAACTCAAGCGCGCTTCCAGCGTCGCACAGGCACTCGACATCGCGCAGACTAACGACGGCAGCCAGCAAAGTGACTCGTCTATGCGCTTTCTGGCAGGCGGCACAACACTGCTCGACCTGATGAAGCTCGACGTCGAGCGTCCGACGCAGATCATCGATATCCATCGGCTGCCACTCGCTCAGGTCCAAGCCATCGACGGTGGCGGCGTCACAATTGGCGCGACGGTGCGCAATTCCGATCTCGCGAATCATCCCCTGATCAAGGCGCACTATCCTGTGCTGTCCCAGGCATTGCTTTCCGGCGCGTCAGCCCAGTTGCGAAACATGGCGACGACCGGCGGCAACCTGTTGCAGCGCACACGCTGCGTCTACTTTCGCGATACTGCCACGCCATGCAACAAGCGTGAGCCTGGTACAGGTTGTTCTGCGATCGGTGGGTTCAATCGAAACCTCGCCATTCTTGGGGCCAGCGATCATTGCATCGCGACGAACCCCTCGGACATGGGTGTCGCAATGACTGCACTCGAGTCCACGATTCATGTCGAAAGCAGCAAGGGCAAGCGAAGCATCGCGATTGATGACTTCTTCTTGTTGCCCGGGGCCACGCCCGAACGCGAAACCATGCTCGATCCCGGCGAGCTCATTACCCATGTGACGCTCCCTGCGCCGGCTCCCGGCAGTCACAGCGTCTATCTGAAACTGCGCGATCGCGCATCGTATGAATTTGCGTTGGCGTCGGCAGCGGTCGTCATGACCGTATCGTCGGGCAGGACCGTCCACGTCAGGATCGCACTTGGCGGTGTCGGCGTTAAGCCCTGGCGCTCGCGCGAGGCCGAAGCCGCGTTGCTCGGCCGCGCGCCTGAGCCCGCTGCATTCCAAGCGGCGGCCGAGGCCGCGCTCCAGTCAGCGCGCCCGCAAAGCCAGAACGGCTTCAAGGTTGAACTTGCTAAACGCTGCATCCAGCAAGCACTCAAGTTGGCCACACAAAATTCTTGACCCAGCTTCGTGACGCGGAGAGAACGTGCAATTAGCTAGCAATAAAACGCAGCCGGTCATCGGCGGCGACTTTACCAGAATCGACGGACCGTTTAAGGTCAGCGGTGCGGCGACGTACACGTCGGATTTCAATTTTCCAGGGATGCTTTACGCCGTACCGGTTTGCGCGACAATCGCAAAGGGGCGCATCCATCAACTCGAAACGGCCGCTGCCTCGAAGATGCCAGGGGTCCGGGCTGTCTTCACGCGCGAGAACATCGGAAAGTTCTTTCGCGTCGGCTTCGGACCAAGAATCGATGAAAGACGTCCGCCGCTCGACGACGACATCATCTCCTACTATGGCCAGTACACTGCACTCGTAGTGGCCGATACGTTCGAGCAGGCAACGGCCGCGTCCCATGCAGTGAAGGCGCGGTATGCGCAGAGTCAACCCGATGTAACGGTCCAGATGTCCGCACAGGGTGCGCCGTCCGTCGACACGCAGCGCGGCGACGCGGAGGCCGCATTCGCGGCCGCTTCTGATGCGCTGAAGCTGGACCAGACCTACACGACACCGATCGAAACGCACAACCCAATCGAACTGCATGCCACGGTGGCGGTCTTCGATGGCACGAACTATACGCTTTACGAAACAACGCAGTCGATCGTCAACCAGCGGCAGATGATGGCACAGATGCTTGGTGTGCCTGAAGATCAGGTGCGCGTGATCATGAAGTATCTAGGCTCTGGATTCGGCGGCAAGCTGTTTCCGTGGTCCCATTCGCTACTCGCCGCCGCCGCGGCCCGCAATCTGCGGCGGCCCGTCAAGCTGGTGCTGAGCCGCGGGATGATGTTCCAGAACGTGGGCCACCGTCCGGCCACGGAGCAGCGCATACGCTTGTCGGCAACACGCGATGGACGTTTGACATCGCTGCAGCAGCACTACGTCTATCAAACGGCCCGCCTGGATACACGAAAAGAGAACTGTGGCGAGGCGACAGGCTATCTCTACAGCTCGCCGAACCTGCAAGTGACTGCCGCCCATGCGCGCCGGGACATCGGGCCCAGCACATCGATGCGCGGCCCAGGTGCCGTGCCTGGCTTGTTCGCAGTCGAATCGGCCGTCGATGAGCTAGCCATCAAGCTCAATATCGATCCGGTCCAGTTGCGCCTTGTCAATGAGCCGGCGATTGACGAAAGCCTGAATGTGCCGTTTTCATCCCGGCACCTCAAGGATTGCCTGACGCGCGGCGCGGAGCAATTCGGCTGGGCGGCGCGCAAGACGCCGGTCGGTTCGATGCGTAGTGACGGTCTGGTGATCGGCTGGGGAGTCGCAGCGGGATCCTGGCAAGCCCAGCGATCTGCAGCGGAAGTCATCGTTGAACTGAACGCGGACGCGACGGCGCGCGTATTGACAGCGACTCAGGACATCGGCACGGGGACGTACACCGTACTCGCCCAGATGGTGGCGAATGCGACCGGAATCGCGCTCGACAGAATTGCAGTCGTGATCGGTGACACACGCTTGCCTCCCGGGCCGATGTCCGGGGGCTCAAGGGCTACGGCCTCGCTGATTCCGGCGGTGGCGCAGGCGGCACAGGTCGCAGTCCAGCACCTTTTAGTCACCGCAGCCGAAGCGGGGAACTCGCCCTTCAACGGGCAGAACGCGAATGCACTTGGTTTTGAGCAAGGGATGGTCTATCGCAAAGGAACCTCACCGGCTGCAGGGGTGCCGTTTGAGAGGATTCTGAGGCCGGCGGGTATCAACGCGGTGGTGGGAAGAGGGCGGTCTGGCCCGAATCAGGACGATCCTGACGCGAAGCGCGTGTCGGTGCACTCATACTGCGCGCATTTTGCCGAGGTTACATGGCAGCCTGAAACAGCGCGGTTGCGAGTCAGTCGGGTGGTTAGCGTGATCGATGGAGGCAAGATCATCAATGCCCGTACGGCCCGCAACCAGATCGAAGGAGCCGTCGTGATGGGTGTCGGCATGGCGCTATTCGAAGAGACGAACTACGACAGCCGTTTCGGCGCACCAATCAACCGGAGCCTCGCCGACTATGTCATGGTCACGCATGCCGACGCACCGAAGATCGACGTCACGTTCCTCGACTATCCGGATCTCGCATTGAATCCACTCGGCGCACGCGGTCTCGGGGAGATTGGAATCGCGGGCATTGCGCCTGCGATTGCGAACGCTGTTTATCATGCCACGGGCGTGCGCGTGCGTGATCTTCCGGTTCGGATCGAAGATCTGTTGGCGGCTCAGGTGTCCCTATAGACGTGCCCCGATCTCTTGACCACCACTCGACCACGAAATCTTAAGGTGGACCGTCGCGCCAAAGGTCGGAGTCGTGATAGTGCGGATCGCAGAAGTACACGCGCACGCCGGTGCCGGCGCTGAGCTCCTGATGCGGGGTCATTTGTTTACTCTGGTAGTAGGTGAAGCTCTGGCGCCGTGGGACAGCGATCGAATTCAGTTTGGCAGTGAAGCCCGCCAGTGCCGAGGCGGCGGTGGCGCGTTCCATCTTCGCGAGCAGCACAGGGCGACTGGCGCGCTCAACCAGTTCGCCGACGGAAGACTGATTGCCAGCGCCCTTGGTGAAGTCTTTAGTTGAATCAAATACATTGACCGAACACCGGTTGTGTCGCGATAACGCATTCAGTTGCGGGCGCTGAAGCTGGCCAGGAAGAACTACAAGATTGCCGATCAGCGGCGGCTAGAGGCGGCAGTAACGCCGTCAGGCGCGGTGAGCTTCCCCAATAGCGCCGAGAAACTATCTCAGGCATGGCCCTGTCGACTGCCGAACCTGCAATAGCGCATGCACCTCGTGTCCATGTTGCGGTCTTTTGCCGTCGAGTGCGTCGAGCAGGTGCTGCGCCGCGAGGCGTCCGATCTCCGCGGTGTCGACGCGCATCGTTGTCAACGCAGGACGTATCTCTTTCGCGATCGCGAGATCGTCGAAACCCGTCACGGATAATTCGTCGGGAATCTCGATACCCAGTTCCTCCGCTTCGCGCAACACGCCAAACGCGATGTGGTCGTTGCCGCAGATGAGCGCACTCGGGCGCTCTCCCAGCGATTGCCAGATCGAGCGCAGGCAGCGCCGCCCGAAGCCGATCGTCGATTCACCCTCAAGCAGGTGCTCCGGCCGCACGGCGAGGCCGTGGCGTTCGAGCGCCGAGCGGATGCCGGCAATGCGCGCCTGTACGCGATCGTTGTCGCGCGTTGGCTGGATGCAGACGGCGAACGAGCGATGTCCGAGGCCGATCAGATGTTCGGTGATCTCCGCGTAGGCCGCGCGATTGTCGAAGCCGATGCAGTGGTGCTGGCTGCCCTCGCGATACGCATAAGTCACCGCGTAAGGCACGCGATAGAGTTGCAATGCAGCGAACAGTTCGGCTGGATGCGCTTCGCCCACGATGGCCATCGCCTCGACGCCGCGCGCGAGCATCGCGCGCACCTGCACGATCGCCTGTGCGGGATCATAGTTTGAACAGCCGAGTACAAGCGTGATGTCGCGCGCTGCGAACGCCGCCTGCATGCCACTCACCTGCGAGGCGAACACCTGATCGTCGAGCGTCGGAATGATGAAGCCAGCAATGTGGCTGCGCGTGGAGGCGAGGGCACGTCCCGCCGCATTCGGAAACCAGTTGAGCGCGAGCGCGGCGTGCTCGACACGCTCGCGGACGGTCGCGGAGACCTTGTCCGGTTCGTTGTAGACCCGCGATACGGTTGCCGTCGATACGCCCGCGAGTTTGGCGACATCGGAAAGCACAGTGCGGCCCGTGTTGCGACGGGAGCGGCTGATCGGCGGCCGGGCCGCGTCCGGCGTATCGAAGGAGTCAGGCATCGGGTTTTGAAGCAGAGGACGAGTCGGGAACGCCCGCCATCTTACTCCCGCGAGCAGGAGCGAAGAGTGAGCGGATCGGCGCCGTCGGCGGGGACGTTCCGGTCATGGCGAAAGCCTCGCGGCAGAAGCCCGCGAACCTAACGGCTCGCGCCGAGCGCGGCGATGCGCGAACGGAAGTGTTCGGTGCCGGCGACGATCTTGTCGAGCACCGCATCGAGCGCCCAGAAGCGTTCGCGCACATCGTAGTCGATCGCGCGGCAGCGAATCGACTCGAACGTGCCGATGCGCTGATGGTAGATCTTCGCGAGCGCCGGATAACCGAGGACCTCGGATACGGCGGCGAGCACGAGAAACGTCGCCAGCTCCTGCGCGAGTGAAGGATCTTGTGCTGCATGATTGCGCAGCCAGTTGTACAGATCGGGGTGGAAGTTCGTGAACACCCCGTTAAAGCCCGCCGATCCGGCTTTCATCGCATCCCATGCGATTGCCGCGTTGGCATTCAGGATCTTCAGCGGCGAACCCTGCGCCAACGCCACACGCCGTTTGACCGTATCGAGATCGCAACTCACGTCCTTCAGCATGACGAAGCGGCCGGTATCGATGCACATCTTCAGCTCCTCATCGGAGAGAAGCCGCCGATAGGGCGCCGGACATTCGTAGAGACCGAGCGGAATGTCCGACGGCAGCCGCGTGAGCAGCCGCGTGAGATTCGCCGCGAACACCTCGGTTCCTTCGCGCTTCGGGTCGAGCCGGTTCGTCACGAGCACAATGCCCTGGGCGCCGGTCGCCGCGGCGACATTGAGCTCTTCGGCCTGGGCGTCGGGGTCGTCGCTGATATGGCCTGAGACCACGACCGGAATGCGGCCCGCCACCTTGTCGACGACGAACCGTCCCAGTGCGCCGCGTTCGGCCAGGCTCAGGAACTGCATCTCGCTCGACTGCGCGACGGCGAACAGCGCATCCGAGCCGTGGGCGATGTACCACTCGATCAGGTGTTCGAGCCCGGCATAGTCGATCGCGCCGTCAGCATCGAACGGGGTCAGCATGACGGGGACGATGCCTTCGATTGAAGTGGCGGATTGCTGGGAGGTCATGATGGTTGTCTCTCGAAGGGGTGCATTGGATCAAAGGCGCGCGATGTGGTCACGCGGCGGCCCGGACAGCTTCTGCGCCTGCCGATGAGTCCTCGATCGGCTTGCGTACGAACAGCAGGTAGCTCATCGCGCCGACAAAGGCGATGGCTGCCGCCGTCAATAGCGCGGGTACGAAGGACCAGGTTTGCGCGATGTAGCCGGTCAGGATCGGCGCAAGGGCGCCGCCCAGAAAGCCGCCGAAATTCTGGATCGCGCCGAGCGAGCCGACGCGATTGGGCGGTGCGGCGGCGGTCGCCAGCGCCCACGAACTGGCGGACGCGGCGTTGGCGAGGAAGATCACCACCGAGATGCAGACGATCGCGAGCGTATTGCTCTGAACGAGCGCAGCCGGAATCGTGAACGCGACCATGCCGAGCATCGCGATCACCACCGCATTGCGGCGGCTCGCGACCGGGCTCGAACTGCGGCTCGTGATCAGATCGGAAAACCAGCCGGCCGTGAGCGAGCCGAGGAAGCCGCAGAAAAAAGGCACCGATGCCGCGACGCCCGTGTGCATCAGGCTCATGTGGCGTTCCATCGTCAGATAGCCCGGCAGCCAGGTGAGGTAGACCCAGTTGAGATATACCGAACCGAAGAAGCCGATCAGCATGCCCCACGTCGTGCCGTGCGAAAACAGCGAGCGCCAGTCGGCGAAGGTGAGCGACGGCGCCGGTTCGCGGTCCGCTTCGTCGCCGTCGAGATAGCGTCGCTCGGCTTCGGTCATCGTGGCCTTGGCCGGATCGCGGTACACCGCGAGCCACACGACTGCCACGATCATGCCCGCAATGCCGGTGACGATGAATGCCCAGCGCCAGTGAAACTGCACGACGATGATCGACAGACAAAGCGGCGCGAGCGCCGTGCCGAGCGGGGACGCGGAATTGAAGATGCCGGTCGGCTTGCCGCGCGCGCGCAGCGGAAACCAGTTGCTGACAACCCGTGCCGCCGACGGAAACTGCGGCGCCTCGCCGATGCCCAGCACGATCCGCGCAAGGATGAACCAGCCGAAGGTCGAAACGAAACCGCCGGCCGCCTGTGCGAGCGACCAGACGATCAGACCGATGCCGAGCAGCTTGCGCGGCCCGATACGGTCGACGAGGCCGCCCACCGGCAACTGAAAAAGCGCGTAGCTCCACGAGAACGCGGAGAGCAGAAGTCCCATTTCCCCGAGCGACAGACCCAGGTCATGGCGAATCAGCGGATTGGCGACGGCGAGCGTTCCCCGGTCCAGATAGTTGACGATACCGCTCACCATCAGCAGCGTGAGCGCGACGATCTGCGCGCGGCGAATTTTCGGCGGGGCCTGCTCGTGACTCTGGGTTGCGCGCATGATCGTTGTCTCCGTTTCATGTCTGCGATTGATGTGTGTGGACCGCGCCGATGCGATGTCAGGCGGCCTGAAGTTGCGCGTCCAGTTCGGCACGCGTCGGAATGGAGGTCCGCGCCCCTTTACGCATCACGCTCAACGCGGCGGCGCGCTGGCCGAAGGCGATTGCATCGCACAGCGGTGCGCCGCGCACGCGGGCCGCTGCGAAGCCACCGGCGAAGGTATCGCCGGCGGCGGTCGTATCGACCGCGTCCACGCGCGGGGCCGCCAGATGGCCTTCGCCCTCGGGACCCGCGTACCAGGCCCCGCCCGCGCCGAGCGTCACGATGACGGTGTCCGCGCCCCTGGCCCGCAGCGCGTTCGCGGCGCGGCAGGCGGTGGCGGCGTCGCTGACGGCTACGCCCGCTAGCACCTGCGCCTCGGTCTCGTTGACGATCACAACATCGATTTGCGCATACAGGTCGTCCGGCAACGGTTGCGCGGGCGCCGGGTTCAGAAGCACTGGCGTGCCGTGGCGCGCGGCGGTATCGATTGCACGGCGGACCGCGCCAAGCGGCACTTCAAGCTGGCAGATCAGCATGCCGGCGCGTGCGATCGCACTACGCTACTTCTGGGCCTTATTGGAACTACCTGCTAAATGATAGCGCTTACATATTGCATCGCGCCCCCGAGAGGCGCAAGTATGAGAGCGCCCCCGGGCGGGTAAACACCGAGCATGGGTGTCCGAACGCCCGCGTCTCCTTTGGTGGTGATGCGCCCGCGTGTGGCGCTCAGCGATCCGCCTGTTTCGAAGCCCTCTCCGAACGGCAATTCGTCGAGCCGTTCGCGCTTGTGCACGTCGGCATTACCCGGTCGTTCTGAGCGCCGAAGCGGGCAAGCGTAAAGCGTTTCGGTTGGTTTCGAGTCGAACGGCCGCCGCTGGAACTGACCAGCGACAGGAGCGGGTCGCTAATACCGAAGCGGCGTCCGCAGAAGCGGGAACGATCCACGCCGTTTCACTTTCCCGATGTCGACAGATCTTCCTCCAGAAAGCGCAGAATCGCCTCCGTTAGCGCTTCACGGGGGTAAGCGTTCTGCGTGACGAACAGCGAGCCGATCATGTCATGGGTTCGCGCAATAGGCACGGCCAGTGCCCAGTGATCGGCATTGACGTAGCCGAGCAGGGCGCTTCCGGGCACGACCTGATCGTAGAAGATCACCTGGCTGTCGTTACGCGGATCGATTCGCGAGAGCTTGTCGTAGCCCGATTCAAGAATCGACGATATGCGCTGCGGCTCAGGGAACGTTACGAGGGAGTAGTATCGGACATCGCCTGGAAGCGGATTCCGCGCCATCCACGCCTGGCGGGTTGCGGGTCGCAGGCTTTGCACGGCCCCGCCATCTCCGGACGTGCAAGTCGCGCCCGGAAAGTGCCGCAGCAGGTCAGCCTGATATTGCTGTGCATCGTTGGCGAGCGGCGATCCGCCGACCGCTCCGGCTGCGCTGACGACCGCCGCCACGCGGCGACGGATCTCCGGATAGGCAACGACGGCCTCGAGAATGTCCGCCGCCCCCTTCGAGTAACCGATCAGCACGAGGCGTGCGGGTCCGTCGGGCGGTGGCATGGCCATCACGGCATCGCGGATCTGGCGTGCATTGTGAGCCGAACTCGACAACCCGTCGACATCGAGCATGAACCCGTCGTATCCGTATTGGCGTAGTTGTTTCGTGACAGTGCCAGGCGCATTCAGCCACGGCTTGAAGCAGTCGTACCCGATGCCGGGAACGACTGCCGCCATGAGGTGCCGCGTGGATTGACCGAGAGCGACGGGCGCGCCCGTGCCGGCCGGTTCGGTGCCCACGCGTGTCAAAGCACTTTCGCAAGGGCGGTAGTCAGGAAGCGCCCGGCCGTGCGCTTCGAGCACCGCGCAGTAGATTTCCCGAAACCGCGCCCGCTTGTCCTGCACGCCCGCATACGATGCAGGAACGAGCACGAGGGGCGGCGTGTCCGTCGTGTAGGGAACGAGCGGCTTCGTTGCGCAGGCTACCAGCGCGAGGCAGGATGCAAGGGCCGCGAAACTGGCGCGGGCATTCGCCGATGCACGCGCATGCTCGACCGGTCGCGGCGCGAGCCCATCTTGCCGTCGGGAGACGGGGTTACTTGCCGGCATCGCCGTTCTCCTTGCGTGCGGCGGGATCACCCTGTTCCAGATAGGGCACCCAGTCGAGCATCTCCACGTTGGTGAAACTGAGCGGGCGCGTCGCGAAGAACATCACGGCACGCAGTCCGTCGGTGTAGTAACGCCCGCCGTTCAGCGTGGTCCGCGGATGTCCCTGAGGTGACGCACCTACGCCGTTCACGAAGCCGAGCTTATCCAGACCGCCTGAATACATCATGTCCTGGACCAGCAGGTTTCTTGCTTCGTCGACGTCCTCGTGGAGCGTGCCGCCGCCGTCCGTATCGTGGTGCGCGAAGCGGCCCCCGACAGGCCGTCCGACCTGCACCAGATACACTGGGTCACCGTTAAAGCGGATGGGCGCGAGCCACGCGCGCAATGACGTGGAGGGCGCGCCCGTTTGCGCTTCCTTGCGCAGGATGACGTCGGGCGTGCGTCCGAACAGCAGTTGCGCCAGGTCATTTTTCCGCATGTCGCGACGATAGCTACGGCGCACCATGGCCGCCCCAATGTCTCCCAGCGTGCCGATGACCACCACGTTCAATGGATCGGCTGCCGTTTTCGCGGGCTCATCGGTCGCGCAGCAGGGCATCTCTTCGAGTGCTGCGCGCAACGAGGCCAGGTCGTGGTAGTCGACGATGGCGGTTTCGGGATACTGGAACGGCGTCAGCGCGAAATGCGGGTCGGCGGCGTCATCCGGCACGGGCAGAAACAGCGAGTAGGGGATCAAGGTTTTGCTGCCAAGCAGATCGATATTGACGAGTTTGATCTGCCGGTCGGGGTTGGCGAACAGAATCCCTGTTCGGGTTTCGCCGGGCGGAACGGGATTTCTGAATCCGAGCTTGTTCAGGTGGCTGTCTATTTCCGCATTGGTCGCCCCTCCAAGCAGCGTGTGCATGGACCACGCGACTTCGAGTGGCGAGAAGTAGTTGGGATCTGTGCCGGAGTGGAGCAACCATAACGCTTGCGTAGTCCGGTTCTCCACTTCGATCCATAGCGGCTGAACGATGTGCCTGTTGATGTCGGCGCCAAACATCCGTTTACTGTCATCGGCTCCCAGCACGGCCACGCTGACGCGGGTGTCCTGCTTCGTCGCGCTAACCGCTCGCTCGCGCAGCGGCGCATCGCTCAGGCTGGTCGGGGCCGTCCACGTCGCACAGCCCGCGAAAACGAGCAAGAGGACAATGCTGCCTGCCGCTTTCTGCAATGCCCGTTGCCGTGCTGGCGATTCGCTCATCGTTTTGCTCCCTGGGGTAGCGCGTTGAGCTTCGCGGCTGCCTCCCAAGGGAAGAATTCGATCCCTGAGAGCGACGTGGGTTGCCGGTCGAATACGAGTACCTGGCGATAGCCGTCCGTGAAGTACGGATCGGTGGTGAGGTTCTCTTTCGGGGCGCTTTGCGGCGCGGCGCCGACTCCGTTGACGAACCCGATCTTCTGGAGGTTCTGGGAATAGGCCATGTCCTCCGTCAGTGCCGTGCGCGCCTCGTCGACGTCCGGGTCGATCTTGTGCGTTGTGAACGTGGGCGAGTGAAACGTAAGGCGGACGCCGATATCCCGGCTGATCTGGCCCACCCACACCGGCTTGTCGTGATAGCGCATCGGGCTTAGCCAGAGCCGCAGGTGATTGCGCTGGTGAATCGTGTCGCGCGCTTTCTGCAAGGCGAGGTCCTGGGGCCGGCCGAACAGGTAAAGATCACTGATAGGTGCATTGACGTAACGGTCGCCGGACAGCGCGGAGGTAATCGTCTTCATGATCGCACCGGACCATTTCTGTTCGGTCGGACTCCAGCCGCGGCGCACCAGGGCGGCAAACGCGTCGTCCAGCCCGCCCACGATGACGAGGTTGAGCGGATCGCCGCGCTTCGAACCGTCAGCGTTGGTTGCGCAACATGGGAGCGCTTCGAGCGCGGCACGGAAAGTGTCGTCCTCCGTGTAGTTCACGATTTTTTCCGGCGGATAGATATCGCGCCGAAAAACCGCGCTGACATGATAGTCAGCGTAAAAGCCGGGCACGACCATGAGGAACGAAAACGTCCGAGCTTTTTCGCTCGCCACGAGATCGAGTTGGACGAGCTTCGCGCCTTCGCTGAGGTTGGTCAGCACATAACCGGATACGGTCTGCCCCGGCAGAATTGGGTTGTGGAAGGCAAGCGCACGGAAGCGCCGGTCGAGTTCGACATTTCCGCCATGCGCATCGCCATCGCCAAACGCCTCGGCGGCTTCGGAAGCCGGGAAGAAATTTGGGTCGAGGCCCGGCGACATCAGGAAATAGCTGGCCGTGTCGTTGTCCTGCACCTCGATCCACACAGGCTGTATGCCCTTGCTGGCGAGCGGCACGCCATACACCGTCGCGCTTTCTTCATCTGAAAGCACCGCCGCGGAAACGTGGAGGCCGCCTTCGCTGCGGCTCACGGCTCGGCTCTTATAGCTGATTCCATCTGGATTCGGCAGCGTGGCGGCCGCGCAACCGCATAACGCGAAGGCGATGACAACAGCAGCCAGCCGTCGATTCACGACGCGGTCCATCGCATAACCTCTTTGCCGCGAGCCAGGGCGGCACGCCTGTCAATGGGCTGATGTCAACCGATCTTTGCTGCACATTCAGGCTACTCTCTATATAGCCTTCCGCAATATGCGAGCGGAATTATAGTGTGCCGCTACGACCGTGCCATCATCAAAAATCGACAATATCGAGGCCTCGCTCATCGTCGATCGGCGCACGGCGCGGGTCGACGTTAGCGGACGCCGGAGCGTTTTCGTTGTGCCTGCCACTGCTGCAAAACGAAGCGTCTTTCGCAGCTTAGTCAGCCTGCGCCGGGTATGTGCATAAGACCAAAGGCCGATTTACGGATGTGCCGATAGTCGTCATCGTAGTGAGGTCGCAAGCAGCATACGGTTGGGGACAGGCTCAGAGGTGCTCGTTACTCTGCCCGTTTTTTCCACTGACTGCATGATCGATAGGCTATTGCCGCTAATCTTGCTACGGGTCGCGGCTGAGTGGATTGCCTTTGGGGTATCAACAAACACTCATTCGCGCGGCCCATTCAAGCTTGGCAACGACCAGTCAGCGCTGAAAAGGCCCGTAGTGAAGGCATGCCATCGAGTTTCCAGGCGACGCGAATCGTTCGGGCTTGCACACATGCTCATGCGACGTTGCATCAAACCCATGGAAATGCGGATCCAAGTGAGGGATGAAAAGATGAAACCGTTACCGATTCTCGTAGTGGCTGCCGCCACCTTGACCGCCTGTGCGACTGCACCGATGCCGCCGAACGCACAACCGGTCGGAGAAAGTCAGCATCCGGTCGCCGCGGTCGCGCAATGCATCGCTCAGAAATGGGCGGACCGGTCGCAACAGACAGTCATATCGCAGGTCATTGTGGCGAACAATCAGGCGATGGATGTCTATGTTCCAGGGCAGCGGCCGCCGGATGGCGCTGCAGCTGTCGTGCGGCCCTCGTGGACGGGCCAAAAGACCTGGGTCGGATTTCGCTCGGGTGCAGGTGCGGGCGGCGATGCCACTGGCGATGTCAACGCGTGCCTTTAAGCCGGAAAGGCCGGAGCCCTTGATGGCAACCACGGCCTTCGTCCGCTGTGAAGCCGACAAGGTCAGAAGCGCTCGGCTATGTATTTGAACGGATAGTCCGCTTCCTTATAGCCATGGGTTTTTTTGTCTCTTTGGCCGCGTAACTTTCTTTCGCGGCATGGCTTCATCGGGAATCCTGCACAGCAGATCGCCGATGATGTTCAGGCGTACACGCCGCTTGTCGTTCGAATCCACGGAAACTGTCGCCGTGCGAGTTCGTGGAATTCTTTCAACAGCGCGACGCCTGGTTGCACGACGCTGTGTGCTCCTATGCGACTCCAACGCATAGGCTGGCTCTTGCATATTCGACGGCCAACTATTCGGTTGATCGACGATTCGACGAAGCCGGCGGAGATTCGCCATCCTGCACGTTGCCATGTGCGATAGTCGATCAGCGACTCAAAGTTGCTCTTGAGATCAATGACGACATTCGTGAGGCTGTAGCTCGCTTTCCATGGCTGGTGTCCTCAGGGTCTAATCTGCAGCTGCCAGGCGCCGCTGCCTCCACTGCAGAACTGCGGTTGCAGTTGCATCGATTGTCCCCTTGCATTCAGCACCACGCCGACGTCGCGGCAAATCCGCTCGCCGTTGTGGGTGGTATTGGCAACGGTAATGGTTGCGTCGATTCTCACGCTGTTGCGCGTGCCCTCGTTGACCCAGTTGATGCTTTCGCCGTCCTTCTTGCCATTCAGCGCGCCGAGGACGGCATGCTCGAGCGAGTCCATATCGCGTTGTCTCATCAACGCGATCGGAGTGTTCCTCAGAAAACGTAGGTTCGCTGCTTGCACGCCGATGGCGGCGCCGAGCAGCAGGCTGGCGACACTCAGGCGGAACAGCATACGGGTTCGCATCGACATAACGAATTCTCCTCGCAGGTGTTCTGGGCGGCCGCGAGCGCTGACGGCGGCTTTTGATCAAGCTTGTTGATCAAGCATAGCATGCTCCCCTCGGGAAATTCGGGCGCCCATTTGGTGCGTCATGCACGGCGGCATGCGCTTGTGGCGTCCATTGCCGGTTGCATGCGCCCAATATGCAGGCAGGAAGTTCAGTTAGCGCGAGCCCTACACAACTTCCGCGAGACGAATTACGCTGCGGCTGGCTCCCGCGGCATCAATATAAGCCGCCAGCTTCTGAGCATACCAATCGGTGAAGTTGCTCAGCATGAACTCCGAACGCGCGTGCGGTCCCGGCCGATACCCCTTCGAACTCACGCCGCGTTGATTGTTCGCCACGAGCGTCGCGTCCTGCGCGTTCGTGGCGCGCCATACCTGGGTGAGCGCTTCAACGTCATAGTCCACGCCCTCTACCGCGTCTTCGTGCACGAGCCAGGTCGTTTTGAGCGCGGTCCGGCTTTCCAACAACGGCAAAACGCGGAAATGGATGATGTGGTCCGCGAGGAAGTGATTCCAGTTATTAGGAACCCTGAACATGCGCACCGATCCCAGGTCGGGTTCCGTGAGTTCACCGAGCAGCCGCGTGGACGCGGGCCGTCCGTCGGCGGTGAACGAAACCGCACCGCGATGGAACGGCAAACGGATGCGGCGGAATTCGGTGCCTCCATCCGCCGGCAGATGCGGCAACGAGAGCCGCTCCCACAGCGCGGACTTTTCCTGCATCAACGCCTGAAAGTCCTGGGTTGCGCGCGGATCGTCAGGTAGAGCGAATTCGATCAGCGTCGCCAGCAACTCCGGGTGACTGCCCACGCAGTGATAACACTCGCGATTATTCTCGATCACGAGTTTCCAGTTCGCCTCCTCGATGATCGTCATCGAATAGGCGACCGTGGTGCGCTCGGGCCGATGCGGCGCGATATACGGCGTGACAGCCGCTTTGAAGCGGGCAATATCGGGTGGATCGGCATGCCTCAAGCGGCCACAAAGATTAGCCCCCCAGCGTGGAGACATTGAACACGAATCGTGGATAAAGTGCGATTCGCCCGCAGTGTGTTTCGTCATTGTCGTCTGTCACAACCCGTTTCACGGAGCAGCCGCGCTGCTTGTAACTGCTGTAGATTTGTCGTTGCGCGGCGCAGTGCAGAACAAAGCGACCGGTCTGCAGCAGTCTGCGGCCATCCTCGCAACCACACGAACGCTGGCTTAGGCCGATCTGATTTCGTTCGCCATCGTTTCTCTCCAGTCGGGGGACCACGTCCTTATGTCGAGAATGACCGCAAATGCGATGAGCCGCCGGCACCTGCTGACGCTGATCGGCAAGAACCTCGGCGCGGCCGCCATGATGCAAGGCATGGGCACGTTGGGGTTCGCCGCTACCTCGACCTACGCCGGACCGATCAGACTCGATGGCGCGCCCAAAGGAACGCGAATTCTCGTGCTCGGCGCGGGCATGGCCGGCCTCGTCGCGGCCTTCGAGTTGAGGAACGCGGGCTACCACGTGCAGGTGCTCGAGTACAACGACCGCGCGGGTGGTCGGGCCTGGACTGTCAGGGGCGGTGATCGTTATACGGAACTCGGCGGTGCCACCCAGTACTGTGATTTCGCTGACGGGCTTTATCTGAACTCAGGGCCGTGGCGCATTCCGTATCACCACCAGGGCGTACTCGACTATGCCAAACGTTTGAAGGTGCCGCTCGAGCCGTTCATCCAGGTCAATTACAACGCATACCTGCATTCGACGGAGGCTTTCGGTGGCAAGCCGCAACGATTCCGGGCGGTGCAGACCGACTATCAAGGCTATATTGCCGAGTTGCTTTCCAAAGCAATCCGCAAGGACGCACTCGATGATGCGTTGTCAGTCGAAGACGCGCATTTGCTACTCGAATCCCTGCGCCAATGGGGTGTGCTCGGCCCGGATGATCGCTATGAGGCGGGCCGGCGAAGCAGTGAACGCCGCGGATTCGCGATCGCGCATGGCGGTGGGCTGATGCCCGAGGCCGTGCCGTCGGATCTGTTGCCGCGCGACCCCTTGCTTGCATCGCGTTTGTGGCAATGGCTCTCGTCTGGAAACGAGCTGGACTACCAGAGCGCCATTTTCCAGCCTGTCGGCGGCATGGACCGGATCGCGCACGCGCTTTATGCGCAGGTCGCGAGTGCTGTAGTGTTCAACGCCAGAGTCACCGCCATCTTGCAGGACGAGCAAGGCGTCACGGTGCGCTATACCGATACGGCCACCCGGACCGAACGGAACGCGCACGCGGATTGGCTGGTGTGCACCATCCCGCTCTCGATTCTGAGCCAGATCGACATGGCGGTCGGCCCGGCCATGCGCGCCGCGATCGATGCGGTGCCCTACGCGACATCGGTGAAAATCGGCTTGCAATTCAGCCGGCGATTCTGGGAAGAAGACGAGCAGATCTACGGCGGCATCACGCACACCGACCTGCCGATCTCAACGATCGGCTATCCGGCAACCGATTACGGATCGACCGGTCCTGCGGTGCTGCTCGGCGCCTACATGTGGGGGCCCGCCAGCTATGAGATGAGTGCGCTGCCGCCTGCCGAACGGATCGCGGTGGCATTGAGCCAGGGCAGCCAGATTCATCCGCAGTACGCGCGCGAGTACCAGAACGGCTTCGCGGTGAGCTGGAGCCGATCACCGTTCACGAATGGCTGCTTCGCCGCATGGACGGATGCGTTGAGAAAAACGCATTACGCGAATCTCTGTCTGATCGACGGACGGATCGTCCTTGCCGGAGAGCACGCTTCCCATATCCCGGCATGGCAGGAGGGCGCCGTGCTGTCGTCACTGGATGCGATCACCCGGTTGCATCGGAGAATCGTCAATGGATAAGCCGACGCCGATCCTCAGCGTGATGCTGATGGCCTTGCTGATGGGAGCCGCGACGGTGTCGCCCCAGTCCGTGGCACAGGACGCACCACGCACCTTCACGATTTCGCCGGGCGAGCGCTTCACCGAAAAAAGCGGCGAAGCGCTTTACAATGCTACCTGCGCGGGATGCCATATGCCGGATGGAAAAGGCGCAGAGGGCGCGGGTCACTACCCGGCGCTCGCTGGCAACCCGGCAGTCGAAGCAGCACCGTACGTCATCGTCAACGTACTGCACGGCCGAAAGGCGATGCCATCGTTTGGCGATGCGATGAACGACGATCAGGTCGCTGCGGTCGTCAATTACACGAGAACCCATTTCGGCAATCGATTTGCCGGAAGTGTCACGCCGGGCCAGGTTAGAAGTTTGCGCTGAGCTCACGTGGCAGGGCTATCGCCCGGCCTCTTTCCCGCAGCCTGCTAACGGCCGTTCGCGCAGCCGTTTGTGTGCCAGGCGCCTTCGACGGCACCGCCTCGCTAATAGGTCGCATCAACCAGATTGCTCGGCGCGCCCTTGATGAAATTCTCGATGTTGTCCATCAACTGGTCGGCCAGGGCTTGCTGCGCTTCATCCGAAGCCCACGCGACATGCGGCGTCACGATCACGTTCGGCCGCCCGGCGATGCGCATCAGCGGGTTGTCCTGCGCCGGCGGCTCGCCCGAAACCACATCGAAGCCCGCGCCGCTCACGAGACCTTCGTCGAGCGCGCGCGAGAGATCGGCTTCATCGACGAGTCCGCCGCGCGCCGTGTTGATGATCAACGGCTTGCGCTGCATCGCCCGGAATTCGGGCATCGCGAGCATGCCGCGCGTGTGCGGCGTGAGCGGGCTGTGCACGGTGATGATGTCGCTCGTCGCCAGCATCTCGTCCCACGGCGTGTAAAGCGGTCCCAGCCCCTGCCTGCCCTTGTGCGCCGCGAATATCGGTCGCATGCCGAAGACCTTCGCGATCTCCGCGACGCGCTGTCCGAGCACGCCTTCCCCGATGATGCCGAGCGTCGCGCCCGCCAGATCGTGGATCGGATGATCGAAGAAACAGAACTGGCCGGACTTCTGCCAGACGCCGTTCAGCACGTCGTCGCGATAGGCGAGCAGATTGCGGCGCAACGCGAGGATCAGCGCGAACGTATGCTCGGGCACCGTGTTCACCGCGTAGCCGCGAATGTTCGCCACCGCGATGCCAAGACGCGCGCACGCCGCTTTGTCGACGCAATCGGTGCCGGTCGCCGCCACCGCCACGAGTTTCAGCCCCGGGCTTTGCGCGAGGATGTCCTCCGTGAGCGCGACCTTGTTCGTGATGACGATGGACGCATCCGCGATGCGTGCGGCCACGTCCTCAGGACGCGTCTGCGCATGTTCCGCGAGTTCGTGAGCGAAGCCCGGTGTGCGCAGCTTGATCTGCGGAGCCAGCGTGGCGCGGTCGAGAAAAACGATCTTGTGCATGGTCAGCCCTGGTTGGATTGGAGATGGCGCTTCGCCTCGGCGGCGATGTGCGCGGGCGTGATCCCGAAATGATCATAGAGCGCCTCGGCGGGGCCGGAGGCGCCGAAGCCCGGCATGCCGACAAAGCCGCCGCGCTCGCCGAGATAGCGGTCCCAACCGAAGCGCACAGCGGCTTCCACGGCGACGCGCACCGTGCCTGCGCCAAGCACGGACGCGCGATAGGCGGCGTCCTGTTCGTCGAAGATTTCGCAGCACGGCATCGATACCACCGCGGTTGCGATGCCTTCCTCCTGCAGGCGAGCACGCGCCTCGAGAGCAAGCGCGACTTCCGATCCGGTTGCGATGAGCGTGACGCGGCGGTTGCCGCCATCGGCTTCGGCGAGGACATACGCCCCGCGCCGCGACAGGTTCCCGGCCGCGTGCATCGTGCGCACCGTGGGCAGCGCCTGGCGTGCAAAGACGAGCGTGCTCGGCCCGCTCCGATGGTCGAGCGCGACCGCCCAGCACTCGGCGGCTTCGACGGCATCGGCGGGACGGAACACGCGCATGTTCGGCATGGCGCGCAGCGAGGCGAGGATCTCGACCGGCTGATGCGTCGGCCCGTTCCGGCCGACGCCGATCGAATCGTGACTGAACACGAATTTGACCGGCAGGCCCATCAGCGCGGCCATCCGCATCGCGGGGCGCTCGTAGTCGGAGAACGCGAGATAGGTGACGGCGAGCGGGATGATCCCGCCGTGCGCGGCCATGCCGTTCGCCATCGCGCCCATCAGGTGCTCGCGCACGCCGCAGTGCACGTACGCGCCGCTGCGATCGCCGGCGGTGAACGCGTGAAGGCTGCGCTTGTGGCCGGTCGGCGCTTCGAGGTCCGCGCAGCCGACCATGCGTTCCGGCAGATACGGCACGAGCAGATCGTTGATCTCGCCCGAAATCGTGATGCCCGGCTGTGCATCGCCTGCGTCGACTGCGCGCCGCCGGTACGCCTCCAGCACTTCGCGCAAGCCATCGGGAAGACGGCCCGCCTGGATGCGCTCGAACTCGGCGCGCTCGGCCGCCGGCAACGCGGCCACGCGCGCCTGCCACGCGCGATATTCGTCCTCGCTGCGACGCCCCGCGCTGCGCCATGCGTCGAGCACGTCGGCCGGCACTTCGAACGGTGCGTGCGGCCAGCCGAGTTCGCGGCGCGCGGCAGCGGAATCCGCATCGAACAGCTTGCCGCTGTGGCCGCCACGCTGACCCTGCAGCCGCTCGATGCCGCGCGCGATCACGGTGCGGCACGCAATCATCGTAGGACGCGGATCGCGGCGCGCCATCACGAGCGCCGCCGATACCGCTTCGAGATCATGCCCGTCCACTTCGATCACATGCCAGCCCGCGACCCGAAAGCGCGCGCTGACGTCCTCCGAGATCGAGAGCGACGTGCTGCCGTCGTCGGTGATCTGGTTGTCGTCCCAGCAGAGGATCAGCTTGCCGAGCTGCAGATGCCCCGCAAGCGAGATCATCTCCTGGCCGATGCCTTCCTGCAGGCAGCCATCGCCGACGAACGCATACGTGTAGTGATCGACGATGGCGTCGCCGAAACGCGCGTTCAGATACGCCTCCGCCACGGCCATGCCGAACGCGTTGGCGATGCCCTGTCCGAGCGGCCCCGTCGTCACTTCGATGCCGGCGGCCGGCTCGAATTCCGGATGCCCCGCGCAGGCCGAGCCCATCTCGCGGAACGACTTGAGCGCGTCGATTCCAAAGTGCCCATAGCCCGTCAGATGCAGCAGGGCGTAGAGCAACATCGAGCCGTGGCCGTTCGACAGGACGAAGCGGTCGCGATCGGGCCATTGCGGATCGGCGGGATTGAACTTCATGTGACGCGTGAAGAGCGCCGTCGCGATCTCGGCCATGCCGAGCGGCACGCCCTGATGACCTTCGCCGGCGCGCACGATCGCGTCGATCGCGAGAAAGCGGATCGCATCGGCAAGCGGCCGGGCCTCGGTATTTGACATGACGAATCTCTCCTGTGCCGCCCGGATGCGGGCGGCGTCCAAGGTAATCGATGGAACGATCGGTGGAACAGCGAGCCCCCGCCCGAACGGCGAGGGGCGTGCATCAACGCAGGAAGCCGGTCGAGATCCAGGGCACCGCCGCAACCAGGATCAGGCCGACGATGAGCGCCAGGATATAACCGACGATCGGCTTCATGCCTTCGTCCGGATGGATGCGGCTCACCGCGCAGGCCGAGTAGTAGCCGACGCCGAACGGCGGCGCGAACAGGCCGACGCCCATCGAGAGGATCACGACCATCGAGTAGTGAACGTCCTGGATGCCCATCTGGCGTGCGATGGGGAACATCAGCGGGCCGAACAGCACGATCGCGGGAATGCCTTCGAGTACGCTGCCGAGCACGATGAACGCAACGATTGACGCGGCCATGAACATGGCGGCGCCGCCCGGCAGCGCGCCCATCGTGCGGGCGAGCTGGCCGGAGAAGCCCGACTGGGTGAGCGCCCACGCCATGCCGGTCGCCGCGCCGATGATCAGGAGAATCGCGCCGGACAACGCGGCCGTATCGATCAGCATGGGCCTCAGGCGCGCCCACTCGAAGCGTCGGTAGATCAGCAGCCCCGCGAGCACGGCATACGCGATGCCGATGGTGGACACCTCGGTTGCCGTCGCGATGCCTTCGACCACTGCCGCCCGGATCACGAACGGCAGCGCGAGCGCCGGCACCGCGATCACCAGCTTCTTCGCGATTTCGGCGCGGTTCGCGCGGCGCACACCGGAAAGATCGTCGCTGCGATAGCGCCACCACACGACCGCGCACAGGGTCACCGCGAGCACCACGCCCGGCAGCATGCCGCCCGTGAAGAGCGCCGAAATCGACACGCCCGTCACCGAGCCGAGCGTGATCAGCACGAGGCTCGGCGGGATCGTCTCGGTCTGCGCGCCGGTGGCGGCGAGCAGCGCGACGAGGTCGCCGGGCTTCGCGCCGCGCGCCTTCATCTCGGGGAACAGCACCGGCGCGACGGCGGCCATGTCGGCGGCCTTCGAGCCCGAGATGCCCGACACGAGATACATCGCGCCGACGAGCACGTACGACAAACCGCCGCGCACGTGACCGAGCAGGCTCGCGAGAAACGCGATCATTGCAGCTGCCATGCCGGTCATCTCGATCAACTGGCCGAGGAACACGAAGAGCGGGACCGAGAGCAGGATCAGGTGCGACATGCCCTCGTCCATGCGCCCGACCACGACGACGAGCGGCGTGCTGGTCGTGAGCGCGAGATAGCCGAAAGTCGCGAGGCCGAACGAGAACGCGATCGGCACGCCCGAGAGCACGGTGAGCGCCACCAGCCCGACGAAGAAGATCAGCAGGTTGACATTGCCGAGGTCGCGCAACACCGGCGCGAGCGCGTAGAAGATGCCCCCGACCACGGCGACGAGCGCGAGCGCCGCGATCGTCAGGCGCCAGTTGGCGCTGCGGATGAGCCGCAGACACGCGACGAGCAGCATCAGCGCCGTGCCGACCGGCAACGCGGCTGCGCGCCACGAGTTCGGGATGTCGAGCGCGGGCGTCGTGATGAACGCCTCGTCCTGCGCGAACTCGAGCGCCGGCCCGATCACGAGCACGAGGAACGCGAGGGGCGCCGCGATCGCGATGACCTCCAGAAACGCCCGCAGGCCCGGCGACGCCATGCCGACCAGCGCCGTCATCCGCATGTGCTCGCCGCGCCGCAGCGCGACCACCGCGCCGAGCATGGCGAGCCACAGGAACAGGATCGACGCCAGCTCGTCGGACCAGACGAGCGGCGCGCGCAGCAAGTAACGGCTCGTCACGCCCGCGAGCAGTACTACGATTTCCGCGAGCACCAGCAGCGCGGCAGGGATCTCCACAAGATGGCCGAGGACGGTGTCGAGGACACCGGCTATGCGGCGGGGCGCCGCGTGCGAAGCCGTGTACGTAGTCATGGCGTCACACCAGCTTGCCGACGTTCTTTTCCAGCAGCGACCAGCCCTCGGCGCCGTACTTGGCTTTCCAGTCGCTATAGAAGCTCGTCTTGCGCAGCGCGTTGCGGAAGGCTTCGCGATCGACCTCCACGATGTTGATGCCCTTCGTCTTCAGGTCCGTGCGCAACGACACGTTCAGCTTCGCGATGTCGGCGCGCTGCAGCATGCCGGCCGCCTCGAACTCGCGCGTGACGATCGCGCGCATGTCGGCGGGCAGCTTCTCCCATGCGCGGCGGTTGCCGAGAATCCAGTACGCGTCCCACACGTGCGAGGTCAGGCTGATCGACTTCTGAACTTCGTAGAGCTTCGCCGTCGCGATGATCGGCAGCGGATTTTCCTGGCCTTCGACCACGCCCGTCTGCAATGCGGAATAGAGCTCGTTGAAGTTGATCGGCGAGGGGCCGGCGTCGAGCGCCTTGAAGAGCGACGTGAGCATCGGCGCCTGCGGCACGCGGATCTTGAAGCCCTTCAGGTCCTCGGGCGTCTTCACCACGCGCGTGGACGAGCTGATCTGACGGAAGCCGTTGTCCCACGCGCGCGAGACCGACACGATGCCCGCCTTCTCGATCTGGCCGCGCACGTACGTGCCGAGGTCGCCGTCCATCGCCTTCCAGACAGCGTCGTAGTCCTTGAACGCGAAGCCCGTGTTGACGATGCCGGCGGCCGGCGCAAGCGTCGCGAGAATCGACGATGCCTGGTTGAAGAACTCCACGCCGCCACTGCGCACCTGCGAGAGCAGGTCGGTGTCCGAGCCGAGCTGGTTGGCCGGGAAGAGCTTGATGTCGAGCTTGCCGCCCGTCGCCTCGCGGATCTTGTTCAGCGCTTCCTGCGCGCGGATATTGACGGGATGGGTCGGATCCTGGCCGGTCGCGAGCTTGTAGCTGAATTCGGCGGCGCACGCGCGGCCCGAAAGGCTCACGAGCGGCGCCGCAACGGCGACCGCAGCGCCTGCTTTCAGGAACGTGCGGCGGTCGATGCCCTTCAGGGCGGTCGAACGGGTTGTCATGGTGTGCTCCTCCAATACGGGGTATCGGTATGGTTATCGCGCCTCGTGGGCGCTTCATTCGATGCATGTCGGCAACCCGCTCTGCGGCGCGTTTGCCTTGGACGCTTCGCTGCGCCATACGGGCGAAGCGAAGCGTCCGGGTCCTGCTCCAATGCTCAACCGTGGATCAGCATGCCGCCGTTGACGTCGATGACGGCGCCGGTAATGTACGACGAAATATCCGCCGCGAGAAACAGGAAAGCGCCCGCGACGTCGTCCGGCACACCGAGACGGCCTGCCGGAATGCCCGCCAGGATCTCGCCGCGCTTCTCGTCAGGGATCTTGCCCGCGTTGATGTCGGTCTGGATCAGGCCCGGCGTCACGCAATTGACCCGAATGCCGTCGCCGCCGAGTTCGCGCGCCATCGCCTTTGCGAGACCGAGCACGCCCGCCTTCGCGGCCGAATAGTGCGGCCCGCCCAGGATGCCGCCGCCGCGCTGCGCCGACACCGACGACATACAGCCGATCGAACCGCTCTTCTGCTTCTTCATCTGCGGCACGACGGCTTGCGAGAGATACAGCACGCCGCGCAGGTTGACATCGAGAATGCGGTCCCAGCTTTGCGGGTCGATGTCGAGGAACTTCGCCGCCTGCGTGATGCCCGCGTTGTTGATGAGCACGTCGATCGAGCCGAAGTCGGCGACGACTTTCGCCACTGCGTCTTGGCATGCCTGCCGGTCGGTCACATTGCACGCATAGCCGCGATGCTGCGCGCCGATCGATGATGCCGCTTCCTTCGCCTGGGCCTCGTCGAGATCGAGGATGGCGACTTTCGCACCGTGCTTCGCGAACATGCGCGCGGTCGCCATGCCGATACCGCGGGGAGATGCTGCGCCGGAAATGACGGCGACCTTGCCTTCGAGAAGACGCGTGTCGGACATGATGGGGTTTCTCCTGATGAGGGTGTGGGTTGTTTGCAGCTTGATCTGAAACGCCGGCTCAGCCGAGCCAGGTCCTGATGGTGTCGACCATCACGTTCGTCGAGATGCCGTAGCGGTCGTGCAGGGTAGGCAGCGCCCCCGCGTCGAGGAAGGCGTCGGGCAATGCGATCTGGCGGAACGGCGGCGTGATGCCCGCCGTGAGGAGCGCCGTGGCGACACCCTCGCCGAGTCCGCCGATCCCTGTATGGTTTTCCGCGACCACGACGAGTCGTCCCGTGCGCCTGGCCTCGCGCAGGATCGTGGCGGTGTCGAGCGGCTTGATGGTCGGGACGTGCAGCACGCCTACGCCGACGTTGTCCGCTTCGAATGCCTTCGCCACTTCGAGCGCGCGCATCGTCATGATGCCGGTGGAGATGATCAGCACCTCGGCGCCGTCGCGCAGCAGCCTGGCCTTGCCGAGTTCGAACTGGTAGCCGTATTCGTTGAGCACGGCGGGCACGTTGCCGCGCAAGAGGCGCGCGTACACCGGGCCCTTGTGGTCCGCGATCGCGGGCACCATCTGTTCGATTTCGAGCGCATCGCACGGGTCGATCACGGTCATGTTAGGCATCGCGCGCATCAAGGCGAGATCTTCCGCCGCCTGGTGGCTCGGGCCGTAGCCGGTCGTGAGTCCGGGCAGCGCGCAGACGATCTTCACGTCGAGGTTGTCTTCCGCAATCGCCTGGTGCATGAAGTCGTAGGCGCGGCGCGTCGCGAACACGGCATACGTGGTGACGAACGGCTGCGCGCCTTCGTGTGCGAGACCGGCAGCCGCGCCCATCAGCAACTGCTCGGCCATGCCCATCTGGTAGTAGCGCTCCGGAAACGCCTTCTCGAACAGATGCAGGTCGGTGTACTTGCCGAGATCGGCGGTCATGCCGACCACGTTCTGCCGCTCGCGCGCCAGTTCGACCAGCGCGTGCCCGAATGGCGCCGGGCGCGTGATCTGCCCTTCGCCCGCGATCGAGGCGATCATTGCGGAAGTCTTCAGGCGCGGCTTCTTCGTGGTGCTGTGGCTCATGCTTGCCTCCCTTCGTCGAGCGCGGCAAGCGCGAGTTGCCATTCATGCGGATCGACACGGATGAAGTGATTCTTCTCGCGCTCTTCGAGGAACGGCACGCCGCAGCCCATGCGCGTATCGCAAACGATGATGCGCGGCTGGGGTTCCGGATGATTGCGCGCGTTGTCGAAGGCTGTCTGTATGGCATCGATGTCGTTGCCGTCGATGCGTTGCACGTACCAGCCGAACGCTGCGAGCTTTTCGACGAGCGGCTCGAACGCCATGATCTGCGTCGACGGGCCATCGGCCTGCTGGTTGTTCACGTCGACGATGGCGATCAGGTTGTCGAGCTTCCAGTGCGCCGCCGACATGATGCCTTCCCAGATCGCGCCTTCATCGAGCTCGCCATCGGAGAAGAGGGTGTAGACGAATGCGTCCGAACTCTTGCGCTTGAGGCCCAGGCAACGACCCACCGCGATCGTGAGACCGTGGCCGAGCGAGCCGCCCGACATCTCCATGCCGGGCGTGTAGGCGGCCATGCCGGACATCGGCAAGCGGCTGTCGTCGCTGCCGTAGGTCTCGAGTTCTTCCGGCGGCAGGAAGCCCGCTTCGAACAGCGCAGCGTACAGCGCGATCGCATAATGGCCGTTCGAGAGCAGGAAACGGTCGCGTCCTTCCCACTCGGGATTCTCGGGCTGGTAGCGCATCGCGCCGAAGTAGGCCACCGCCAGCACGTCGGCAATGTCGAGGGCCTGGCCGATATAGCCCTGCCCCTGCACCTCGCCCATCAGCAGCGCATTGCGCCGGATGCGGTAGGCGCGTTCCGCGAGGGGGGCGCGTTGCCCGGCTTCGCTCGTATTCACGCGTGTCTCCGTCTTTTATCGGCAGACATAGGGCTGCCGGCCTCGGTTGTGGATGATGCGGGGGGCCTGTTCGAAGCCCCTTCCATCGACCCTCGCCGCACCGGGAAAACCCTTGTCCCATAAGGCTTGGCGAGTGATTCAAGCGTATCCGCTTGAGGTTGGGCGCTCAAACGAATTAAAGTGGCTGATCGCTGAATTGAATTCACTCGGTTACCGCAATGCAAAATCGCACGACGCTCAAGTCGATACAAGCGTTCGAGGCCGCGGCCAGGCTCTCGTCGTTCGCACTTGCAGCAGAAGAGTTGTTCGTGACGCCCTCGGCGATCAGTCATCAGGTGAAGCTGCTGGAGGAGCAATTGGGCGTGCGGCTCTTTCATCGCGTGCATCGCGCGGTGGTGCTCACGGACATCGGCCGCAAGTACGCCGAGGAGATCGGCGCGGCGTTCGGGCGCATCGAGGCCGCAACGCGCGACATCGGCCGCGTTTCGAAGAGCGACATCCTCACCGTGCATTCGACGCCGAGCTTCGCGACGCAATGGCTCATGTCGCGGCTTGCGCGTTTCAGCGCGCTCAATCCGGATATCGACGTGCGGCTCAATGCGTCAACGGAAGCCTGCGACCTCACGACCGGAGCGGTCGATGTCGAGATTCGCTACGGCGCACGCAAGATGCAACCCGCCGGCACGCTGGTGCTCGAGTTGCCGCCGGAAACCGTCGTGCCGCTCTGCTCGCCGTCGCTGCTGCAGGGCAAGCATCCGATCCGAGCGGCCGCGGACTTGCGGTACCATGCGCTGATTCACAGTGAGGGATGTCTCGTGGGATGGCGCGACTGGATGCGCCTCTATCGCAAGACCGTCGTCGACATCACGCGCGGCCCGCGCTTCGCGCGCTCGTTCATGGCGATCAGCGCCGCGGCCGATGGTATGGGGGTGTGCCTGGAAAGCTTGCTGCTCGTACACCGGGAGCTCGAAACAGGGCGGCTCGTGGCACCGCTCGGCATGGAAGGGCTCAGGGTCAACGGGTATACTTTGAATCTGCTGAAGTCGCGCGCTGATCTGCCGAAGCTGCGCAATTTCCAGGAGTGGCTTTTCGCCGAACTCGACAAGTCCGCGCGCGACTGACAAGGCTACCTGTCCGGGAGGTTCTCCCTGTGAGCGCCATCGGCGCCGTATTCCAAGGCGAAGCGACCAGCCTTCACCCCATGATGCCGCTCGAGGTGCTCCGCTCGCGCGATTTCACCGGCGCCTACGTCGTCACGCTGCTGCTTCACTTCGCGAACTTCAGCAAAAATGTGCTGCCAGAATATTTCGCATAATCCCGGCAAACCATGCAGATTCGCTGTCCACATTACTGAGGCGTCTAAACGGAGGCAAACGATGACACGAGTTCGCGTTGACGGCTTCACCCTCTCGCTCGACGGATACGGAGCAGGCCCGAATCAGGACATCAACAATCCGCTCGGCGTTGGCGGGACGGAACTGCACCAGTGGCTAGTCCCCACACGCACATTCCAGCAGGCCTTGTTCGGCAAGGACGGCGGTACGACCGGGGTTGACGATGAGTTCGCCGCCCGTGGCTTTCAGAATGTTGGAGCCTGGATTCTTGGGAGGAACATGTTCGGACCCATTCGTGGGGACTGGCCGGACACAAACTGGAAAGGCTGGTGGGGAGAAAGTCCACCGTATCACGTTCCAGTCTTCATCTTGACCCATCATGCTCGTCCCCCCATCGAGATGGAGGGCGGCACGACGTTCCACTTCATAACAGGAGGCATTCGCGAGGCGCTCGACCGCGCACGCGAGGCCGCTGCCGGAATGGACGTGCGGATCGGCGGTGGGCCGGACACAATCCGGCAGTATCTTCGTGAGGGCCTCATTGATGAACTGCACATGGCGATCGCGCCGGTCCTGCTCGGCCGGGGAGAATCGCTGTTCGAAGGGGTCGACTTGCGTGCTCCGGGATACGAATGCGTTGAATTCGTAGCGTCGGAGAAGGCCACGCATGTCGTCCTGCGGCGCCAAGGTCACACGGATGCCTAACTCTCGCTGAAGGCCGACGTCCCTGACGGGACGCGGCCTGAGCCTCGACGCCGAGGGTCCGCTTTTCCAATCACCGACCGTCCGCATCGGGTCGGGAGCACGCGTTCGAGGGGGCCATTTCTCGGTAGCATCGTGGGAGATGCATTCAATGGACACAAGAGAATCCGCGTCATTCACCGCGCGCCTGCCTGTGGGATCGGCAGGCGATGGCGGCAACGACCCGGATAGCGGCCTGACTGGAACTCACCCGGTCGACATCCCAGCCTCGACAGGCCAAGGCACACATACCTTTTCTTTCAGCCAGGATGGCGAAAGCTTCCTGCTCGACGGCGAGCCTTTCCAGATCCGTAGCGCAGAGATGCATCCCGCCCGCATCCCCGCCGGCTACTGGCAGCATCGCATCCTGATGGCCAGGGCGATGGGGATGAACTGCATCGCCCTCTACGTAATGTGGAATTACCACGAAACGAGTCCGGGCATTTTCAATTTCAGCACAGGGAACCGCGACATCGAAGCATTCATTCGACTGTGTCAGCAGGAGGGAATGTGGGTGTTGCTGCGGCCGGGTCCCTATATTTGCGGCGAATGGGATCTGGGCGGCATTCCGTCGTACCTGTTGAGTTACCCGGACATCCAGCTCAGGACCGACTCCGCTCACGATCCTCGCTACATGTCGGCGGTAGCTCGTTACATCAGGGCGCTGAGTCCGCGCATCGAACCACTGTTGGTGATTCACGGCGGGCCGATCCTGATGATCCAGATCGAGAATGAATTCGGCTCGTACGCCGGCAACCCGGCTTACCTCGAAGAGATACGGCAGCTCTGGCTTCAGGAAGGAGTGCAGGGGCCGTTCTATACCGAAGATGGCATCAGGCAGCTTGAGCAGAATCGCACGAACATTACCGGCGGCGCGATTGCATTGAGCAATGGCGATGCAGAGCGAATCGCGGCCGTCCGGCGGCAATTTCCGGCCGTTCCGGCGATGGCCGGTGAAGTGTATCCGGGGTGGCTCACCCATTGGGGCGACGAGACTTTCAATGGTACGGCCGCAGATATTTCCGGCACGCTAGACGCGTTCATGCAACTGAAGCTGTCGTTCAACCTCTATGTCATTCACGGCGGCACCAGCTTCGGCTTCTATGCCGGCGCAAATGTGGACGCCGATTCAGGCGAATATCAACCCGACATCACCAGCTACGATTACGCGGCACCCATCAGCGAGCAAGGCGTGGCGACGTCGAAGTACATGAAGTACCGCGGCGTCGTTGCCCGCTATCTCGCGACACCGCTTCCTGATATACCCAATCCCGTTCCGACGATCAGCCGCAACGGAAGCCATGCGTTGATGCCGGAACTTCACGCGTCCGTTTGGGACAACCTGCCGGCCGCGCTCCCGGCCGTACAAACCGTCGATCCACAGCCATTCGAGATGTATGGCCAGGCGTTTGGTTTCGCGCTGTATCGCAAGAAGCTGCAGGGCTACCGCGGTGGTGTGCTGGATATCAGGAATGTTCACGACTACGCAGTCGTTTTCGTCGCCGAGCAATACGTAGGCGGTGTGTCGAGAGCTTTCATGCCGGAGCATTGCGCGCAGCCGCTGAATGTCATGCACCACGCGCCGCTTACGCTTGCGCTTGTGTCGTGGCCTGAGGACAGCGACGTCTCATTGGATATCCTCGTCGAGGGCATGGGGCGCGTCAACTATGGCCACGCGATGGTCGACCGAAAAGGCATTCTCGAACCGGTCACGCTGGAGGATGCGGGAGATTCGAGTGGCACGCTCACTGGCTGGGAAGTCTTCCTGTTGCCGATGGATAGCGCGTTTATCGCGAACTTGCGCAGCGTCTGCGTGAACCCTCATAAGGCCGGCCTCTTCTTCAAGGCGACTCTGTCACTGGATACCATCGGCGATACCTATCTCGACATGCGTAACTGGACCAAAGGTGTGGTCTGGGTCAACGGGCACAATCTGGGTCGCTACTGGAATATCGGTCCGCAAAAGCGCCTGTATTGTCCTGCTCCGTGGCTGAGGCTGGGTGAGAACGAGGTCATCATTTTCGATCTGCATCAGATGGAAGCCAAACCGGTAGAACTCGCGCGCACGCTATCGTAAAGAGAGCACCGCAAGCCAGCACGGGGAAATCCGCGGCAACTTCGATTACCCTTCGCCACCGGCCGGGACCAGCTCCAAAGTGAGCACTTCGAAAGGCGCGAGTGAGATAGTCTGCGCCCGGTCCGCGTCCAGCACCGGCGGCACATGCGGGGCATGGGCGTGCCATACGCTGCGCGTCTGGAATCGTCCCGCCGCGCCGGCTGGCAATTCCAGTTGCCGCCGCAAATCGAGCACGAAGCGCTTCGCCTGGCTGTCGGGATTGCGCAGCGTGATGATCGCCTTGACCGGCGACCATGCAGCCCAGCCGTACACCTCGAGCCCATCCGGCGCACCGCCAATCCAGTGGCTGTCGCGCAGCACTTCGGCGTTTGCCCGGGCCCATCGGGCAGAGTCGGCGAGGACGTCCCAGTCGCCGTCGCCGAGCAGCGACGGCGTGATGTATAGCTCCTGCAGTTGCGCGCCGCTGCCGAAGTACGAATGCACTTCGTTTGCGAAGTCCTGGCCTTGAGCGGTGTTCAACCGGTCGTTGAACTGCGCGTAGATGATGCCGTGGAGCATCAGCGAGCTGAGCGGAAACAGCGGACTCCTCACTACGACGTTGCGGTAGGTCTGTGCGTCACGGTAGGTCAACCAGCGTTGGCGATTGCTGCCAACGCCGGCCAGGTCGTCGTCCTTGCCGCCGCGCCAGATCGAATCAGCGTAGCGTAGCCAGAACGGCGATGGATAGGTGCCCACGGTGAGGTTGACGAAGGTTTCGGGCCTGGCCTCGCGGATGTCCTCGATCAACTGGATCGCCGCGTCCCAGTCGCTGCTGAAGCGGCTGCCCGGGACCACCCTGTCGGCATTGCCGGCGCCATCGAATTTGAACTGATTGATGCCGTGCTGGGTGAGCAGTTCCATCACGGCCTGATGGAAGCGTCGGTAGTATTTCGGCCCGGACAGCGCGAAGCAACCATCGATGATCTCGTATCCGGCGGCGAGGCCTCGCGTCACGCGTTCCTGCCGCGTCGAGCCATAGCCGCCCCACGGTGACAGCCACACGCCGGGTGACGCGCCGAACCGGGCGGCGGCGTCGCGCAGCGGCACGAATCCATGCGGAAAATCCTTGCCGAAATGCCAACTGCCGCTGTAGTCGTCCCAGCCGTCATCGAACAGGAAGGAGTCGAGTTGCACGCCGCGCTTGTCGTGCAACTCGCGGCCGATCTCGTCGATGCGTTCGAGCGCTTGCTGCTCCGTGTACGGCGTGAGGTAGCCGATGTCGTACCAGCAGTTGTAATGCAGAAACGGGCGGTGCGGATGGGCCCGTTCGCGTTCGAGATAGGCCGCGAAATCGCGGCGTAGCTGGCCGTCGCGAGCCACGCCAGCCACCGCCGGGAAGACACTGGTTTTGCCCATTTCCAGCGGCAACGCCCGCGACAGGGTGAAGCCGACGGTGTCCCCGCGTACCAGGCTTTCGGACAACGGAAGCTCGCAACCAAGGTAGACGTTGCCCGCGACCACAGGTGCTCCCTTGAACTCGCCGCGGGTTTGCGCATCGCACGCCTGCGTCTCCAGTAGCGAAACGGTGGCAACGTGCTCGTCCTTGCTGATCGCGGTGATCGCCACTTGCAAGCGCAGGTACTGCGAGCTTTCGCGTTGCTCCACGCTCCACTCCACCCGCAGGCGATCCTGTTCGTCACCGAGGATGGCACGCACGCGCCTGCCCGCGATCCGTTCGGCCAGTCGCGACGCTGTTGGATTGACTGTCAGCATTTCTTCGCGCAGCGGCGCAAGCAGCTTCAGGTCGGCAATGCCCAGTGTGCGACCGTCGGCCAGCGATAGCGCAAACGGAGCGGTGACCCGCAGCGTGCGCGTGTGCATGCGGCCGGTCAGGGCGAAATCGGCCAGATGCTGGTGCCTGACGGTCCAGTTCAAGGTGATCGCCGCGTTACCGAAAGAATGCCGGTCACCGTGCGTCTGGAACAGGGGCATGCCCGGATGCGTTGACGCAGTTTCTTTGGCGTGCATGGATCAAGCCTCAGGATGAGGAGAGTGGCTGATCCATAGAGTACTTCGGGCGGATTCAGCAAGTGCACGAATTTTTACCGTCTGCACCTATGCTGGGGTTAAAGTCTTTTCACTGTGCCCGGATTCTTCTCGGCGGAATTGAACTCATGCATTCGATTGTCAAAGGACAAATGAAGTGCACTCACTGAATCCATCCGTCTGCCGCTGATCAATTCTACGGCTTGATAGCATATGGACTGCTTCGCATGGCGAGTGAATATTCTTCACGCGCCTTATCGCGACAAAGCCGGGCTGTCTCTAAGCTGGTCGACCTGCAACCGGAAAGTCGAGCCCCTTCACCCCTTGCGGAACACAGGCGCACCCCACGGCGCACCGATCGTGCCGCCGTCGACGACGATTTCCGCCGCCGTGATTCCCGAAGCATCGTCGGACGCGAGGAAAAGCACGGCCTTGGCAACCTCTTCGGGTGTAGCGAGGCGTGCCATCGGAATGCGCGGCGCGAGCGCTTCTTCGGTTCCGTCGATCGTTGCGCCGGCCCGCGCGCCGCGCGTCCAGATCGGTGTGCGCGTGCCGCCAGGGATCACAGTGTTGACGCGAATGCCACGCTGCACGAGTTCAGACGCAAACACCTTCGCCATGCCGGTGACGCCCGCCTTCGTGGCGGAATAAGCGGCCGACCCGGGTGAGCCCAATTCGCGCATCACGGAGCCGTTCAATACGATCGAGCCTCCCGCGCCCATCAACGGAAGCGCCGATTGAACAGTGAGAAAGACAGCCGTGAGATTGGTGCGAAGAATCGCCTCAAATGCAGCAGCGCGCGTGCCGCCGAGCGGCGTCGGACCGGAGATCCCGGCGTTGGCGAACACGATGTCGAGGGACCCGAATTTTTCCTGGATCTGCTTGAACATCGACTCGATCGCAGTTTCACTATCGAGATCGGCCTGAATGCCCAGCGCGTTTTCGCCGAGCTCGGATACTGCCTGATCCAGTTTTGCGGGATCGCGGCCGGAGATCGCAACACGGGCGCCTTCGGCGATCAAAAGCTTCGCTGCAGTAAAACCGATGCCGCTGTTGCCGCCAGTGACGAGCGCTGTCTTTCCAGTAAAACGCATATCCTTCTCCTGTGTATTACGCCGTGAGGTGACGTCCAGGCCGTGCCTCTTGACGGCGCGAAAACCTCGCAAAAGTCTCTGTCAAGCAGCGCAGGACAGCCGCCGCATCCGAGCGCGCATGAACATCACCAACCCTTCATTCTGTATGTTGAGCATCATGCAGAAATTCAGTATTATGATCATCATGCAGATTGTCAAGCGTGATGAGGCCAAAAAATGGGTTATTCGCAGGCACAAAAGGCCGAGAGTCGGCAGCGGGTTCTGAAGAACGCGTCACGGCAGATTCGCGAACACGGCATCGAGGCGCTCGGCGTCGCCGATTGCATGCGTAGCGCCGGGCTCACACACGGCGCGTTCTACGGCCATTTTTCGTCGCGTGATGCGTTGATCCTGGAAGCGCTCGAGCACGCGGTTAGTCAGAGCGAGAAGCGCATTGCGTCTCTCGCAGGCGGTTCGGGAAAGCGTGGGGAAACGCCTCTGCAGTCTATCGCCGAGGTTTTCCTCAATGAGCGTCACGTGAAGAATCCCGGCACTGGATGTGCGCTGTGCGCGCTAGCTGGGGAAGCGCGGCATGCGAATCCGGATGTCAGGGAACGGCTTACGGGTTACGTGCGCAAACTGGCGTCACAAATAGCGCAATCCGCATCCAGTGATAGCAAAGACGCTGGGCTGGGTATCGTCGCGACCATCGTGGGGGCCATTACGCTCGCGCGCGCCGTGGATGATGACAAGCTGGCGAAATCGATTCTCTCCGCGTCACTCGCGCTGGTGATGATGCAGGACGGCGGTGCGCGATAGGCTCGCAGCACTTGCCTGCTTACTGGCTGGCCTGCGAAATGCCACCGACCGGGCGCGCGTAGACCGCCGATTCCTGTCAGATCAGCGTAATTGCTGATCCTCGAAAGAACCATCAGGCGAAATACCCTTCGTCGATCGGATCAGGACATCTTCGACGAGGCGGCCGCCGTGTTCAGCATGCGATGCTATGCCTCGGCTCGAGCAGCCCAGCCGGCTGAAAGGCTCACGGTTCCGCGTCCCCGCAGGGCCTGAAGTCTTGCGCGGGCAGAGGCGCTGCGCATGTGAGGGCGGCGGCTCTTGCTGGTACGGCAAATGCTTGAAGTTGGTAAGGCTTGGGAACTTCATGAATCGTGGTCGACCGTCGCCGACCAGAGAGATTGGGCAACCCGCTCCTGGACCGACTTTAAGGAAGTGTGCCATGCGATTAATTTCCGGACTTCTGGCAGTCATTGCAGTTTTTCCAACGCCTGCGTCCAGCTACGCGCTCGACGATCACCTGGCGTGCGCAGAAACAGCACATGACTTCGTCGTCCGTCTCGTTGAGGCGCATTCGATCAAAACCCCACCCATGCGCGTTGAACCCAATTCAGTGAACGCTTTCCGCCCCACGAACGATGCCAGCCTGACTGCATTCGGCCTCCCTGTTCAGGCTGTGTTTGGATATCAGCCGGATGACCCGCTTTTTAAAGGTCGGGGGGGCAAAGCTTCATCAGGCCCGGTTTACGGCGCGGTGGTGCTGGCCGCGGCGGATTCGGTCAAGCGTCTGCTCGTAGACGCGGGAAGCACTGCCGTGGTTCATCCGGTCATTCCGTTGGTGCTGACGGCGATCGTATGCGGGCAGCCCTCGAGTGAGCGCACCAGATAGTGAAGCATGCTGCCGTGGCCTGACGCGCGCGGCGAAGCCAGAACGATACATAAGCGACGACGTCATCGGAAATGTCTGTTGCTGCCCGACACCCGCCGAACGTGTAGCGGCGGTGCGGATTCTAATTTGACGTAATTTCTGACACCGGATCCACTGTCGGCGACTATCGGGCAACCCAGTAAACGCCGAAACGCCGCGCTTTGCCAACGCACTGCCAAGCCAATACAGCGCGATCTGAAGGGCCGCCTTTCTCGAACCTCGCGTTTAGCCTGCGTTTTCGCACGGTCTAGGCCGGGTCTGCCACCGGTTGAGACGGCACCTATGCCGTGTGGGCCGCTCAAGTGCGGACGACTGAACTTGCGATGAGCGTCCTCGCGGCCTCGACCAGTTCGCGATTGTTTTTCGCCGCTCGACCGTCCGGCAGCACGACAACGTCCTCCATGCCCGTTCTGATACCGTGACCCTGCTCCAGTGCCCGCCGGACCACCGCCCAGTACGATCCGTCGTAGCCGTGATGCACCTGAGGGAGCATGAGGCCCGCAGCCAATACGATCGCTTCCATTTCTGCTGCGTCCCGCAAGGCGATGACCGGATCTGCGCTCAAGGGCTCGATGAGCACACGATGACACCGATTGCGAAGTGCAGACGTCACAAACCTTCGAGCATCTGCCGGCGACAGCAGCCCCGCTTCGATACCGACACCACGCGCCATGAGCCATTCGCTTAGTTCATCGATACCGTCCTCGCCCTGATTGGCGGTCACGAGGTCTGGAAGCTCAGTCCATGATTGCACTGTCCTCAAACGCCGGGTGGGATCAGAAATAATGGTTGCCGACGTTGTAAGCGAAATCGGTACATCTGGGCAGCGTACGCGTATAGCCCGCACTACGGCGCCGCATTCTCCCGCGTCCAGCGTTTCGTTTCCCGAACTGTCATAGGCATGTACATGAACCGCATGCGCGCCCGCTCTCACTGTTTCGGCAGCATCGTCTCCGATAGCGCCTGGGCTCTTCGGGGCAGCTTGATGCTTGCGATCGCCATTCAGGGCTACCTGGAGAAAGGTCATGCTCACCTCGATCTCCGGCAATGATTGATGCAGCGTAGCAGCCTATCTGGCAAACGATTCACGCCCGGGTGCTGAGTGACTCAAAGTGCCGACTGCTGTCCCATACCTTTCAGCGTAGAGCCTAGGCGCGTTCGACGCTCTCGGCGAGGGCGCGCAACAAGCCCGCGCCATCGCCGCGCCAGGCGCTGCCGTGCATGCAGGCCAGCGTTGTCGGCTGCAATGCAGCAAGGCGTTCCAGCATTGCGCGGGCGCCCCTGGTGTGTGAGAAGTAGTCCATCTTGTGACGGAATGCCTCGCTCGGTTCGAGGATGTCGCCCTCGGTAAGCGGCGGGTGATGCGAACCGCCCTGGGTAAACAAGTCGCCACAGAGCAGCGTTGCCGATGCGGTTTCCATGAGGAATCCGCATTCCCACGCGTGCGGTAGATGCGGCGTATCAAGCCAGCGCACGCTGTGCTGCCCGAGCGAGATCGTCTCGTCATCATCCAGCGCGCGTGGCGGCCGGTCGGCATAATCACTAACCGAGACCATGGCCGCGATCTGGCCGCACAGTGGCTCCGCACGCGGCGCGGCCGCGAGAAACTCGTTGAGTGCGCCGCATTCGTCGGCCTCGAAATGCGAGAAACCGACATAACGCAAACGATCGATTGGTATTATTCGCGCGACTGCTTCCGCGACGACTGGAAACAGCCTGCGCAGACCGGTATGAAATAGCAGCGGCTCGTCGTCGTCGATCAGGTACTGGTTGAACGAGAATCCGCCACCACCGGGGATCTCGACTGGAGTGGAGATGCGATAGATGCGTTGCGCAATCTCGTCGATTGGTGTACCGCTCGAAAGGGATAGGGTCGCCATGGTGCGCTCCTTTCCTGGGCAACTTACGTAGTCCAGGCTCGGTCAGATCGTTGGTGCACGTTCGCCGATTGTCGACCATCCAGGTACTGATGTCCAACGACCACTTCTGGCCGAAGCCGGGTCGACGGCGAACGCACCAAACCGACCCATCTCTGCCGTTCGACCTCTCGTCCGGCTAAAGCGCGGGGAACGAAATCTCGCACACGGCTGCAGGCGCAAGGCCCCCTGGCGGAGGCGCCAAATGGGACGCGAAAAGGGAACGCAGGTCTTGACGATCGAAGACAATCCGCCTCGTCGACCGCCAGGAAGTGGACGCATCCGCTCTCGCTTTTCCGCCGCTGAGACTCCAGCGCGCATTGGCAAGGCTCGCGACTCAGTGGTGAACGGGCCGCACCTGTGATCCCATTGGTCGAATGACTGCGGCCGCTCGCGCCTCGATTCTTGCCGCGGACGAAGTCGTTTCATGTGCATTGGCTGCACGGTCGTACCCGTTGATTTGTTCGTCGATGACAAAGTCTGCGACTCTCATCGCGTCCATCGAGTTGCCGTCGACGTCGTACCACTCACGAGTCGCGCGATTGACTTTTGTCAGTGCGTCGACAGCAAGTAGGACGGCGTCGGTCTCGGTGATCTTCCCTTCAAGATCATCTGCCAGGTAATCCGCAACACGTAGAGCCGCGTCGATCAGATTGCTGTCGTCAATCAAGTCTGTCAATACCGCATGAACCACTGCGAGGCAGGCATCTTTGCGTGCAAGTGCGATATCTGTCATGAGGTTCTCCAGAATCGAGGTGACTGGTTAGCGAACTTTTGCGGCCGCGCCGTAGAACACAGCGAACGCTACTTCGGCCATCACTGCGATGACCAAGACAACGGCGGTATCAGGTGCAAACACAATTTACTCCGAGTTTTCACCCTGCATATCAAATGCGTCTGCGGCGAAGCAGCCACAGCGTTGTGGTGCTGTCGGACACTTTATAGTGCAAAACGGAGCGACTGACATCTTTATATCGAGGTCGTGACCAGCCAACCCGCATGACGGGCTATCTCTACCGCATGACCGACGAGGCCGATCCGGCCTCGCTGCCGCAGAAGGTCCGGCGAGCCGTGGAGCGGCTCTGGGGAAGTCGGCTCCAGACGCGGCGCTATACTGTGGACCCGTCTACAGGACAAGTAGCCGGCGTGGCGAGACGTCGTGATGCCGTTTCCATACGGTGTCCGCAAAGCGCGAACGCCAGCCGGCGAAGACATAAAAAATTGGCTGATCATGATCTGAAGAGGCTGAAAATCGACCGGCCCGCCGTCGCTCCAGGACGGCGGCGCAACTGGATCGCTTACGGGGTTGTCGCGCTGCTTCTTGTCGGTGCGGGGGTTGCCGGCCTCAAGCTGGCCGGTCCGCAGGCCGTCGAAACCACCACCGTGGTGTCCGCTTACCCGTCGCAGACCTATACGCTGCTCAACGCGACCGGCTACGTCGTGCCGCAGCGCAAGGCCGCGGTGGCGTCGAAAGGGCAGGGGCGCCTCGAGTGGCTCGGCGTGCTGGAGGGTACGCGCGTCAAGAAAGACGAGGTGATTGCCCGGCTCGAAAGCGCGGATGTCGAGGCCGCGCTCGCGCAGGCGAAGGCGCAAGTCAAGGTGGCGCAGGCCAATCTCGCGCTGCAGATGGCCGAACTGAAGAACGCCGAAGTCAACCTGCGCCGCACCGCGATACTCGTGCCGAACGGCGCCGCGCCCGCCACCCAGTACGACTCCGATCTCGCCCGTTACGACAAGGCGCGGGCGTCGATCGACAACAGCCGTGCGGCGATCGCGTCGGCGCAGGCCAATGCGCAGGCGGCTCAGGTGGCCGTCGATCAAACCGTGATCCGCGCGCCGTTCGATGGCGTCGTGATCGAGAAGCATGCGAACGTCGGCGACAACATCACGCCGTTCTCGCAGGCATCCGACAGCAAGGGCGCCGTCGTGACGATTGCCGATATGGAAACGCTCGAAGTCGAAGCCGATGTCGCGGAATCGAACATCGCGAAGATCACCGTGAACGAGCCTTGCGAGATCCAGCTCGATGCGCTGCCCGAACTCAGACTGGCCGGCCGCGTGTCGCGCATCGTGCCGACTGTCGACCGTTCGAAAGCCACCGTGCTCGTCAAGGTGCGCTTCGTCGATCGCGATGATCGCGTGCTGCCCGACATGAGCGCGAAGATCGCGTTTCTGACGAAGCCCGTTGCGCCGCAGGACCGGCAGCCGGTGGTCGCGGTGCAGCCCGCGGCCATCGTAGAGCGCGACGGCCGCAAGGTCGCCTTCGTGATCAAGGACGATACCGTGCGGGAAGTGTCCGTCGCAACCGGCGCGGCCCTCGGCGACCTGGTGGCCGTCAGCGGCGTGCGCCCGGGCGATGTGCTGGTACGCGCGCCGAACGAGCACATCAAGGACGGCGCCAAAGTCACCGTGGCGAAGAAATAGTGTGAACACCGTGGACAACGTGAAGCGCGTGAGCGATACAGCGCCGCTCGTCGAAATCAGGCACCTCGTCAAGTCGTACCGGCGCGGCGTTCAAACGGTACCTGTTCTTTCCGACATCACGCTTTCGATCGGCGAAGGCGACTTCATTGCGCTGATGGGGCCGTCGGGGTCGGGAAAGAGCACGCTGCTCAATCTGATCGCGGGCATCGACCGGCCGGATGGCGGCGAACTGCGCGTGGGCGGACTCGACATCACGCGGCTGTCGGAGTCGGCGCTGGCGCAATGGCGCGCGGCCCATGTCGGCTTCATCTTTCAGTTCTACAACCTGATGCCCGTGCTGAGCGCATTCGAGAACATTGAATTGCCGTTGATTCTCACCCGCCTGTCGCGCAAGGAGCGGCGCGAGCGCGTGAGCCTCGTGCTCGACATGGTGAATCTGGCGGATCGCGCGCGCCATTATCCGTCCGAGCTTTCCGGCGGCCAGCAGCAACGCGTTGCGATCGCGCGCGCGCTGATCAGCGATCCGACGCTGATCGTCGCCGACGAACCGACAGGCGACCTGGACCGCACGTCCGCCGAGGAGGTGCTGGCCATGATGCAGCGGCTTAACCGCGAACTCGGCAAGACCATCATCATGGTGACCCACGACGCGCATGCGGCGGGGGCGGCGAACGCCATTGTGCATCTGGAAAAGGGGGAACTGATCGATGGAACCATTCGCTGAGGCACGCCAAGGCCGATCATCATGTATCTGCTCAAGCTGATCACGAGAAACGCGCTGCGGCACAAGCTGCGCACCTTGCTGACCGTGTTCGGACTCCTGATCGCGGTGCTCGCATACGGGTTGCTGCATACCGTGGTCGACGCATGGTATGCGGGCGCTGCTGCGGCATCCAATGCACGGCTCGTGACGCGCAATGCGATCTCACTCGTCTTTCCGCTGCCGTTGAGCTACGAGAACCGCATACGTGGCGTGGACGGCGTGACGATGGTCGCGCGCTCCAACTGGTTCGGCGGCGTGTATCGCGAGCCGAAGAACTTCTTCGCGCAGTTCGCCGTATCGGACAACTATCTCGACCTGTACCCGGAATTCATCTTGCCCGCACAGCAGCGCAACGACTACGAGCGGGACCGCAAGGGCTGTCTGATCGGCAGACAGCTCGCGGGCCAGTACGGCTTCAAGATTGGTGACGTGATTCCGATCAAGGGCACGATCTATCCGGGCACGTGGGAGTTTGTCGTGCGCGGCATTCTGGACGGTCGCGACGAATCGACGATTACGCGCCAACTGATTTTTCATTGGGATTACCTGAACGAAACTGTTCGCAAGACGCCGGGCCGGAAAGCGGATCAGGTCGGAGTCTATGTGCTTGGCATCGCGAACCCGGACGAAGCCGCCGCGATCTCGCGCAATGTCGACAACGTATTCAGGAACTCGCTCGCCGAGACGCTCACCGAAACCGAGCAGGCGTTCCAGCTTGGCTTCGTGGCGATGTCGAATCAGATCATTGCGGCGATCCAACTGGTGTCCTATGTGGTCATCGTCATCATCATGGCGGTGATGGCCAATGCGATGGCGATGAGCGCGCGCGAGCGCACCGTTGAATATGCGACGCTCAAGGCACTCGGTTTCGGCCCGGGTTTTCTCGCGTTGCTGATGTTCGGCGAGTCGGTGACGATCTGCGTGGTGGGCGGCGTTCTCGGCATACTCGCCACGCCGCCCGCCGCAAGCTTCTTCAAACAGGCCGCAGGAGGCGTGTTCCCGGTGTTCCACGTGTCGCGAGAAACGATGCTGTTGCAAGCGGCATGCGCGCTCGTCGTCGGGCTCGCGGCCGCGATCATTCCGGCGCTGCAGGCGGCGCGGGTGAAGATCGTCGAAGGCCTGCGGGCTATCGGCTAGAGGCTGACGTGGCGATCCCGCTCTCGTACATCGCGCGCAATCTGTGGACGCGCCGGCTGACCACCGCGCTCACGGCCGGTGGGCTCGCGCTCGTCGTGTTCGTGTTCGCGACTGTGCTGATGCTCGATGCGGGCCTCAAGAAGACGCTCGTGTCCACCGGGGAACAGGACAACGTCGTGGTGATCCGCAAGGGCGCGGAAACGGAGGTGCAGAGCGCGATCGACCGCGGCCAGGCGAACGTGATCGAAATGCACCCGGCCGTGGCGATCGGTGACGACGGGCGACGCATGGCGTCGAAGGAGTCCGTCGTGCTGATCTCGCTCACGAAGCTCTCCTCGGGCAAGCCATCGAATGTCGTGATTCGCGGGGTCTCGCCTGCGGGCATGAGCTTGCGGCCGCAAGTGAAGCTCGCGTCGGGGCGCATGTTCAATCCGGGGGCGTCCGAAATCATCGTCGGCAGCAGCATTGCGAAGGGCTTCAGCGGCACGCAGCCCGGCGAGCATTTGCGCTTCGCGCAGCGCGACTGGACCGTGGTCGGCACCTTCGACGCGGGCGGCAGCGGCTTCGATTCGGAAATCTGGGGCGATGTGGATCAGTTGATGCAAGCATTTCGCCGCACGAGTTATTCGTCGATGGTGGTGCGGCTCGCGCAATCCGACCAGTTCGGTGGCTTCAAGTCCGACCTCGACGTCGATCCGCGCCTCGCCGATGAAGCGAAGCGCGAACAGACGTTCTATAGCGACCAGTCGAAGGCGCTCTCGACGTTCATCAACATTCTCGGCTTCACGCTATCGATGATCTTTTCGATAGCGGCGATGATCGGCGCGATGATCACGATGTACGCGTCCGTGGCCAACCGGGTCGCGGAGATCGGCACGTTGCGTGCGGTAGGCTTCAGGCGCATCGACGTGCTCGCTGCGTTTCTCGTCGAAGCGATGCTGCTGGGGCTCGTCGGCGGACTGGTGGGGCTGGGCTGCGCGGCGCTCATGCAGTTCGCGTCGTTTTCGACCACCAACTTCCAGACCTTCGCGGACCTGTCGTTCCGCTTTATCCTCACACCTGCCATCGCCGCGAAGACGCTCGCATTTTCGATGACGATGGGTCTCGTCGGCGGGTTTCTGCCTGCGATGCGTGCGGCCCGCATGAACATCGTCGATGCATTGCGGGCGCGCTGAGCTCATGCAGTTATCACTGAATGCCCTGAACGGCAACGTGGTGTGTTCGCCTTGCTTTCGATTTCGGCGCGGTTTGAGTCGCAAACGAGGGAGGTTAAATTGCCCTTCGCGAATGCGATGCATCAACGCGATCCCGAGATGCGCAACAAAGTGCCCGAGGCGATCGCAACCGAACAGTTACATCCTGACTATAGGCTTTCATTCTGGAAGCCAAGTTTCGCGTGCGGTGGAAATGTGCGGAAGCCCACATTCAGCGTGGAAAAGTCAGTTTTGCCTTGCGAGCTACGCTGAGGAGTGGGGGTCTGTCGACGAAAGGTAATCAACTCATCGGGGATGACGAGCAAGTGATGGTTTCAGGGTGATTTTTTTTCACTGCTGCCGATTCGGTTTCGTTGGGCGGTTAAGTCAACGCGTGAGTTCGACGGTCTCCCCGAGGCTGAAGCGTGCATGCGGCACATTGCTCGAACGACGGATTGACGCAATACGGGCAGTCGTACAGGCAGAAATGGGTGAGCAGGATTTCAGCAATGACACACAGTGCCCGCCCGGCGTGAAACTGTGGCACATGCCCGCGCCGGTGCTGGGGCCGAGCCCTTCGATAGCCGCATCGGCCCATACGTCGAGCTTTTTGAGCCATTCCACGTTGCTGCAGATACTGTATGAATGTACAGTATTGTGCGTGGGCCGGGCGCATGCGCAACGGTTTTATGGGGCGGCGGAAACGAGGCCGCGCGGCTGGACTCCTGCGAATCGTCGGTGATGAACTGGAGGAGCAGGGGATGCGTCGGCGCCGGTTCGTCGTCGAATCACATGATGCGACCCGTCACGCGGGCGAGCCGCAACATGAACGGAGATTCATCTATATGCCGGCTTTACCCGGTTGGGAACGAAATGCCTGAACAACTCTGGTTGCCCGGGTTGGAGGCGCCGCCGGCGCCGACAGACGGTCTGTTTTTCGCCGTATTTCCCGATGGCAACACGGCGGCCGCTATAGCGAAGCTCGCGCAACAGCTGTGCGCCGAAACGCGCGTGCGCAGCAAACCGCTCCCGGCTGGGCGTCTGCACGTCACCTTGCTGCATCTCGGGAATTTTGCAGGCGGCCTGCCTCGGGATAAAGTCGACGCCGCGATGCGGGCGGCAGCGTCGATCAGCATGGCGCCCTTTGCGGTCGAATTCGACGCAGTCTCCAGCTTTGCGTCGAAGCCGCGGCCAGGGCCGCTGGTGTTGAGCGGGGGCGACGGCGTGGCTGGGCTTCGTGCGCTTCATCGCGCACTGAGGCATGCGTTGCAGCACGCTGGTTTTGCGGAGCACGCGGTGTCGAACGCCGTGCCTTATACGCCGCATGTCACGTTGGCGTACGGCATGCCTTGGGCCGCTGCGCGTCCAATTGAGTCGGCTTGCTGGAACGTGCGCGAATTTGCGTTGATGCACAGTTTGCTCGGGCGTACGCGGCATGTCGCGCTGGCCCGGTGGCCGCTGGTGATGGGCGAATAATGATTCGGGGCGGTCGGCGTGCGCGTTGGTGTTGATGTTGATGTCAGGTGCTCGACGTTCAGCGTGCGGGGTTCGGCGGTCGTGCTCAGGGTGTTCGCTGCGTACTCAATGCCCCACGTCCATGTCCCTGGGCGTGCCCATGTTCCGGTCCGCACCGGTGGCAGCGGGCATGTCCACGTTCGCTTCGGGCACTGACACTCAGAATCGCATTCCGGCTCCGCAACCGCCGGCAAATCCACCACCGCTTCCGCCTGCGCCGCCGCAGAACACGCCGCAACCGGACAGCGCCACCGACACGACCAGTGCTGCCAGTGCCGCGCGCAAGCGTGCGCAAGATTCGCGAGATGCGTGCATCCGGGGTTGCGCAGGTCGCGGTACAGGCTGCGCGGCCGAGCGCAAACGAAGGCTGGCGGTGGACGTCGCAAGCGGTTGGCTAACGTGTTCTTCGATCGTGGTGGATTGCATAACGTCAGTGGCCTCGAGAAGCGAGAGCAGGGGACCGAAGCGGCGTCATTCGCGAAAAGGTTCCCTCATCGGGCCGATCCTCGCGAGACGCGCCGCCTGCCGGGTCTTTCAATGTAATCCACCGCTATACGTCCCTGATATACGCGCTATCTGAAAATCGGTGCGTTTTGTCCGCCGGACGGCCTGAACGGTCGTGCGCTCCCTGATAGAATGCTTGGGCCGCAACCTAGTGGATAGTAGATGAAGTTGCTTGATGCGCTTGTCGAACAGCGTATTGCCGCCGCAGCCGCGCGTGGCGAATTCGACGACTTGCCGGGCGCGGGCGCGCCCCTGCCCCTGGACGACGATGCACTGGTCCCGGAAGAAGTGCGCGTCGCCAACCGGATTTTAAAAAATGCGGGTTTCGTGCCGCCCGCCGTCGAGCAGTTGCGCGCGTTGCGCGACCTGCAATCGGAGCTGAATGCCGTGAGCGACCAGGCCACCCGTTGTCGTCTGCAGGCGCGCATGCTGGCGCTCGACATGGCGCTTGAATCGCTGCGTGGCGGTCCGATGGTTTTGCCTCGCGAATATTGCCGGCGAATTGCGGAGCGGCTGTTGGAGCGCGCCGGCAATCTCAATACGGCAGAGGCGGGTTCGCAGTGAGTGAGCCGTTTGTGCCGGTTGTCCCTGTTTTGCCGGATATGCCGGGTGTCGCGGGCCCGCGCTGTGCCGCATCAGGCGCGCCGCCAAGTGGCTCCGGCGCAGCGCCAAGCGTACCGGTCTCGCCTGGCGCACTCGAATCCCCCGGCGCCGAGGCTGGCGAATCTCCCGCCCACGCTTGCGGCGCGTCTGTCGCTACCGCGGTCAACGCTTCCACGCCAGTCGATCCGCCCGAGCCCCCCATTATTTCCGAACGCGATCGCCGCTTCATGGCGCTAGCCCAGGCCGCGGCCGAAGAAGCGCGCGCCGCCGGCGAAGTGCCGGTCGGCGCAGTCCTCGTGCGAGGCGATGAAGTCATCGCCAGCGGTTTCAATCATCCTATCGGCGCGCACGACCCGTCGGCGCATGCGGAAATGGTCGTGTTGCGCGCCGCCGCGCAGGCCGTCGAGAATTACCGCCTGCCGGGCTGCGAACTCTATGTGACGCTCGAGCCGTGTCTGATGTGCGCCGGCGCGATCATGCACGCGCGCATTGCGCGCGTCGTGTTCGGCGCACGCGATCCGAAAACCGGCGCGTGCGGCAGCGTCGTCGATGCATTCGCGGATCCGCGGTTGAACCACCACACCACGGTGAGCGGCGGCGTGCTCGAAGCCGAATGCGGTGCGGCGCTCAAATCGTTCTTTGCCGAGCGGCGGCGTGCCAGTCGTGAAGCACGCGCGGCGGCATGCGCCGCGGCAAACGGCGAATCCGCGCCTCCCGAGCCGCTCTAAAACAAACCCCGTCCAACAGGTCTCGCCAATGACCGTTCATCGCACCTTCGAACTGATCGCGCCGTCCGGGTATCCGCATGACCCGGAGGTGCTGCATCGCGCGTTGCATCGTCTGCACGCGCAAGGGCATCGCGTCATTGGCGAGGCGGCGGCGAAGCGCCGCTATCAACGCTTCGCCGGCACCGACGGGGAGCGCGCGGCCGATCTGAACCGGCTCGCGGACCCGTCGCGTGAGTTGCCCGACGTCGTGCTGGCGGTGCGCGGAGGGTATGGCGCGGTGCGTATCCTGCACGGACTCGACTACGAAGGACTGCAACGGCGGCTGACCGATCAGCCGTTGGCGCTGGTCGGGCACAGCGATTTCACCGCGATCCAGCTTGCGTTGCTGGCGCGCGCCGGATTGAAGACGTTCGGCGGCCCGATGCTGATGAGCGATTTCGGTGCGGAGGAACTCAGCGAATTCACCATGCAGCACTTCTGGTCGGCGCTCACGAAGCCGGCCATGACGATCGCCAGCCATACGCCGCAGGCACAGCCGGTCGACGTGTCAGGCACGTTGTGGGGCGGCAACCTGGCAGTGGTGGCGTCGCTGATCGGCACGCCGTATATGCCGCCGGTGCAGGGGGGCATCCTGTTTGTCGAGGATGTCAACGAGCAGCCGTTCCGGATCGAACGGATGATTTATCAGTTGCACCTGTCAGGCATCCTTGCGCAGCAGCAAGCACTCGTGCTGGGCGACCTTTCAGGCGGCAAGACCTACGACTACGATAACGGCTACGATCTGCACGCGATGATCGAGCAGGTGAGGTCGCTGGTCGGCATCCCGGTCGTCACGGGCCTGCAGTTCGGGCATATTCCCAACATGCTGACGTTGCCGGTGGGGGCGGACGCGCATCTCGTCGCCGACACGCATGGGTTCGAACTCAGTTTGTCGGGCTACCCGTGTCTGGGCTGAACTGACGGCTGCACGATTGGATGGCTGGAGGAAGCGAAGCGGGCGATTGCCCGCCTTCTTTTCTCCTTTTAAACGCAACTAACGGTCAAGCTAACCACGCGACTCACAAACAAAACGTGCGGTGAAGGTCCTTCGTTTTGTTGACAAAACCAGCCTTCAATAGACGGCTTGCCTGGCACCTAATTAAACTACTATTGAAGCGCCATAAGGCCGATGGCACACCCTGCCGCACCGTCCGGCCAGCCTCTCCATGAAAATTGTCGAAATTCCAGATAAAAATTGTTGACAATCTTTATGTCCGTCCTATGATGACCAACATACCGAGACGCCAATCATGTCCGACACCGATTCAGCCGCCGCGAACAGTTCGAAGCCCGAAGTGATTGTCGAGCGCATCCGCGCCGCGATCCTCGAACATCGGCTCGCACCCGGCGCCAAGCTGACCGAAGCGCAGTTGTGCGAAGTATTCGGCGTGAAGCGCGGCCCGATCCGCCAGGCGCTCGCGCAACTGGCGACCGACCACCTCGTCGACCTCGAGCCGAATCGCGGTGCGTTCGTCGCGAGTCCGTCGCTGCAGGAGGTGCACGAAGTGTTCGAAATGCGCCGCATCATCGAACTCGCGGTGGTCGAAAAGATTTGCAGCGGCCATGGCATGCGGCGTTTGAAGAGCATCGGCAGCATGATCGGGCGTGAACGCAAAGCGTTCGAAACACGTGATTTTCCGGCATGGATCCGTCTGTCGGGCGCGTTTCACACCGAGTTGGCCGCGCTCGCCGGCAACAGCGTGCTGTGCGATTGCCTGAGCGGATTGGTCGCGCGCTCCACGCTGATCTCCGCGTTGTACGAGTCGCTCGGACGCAGCCCCTGCTCGTTCGAAGACCATGAAGCCATTCTCGCCGCGCTCGACGCCGGCGATGCGAAAGAGGCGGCGGCACTGATGTCGCGCCATCTGCAAAGCGTCGAGTTGAAGATGCTGGACCGCCCCGCCCGTGGCGCGGCGGATCTCCATGAAGTGTTCGGCGCCCTGAGTGGGGCGCCCAAAGAGGCATCCAAGGCCAGGTCCACAGCGGGCTGAGGCTGGCAGCAAGCGCGCATAACCGCGAATATGCGCGAATGAGCGCTAACAGGCGCAAATCAGCGCGCGCCCACTGGCGGTGCGCGCTGCACTGAATTGAACTGAACCGAATCAGGCGTCGCAAGGCGGCTCGGCATGAGCGCTGCCGGCTTGCGCACGCACGTCCGTCGCCAAGCGACCGACTTCGAGCAGCAACGCATCGCCGGAAATCCGCGGCGGCCGGCGATGCGATAACCACAAGTACTTCAGTACGGAGACACCCGCGGCACGGTCCATCCAGATGGCGCCGGCTTCCTCGCTCCCGCACGGGCGAGGAGGGCGCGGCTGGCATGACCGGTGCAACGTCCTTCGATGCGCTATCGACGGTCCCTATCTCAAGGAGGAATCATGGCTCAGTTCAGTGCAGCGCCCAGCAGTCCCTCGATATCCACTTACGCCGACGGCGACGCGCAGGCCGATCCGTCCGTGCCGGCAGGCTACAGCGAACGGCTCTACAACGCGGATCTCGCGCCGCTGCGCAATCAAACGTGGGGCGCCTACAACATCTTCGCGTTCTGGATGTCGGACGTGCACAGCGTCGGCGGCTACGTGTTCGCGGGAAGTCTGTTCGCGCTCGGCCTGACGAGCTGGCAGGTGCTGATCGCGCTGCTGGTCGGCATCACGATCGTCAACCTGCTGTGCAACCTGATCGCCAAGCCGAGCCAGGCGAACGGCGTGCCGTATCCGGTGGCGTGCCGCGCCACCTTCGGCGTGCTCGGCGCGAATATTCCCGCGGTGATCCGCGGCCTGATCGCGGTCGCCTGGTACGGCATTCAGACTTATCTGGCGTCGAGCGCGCTGGTGATCGTGGTGCTCAAGTTCGTGCCGTCGCTGCTGCCGTATGCGGATCTTCATCACCACGGCTTCATGGGCCTGTCGACGCTCGGCTGGGCCGGCTTCATGCTGCTGTGGGTGTTGCAGGCGCTGGTGTTCTGGCATGGCATGGAAACCATCAAGAAGTTCATCGACTTCGCCGGTCCGGCGGTCTACGTGGTGATGTTCATTCTGGCGGGCTACATGGTGTACCGCGCGGGGTGGCGCAACATCGGCATCAACCTGGGCGGCGTCAAATATCACGGCATGCAGGTGGTGCCGGTGATGATCACGGCGATCTCGCTGGTGGTGTCGTACTTCTCCGGGCCGATGCTGAATTTCGGCGACTTTTCGCGCTACGGCAAAAGCTTTCGCAGCGTGAAGCGCGGCAACTTCTGGGGGCTGCCGGTCAACTTCCTCGCTTTCTCGCTGGTGACGGTGATCACGACCGCGGCCACGCTGCCCGTGTTCGGCGAGCTGATCACGGACCCCGTCGAAACGGTCGGCCACATCGACTATCCGACCGCAGTCATCCTCGGCGCGTTGACCTTCACGATTGCGACGATCGGCATCAACATCGTCGCCAACTTCGTGTCGCCGGCATTCGACTTCTCGAACGTCGCGCCGCGCCTGATCAGCTGGCGCGCGGGCGGGATGCTCGCGGCGGTGGCGTCGATCTTCATCACGCCGTGGAATCTGTTCAACAACCCGGCCGTGATCCACTACACGCTCGACGTGCTCGGCAGCTTCATCGGACCTTTGTACGGTGTCCTGATCGTCGACTACTACCTCGTGAAGCGCCAGAAGATCGTGCTCGACGATCTGTACACCGTCGCGCCGACCGGCTCGTACTGGTATCGCAACGGCGTCAACTACCGGGCCGTGGCCGCGCTGCTGCCGGCCGCGGTGATCGCGGTGATCTGCGTGATGACGCCGGGGCTCGACGGGATGGCGAATTTCTCATGGTTCATCGGTGCGGGCCTCGCTGCGTTGTTCTATCGCGCGCTCGCACGCTGAGTCGCGCTGCCGCAAAAAGGAGTTCTTATGCGTATCAAACTGATCAACCCGAATACGACCCAGCGCATGACCGAGGCGATGGGCCGCTGCGCCCGCGAAGTCGCCGCGCCCGGCACCGAAGTGATCGCGGTGAATCCGACCATGGGGCCGCCGTCGATCGAAGGCTATTACGACGAGGCGCTCGCCACGCCGGGCTTGCTGGCCGAAGTCGCCGCAGGCGAGCGCGAGGGCTGCGACGGCTACGTGATCGCCTGCTTCGGCGATCCCGGTTTGTACGCGGCGCGCGAGTTGGCGCGCGGCCCGGTGATCGGCATCGCGGAAGCGGCGATGCATGCGGCGAGCGTGCTGGCGCCGGGGTTCTCGGTGGTGACGACGCTCGCGCGCACGTGCGGGATGGCCTGGCATCTCGCCGAGCGTTACGGCATGAAGCGGTTTTGCCGCAACATCCGCGCGACCGACGTCGCCGTGCTCGATCTCGACCAGCCAGGGTCGGCGGCGCGCCGCATCATTCTCGACGAATGCCGGCGCGCGCTTGCCGAGGACGGGTCGGATGCGATCGTGCTCGGTTGCGCGGGCATGGCCGAGTTATGCGCGGAGATCGAGGACGCGCTCGGCGCGCCGGTGATCGAAGGTGTGACGGCCGCCGTGAAGTGGACCGAGGCACTGGTCGCGCTTCGTCTGTCGACGGCCAAGCGTGGCGATTACGCGCGGCCGCTGGCCAAGCGCTACGACGGCGCGCTGGCGTCGTTCAGCCCGAGCGGGGCGGATCTGAATCCGCAGCCGCCGCGTGGTGGCGCCGGCGCGTCTGCCGCCATCGCGCAGGCGAGCGCCGGCATCACGCAGGGCGCCGATCGGCTGCGGGTAAACACTGCCGAACCGGGCCAGTACATACATTCGGTCTGACACGCACTATCTGGCCGGGTGTATGGGCGCACCCGGGCGTTTTCGCTACACTGGTCCCACTCGACGCGGGTGCCCGGCGGCCCTCTTTGCCGGGCGTCCTGCCGGGTTTGCGGCCCGCGCGGGCTCAGGCGCAAGCGGCACGCAGACTTGAGCCAGGCTCGCGCGTTGATCACCTGTGCGCCGCATCAGCAGCACACGAGTGGCCCATGAGCGCCACGCGATTTTTACGTACCGTCACCACGCATTCGTCAAACCATGCCACTCGATTCGAACTACCCACGCGATCTGATCGGCTACGGCCGCCACCCGGCGCACGCCAACTGGCCGGGCCGGGCACGGGTCGCGGTGCAATTCGTCCTGAACTACGAAGAGGGCGGTGAAAATTGCGTGCTGCACGGCGATCCCGGCTCGGAGCAGTTTCTGTCGGAGATCGTCGGCGCGGCGTCCTTTCCGGCTCGCCACATGAGCATGGAGTCGATCTACGAATACGGCTCGCGCGCGGGCGTGTGGCGCATCCTGCGCGAATTCGAAAAGCGCAAGCTGCCGCTCACGGTGTTCGGCGTCGGCATGGCGATCGAACGGCATCCGGAGGTGGCGCGCTCATTCGTCGAACTCGGTCATGAGATCGCGTGCCACGGCTATCGCTGGATTCACTATCAGGATGTGTCGCCGGAGCAGGAAGCGGAACACATGCGCCTGGGCATGGCAGCGATCGAACGCGTGACCGGTGAGCGGCCGCTCGGCTGGTACACCGGCCGCGACAGTCCGAACACGCATCGTCTGGTCGCCGAGTATGGCGGCTTTCTGTACGACTCGGATTACTACGGCGACGACCTGCCGTTCTGGATGGACGTCGAGGTCAAGGGCGGCGCAAAAGTGCCGCAGCTGATCGTGCCGTACACGCTCGACACCAACGACATGCGCTTCGCGAGCCCGCAGGGCTTTAACACCGCGGACCACTTCTTCACCTATCTGCGCGACGCGTTCGACGTGCTCTACGAAGAAGGCGACCAGGCGCCGAAGATGCTGTCGGTCGGCATGCACTGCCGCCTGCTCGGGCGTCCTGGGCGTTTTCGCGCGCTGCAGCGTTTTCTCGACCATATCGAACAGCACGATCGCGTGTGGGTCACGCGGCGCGTCGATATCGCGCGGCACTGGCGCGAACATCATCCTTACCAACAAGACAACCGCGAGGCGGCGGCATGAAGGCGATGCAATACACTCTGGATCAACTCAACAGCATTTCGGTCGACGCGTTTGTCGCGGCGCTGTCGGGTATTTTCGAGCACTCGCCATGGGTCGCCGAAATCGCCGCGCGGCAGCGGCCGTTTGCCAGCGTCGACGAACTGCATCGCAAGATGTCGGGCATCGTCGAAACAGCGGGCGACGATAGGCAACTGGCGTTGATCAACGCGCATCCGGAGCTGGCCGGCAAGGCCGCGGTGCGCGGCGAGCTGACCGCCGAATCGACGCGCGAGCAGAGCGGCGCGGGCCTCGCGCAGTGCACGCAGGCAGAGTTCGACAGGCTGCTCGCGCTGAACAGCGCGTATCGCGCGAAGTTCGGCTTCCCGTTCATTCTCGCGGTGCGCGGCTATGACCGCCACGGCATCATCGCGAATTTCGAGGCGCGAGTGAACAACAGCCGCGCCGACGAACTGCGCGCGAGCCTCGATCAGATCTACCGCATCGCACGTTTGCGGCTCGACGACCTGATCGACGCATAGACCCCGGGCGCGCAACAGTCTCGCGTCACGCACGCGTCCCGGCGCTCGCACGGAAGCGTTTTTCCAGCACCCACATATATCAAGGACGACTAAGATGGCACTCCCGATTCTCGACCCCAACGCACCGGAATTCACGCGCCGCTTTGTGAACCTGGCGGACCCGCGTCTGGGCGCGCAGGCGCTCGAGGCCAGCGACGATTTCTTCGCCCCGAAGGAACGCATGCTGAATCCGGAGCCGGCCGTCTTCATTCCCGGCAAGTACGACGACAACGGCAAGTGGATGGACGGCTGGGAAACCCGCCGCAAGCGCGCCACCGGCTACGACTGGTGCGTCGTGAAGCTGGCGCGTGCGGGCGTCGTCAAGGGGCTCGATCTCGATACCAGCCACTTCACGGGCAACTTTCCGCCGGCGGCATCGGTGGAGGCCGCACGCGTGGTGGACGGCACGCCGAACCAGTCGACGCAATGGACCGAGATCGTGCCGTCGACCAGCTTGCAGAGCAATAGCCACCACTATCTCGAAGTCGACGACGCGAACGCTTACACCCACTTGCGCGTGAACATCTATCCGGACGGCGGGATCGCGCGTCTGCGGGTGTACGGTCAGCCGCAGGTCGACTGGGCCGGCGCGAGCCGCACCGAGCAGTTCGATCTGGCCGCGATGGAGAACGGCGCGTATCTGGTCGCGGCGAACAACCAGCACTTCGGCGCGGCGTCGACGATCCTGATGCCGGGCCGCGGCGTGAACATGGGCGACGGCTGGGAAACGCGCCGCCGTCGCGAGCCGGGCAACGACTGGGCGATCGTCGCGCTGGCGCAGCCGGGCGTGATCCGGAAGATCGAAGTCGATACGGCTCACTTCAAGGGCAACTATCCGGACCGCTGCTCGATCCAGGCCGCCTATGTGACGGGGGGCACCGACAGCTCGCTGGTCACCCAGGCGATGTTCTGGCCGGTGCTGCTCGGCGAACAGAAGCTGCAGATGGACGAGCAGCATTACTTCGAAAGCGAGATCGCGGCGCTCGGTCCGGTCACGCATGTGCGCTTTAACATCATTCCCGACGGTGGCGTATCGCGTCTGCGTTTGTGGGGCACGCTCGCATCATGAAAACGCTCGCTATCGAACCGCTGACCAAGGAAGCGTTCGCCGCGTTCGGCGACGTGATCGAACTCGAAGGCGCGAAGCAGATTCCGATCAATCTCGGCACGACGATCCGCTATCACGATCTCGCGAAAGTGGATGTGACCGACGAGAACGGCCGCACGCTCGTGAACCTGTTTCGCGGCCAACCGCGCACGCTGCCGTTCGAAGTGAAGATGCTGGAACGTCACCCGCTCGGCAGCCAGGCGTTCGTGCCGCTGAACGACAGGCCGTATCTGGTGGTGGTGGCGCCGACGGGCGAACTGGACGCGTCGCGGATTCGCGCGTTCGTCACGAGCGGCTGGCAGGGCGTCAACTATGCGAAGGGCGTCTGGCACCATCCGCTGATCGCGTTGGGGGACGTGAGCGACTTTATCGTCATCGATCGCGGCGGTGACGGGCTCAACCTGAATGAGCAGGATCTGGCCGAGTCGCTGTGGCTCACGGAAGATGCATTGAGCGCGGTCGCCGTCTGAGGCTGGCGACGTTGTCGTAGCAAGCTTGCATTGATGAACGGAAAGCCCGCGGCGCATGCCGTGGGCTTTCGTATTGGCGGAGCTTGAAAGGGCGACGCGAGACCGTGCTTCAGTGATTAGCCGCGCTTGCCCAGCAGCGGTGAACGCCCAATCACTTCACGTGCCCGTTCAGGTGGCTCGGGATCGGAAAAGCCCGCGGCTTCGATCGCCGGTTTGAGTCCCTTGAATTGCAGGCTCTTCTTCGGCGAGCGCAACGACGCCATGCCGGCGTCCCACGCGTGCAGCATGTGTTTCGCAACCGTGCGCCACTGCGTTTCGTGGCGCGCCGCTTCGATCATTTCATGGCCGACCGCGACGGCCGAATCGCACAGCGCCTCGACCATCTGCGCATACTGGCGCGGCGCGATGCCCATGCGCGTGTTGAAAAAACGCTCCAGCGTTGTGCCGGCCGCCCAGGTTTTGCGGCCGTCGATCGGCAGACCCGGCGGATTGGCCGCGAAACGCGGATAGGCCTGCGTCGTGACGATGTCGTAGACAGGTGTGAACGCCACGTCGTCGACCGACGTGTAGAGCAGCGCAACGTTCTTCGTATGGCAGTCCGCATTGCGCACGACGTAGTTCGTCAGCAGATGCCAGCCGAGTTGCTGGAGTTGCTCGCGCATGCGGTCGCGATCGAGCAGGTACGCTCTGGCGGCGTTGAGCATCTTCTCGCTGGTGGAGTTGTATTTTTCGTGCGGCGGCAAACCCAGCAGCCCGCACATGTCTTCGACGCCATACGCCGGCAGTCCTTCTGCATCCACGTCGAAGCGCTCGACGATCAGCGCCCGGCCATCGTCCGACATTTGCGTGCGCGCCACCGGCGCGACGCCGAGCCGTTCGAGTACGCGCATCGAATAGAACTCGTTGAAGCCTAGAAACGGCGTGTTGTCGTCCGAGCCCTTGACGATGTGGCGGCTCGTCCGCAGGGTCGGTTTGCCGAGCGGCGCCGGCGCGGCGGCGCCGGATGCCGCTTCCTGTGGCGCGATGAATTTCGGCACGACGCCCGAGATGGCCGCGCGCGCATATTCGCGCACCAGCTGTGCGAAATGTTCGGCGGTGTTGTCGCCGTGCAGGATGTCCTTGACGTCGAGCGCCTGCAGTTCGGTGCCCGGCGCGACGCCTTCGGGCGTCACGGTGACGCGGCCGATCCCCATTGCCCCGACCACGGCCAGCAGCGATAGGTCGGTGCCGTCGAGCAACGGGCCGAACTGCTCGCGGATCAGATTCAGCAGGTAACCCTCGGGCAGGTTCTGCCGGAAGAACGGATGCAGATCGCGCGGCCAGCGCCAGGCTTCCTCGCGCACGGGCATCGTGAGGCTGACGAAGTCGGCCGGGCGCGCGTCGGCGTTGTATTTGAGGACGTAATCGTCGCGCTCGCGAAACAGCGTGGCGACGTTCTTGCCCCGCACCTGGACGTCGAGCTTCATGGGTTCGCGTCCGGGCTGCGTTGTTCAGCGAGGATGTCTTCGAGCGTGCGCCCGTGTCCATGCGCGACGAACTTGAGGTCATAGCCCGCCGCTTCGAGCAGACGCACCAGCACGGACACGCTCATGTCGTTTCTGGCGAGCGTTTCCATGCGCGCGACGGTGGTGCGCGCGACGCCGGCGCGGCGCGCCAGTTCTTCCTGCGACAGGTTGTTTTCGCGCCGCAGCGCTTTGAGCATGTCCGATACGTCGGCAAGATTGGTCATTTGTAGCCCCAAGGCGTCAATTCTTGACGGATTGGCTATCATTGTAGCCCAGAAGACACAAAACGAGGAGATGACATTGTGTCCCAAGGACTACAATTTGCGCAGTTTCCAATAGTTTTGTAGTCCTTGGGCGACAAATCGCTACTCGCGCATCCTCAACGCCGACGTCCGCTGACGGCAAAAAAGGGTTTGCCGCTCGCGCGAAAAGCCCGCTTCGTCCTGCCGTATCGCCGGCAAGCTGGACCTCGAGTCCGGCCGGCATGCGTGCTTCCCCTTACTTCGCCGCGCCGCCTTCGAACCATGCGGCGATCTTCATCCGTTCGTCGTCGGTCATGTGGGTGACGTTGCCGAGTGGCATCGCCTTCAACGTCACCGCCTGCTGATAGATCCGCTGCGCGTTCTGCGAGATCTCGTCCGGCGTATCCAGCAGCACGCCGGCGGGCGCGCTGCCCATCATCGACGGATGCGCGGAGTGGCAAGCCACGCAGCGCTGCTGCAGCACCGGCGCGATGTCGGCCACCTTGACCGACGGCGCGTTCGCGGCCTGCGCTTGCGGCACGATCGGCTTCGGCATGGTCCAGAAGAGCGCGCCGAACATCAGCGCGATGCCGGCCAGCGGCAGATACCACAGCACCTGGCCACGGTGGCGCATCACGAAGAACTGGCGGATCAGCGCGCCGGCCAGCATGATGACCAGCAGCACGGCCCAGTTGTACGGGTGCGTGTAGGTCATCGCGTAGTGGTTCGACAGCATCGCGAACACCACCGGCAACGTGAAATACGTGTTGTGCACCGAGCGTTGCTTGCCGCGCTTGCCGTAGATGGGGTTCGGCGTGTCGCTCTTGAGCATCGCGTCGACCATCTTGCGCTGGCCCGGAATGATCACGAAGAACACGTTGGCCGACATGATCGTCGCCAGCATCGCGCCCATGATCAGGTAGGCCGCGCGGCCCGCGAAGATATGGCAGGCGAGCCACGCCGCGATCAGCACGTACACGCCGACGCAGATGCCGAGCACCTTGTCCTTGTTGCCGAGGATGCGGCACAGCGAGTCGTACACGATCCAGCCGGCCGCGAGAAAGCCGAGCGCCGACGCGACGGCGACCACCGGGCCCATGTCGAGCACGTTCCTGTCGATCAGATACGTGGACGGCGAGAACAGATAGAGCACGGTGAACAGACCGAAACCCGACAGCCACGTGGTGTACGACGGCCATTTCGACCAGTGCAGGTCATCCGGCATTTCAGGCGGCGCGACGGTGTACTTCTGCATGTTGTAGAAGCCGCCGCCGTGCACGTGCCACAGTTCGCCGAACACGCCGCGCCGGCGCTGGTTCGGGTCGTGTGGCGGTTTCAGGCTGTTGTCGAGCGCGACGAAGTAGAACGACTCGCCGATCCATGCAATCGCGGCGATGACATGGAACCAGCGGATCGCCAGGTTCAACCAGTCGGTAATAAAGCCTTCCATGAAACTCCTCCACTTCTGATTCGTTGTACACGCGGTGACGTTCGGCGCCTGCGCGGATCCGGTTGATGGACCCCACGGGGCACAGCGTCACCGCGCCGACTGCGGGTCAAGGACGCGGCGCGCTCGGTTCGCACGGCGCCGTTCTTTTAATTGATCTCAGGTTCAGGTCGGTTCGGCTCGCGCGGTCGATTGCGTTTCGCGGGGTGCCCGGGGCTGCCGGCGGCTTTTGCCCTCAGCCGGCGAGTCTCTGCGCAATGCAATCGAGCGCGCCCTGCGCGGACGGCTCCTAGCTGCCTCGATACGTGCTGTACGACCACGGCGACACCAGCAGCGGCACGTGATAATGCGCAGCGGCATCGGCTACGCCGAAGCGCAGCACCACACGGTCGACGAAACGCGGCTCAGGCACCTGCGTGCCGATCGACGCGAAGTAGTCGCCTGCGCCGAACACCAGTTCGTATTCGCCCGCGACGAGCGCGTCGCCTTCCAGCAGCGGCTCGTCGCAGCGGCCGTCGCTATTGGTGAGGGTGGTTTTGAGCGCGCGGCGGGTATCGCCCGTGAGCGCGAAGAGTTCGACCTTGATGCCCGCGCCGGGACGGCCGTTCGCGGTGTCGAGCACATGGGTAGTGAGCTTTCCCATTCGCAATTTTCCTTGTGTGTTTGCGAGGTTTCGGCGGCAGCCCGATCCAGCTACGTTTGCGGCGGATCGAGGCTCCACGTCAGTGGCTACATACCCGTCGGCGAATTGAAGCGAGCGCCGTGACAGCCATTGTAGAAAGGTTGCTCCGTTCAGCGCGCGCGAGATAGGAAAGATAATACCTGGCACATGACGGACAGCCTGTTGAAAGCCGCAGCGCATCGATTCGTTCGATTTTTTGAATCCGCTTCGATCGTAGCGGCGCCAAAAAAGGCCCACTATATCGGCGGCGTGAAGTTGGGTATCGCATTGGCGCGAGTTGCCACGCTTATTTTGGCCGTCGAAGGTTAGACCTGTGCGCCGCGCTGCAAACGGGCCGGAAGCGGTTCGACCGCGGCACACCCCCGAAGGAAGTCCCCTTGGGGGACACCCCGAAGACGGCGCAACGCGCTGGGTAACCGGGCCAACGGCGTTCGACGGGACGCGGCGGCACGGTTGGCGTGCCGTCACATCGCGTTCGAACGACTTTGCACGCAAGCATGACAGCGGAGAAACGGATGACGATGGAACAGACGGCGCAACAGCCGGGCAAGAAGAAGACGATGCTGGTGAAGCACGCGGACGTGCTGGTCACGATGGACGGCGCCCGGCGCGAATTGCGCGACGGTGGTCTGTACATCGAGGACAACCGCATCGTCGCGGTCGGACCGACGGCGCAATTGCCGCAAACGGCCGACGAAGTGCTGGACATGCGTGGGCACCTGGTGATCCCGGGTCTGGTGAACACGCACCACCACATGTACCAGAGCCTCACGCGCGCGATTCCCGCCGCGCAGAACGCCGAGTTGTTCGGCTGGCTCACCAGCCTGTACAAGGTGTGGGCGAACCTCACGCCGGAGATGATCGAAGTCTCGACGCTCACGGCGATGGCCGAGCTGCTGCTGTCCGGTTGCACGACCTCGAGCGACCATCTGTATATCTATCCGAACGGCAGCCGGCTCGACGACAGCATCGCCGCGGCGCGCAGGATCGGCATGCGCTTTCACGCGGCGCGCGGCAGCATGAGCGTGGGGCAGAAGGACGGCGGCCTGCCGCCGGATTCGGTGGTCGAGCGTGAAGCGGACATCCTGAAGGACACGCAGCGGCTGATCGAGACGTACCACGACGAAGGGCGCTACGCGATGCTGCGTGTGGTGGTCGCGCCATGCTCGCCGTTCTCGGTGAGCCGCGACCTGATGCGCGAGTCGGCGGCGATGGCGCGCCAGTACGGCGTGTCGCTGCATACGCACCTCGCCGAGAACGTCAACGACATCGCGTACAGCCGCGAGAAGTTCGGCATGACGCCGGCGGAGTATGCGGAAGACCTCGGCTGGGTCGGCCACGATGTGTGGCATGCGCACTGCGTGCAACTCGACGACGCCGGCATCGCCCTGTTCGCGCGCACCGGCACCGGCGTCGCGCACTGTCCGTGTTCGAACATGCGGCTCGCGTCGGGCATCGCGCCGGTCGGGCGGATGCGGCTCGCGGGCGTGCCGGTGGGGCTGGGCGTCGACGGTTCGGCTTCGAACGACGGCGCGCAGATGGTGGCCGAAGTGCGCCAGGCGCTGCTGTTGCAGCGCGTCGGTTTCGGGCCGGATGCGATGACCGCGCGCGAGGCGCTGGAAATCGCCACGCTAGGCGGCGCGAAGGTGCTCAACCGCGACGACATCGGCGCGCTCGCGCCCGGCATGGCGGCGGACTTCGTGTCGTTCGATTTGCGTCAACCGCTGTTTGCGGGGGCGCTGCACGATCCGGTCGCGGCGCTGGTATTCTGCGCGCCGTCGCAAGTGAGCTATAGCGTGATCGGCGGCAGGGTGATCGTGAAGGACGGACAGTTGACGACGCTCGACCTCGGACCGGTCATCGAGCAGCACAACCGGCTGGCGAAGACGCTTTACGAAGCGGCGGCGTAACAGGGAAAAGCGGGAGAAGAGAGTCGGGTTGCGGGCCGCCGCGCCATCGTCATGCACGGCATGGCCGCCCGCTACCCGTGGTGAAAAGCGGGTGGTGAAAAGCTGGCGGTGAAAAGCGGGCGGTGAAACCAGTCAAGGCTTGTCGATCAAGGTTTTGGTCGCTTCGGCGACCAGGCTGCGCAGCCAGCGCACTTCATCGGAGTAGTGCACGCGCTCGTGCCATAGCTGGTAATACTGCATCGGCGGGAAATCGAGCGGGGCGGGCACCACGGTGAGCGGCAGGAATTTGGCGTAGTAATCGGCAAAGAGGCGCGTGGTCGTGAAGATCAGATCGGACTTGATCAACACGTACGGCGCGAGATTGAAGTACGGCAACGTGACGACCACGTGACGCTTGAGCCGCTCGCGCGCGAGATGCACGTCGATCGCGCCGCGCTGGCCCACCGAGTAAGGAGTCGGCGCGAGATGCGGCGCGTTCAGATACTGGTCGAGCGTGAGTCCGCCGCGTTTGGCAAACGGATGCGCGTTGCTCATCAGGCAGACGATCTGATCGACGAACAGGTTCGACAGGTGCAACTGCTCCGGCGGCTCCGGCCAGTTGCCGACCACGGTGTCGAGCTTGCCGTCCTCGAGCGCGAGTTCGTAGTCGAAGGCGGGGCCCAGCGAGTGAAATTCGAGCGTCGCGTTCGGCGCGGCCTGGCGAAAGCGTTCGACCACCGTCGGCACGAACAGCACGTTCAGGTAGTCGGGGCAGCCGATCCGGTAGCAGCGGATCGACGTGGCCGGATCGAAGTTGTGCTGCTGGAACTTGATGCGTTCGATCTCGCGCAGCGCGTTCTGCACCGGTTCGAGCAGGCGCAGGCCGTATTCCGTGGGCACCATGCCGGATTTGCCGCGCACCAGCAACGGGTCGCCGGTGATGTCGCGCAAACGGCGCAGCGCCGCGCTGATGGCGGGTTGTGATTGATTCAGCTTGACGGCCGCGCGCGTGACGCTGCGCTCCATCAACAAGGTGTGCAAGACGCGCAGTAGGTACGTATCGATCGCCTCGCGTTGCTGGCTCATGATTTCTCCGAAATATATGTTCTGGCTGATCGAGCGGGCGTGGGGGTATATGGGTTTTAATATGAACGAAAAACCGCGTCAAGCGTGGCATACCCGCAGAGCGCGCTGCGGCGGGGGTTTGCGGGAATTTTGGCGGCTCGACTGAGCGGGTCGAATTGGGTATTGTCATCCGGTTGTGGTGACGGATCGTCCGCCGTCAAGGTGGGTGGACGCGTCGCAACTGGCAGTCACCGACGTACTACGGAATCACATGAGCGACTCTTCTTATAGCGACGGCGCCGCCGCGCAGCCGGCATCCGGGCCGGAACAGGCGGCGCCCCGGCTGGTGCTCCAGGGCATCACCAAACAATATCCGGCCGTGCGAGCCAACGACGACGTCACGTTGATCGTCGCGCCGGGTGAAATCCACGCGGTGCTCGGCGAAAACGGCGCCGGCAAAAGCACGCTGATGAAGATCATCTACGGCGCGGTGCGGCCCGACGCCGGCGAGATTCGCTGGGAAGGCGAGGCGGTGGAGATCGCGAGCCCGGCGGCCGCGCGCAAGCTCGGCATCGGCATGGTGTTCCAGCATTTTTCGCTGTTCGAGACGCTCACGGTCGGCGAAAACATCGCGCTCGCACTCGACGAGCCGTTCGATCTGAAGACGCTCTCGAAACGGATTCGCGAAGTCTCGGCCGACTACGGTCTGGACATCGATCCGCAGCGCCACGTGCATAGCCTGACGGTGGGCGAGCGGCAACGCGTCGAGATCGTGCGCTGTCTGCTGCAGAACCCGCGCCTCCTGATCATGGACGAGCCGACCTCGGTGCTGACGCCGCAAGCGGTGAGGAAGCTGTTCGCGACGCTGCGCCGGCTGGCGGCCGAAGGCTCCAGCATTCTCTACATCAGCCACAAGCTCGACGAAATCCAGGAGCTGTGCGACACCGCGACGGTGATGCGCGGCGGCCGCGTGACGGGTCATGTGAAGCCGAAGGGCGAGACGCATGCATCGCTCGCGCAGTTGATGGTCGGCCATTCGCTGCCCGATTACACGCGGCGCGAGCACAATCCCGGCGCCGTGCTGCTCGATGTGAAGCAGTTGTCGGTGGCAAGCGACGACCCGTTCGGCACCTCGCTGCGCGACGTGTCGTTCGGCGTGCATGCCGGCGAGATCTTCGGCATCGCGGGTGTGTCGGGCAACGGCCAGGCGGAACTGCTGTCGGCGCTGTCGGGCGAAAAACGCGGCACGCGCGCCGATGCGGTGACGATTTGCGGCAAGCCCGCCGGGCGCCTGGGCGCGGGCGGCCGGCGCGCGCTCGGCTTCGGCTTCGTGCCGGAGGAGCGCCTCGGCCGCGGCGCGGTGCCGGCGATGTCGCTGTCGGAAAACGCGCTGCTCACCGCGCACCGTCAGCAGATGGTGAGCTCGGGCTGGATCAGGGCGGGCGCGATGCGCGCGTTCGCCAGGCGCTGCATCGATGCCTTCGACGTGCGTTGCGGCGGCCCGGACGCGCTCGCGCAGAGTCTGTCCGGCGGCAATCTGCAGAAATACATCATGGGCCGCGAGATTCTGCAGGCGCCCAAGGTGCTGGTGGTCGCGCAGCCCACGTGGGGCGTCGATGTCGGCGCGGCGGCGTTCATCCGCCAGCAGCTGCTCGATCTGGCGGCGCGCGGCGTCGCGATTCTGGTGATCTCTGAGGAACTGGAAGAGCTGTTCGACATCTGCGACCGCCTTGCGGTGCTCGCTGGCGGCCGGCTCTCGCCGGTGCGCGCAACGGGCGCGACCAATGCCGAGGAAATCGGCCGCTGGATGGCGGGCCTGTTCGGCGGCCGCGAGGACGCGGCGCCGTCGTCGGAACAGCCGGCGCACGCGTGACTCGCGCGAAGCGCGATCATCGGAACCAGAACCCAATAAACCACACGCTACCCATGATGCTTCCCTATCGACTCGAAGCACGCACGGCGCCCTCGCGCACGATGCAGTTCGCCGTGCCGCTGATCGCCGCGCTGCTCACGCTCGCGATCGGCTTTTTGATCTTCAGCCTGGTGGGCCGCGATCCGCTGCAGGCAATGCACGCGTTCTTCATCGAGCCGCTGTCCAGCGTGAACGGCTGGTCGGAGCTGCTGCTGAAGGCGTCGCCGTTGTGCCTGATCGGCCTCGGCCTCGCGATCGGCTATCGCGCCAACGTCTGGAACATCGGCGCCGAAGGGCAGATGCTGCTCGGCGGCATCGCCGCGAGCGGCGTCGCGATCTATTTCGATCAGGCCACCGGCTGGTGGATCCTGCCGACCATGATGATTGCCGGCGTGCTCGGCGGCATGGCGTGGGCGGCGATTCCCGCGCTGCTGAAAAGCCGCTTCAACACCAACGAGATTCTCGTCAGCCTGATGCTCACGTATGTGGCCACGCAGTTGCTGATCTATCTGGTGAGCGGTCCTTGGCGCGATCCGCAGGGCATGAATTTCCCGCTCTCGGAGATGTTCAGCGGCGACGCGCTGTATCCGACGCTATACGGCGACTGGCACTGGAAATGGCTGCGCGGCACGCGGCTGAACGCGTCGGTGTTCATCACGCTGATCGCGATACCGCTCGTGTGGATGTTCATGCGCAAGAGCTTCGCGGGCTACCGGATGAACGTCGGCGGACTCGCGCCGCTCGCCGCGCGCTACGCGGGCTTCTCCGACAAGAAAACCATCTGGACGTCGCTGCTGATCAGCGGCGGCCTCGCGGGCCTCGCCGGGATGGGCGAGATCGCCGGGCCGATAGGCCAGTTGCAGGCGACGTGGTCGCCGGGCTACGGCTTCACCGCGATCATCGTCGTGTTCGTCGGGCGGCTGCATCCGGTCGGCATCGTGCTCGCGAGTCTGCTGATGGCGTTGCTGTATCTCGGCGGCGAAGCGGTGCAGACCTCGATGCAATTGCCGCAGGCGCTCTCCGGCGTGTTCCAGGGGCTGCTGCTGTTCTGCCTGCTGGGCGCCGACCTGTTCGTGAACTACCGGGTGCGCCGCCGAACGCTGGCCGCCGCGGGTCATTGACCGCTTACCGGGCAGCCCGCCAAGCGTCTCACCGACATTCGATTACTGATTTCCCGCCGGATCTCCATGGACATTCAACAAGCCAGCGCGCTCACCTCGAGCGCCATCACCGCCGCGATCCCGCTGATGTTCGCGGGCGCGGGCGAACTCGTCACCGAGAAATCGGGCGTGCTCAACCTTGGCGTCGAAGGGATGATGCTGATGGGCGCCGTGACCGGCTACGCGGTCACGTCGATCAGCGGCAGCCCGTGGCTCGGCGTGCTCGCCGCGATCGCCGCCGGTCTCGCGATGGCGCTGCTGTTCGCGTTCCTCACGCTGACCATGCTCGCCAATCAGGTCGCCACCGGTCTCTCGCTGACGATCTTCGGCATCGGCCTGTCCGCGTATGTCGGCAAGCCGTACACGTCGGCGGCGGTGCGCGCGACCATCGACACGTGGACCATTCCCGGTCTCTCGAAGATCCCCGTGCTCGGGCCGGCGCTCTTCAGCCTCACGCCGCTCGACTATCTGGCGTTCCTGATGTTCGCGGTGATCGGCTGGTTCCTGTACCGCACGCGCGCCGGACTGGTGCTGCGTTCAGTCGGCGAATCGCCGCAGGTCGCGCACTCGGTGGGCTTTCCGGTGGTCGGGGTGCGCTACGGCGCGGTGGCCTTCGGCGGCGGCATGGCCGGGCTGGCGGGCGGGTATTACTCGATCGTCAATCTGCACCTGTGGCAGGAGAATCTCACCTCCGGCCGCGGCTGGATCGCGCTCGCGCTGGTCGTGTTCGCGACGTGGCGGCCGGGGCGCCTGCTGATCGGCGCGCTGCTGTTCGGCGCGGTGACCGGCCTGCAGTTTTACGCGCAGGCGATCGGCGTGCCGGTGCCGACACAATTCCTCGCGATGCTGCCGTACGTCGCGACGGTCGTCGTACTGGTGCTGATCTCGCACAACCCGAACACCATCCGTCTGAATGCCCCTGCCTCGCTGGGCAAGCCGTTTTTCTCGGCGGGCTAGTCGAGCAACGATGGATCACCCATCGACCACACCTTCCAATATTCGCCAACACAACAGGACCCAACATGAAGAGAAGAAATCTGCTGACCGCATTCGCGTGGGGCGCGGCCTCGCTCGCGCTCGCCGCGCCGCTCGCGCAAACCGCGCAGGCCGCCGACGCGCCGGGTGTCGCGTTCGTCTACCTCGGCAATCCGGGCGACGCCGGCTGGACCTTCGCGCACGACCAGGGTTCGAAGGAAGCGGAAGCGAAGTTCGGCAACAAGATCAAGATCACACGTGTCGAGAACGTGCCGGAATCGGCCGACTCGGAGCGCGTGTTCCGCGATCTGGCGAACAAGGGCAACAAGATCATCATCGGCACGAGCTTCGGCTTTCAGGACTTCCAGCTGAAGGTCGCGAAGGATTTCCCGGACACCGTATTCCTGCACGCGACCGGCTACAAGAAGGCGCCGAACTTCGGCACCTACGACGTGCGCATGTACCAGGGCGCGTATCTGGCCGGCGTCGCGGCGGGCTATGTGACCAAGTCCAATACGCTCGGCTTCGTTGCGTCGGTGCCGATTCCCGAGGTGATCCGCAACATCAATGCGTACACGCTCGGCGCGCGCTCGGTGAATCCGAAGGTGCACACGAAGGTCATCTGGATCAATAGCTGGTTCGATCCGGGCAAGGAAAAGCAGGCGGCTGAAACTCTGATTGGCCAGGGCGCCGACGTGCTGCTGCAAAACACCGATTCGAGCGCGACGCTCGCTACCGCATCGGAAAAACACGTGCACGCGTTCGGCTGGGATTCGGACATGAAGAAGTTCGGTCCCGACGCGCACCTGGGTTCGGTGGTCGCGCATTGGGGCGTCTACTACACGGCGGCGATCCAGCAGGTGCTCGACGGCAAGTGGAAGAACGACCCGGTGTGGTGGGGCCTTCCGCAGAAGGCCGTCAACCTGGAAGACCTGAACACGTCGGTGATCTCGGCTGACGCGCAGAAGCGGGTCGCGGCGAAGCGCGAGGAACTGGCGAGCGGCAAGTGGGACGTGTTCACCGGCCCGCTCAAGGATCAGTCCGGCGCGGTGAAGGTGCCGGCCGGCAAGACGCTGACCGACCCGGAACTGCAACGTCTGAACTGGTATGTGGAAGGCGTGGACGGTTCGCTGCCGAAGTAAGTGATCCCGATCGGCCCAACGCCGAACGATGCATGATCGGCCACGCGGCGGCCTCGGCACCCGCTGCTTTGAGTTGAGGAAGGAGCTGCGTCCAGTGCGGACGCAGCTTTTTTCGCCGCGAATGACGCGCGGACGTGTCGACGAGCGTTGACGCCGTGTGTCACTCGATCCGCAAGCCCACCTTGAGCGTCACCTGCCAGCAGGTAACCTTGTCGTCTTCGATCTGGCCCCGCGTTTCCGTGACTTCGAACCAGTGCAAATTACGCAGCGTCTTCGACGCTTTGGCGATCGCGGTTGTGACGGCGTCGTCGCTCGACACGGTCGACGAGCCGGTCAACTCGATCTGTTTATAGACGTGGTCGGACATGAACTTCCTCCTTTGGTCTTCGTTGGTGTCCAGAAAGTATAGGCAATGGGCGACGCGGCACGTGCCCATTGCACCCGCGACAGGTGCACACGTCGTGTGCCCGGTATGCCGTGACCGTGACGGCGTGCGGCCGTTATCATGTCCGCGCAACTCAATCTGACAGCCGACGAGGTTCGAAAGTGGAAATTGGTTTTTGCGGTCCCGGCCTGATGGGCGCGCCGATGATCCGGCATCTGCTGCGCGCGGGGCATGCCGTGCATGTGTGGAATCGCACGCGGGCCAAGGCCGAGGCGCTGGTGGCGGACGGCGCGAGTGTGGTCGATGCGCCGCGCGAGCTGGCCGGGCGCTGCGACGCGGTTCTGCTGTGCGTCGCGGATGCGGCGGCGGTGGAAGAGACGGTGTTCGGCGCAGCGGGACTTTTGAGCGCAGGCGCCGCCGCGCCGCTCCGGTTGCGCTGGATTGTCGATCACTCCAGCATTCCACCGGCCGCGACGCGCGCGTTCGCGCAGCGCGCGGCGGCGGTGGCGGCTTCATTCGAGGCTTCATTCGCTGCTCCGTCCGCGTCCGCAGTGGCTCACGACGCCACCGGCCCCGGCGCTACCCACCCCGGCGCGGCGCGCCTCGGCTGGATCGACGCACCGGTGTCGGGCGGCGTCGCGGGCGCGCACGCCGGCACGCTGGCGGTGATGGCGGGCGGCGCCGCGGCCGATGTCGACGCCGTCAGGCCGCTGCTCGACGCCTACGCGTCACGCGTCACGCATATGGGCGGGGTCGGCGCGGGGCAAACCGCGAAGCTGTGCAACCAGACCATCGTCACCGCGACGGTGGCGGCGATTGCCGAGGCCGTGAACCTCGCGCAGCGCAGCGGCCTCGACGCCGCGAAACTCACCGAAGGTCTCGCGGGCGGCTGGGCCGACTCGGTGCTGCTGCAGACCTTCGTGCCGCGCATGACCCAGACCGGCCTCACACCGATCGGCGCGTTCCGCACGTTCCAGAAGGACGTCGACACGGTCGCCGCCGCCGCGTACGAGACCGGCACGCCGATGCCGGTGTCGTCGACGGTCCAGCAATTGCTGCGTCTGGCCTCGGCGATGGGGCTCGCCGAGGCCGACCTGTCGGCTTTCATCGACGTTCTGCAGACGCCGCGCGGCGCCGCTGCCGGGTAGCGCGAGGTGCGCGTGGGTTGAATTCGCGATAACCTGCTAAAATATTGGGTTTTTCGCCGATATCACATTCAAAGGGACGCGCCGTGCTGTCTACTGCCAATATCACCATGCAATTCGGGCCGAAGCCCCTCTTCGAGAACATTTCGGTCAAATTCGGGGAAGGGAACCGCTATGGCCTCATCGGTGCGAACGGCTGCGGTAAATCCACCTTCATGAAAATTCTCGGTTCCGACCTGGAACCGAGCTCGGGCAACGTCATGCTCGAGCCGAACGTGCGTCTGGGCAAGCTGCGCCAGGACCAGTTCGCGTACGAAGATGTGCGCGTGCTCGACGTCGTGATGATGGGCCACACCGAAATGTGGGCCGCGATGACCGAGCGCGACGCGATCTACGCGAACCCCGACGCCACCGACGACGACTACATGCACGCCGCCGAGCTCGAAGCGAAGTTCGCCGAGTACGACGGCTACACCGCCGAAGCGCGCGCGGGCGAGCTGCTGCTCGGCATCGGCATCGCGATCGAGGACCACAGCGGCCCGATGAGCAACGTGGCGCCCGGCTGGAAGCTGCGCGTGCTGCTCGCGCAGGCGCTGTTCTCGAAGCCGGACGTGCTGCTGCTGGACGAGCCGACCAACAACCTGGACATCAACTCGATCCGTTGGCTGGAAGACGTGCTCAACCAGTACAACTCGACGATGATCATCATCTCGCACGACCGGCACTTCCTGAACCAGGTTTGCACGCACATGGCCGACATGGACTACGGCACGCTGAAGGTCTATCCGGGCAACTACGACGACTACATGCTCGCCAGCACGCAGGCGCGCGAACGTCAGCAGAACGCCAACGCGAAGGCGAAGGAACGCGTGGCCGACCTGCAGGACTTCGTGCGCCGCTTCTCGGCGAACAAGTCGAAGGCGCGTCAGGCTACCAGCCGTCTGAAGATGATCGACAAGATCAAGATCGAGGAATTCAAGCCGTCGTCGCGCCAGAACCCGTTCATCCGCTTCGAATACGAGAAGAAGCTCCACAACATCGCGGTGGTGGCCGACAAGATCGCGAAGAAGTACGAGCGCACCATCTTCAACGACTTCAGCATCAGCGTGCAGCCGGGCGAGCGTATCGCGATCATCGGCGAGAACGGCGCGGGCAAGACCACGCTGCTGCGCTCGCTGCTGGGCAAGCTCACGCTCGACCACGGCACGGTGAAGTGGGCGGAGAACGCGAACGTCGGCTACATGCCGCAAGATACGTACGAAGAGTTTCCGGACGACGTCACGCTGATGGACTGGATCGACGGCTACCGCAAGGAAGGCGACGACGAGCAGATGGTGCGGGGCACGCTCGGCCGGCTGCTGTTCAATGCCGACGACATCCGCAAGTCGGTCAAGGTGCTCTCGGGTGGCGAGAAGGGCCGCATGATCTGGGGCAAGCTGATGCTGGGCCGCCACAACGTGCTGATGATGGACGAGCCGACCAACCACATGGACATGGAGTCGATCGAGTCGCTGCAGATCGCGCTCGACAAGTTCGAAGGCACGCTGATTTTCGTGTCGCACGACCGTGAGTTCGTGAGCGGCCTCGCGAACCGGATCATCGAAGTGAAGACCGATGGCACGTTGAACGACTTCGGTGGCAACTATGAAGACTTCCTGCTGAGCCAGGGCGTGCAGTAAGCGTCATCGACGCACACGCTGCTCAGGTTGCGCAGCAGTCACGCTGCAACGCAAAGCCAAGCCCGCTTCTTCGAAGCGGGCTTTGTTCATGTGCGCACCCAAACCTGCATCGCATTCAAGCTCTGCTTCATATGACCAGCATCAACCCGACGATGCGCGCGCCCCGTTCATTCGCAGCCGCCTTGACCTGACGCAAAGCAGCCCGCGCCCGACAGCCGATCATCAACGGTTTGATCATTCGTCATCGGGCCAGTCATGCTCAACACTCACTCTTTCCCGCCGCTGGTGATCCGCGGCCGCTCGCTGCTGCCGATCGTGCAAGGCGGCATGGGCGTCGGCATCTCAGCCCACCGGCTGGCCGGCAGCGTCGCCCGTGAAGGTGCGCTCGGCACCATCGCCAGCATCGATCTGCGCCACCATCATCGCGACCTCGTCCAACTGTGCCGCCAGTCGCCCGACACGGCGACGCTCGCACAGGCCAACCTCACCGCGCTGGAGCGCGAAGTCCGCGCGGCCAGAGACATCAGCGAAGGACGCGGAATGATCGCCGTCAACGTGATGAAGGCGGTCAGCGCGCACGCGGACTATGTGCGCGTGGCCTGCGAGAGCGGCGCCGATGCGATCGTGATGGGCGCGGGCCTGCCGCTCGATCTGCCGGACATGACCGAAGGCTGTGACATCGCGCTGATCCCGATCCTGTCAGATAGCCGCGGCGTCTCGCTCGTGCTGAAGAAGTGGCTGAAGAAAGGCCGCTTGCCCGACGCGGTCGTGATCGAACATCCGGCGCACGCGGGCGGCCATCTCGGTGTCGGCAATCTCGCTGACATGCGTGACCGACGCTTCGACTTCCCGCGCATTCTCGAAGAGCTCGACACCGTGTTCGCATCGCTTGGCCTGAATCGCCGGGACGTGCCTGTCATCGTCGCGGGCGGCATCAACAGTCACGCGGCCGTGCGCGAGCTGCTGAACGCGGGCGCGAACGGCGTGCAGCTCGGCACGCCGTTCGCCGTCACCGAGGAAGGCGATGCGCGTCCGAACTTCAAGCGCGTGCTGGCCGAAGCGACGCCCGGCGACATCGTCGAATTCATCAGCGTGACGGGGCTGCCCGCGCGGGCGGTGAAAACGCCGTGGCTGATGCGCTATCTGCGCCATGAAGCGAAGATCCGCGAGAAGGTCGGCGCGCTCAAGCACGCGTGTCCGACCGCGCTCGAATGCCTGAGCGTGTGCGGCTGGCGCGACGGGATCGAGAAGTTCGGCCACTTCTGCATCGACACGCGGCTCGCCGCGGCCTTGCGCGGCGACGTGGCCAACGGCCTGTTTTTTCGCGGCCGAGAAGCGTTGCCGTTCGGTACCGCGATTCGCAGCGTCCACGATCTCCTCGAACTGCTGCTGACCGGCGCGACGCGGCCAGCTGTCGCAGGGCGATGGTCGTCCTCGCTGGGTTGATACGGGTCAACGCGCTGCCTGACCGGAACTTCGACAATCTCCGCGCGATATCAATCATTCATCACGCGGGGAAGCACATGAAGTACTCGTTCAGAAAAAAAATCAAGACCGCCGCTGTTGCAGCGAGCCTGCTATGCACGGCGGCGCTCGCGCCGCACGCACACGCCGCGAGCGACGACCCGCTGAGCGGCATCCACGCCGGCGACGTGCTCGTGCGTCTGCGCGCGATCAGCATCGTGCCGAACGTGAACACCAGCCAGAGACTGTCGGCGCTCAACGTGGGCGTCAACAACGCCATCGTGCCCGAGCTGGATCTGACCTACATGATTCGCGACGACCTCGGCGTCGAGCTGATTCTCGCCACTTCGCGCCATCAGGTGACGTCGAACCTCGGCGGTCTTGGCGGCGTGAACGTGTTGCCGCCCACGCTGCTGCTGCAATATCACTTCAACCACGCGGGGCGCATTCGTCCGTATCTCGGCGCGGGTCTCAACTACACGCTGTTCTATAACAACGGGCTGAACGCGGGCGGCGCGCCGATCTCGATCAGCAATCACAGTTTCGGCCCCGCGTTGCAGGCCGGTGTGGACCTGCAGGTCACCAGGTCGCTGTTCGTCAATGCGGACATCAAGAAGATATGGATGCACACGGATGCGTCGCTCGGCGGCCAGCCGCTCGGCCGGCTAAGCATTGATCCGGTGATCGTCGGTCTGGGCGTCGGGATGCGGTTCTGATTGGCGCGCGGCACGCGCCGCGTTCGCCATGCGAAACGCCGGGGGCAGCTCAGTTCCAGCTGCACCCCCGGCGTCGTTTTGTCGCTGCCAGTTTTTGAGGCGCTGCGCTCATGTCCATCGGCAGGGGCGCAGCGCGAAAGGCTACAGCCTGTCGTTCTGAAAGCGCATGGCCGTGCCTTCCTGCTCGATGCGCAGCCACACGGCGCGCTTTTCCTCGTCGCTCAGGAACACCCAGTTGGACACTTCGACAGCGGTGCGGCCGCAGCCCTTGCAAACCTCGTCGAACAGCGTGGAGCACACGCCGATGCACGGACTGTCGGGAAGATCGTGAAGATTCGATGCCATCGGAAACCTTGGAGCGAAGAAGCGAAGTGCCGCTATGTTAACCGATGATGTGCGGCGCCGCGGCCCGCGACCCGCTACCTGCCAAACGCCAGTTGCCACAGCAACGCCCCATTGAGCGCGACGATGAACCCCGCGCACAACCACGCGAGCGCGAGCGGCACGCCGCGCACGCGCCAACCGTGCATCAGCTCGGCGTTCGACGTAGAGCGGATCAACGGCACGACCGCGAGGGGCAATTGCAGGCTCAGCACCACCTGGCTCGCCACCAGCAACTGGTTGGAACCGTGCTGGCCGAAAAGCGCGACCGCGAACAGCGCGGGCCCGATCGCCAGCGCGCGGGTGAGCAGCGCGCGCTTCCAGCGCGGCAGCCGGATCTGCAGAAAGCCTTCCATCACCGCCTGACCGGCCAGCGTGCCGGTGACCGTCGCGCTCAGCCCGCACGCCAGCAGCGCCGCCGCGAACAGGATGCTGGCCCAGCGCGTGCCGACGAGCGGCGCGATCAGGCGGTGGGCGTCGGCGAGATCGGTCACGTCGCGATGGCCGCTCGCGTAGAACACCGCGGCGGCCACGATCAGCAACGCGGCGTTGATCACGAAGGCAAACGAAAGTGAAGCGAAGGTGTCGATGTTGACCACCTGCAACGCGGCCTTGATCTGCGCGTCGCTGCCTTCGGGCGCGTGATGCTTGACGAGCGCCGAGTGCAGATAGAGGTTGTGCGGCATCACCGTCGCGCCGACGATGCCCGCCGCCAGCCACAGCATGCCCGCGTTGCGCAGCAGCTCGACGCTCGGCGCGGTGCCGGCGAGCGCCGCGTGCCAGTCGGGCCGCGCGAGCGCGAGCTGCACCACGAAGCACAGGCCGACGAAGCCGATCAGCGCCGCGATCACCGCTTCGAGCTTGCGGCCGCCTTTCTGCTGAAGCGCGAGCAGGGCAAACGTGCAGACCGCCGACATCAGCACGCCGACGGTCAGCGACACGCCTAGCAGCAATTGCAGAGCGACGGCGCTGCCGACCACCTCGGCGACATCGCACGCGATGATCGCGACTTCGCTGGTCAGCCACAGGAACAGGGTGCCGCGGCGGCCGGTACGCTCGCGGCAGATCTGCGCGAGATCGCGGCCGGTCACGACGCCCAGGCGCGACGACAGCCATTGCAGCAGCATCGCCATCAGGCTCGACAGCAGCACCATGCCGAGCAGGCGGTAGCCGTAGCCCGCGCCGGCGCCGAGCGCGGTCGCCCAGTTGCCGGGGTCGATATAGCCGACCGCGATCAACGCGCCCGCGCCGACAAACGAAAACCAGTGCGGAGGACGCGCCGGGCCGCCGTCAGGCAGACGCCGGCGGCGGTTCGGTCGCAGCGCGAATGGGTTGGTGTTCATCGGTGCCTGAAGTTCGAGACCACATCCTCTCGCAAGCCATGTGCCCAATGGCCGCCGGGTGGGCGGCGCAGACGGGCGGGAGCCGGGGGGCGGAGGCGCGCTAGGCGGCGTGCCGGCAGCCGGTCTCCTGACGGCTATTGTGCACCGTCGAACGGCTGACGGCTCATGCTCGTCCGAGGCGTGGGCGGGAGCAACGCAGTCGGGTCCCGCATGGAGAAGCCGGCCGCAATCCATAAGCCAGGCACAAGCACGAGCACGCCGGCCGACCACCCAAGCCGCCCCAACTTGACAACGAGATAACAACGCGAGTGCCATGCGCGTTTTTTTCGGGTAGACAGGCGCCGATAACCCGCTAAAATTGCGCGCATTTTCCAATGGTGCGCCTTGGGCTGTACCGTTTGCGCGACAGTCGGGCATTTCTTTTGGAGCGCGCAATAATTGATGGTAGTTTTCGGGTTTTTCAGGGGAGCCGCGCGCGATGCCGCGGCCTGAGTGACGACGGTCGGCGCGAGCCGGTCAGGATCGGAGAACGGGATGAAAAGACGGGTAGTGGGACAAGTGGCCGCGCTGATGCTGTGCGCGATGCCATGGTTGACGGCCGCAGCGAAGGATACGCAGCTGAACGTGTATAACTGGTCCGATTACATCGCCAAGGACACCATTCCGAACTTCACCAAGCAGACCGGCGTCCAGGTCAAATACGACAACTACGACAGCGACGACACGCTGCAAGCGAAGCTCCTCACCGGCAATTCCGGCTATGACATCGTCGTGCCGACCAGCAACTACGCCGGCAAGCAGATCGCCGCGGGCATCTTCGATCCGCTCGACAAGTCGAAGCTGCCGAACCTGAAGTACCTCGATCCGTCGCTGATGGCGCTCGTGGCCGGCGCCGATCCGGGCAACAAATACGTGGTGCCCTGGGCGTACGGCACGACCGGTCTCGGATACAACGTCACCAAGGTCCAGCAGATTCTCGGCAAGAACACGCCGCTCGACAGCTGGGACATCCTGTTCAAGCCGGAAAACATTTCGAAGCTGAAGGCCTGCGGCGTGTCCGTGCTCGACGCGCCAGACCAGATGTTCGCGGCCGCGCTGCATTACATCGGCAAGGATCCGATGAGCACGAACCCGGCCGACTACCGCGCCGCGCTCGAGATGATGAAGAAGATCCGCCCGTACATCACACAGTTCAACTCGTCGGGCTACATCAACGACCTGGTGGGCGGCGACGTGTGCTTCGCGTACGGCTGGTCGGGCGACGTCGTGATCGCCAAGCATCGCGCGGTCGAAGCGAAGAAGCCGTACAAGATCGAGTACTTCATTCCGAAGGGCGGCGCGCCCGTGTGGTTCGACGTGATGGCGATCCCGAAGGACGCGAAGCACAAGGAAGCCGCGCTCGAATGGATCAACTACATCGAAACGCCGCAGGTGCACGCCGCGATCACCAACGCCGTCTACTATCCGAGCGCGAACCTCGAAGCGCGCAAGTACGTGGACAAGGACGTGGCGAACGACCCGGCGGTGTATCCGCCGCCTGAAACCATCAAGACCCTGTTCCTGCTCAAGCCACTGCCGCAGGAAATCCAGCGGCTGCAAACGCGGCTGTGGACTGAGTTCAAGTCCGGCCGCTGACCCGCGGCAGCAGAAGGGTAAGCATCATCATGAAGCCCTCGGTGTCCACCGGGGGCTTTGTTCGTCAAACGCCGGAGTGAAGCAGCATCATGATAAGTAGTGACCAGTCGGGCGCACTGGCCGGGACGGGCGCGCCGCCCGCGGGCCTGAACGCCGTTACGGGCGTCGGCACGGGCGTCGGCACGGGCGACGCAGCGGACCAGTTCATCCAGATCGTCGACGTCGTGAAGAAGTTCGGCGAGACCGTGGCGGTCAAAGGGGTCAACCTGTCGGTGAAGAAGGGCGAGCTGTTCGCGCTGCTCGGCAGTTCGGGCTGCGGCAAGTCGACCTTGCTGCGCATGATGGCGGGGCTCGAGACCGTGACCTCCGGCAAGATCCTGATCGACGGCGAAGACCTTGCGCAATTGCCGCCGTATCGCCGGCCGGTCAACATGATGTTCCAGTCGTATGCATTGTTTCCGCACATGACGGTGGAGGCGAACGTCGCCTTCGGTCTGAAGCAGGAACGCGTGCCGAAGGCCGAACTGAAGGAGCGCGTGCAGACGGCGCTCGAACTCGTGCAGATGGGCCGCTTCGCGAAGCGCAAGCCGCATCAGTTGTCGGGCGGCCAGCAGCAGCGCGTGGCGCTGGCGCGTTCGCTCGTCAAGCGGCCCAAGCTGCTGCTGCTCGACGAGCCGATGTCCGCGCTCGACAAGCAGATCCGCCAGCGCACGCAGATCGAGCTGGTCAACATTCTCGACAAGGTCGGCGTCACCTGCATGATGGTCACCCACGATCAGGAAGAGGCGATGACGATGGCGGACCGCCTCGCCGTGATGAGCGAAGGCGAGATCGTGCAGCTCGGCACGCCGCATGAAGTGTACGAGTATCCGAATAGCCGCTTTTCGGCGGAGTTCATCGGCTCGACCAATCTGTTCGAAGGCCATACGGTCGAGGACGAACCTGACTACGTGTTCATCGAAACGCCCGACCTGCCGTGCCGCCTCTACGTGAGCCACGGCATCACCGGGCCGCTCGGCATGCCGGTGACCATTTCGGTGCGGCCCGAGCGCATCGCGCTCACGCGCAAGCCGCCCGAGGGCGCGTACAACTGGGGCAAGGGCGTCGTCACGAATATCGCGTATATGGGCGGCTATTCGCTGTATCACGTGAAGCTCGACGGCGGCAAGACCGTGATCGCGAACGTGACGAGCCTCGCGCTCAACGAGATCGATCCGCCCACCTGGGGCGATGAAGTGTACGTGCGCTGGAGCGCGTCGGCCGGCGTGGTGCTGACGTCATGAAGCGCGTGCTCGATGCCTTCGTCAGATGGCCGGTGCGGCGCTTCAATCTGACCGGCCGCAGCGCGGTGGTGGCGGGGCCGTTCGTCTGGCTGCTGCTGTTTTTCCTCGTGCCGTTCCTGCTGGTCGTGAAGATCAGCTTCGCCGATTCGCAGCTCGGCATTCCGCCGTACACGCAACTGGTCAACTTCGCGGAAGGCGCGATTCACATCACGCTCGACCTGTCGCATTACGCGTTTCTGCTGACCGACACCCTCTATTTCGCGACCTATGTGAATTCGGTGGTGGTCGCCGCGATCTCGACCGTCCTGTGTCTGTTGATCGGTTATCCGATGGCGTATTACATCGCCCGGTCGAATCCGGCGAGCCGCAACGTGCTGATGATGGCGGTGATGCTGCCGTTCTGGACGTCGTTCCTGATTCGCGTGTACGCATGGATCGGCATCCTGAAGAACAACGGCTTGCTGAACAACTTCCTGATGTCGATCGGGATGATCCATTCGCCCATCGAGCTGTATCACACGAACACCGCGGTCTATATCGGCATGGTGTATTCGTACCTGCCGTTCCTCGTGATGCCGCTCTACGCGCATCTGGTGAAGATGGACCTGACCCTGCTCGAAGCCGCTTACGACCTCGGCGCGAAGCCGTGGAAAGCGTTCTGGCAGATCACGTTGCCGCTATCGAAGAACGGCATCATCGCCGGATGTCTGCTGGTGTTCATTCCGGCGGTGGGCGAGTACGTGATTCCCGAACTGCTGGGCGGCGCGAACACGCTGATGATCGGTCGCGTGATGTGGAATGAGTTCTTCGACAACGCCGACTGGCCGATGGCCTCCGCGGTGACGTGCGCGATGGTGTTGCTGCTGCTGGTGCCGATGGCCCTGTTCCAGCACGCGCAGGCGAAGGCGATGGAGGAAAGGCGCTGATGAAGCCGAACCGGATATTGCAGTTGATTGCGCTTGGGATCGGGTTTCTGTTTCTGTACATCCCGATCGTGAGCCTGGTGGTGTATTCGTTCAACGAGTCGCAGCTGGTCACCGTATGGACGCGCTTTTCGACGCGCTGGTATGCGGCGCTGCTGAACGACGACGAACTGATCGCGGCAGCCTGGCTGTCATTGCGGATCGGGTTGCTGACGGCGTTCGCGTCGGTGATCATCGGCACGTGGGCCGGTTTCGTGCTCGCCCGCCTAGGACGGTTTCGCGGCTTCACGCTGTATACCGGCATGATCAACGCACCACTGGTGATTCCCGAGGTGATTCAGGGCATCTCGTTGCTGCTGCTGTTCATCGAAATGGCGAAGTGGCTGGGGTGGCCGGCCGGGCGCGGCATTTTCACGATCTGGATCGGCCACGTGATGCTGTGCATTTCGTATGTCGCGATCATCGTGCAATCGCGCGTGAGGGAGCTGCACCCTTCGCTCGAAGAAGCCGCTCTGGACCTGGGTGCCACGCCACTGCGCGTGTTTTTCTTCATCACGCTGCCGCTGATTTCGCAGGCACTGGTGTCCGGGTGGCTGCTGTCGTTCACGTTGTCGATCGACGATCTGGTGCTCTCGGCATTCCTGTCCGGCCCCGGTTCGACGACGTTGCCGCTGGTGGTGTTCTCGCGCGTTCGGCTAGGGCTGAACCCGGAAATGAATGCGCTCGCGACGCTGTTCATCGCGGTCGTGACGGTTGGCGTCGTGGCGGCCAACTACTTTATGCAGCGCGCGGAGCGCAGGCGCGCGGTGATGGCGGTTTAAACTGGCATGCGTCGCGCGGACCGCACGGTTCAGTGCGCCGCGCGATGCCCGCCCGCGTTCAAACCTTGTAACCGATCCGCACGCCGCCCCAATGCCGTCCGCCGACGAACACCGGCGCCGACGCATCCTTCACCAGCACGAACTGGCCGCCGCCCATATCGCGGCGGTACGTCTGTAGTAGGAACTTCTTCGTATGCGACGCCGCCGCAATGCCGGTGCGATCGTCGAACATGCGCCGGTTGCGGCAGTTCGCCATGTTCCACACGGCGTCGTCGCGCGGCGGCAGCGAGAACTTCAGATTGTGAGTCGGCAGACAACCCCGCGCATCGACTGCGGCGCAGAACGCGACGCGCGGATCGAGCTCGAGCAGAGGCTCCTGGATCGCGGGCAGCACGCGGTCGGTGAACGCGGTGAAGCGGGTCAGGAACTGCGGCGGATTGGTGCCCGTCACCGGCACGTAGTGCTGATCGAACAGGTCTTCGAGTGATACGTCGCCGCGCGCCACCGCCGCGTCGAACAGTTTGCTGACTGCTGCTGCGGCCTGCTGCACCGCTTCGATGAAGCGCGTGTCGCCGGTTTCGACGCCGGTCGCCGCGGTCAGCTCGATCAGCGTCTCGGACACGCCGAGCAGATTGCCCAAGCGGTCTTTCGCCTGCACGAAGTTTTTGCCCGAGTCCTCGACGCCGCTCGCCATTTCCAGAACCTGCGCTTCGAGGCCGTCGCACTGCGTTTCGATTTCGCCGGTCAGCGCCGCGATCTGACCGGCCTCGTTGTTCAGATGCGCGATCGCGTCGCCCGTTGCATGAACGACGTCGCCGATCTTGCGCGTGCCTTCGCGTACGCGATGCGCCCGCGCGGTGTTCACCGAGCCTTCGTTGATCAGCTGTTCGGTCTGCTGCGTGAGCTGGGCGAGCGTCGTCTCGATCTGCCCGGTGGCCTGCGCGGTTTTCGCCGACAGGTTCTTCACCTCGGCGGCCACCACCGCGAAGCTCCTGCCGGAGTCGCCGGCGCGGGCGGCCTCGATCGCGGCGTTCAGCGCGAGCAGATGAGTCTGGCGGGCGATCAGCGAGATTTCCTCGGACACCCGGCTCACATGCGCCAACGCGCTGCGCAGCGCGCCGATCTGGCTTTCGATCACCGTCACGCCTTCGACCAGTCCGTGAATGTCGGCCAGCGATGCTTCGAGCGTTTGCTGCGACTGCTGCACGCCGGTCGCGGCGTCGGCCGATACGCTGCTCATTTCGCGCGCGGCGGCGGCAATCCGGTGATTGCCCGCGAGCGTTTGCGCGGCGGACTCGCGCAGCGCCCGGCAGACTTGCGCCTGACGCTGCACACGGGCGGCGACTTCCTCGACGTGGCCCGATACGTCGCAGATTTCGATACCCAGTTTGCCGGCTTGCGCCGCGATATCGCCGACGACCGTGTGCGCACGGGCCGCTCGGCGAAAACTGAAACGCGTCATGGTCGTCTCCTTGATGGCTCGGGTGGTGCAGAGGTGCGGGCGTGCGGGTGACCCGCGACCGGCGCCGTCACCCGGCTTGGATGCGGCGAGTTATCCGCGCATTTACGGCACGCATTCAGCCGACTTGATACGGGGTATCCCGCAGTCGCTATCATGTGCGCTAATACCGAACCGCAGTTCGCAGCCCTTTCTTTTTCTTACCGGCAATCCATGATCGACTCTTTCGCACGCGTTTCGGGCTGGGATCAGCTCTATTACCTGTGGGAGCTGATCGTGCTGCTCTGCAAGTTTCTGTGGGGGCTGCTGCGGTTGTTGGGCGGCGGGTGAGGGTGATAGGTGGGCGCACGGGTCCGGCGAGGGCAGACGAGAAGGCGGATGCAATTCGCGCGCCGACGTTGCGCACTGCGTTGTTGATGATCGGTAGGTCGCCAGATTCATCGTTTCGATGCACTGCGGCTGACCTCCGGCGGCCGCAGTTTCGCGAGCCTGGGTTTGCGCGAACTGGCGCACGAGGCCGTTGAATCGGTGAGCCGGTGCTTGCGGCCGATGCTGCTGCACGAAGGGGTGCGAGCGAACCTTCATGAGGTGTCTGCGCAAATGCCCGGACGATGTGGGGCAGATGAACTTGTGCCCCACGCTGGGCCGTGAAATCGCAGTGAAGTCTGCACGCAGATCGCGCTGCGACTGTTTCATCTGTCGACCGAATACATCGACGCGCAATTCGCGCGCCGCGCCGCGCTGGTCGATTACGCGGAACGCTTCTTCGTCCGGCTGTCTGCGGGGTTGGCGCTGGATGCGCAGCACGAGGTCGCAGAAGATGGCGGCAGGGGCGCGGGCTGATTGAAGTCTCGCGAGCGGCCATCTCGTGAAGCGGGTCAGAGTCAGCAAAAAAACAGGCTCCGTGAGGAGCCCGTTCTTCAATAGCCGCGTAGCTGATGGTCGTCGACTGCCGCATCCTTCATGCGGCGTTACATCGCGGATGCTCAGGTATCGGTCCAGCCGCCGGAATCGTCACTGCTGCCCATGTCGACGCCGCCGCCGTTATCGCTCCAGTCGTTCGAGCCCTGGCCGAAGTCGAGGCCACCGCCATTGCCCCCATCGTTGCCGCGGCGACGCGCTTCGTCGTCGACGATCACGTCACGCTCCACTACGCGCTCACGTCCGGAGTTCAACGCTTCGCCGAGCAGTACGCCCGTGAGCAAGCCGCCCATGCCGCCGCCGAAACCGCCGCCGCCTTGCTGCACGATCACCGGTGGCTGCTGCTGATACGGACCTTGCTGCGGATAGGGCGCTTGCGGTGGGTTGCCGAAACGCTCGGCTTCCTGCGCGTAGGTGGACTGCTGGCTGGCGGCAGCCGGATCGGGCCGCCCTTCGGCGCGCGCGCGCAGGCTGCCGATGCGCTGCTCGAGTTCGTCGAGCTGATAGGGCGGCAGCGGATTCTTGCCGTTCGACAAGGTCTCGACGACGCCGCGCAGCTGGTCTTCGGTGGCTTCGACTTCCTTCTCCAGCGCCTCATGCCCTGGCGCGGTGGAGAGCTTCACGTCGAGCTTAAGCGAACGCACGGCATTGAGCATGTCGGTCGCGCGCTTCAGTTGCACGCGACGATCGTCGTCGGCGCGCGTGTCGTCTTGCGTGCGGGCACGGCGCAGCGTCCAGCGCAGCACCAAGGCAATCACGCCGATCAGAACAATGATACCGATCCACATACCCACCCCCGGACCATGCCGTTGTTGCGCTTGCGAGATCATCGCCGACTGTTGCTGCACAGCAGGCGCAGTCTGCTGTACGAACGGATTCGCGGCGCGGCCCGTGCTGTTGCGACCCGCGTCGCCCGCGCGCTCCGCATCCTTGCGGATGCGTGCTTCAGTTTGCGCGAAACGGCTCGGATCGGTAAAACGGATTTGCGGGTCGAGCGTCCTGGCCTGCTGCAGCTGGGCGAGCGCGTCGCCATAGCGGCCTTCGCGGTCGAGCACCTGGCTGTACAGATAGTGCGCGTGGGCATTGTTCGGGTGCGCCTGCAGCACCTCGCTCAGACCGGTGTCGGCCTGCTGCCAGTTGCCCTGCGACATGGCGGATTCGATCTGCTGAGCCGTCGGCACGGCGAACGCCGCGGCCGACACCAGCAGCAACGAAGCGAACGCAGTTGCGAGAAGTTTTTTCATTGACGGACCGGGCGCGTGACGCCCGTCTCCTTGAGTCGTTTGCAGTGGCCGCACATTGGTGCGGCCGGCATGCCGGACTTCCGCACGCGGCCGCCCCGGCATGCGCTGCCGCCGCAATTACTGGGCCGGCGCGTTGATCTGCTTCTTCAACGCTTCCAGGCGTTCTTCTACAGACGGGCCGCGGTTCAGATCCGCGAGCTTGTCGTCGAGCGCCTTGCCGCTTTTCACGTCGGCGGAATTCAGACGCGCATCCGAACGCGCATTCGACAACGCCACCTTGTCTTCGAGCTTCTGAAAATCTTCGGAAAGATTCTGGCCGCCGATGCCGCCCAACGCGGTGGCCGCGACGTCTTTGGCCTGAGCAATCTGCTGCTTGGCTTGAAGAATGTTCGAGCGCGCGCTCAGGTCGTTGCGGCGGCTGCGCATGTCTTCGATCTGGCTCTTGAGCTGCGCGACCGAGGGTTCGAGCGTGGTCAGTTCCTTCGTGAGCGCATCGCGTTCGGCTTCGGCGGTGGCTTGCGCGCTGAGCGCTTCGCGGGCGAGCGCTTCGTCGCCGGATTGCAGCGCGCGCTTGGCGCCGTCTTCGTACTTCTTCGCCTTGTCGGCGGCAACATCGCGCTTGCTTTGCTGCGTGGCCACTTGCGCCTGAATCTCGATCAGCGAGTTCTCGGCTTTACCGATGCTTTCGTCGAGTTCGCGCACGATCTGGCGCGAGTCGCGCGACGGATCTTGCACGGAGTCGGCCGCGTCGTTCAGGAGACCTTTGAGCGTGCGCGAAATGCTGTCAAAAAGCGACATGAAAACCTCCAGAGAATGATGTTGGCGCTGAATAATCCCGCGCGCTGAACTGCTTTCAACCGTTTACTTTACGCCGCTGTGCGGGAAGCTGCGCAACGTTCGAACCGGAGTTCGGGGCACGCTTCCTAATTGCAATAGCGAGCATGCAAATTGTTGTCTTGAAGTCAGTGACGTTGATTTCAAACGATTACGCGACGGGTCATAGAGTAGCTGGCGGATATTACACCACGGCCCCTCTTAAAAACGGCTTAAAGGGTGCGATTGCGCAGTGGCCCGCGGCGGTGTGGCACGGAGCGGCGAAATGAAGAAAACACGGGAAGTGCTTCTCTTTGCGCACTGCGAATAACGTGTGTGCCAACAGCTTTTAGCCGTTGAACAGGTCGCCGTACAAACAGCTTTAGCTTGCAATGTCGAAAGCTCATTTATTTAAATCAATTTTAATGTAACGACATGCAACCGATTGATTCGCATGGTGGGCAAAGCGCCTGCCCTGTTGCATCACGCGAAGCGGCCGCCCTCGGTACTCGGGTCGCTGCGGGGATTGTCGTCCTCGCGAGGCGTGTCGACGCGCGGGCGCTTCAGAACGCTGCGTAATTGCGCCTCGATATCGGGCTGCTGCGGTGTCAAATCTTCACCGCCCCCCGCGCGCGCCGCTGCGACGCGCGCGACCGCCTCGGCGGTCGCGGCCGCTTCCAGATCGACTTCGGCGGCGAGCGCGGCCGCCAAACCGGCGGGCAGAAGAGGACCAGGCGTTGCCGCGGGCGTGAGCGGCAGCGCATTGGCAACGGATACCGCAGCGGAACCGCCGCGGGCGGCCGGCCCCGCTGCGGACGCGTCGGCCGCAGGCTCGCCAGCGATGTCTGCGCGCGCCTGCAACGCCGCCGGCAGGGTGGCACGCGCGTGCCGCGTGCCGCGCGCGACGCGCTGCAACGCGGCGTTGAGCGCGTCCGGTGCGCGCGGCGCGCGCAGCCGGTCGACGATGCTCGCCGCTTTCACCTGCTCACTGGTCGCGCCGAAGCTCAGCACGGCGCGCCGCATCAGCTCGCTCACGCTAATGCCCAGATTCTCGGCAGTGGCGGTGATCGCGCGTTTCTGCGCGGTCGTCACGAATACGACGATGCGCTCGCTGGGCTTGTTCATGATCGGCTCGCAGTCTTGTTGGCATTGGCGGGTCAAGGCGCGTATCTGCATACGCGAGCATACGCGGCGCGCGCGCATCGGCGGTGTCCGCATCGGTGTCGTCACGCGCGCCGAGACCATCATATGACGAGTTGCAGCGATGCGGAACGGTCGCAGCGTGAAAATCCCGTGACATCAACGAGTTGTGGCGTGTGCAGGCCGCTTGTCCACAGGCCTTTGCACATTTTCTGTTGATAACTGGAGCCCATTCGGGGAGTACGCCGGGGATTGCACGGAACGACCGGCCCCAAGCGGCGCGAAGGGAATTCTTACAAAAAAACTGCCTTGGGGCCGGCTTGATTTCTTTTAAAATACGCCGTTACGTTGCGCCGGACTTGGTCCGAGGCGTGCCGTGCGGCCGGCCGGGGGCAAGCGGCAGCGCGGTGTTTTACACCTCAGGCTGCGATGCTCGATCACGACCCATGCGCGCGCCACGAGCGCGGGCAGAAAGGCGTTCAGTCATGCGCCCACTTTTCCTGTCATGCCAATCATCAAACGACCGCATTCCTCCCATTCTCCGGCCGGTGAAGACCGGGACTCCTACCACCGCACTCCAGGACGCAATGCCGCTTCGCGCGACGCCGAGGCGGGCCGCCGCTCGTTCGGCGCGACGCTCGTCATCTGGTTCGCCGGGCTGCTCGCGACGATCGCGGTGGTGGGCGCGCTGATCGTCGGCTATGCGCTCGTGGTGATGGGGCCACAACTGCCGTCGCTCGACGCGCTGACCGACTATCGTCCGAAAGTGCCGCTGCGGGTCTACACCGCGGACCACGTGCTGATCGGCGAATTCGGCGAGGAGCGGCGCAGCCTCGTGCGCTTCCAGGATATTCCCGACCAGATGAAGAAAGCGGTGCTCGCGATCGAGGACTACCGCTTCTACGAACACGGCGGCGTCGACTTCGTGGGCATTCTGCGCGCCGGCTTTGCCGACCTCGCGCACGGCGGCGCGTCGCAGGGTGCGAGCACGATCACCATGCAGGTGGCGCGCAACTTCTTCCTGTCGAGCGAAAAGACTTATACGCGCAAGATCTACGAGATGCTGCTCGCGTACAAGATCGAGCGCGCGCTGACCAAGGACCAGATTCTCGAGCTGTACATGAACCAGATCTATCTGGGCGAGCGCGCCTACGGCTTCGCCGCGGCTGCGCGCGTGTACTTCGGCAAGGATCTGAAAGACATCACGCTGGCCGAAGCTGCCATGCTGGCCGGCCTACCGAAAGCGCCTTCGGCGTATAACCCGGTGGTCAACCCGAAACGCGCGAAGATCCGCCAGGAATACATTCTGAAGCGCATGCTCGAGCTGAAGTACATCAGCCAGGAGCAATACGAAGAGGCGGTCAAGGAAGAGATTCACACCAAGAATCCCGGCAACGAATACAGCGTGCACGCGGAGTACATCGCCGAAATGGTCCGGCAGATGATGTACGCGCAATACAAGGACGAAACCTATACGCGCGGTCTGAGCGTCACCACCACGATCGACTCGGCCGACCAGGACGCCGCGTATCGCGCGGTGCGCAAGGGCGTGATGGATTACGAGCGGCGCCACGGCTTTCGCGGGCCGGAAGGCTTCGTGCAACTGCCCGAGCCGGGCGACGACCGCGATCAGACCATCGATGACGCGCTCACCGACCACCCCGACAACGGCGAGATCATCGCCGCCGTGGTGACGGACGCGAGTCCGAAGCAGGTGAAGGCGCAACTGGTGGACGGCACCCAGGTGACGATCAGCGGCGACGGCCTGCGTTTCGTCGCGGGCGCGCTGAGCGCGCGCGCCACGGCCGCCACGAAGATCAAGCCGGGCTCGATCGTGCGCCTCGTCGCCGACGACAAGGGCAACTGGCAGATCACGCAATTGCCGCAAGTGGAAGGCGCGCTCGTGTCGCTCACGCCGCAGGACGGCGCGATCCGCGCGCTGGTCGGCGGCTTCGACTTCAACAAGAACAAGTTCAATCACGTCACGCAGGCATGGCGCCAGCCGGGCTCGAGCTTCAAGCCGTTCATCTATTCGGCGGCGCTCGACAAGGGCCTTGGACCGGCGACGATCATCAACGACGCGCCGCTGTACTTCCCGTCGAGCACGCCGGGCGGCGACGCGTGGGAGCCGAAGGACGACGATCAGCCGGACGGTCCGATGCCGATGCGCGTCGCGTTGCAGAAGTCGAAGAACCTGGTGTCGATCCGCATTCTGTCGTTCATCGGCACCAAATACGCGCAAGACTTCGTCACGCAGCGCTTCGGTTTCGACGCCGACAAGACCCCGCCGTATCTGCCGATGGCGCTCGGTGCGGGGCTCGTCACGCCGTTGCAGTCGGCGGGCGCGTACTCGGTGTTCGCCAACGGCGGCTACCGGATCAACCCGTATCTGATCAGCGAAGTGACGGACGCGCACGGCCAGCCGCTTTCCAAAGCGCAGCCGCTCACGGCCGGACGCGACGCGCCGCGCACGCTGGAGCCGCGTAACGCGTACATCATGAACAGCCTGCTGCATTCGGTCGCGACGGCCGGCACGGGCGCAGGCACCAACGTGCTGCATCGCTCGGACCTGCAAGGCAAGACGGGTACGACCAACGATGCGAAGGACGGCTGGTTCGCCGGTTATCAGCAGTCGCTGGTGGCGGTCGCGTGGATGGGTTACGACCAGCCGAAGAGCCTCGGCAGCCGCGAATTCGGCGCGCAGCTCGCGTTGCCGATCTGGGTCGAGTACATGCAGCGCGCGCTGCGCGGCGTGCCGCAGGCCGAACCGCAGCAGCCCGACACCGTGACCACGGTGGACGGCGAACTGTTCTTTACCGACATGACGCCGGGCAACGGCTTCGTCGCCAGCATCGGCCTGGATTCGACGAATCCTCTGGCCGGCACGAGCGATGCGGTTGGCGGCGTGGGGCCGGCGGGCATGACGCCGCCGGCGGTGCCGCCGCCGAGCGTGTCGTCGAACGAACGCAAGCAAATTATGGATTTGTTCGAATCGAACAAGCCTTGATGAGTGTGCGGGGTGTGCGGGGCCATGCGACCGCACACCCCGCGCGAGATTTTGAAAGGCTACGGAAAAACGAGGCCCGGCAACGCTTTACGGGCGCTCGGGCCTGCAGCTTCTGTGTCCGCGATCGCCAGTGTGTTTTAATCACGCCTGCGGTGCTTTTGCCCTTGGGTCCAATCCGGGCGCCCGATCCTCAAACGGTTTCGGCCGCCAGCACCTCGGCGTTTCGCCGCGAGCGAAACGCAGCACTTCCGAACGCGCAGCGCGAGACCCGGTTTGACGCGCGCGCATGCCACTTCGATCGTTGGCAACCCCGAGGTTGCGGCGGCCGGTGTGTTCGTCATCCAGCATCCACCGGGTTCCCCCTTGTGAAAAGTCGTATTCTCATCTGTCTGACGACGGCTCTGCTGCGCGCGTTCGCGTTGTTGCCCTACGGGGTGCTCGCGCGCATCGGCAACGGCATCGGCGCGTTGCTGTACCGCATTCCGAGCACGCGCCGGCGCGTGGTGCATACCAATCTGAAACTGTGCTTTCCCGACATGAGCGACGACGCGCGCGAACGCCTGGCGCGCGCGCACTTTTGTCATGTGATCCGCAGCTATGTCGAGCGCGGGCCGCAATGGTTCGGCAATGCGCAGGCGCTCGCGCGCCTCGTCGAAGTGGAGAGTGCGATCGATCTCGCCGCCGTCCCGTCGCAGCCGACCATTTTCGTCGGCTTTCATTTCGTCGGCATCGAGGCGGGCTGCATGATGTATTCGACACGCCACCCGGTTGCATCGCTCTATACGCCGATGTCGAACCTGCTGTTCGACGCGATGGCCAAGCGCCAGCGCGGCCGCTTCGGCACCGAGATGATTCCGCGCAGCGACAGCGTGCGGCGCGCGTTGCGCGTGCTGCGCGAGGGCAAGCCGGTGATGCTTGCCGCCGACATGGATTTCGGTCTGCGCGATTCGGTATTCGTACCGTTCTTCGGCGTGCCGGCGTGCACGCTGACGTCGGTATCGCGGATGGCGCGCGCCGGCAATGCGCGGGTAGTGCCGTTCGTGACCGAGGTGCTGCCGGACTATCGCGGCTACAAGCTGACCATTTTCGACGCACTAAGCGATTTTCCGTCCGACGATGTATCGGTCGACGCGCGTCGGATCACCGAGTTTCTCGAGACGCAGGTGCGACGGATTCCTGATCAATATTATTGGGTGCATAAGCGGTTCAAGAATCGGCCGGCGGGCGAGGCGGGGGTTTATTGAGGGTGCGGGCGTGGCGATGGATTCAGGGCCGGCAGCATTGGGCGTCGGCAAACGCATCGGCACCGGAATTCATAGCGTGCTCAGACACTTGGTTGGGATCTCCAGGCGTTATCAACAGGTCTATGAACAGAATCTGTGGATAAGCGGCAGCGCGGTTATGACGCCGCGCTGTGGCTTCAGCGCTCACATGCCGCTGCATCCACCGGCACCGCGCTCGACAAACCGATTCGCTTCAAGCACTTAAGCGCGCAACCCCAGGGTTATCAACAGATCTCTCCACACAAACTGGGGATAACGTTGAGCGATCGCAACGGCCTTGATCGACGCCAGCGATGCTCGCCCGACGCACGCTGATGCATTCCGTGCCGCTCCGATAAATCCCAGCGCGTTCAACGTGTTAGCCCGCTTGTCAGATAGTTTTCAACAGGCTCGTCAACATAAACTGGGGATAAGTCGATGAGCGTCCGTACGGATTGCCAGGTTTAGTTCGACGTACCCGCATTCGCCGCCGCCGTTGATGACGCCGCAGCGGTGCTCGCCGCCGCGTCGACCGGCGGATTGCCCATCGCCTGAAACAGCGCCGCCGTGTCCGTCAAACGCGCGCTGGTGTAGCGGATCTCGTCGAGCTGCGCGTTGCGAAACTGCTGCTCGCTCGAACGCGTCGAAGCGACCGGCAGCGCGCCCAGCCGGTAGCGTCCCGAAGTCTCTTCGAAAACGCCCTGTGCCGAGCGCGCGGCGAGGTTCGCCGCATCCAATGCCTGCGCATCGTGTTCGAGCGCGGCGAGCGTGTCGGCGACGTTCTGGAACGCGGCCAGCACGGTCTGCTTGTACTGCGAGATCGTCGCGTCGTAGGTGTCCTGCGCGGCGCGGCGTTGCGCGAGCAGTGCGCCGCCATGAAACAGCGGCTGCGACAACGAGGCGCCGATGCTCCAGATCGCGCCGGCGCCGGACAGTGCCACTGGCCAGCTAAAACCGCCTTGTCCCATCGACGCGCTCAGCGACAGGCTCGGGAACATCTGCGCGGTCGCGACGCCGACATCGGCGGCCGCGGCCTTCACGGCGGCGTCGGCGGCCTGAATGTCGGGCCGCGAACGCATCAGCTCCGACGGCACCACGACCGGCACCTGTTCGGGCACGTGCAGCCGCGCGAGTTCGAGATCGTCCGGCGCGGCGTCCGGCGTACGGCCGAGCAGCACCGCCAGCGCGTGGCGCGTGGTCAGCCATTGCTGCTTGAGACCCGGCAGGCTCGCGGACAGACTCGCCGCGCTCTGCTGCGCGCTCAACTGATCGGCATGCGAGAGCGCGCCGAGCGCATAGCGGCGCTGCGTGTCGCGCGCCTGGTCGTTGGCGATGGTCACGAGCCGCTCGGTGGTCTCGATCTGCGCATGCAGCGCGGCACTCGTGATCGCCGCTGTCACGATGTTGGCCGCGAGCGCCCGACGCGCCGCATCGAACTGATACGCCTGCACGTTCACGCGCGCGGCGAGCCCCGCGTTGGCGAGGCGCGCGGCGCCGAACAGGTCGAACGTGTAGTGCGCCTGCAATTGACCGACGAAGACGTTGTACAGAAACGTGTTGGGGCCGATCTCGGGAATCGCGAGCGCGCGATTGCGGGTCGCCTGGCCGCCCGCGTCGATGGTCGGCAGCAGCGAACTGCCGATCTGCGCGCGCAACTGCTCGCGCGCGGCGGCGAGGGACTTGTCGGTGGCGGCGAGCGTCGGACTGTTGTGCAGGCCTTCGTCGACCAGCGCGTTCAAGGTGTCCGACCGATACAGCTTCCACCATTCGGGCACCGGCTTCGCGCCGACCACGAACTGCTGCGTGACGCCTTGCGCGGGCGCGGTTTGCGTCGGCTGCGCTTCGGCGCCGTAGTGCGCCGGCTGCGGCATCGCGGGCGGCTCGCCAGTGGGCCCGAACGAGCAGCCGGCGAGCGCGAAGGCGAGCGCGCAGGCAAGACCGAGCCGCGGGCAGCGGGAGACTGCGCGCGAGACTGCGAAAGTAGCCATGTTCAATTCCCCGTATGCGTCGCACCGGACGCGGACGGTGTCTGCGCTTCGCGTTCGTCGCCACGCACCTTGAACGACGCGGCGTACAACGCGGGCAGATAGAACAGCGTGAGGATCGTCGCGCTCGTGATGCCGCCCATCAGCGCGGTCGCCATCGGGCCGAAGAAATTCGAGCGCAGCAACGGAATCAGCGCGAGCACGGCGGCCGCGGCGGTCAGCGTGATCGGCCGGAAACGCCGCACGGTCGCGCCGACGATCGCGTCGAAACGCTTGTGTCCCGACGCGATGTCCTGCTCGATCTGATCGACCAGAATCACCGAGTTGCGCATGATGATGCCGAACATCGCGATCACGCCGAGCATCGCGACGAAGCCGAACGGCTTGCCGAACAGCAGCAGCGTGATGACCACGCCGATCAGCCCGAGCGGCGCGGTCAGCACCACCATCAGCACGCGCGGGAAGCTTTGTAGCTGGATCATCAGCAAGGTCAGCACGGCGATCACCATGATCGGGATCTGCGCGTTGATCGACGTCTGGCCCTTGCCGCTTTCCTCGACCGAGCCGCCCACTTCGATCCGGTAGCCGACCGGCAGCGTCGCGCGAATCTGGGCGAGCGCGCGGTCCACCGCATGCGTGACGTCGATGCCTTGCGCACCGCCCGTGACGTCGGACTGCACGGTGATGGTCGGCTGACGGTCGCGCTCCCAGATCACGCCGTATTCGAGATCGTTGCGCAGATGGCCGAGCGTGCCGAGCGGCACGGCGCCGTTCGGCGTGGGTATCGCCAGCGCGACGAGTTGCGACGGGTCGACGCGCTCCGCACGCGGCGCGCGCAGGTCGACGCTGATCAGCTTGTCGCGTTCGCGATACTGCGTGACGGTGTAGCCGGAGAGCGTCATCGCGAGGAAGCTCGAGATGTCTTCCGAGCTGACGCCGAGTTCGCGCGCGCGTTTCTGATCGACTTCGAAACGCACCGAGCGTTCGGCGGGTTCGTCCCAGTCGAACTGGACATTGCTGGTGCGGCGGTCGGCGCGCATCGTCGCGGCGACGCGCTCGGCGATCGAGCGCACGGTCGCGATGTCGTCGCCGCTCACGCGGAACTGCACCGGATAGCCGACCGGCGGCCCGTTTTCGAGGCGCGACAGGCGCGTGCGGATCGCCGGAAAGTGATTGCGCAATTCCGGTTCGAGCCATTGCGCGAGCTTCTCGCGATCCTTCACCGACTTCGCGGTGATCACGAACTGCGCGAAGATGGGTTGCGGCAATTGCTGGTCGAGCGGCAGATAGAAGCGCGGCGCGCCGGTGCCGACGAAACTCACCGTATGGTCGATTTCCGCGCGGCCCACCAGCGCCTTTTCGAGCCGCTGCGCCTGACGCAGCGTGGCTTCGAACGACGCGCCCTCGGGCAGGCGCACATCCACCAGCAACTCCGGACGATCCGAGCTCGGGAAGAACTGCTGCGGCACCAGCGTGAAGCCCGCCAACGCCAGCACGAACAGCACGACGGTGATCGCCAGCACGACGAAGCGCCGCTCGACGCACCAGCCGATCCAGCCACGCAGACGCTGGTAGAAGCGCGTGTCGTAGATGTCGTGCTCGTGGTCCTCGGCCTCGTGCGCCTGACGCTTGCGCTCGGGCAGCAGGTGATAGCCGAGCAGTGGAATCAGCACCACGGCCGCGAGCCACGACGCGATCAGCGCGATCGCCGACACTTCAAAAATCGAGCGCGTGTATTCGCCGGTGCTGGATTTGGCGAGCGCGATCGGCAGGAAACCGGCGACGGTCACGAGGGTGCCGGTCAGCATCGGAAACGCGGTACTGGTGTACGCGAAGGCCGCCGCGCGCGTGCGATTCCAGCCTTGCTCCAGCTTCACCGACATCATCTCGACCGCGATGATCGCGTCGTCGACCAGCAGCCCCAGTGCCAGCACGAGGGTGCCGAGCGACACCTTGTGCAGACCGATGTCGAACACGTACATGCACAGCGCGGTGACGGCGAGCACCACCGGGATCGAGATCACGACCACCATGCCGGTGCGCACGCCGAGCGACACGAGGCTCACCACCAGCACGATCGCGACGGCTTCGGCGACGGCTTCGAGGAAGTCGTCGACCGAGCGCGCGACCGCTTTCGGCATGCTCGACACCTCGACCAGTTGCAAGCCGGCGGGCAACGCCTGGCGCAGCCGCGCCGTCTGCTCGTCGAGCGCCTTGCCGAGGCGGATCACGTCGCCGCCCGTCTGCATCGTCACGCCGATGCCGAGGACCGCCTTGCCGCCGAAACGCATCTGCGTGACGACCGGGTCGTCATAGCCGCGTTTGATCGTCGCGATATCGCCGAGACGGAAGGTGCGGTTATTGATGCGGATCAGCGTGTCGGCGAGCGCGGCGACATCCTTGAACTGGCCGGTGGGGCGCACGAACACGCGGTCGTCGGCGGTGGTCAGCGTGCCCGCGGGCGACACGCTGTTCTGCGCATTGATCGCCTGGCCGAGTTGCTGCGGCGAGATGCCCAGACGCGTGAGCTGCGTGTTGGCGATCTCGATGTAGATGTGCTGATCGGGGTCGCCGAAGTAATCGACCTTGCCGACGCCCGGCACGCGCAGCAGCACCGTGCGCAACTGGTCCGCGTAATCGTGCAGTTGCGCGGCGGAAAAGCCGTCGCCTTCGAGCGTGTAGATGTTGGTGTAGACGTCGCCGAATTCGTCGTTGAAGAAGGGGCCCTGAATGCCCGGCGGCAAGGTCGCCGCGATATCGCCGACTTTCTTGCGCACCTGATACCAGGTCTCGGGCACGTCGCTGACCGGCGCGGAGTCCTTCATCGTGAAGAACATCAGCGACTCGCCGGGGCGCGAGTAGCTGCGGATGAAATCGATGGCCGGCGTCTCCTGCAGCTTGCGGCCGATGCGGTCGGTCACCTGCTCCTGCACCTGCCGCGCGCTCGCGCCGGGCCAGAAGGTGCGGATCACCATCACGCGGAACGTGAACGGCGGGTCTTCGGATTGCGCGAGCCGCGTATAGGCGAGGATGCCGAACGCGGTCGACAGCGCGATCAGGAACACGACCAGCGCCTGATGACGCAGCGCCCAGGCGGACAGGTTGAAGCGTCCTTCTTCGTGCGCCGTGCTCATGAAACGAAGTCCTCGGGATGCAGCGGCGCAATCACGTTGACTTTCTCGCCGGCACTCACGGTATGCACGCCTTGCAATACCACGCGTTCGCCGTCCTTGAGTCCGTCGCTGATCACGATGGTGCGCTCGTTGTAGCGCGTGACCGTGACTGGGCGCAGTTCCAATGCGTTGTCGGCGGCACGCACGACCCACACGGCGGGTTGCCTCCCTGCGTGGAACAGCGCGGTGACGGGCAGCGTGAACGAGCCGTTTGCCTGCGACGGCGCGAGCGGCGTGACCGGCGTGACATCGGTGGTCATGCCCAGACGCACGTCAGGGCCGGGGTCGTTGAGCGTGAGCCGGGCGCGCCAGGTGCGGCTTTGCGCGTCGGCGGCGGGCGACAGTTCGCGCACGCGCGCGGTGAACTTGCGTCCCGGCAGCGCGGCGAGCGTGACGCTCGCGCTTTGTCCGACCGCGAACCCGGCGAGCGCGCTTTCCGGCACGTCGCATAACACGTCGATGTCGCCGCTCCACGCGAGGTTGTACACGGCCTGGCCCGCGGACACGTTCTGCCCGGTGTCGGCCTGTTCCGCCGTGATGACGCCCGCGTGAGCGGCGACGAGCGTGGTGTACTGCAACTGGTTCTTCGCGAGCGCCGCCTGTTGCGCGGCCTGATCGCGCTGGGCGAGCGCGGACGCGTAGGCATTGGTGGTCTGTTCGAGCTGCGCCGGCGCGATCAGGTTTTCTTTCGCCTGCGCCTGGTCGCGCTCGAGCTGCTGCTTCGCGAACACGAGGCCGTGCTGCGCCGCCTCGAGTTGCGCCTGCGCGCTGGCCGCATTCTTTTGCGCATCCGCCGGATCGAGCTGGGCGACGATCTGACCGCTCTTCACGACGTCGCCGAGGCGCACCCGCCGCTCGATGATCTTGCCGCCGATGCGAAACGACAGCGGCGTCGCATAACGCGACTGCACTTCGCCGGGCAGCGAAGCGGCTTGCATCGCATGGCCGTCCGCATGCAAGGCGACGGCGACGACCGGGCGCGGCGCGGGCGCGGCCGCTTCTTTCTTCGAGCAGGCGGCCAGCGCGACGACGCCCGCCAGCGCCACGGCGCAAGCTGCGCGGCGCATTTGCCGATGGGACTGCTGGCGCATCGTCGACGATGCGGGAGGACCGGGACGCTTCACAAATACCCCAACTGGAGACAGCGAACGAACACGACAAGCCGCAGCGGCCCGCCAGCGAAGACCCGCAGACCGGTTCATGCAATCGGCATACGCGTCTGACTTCGAATGATGACCTGCATTCTAATACACACCTGTATTTGAATATAGCTATGAATTTGAATTCCTTTTCGGTGCTAGACTTGCGCCCATGAAACGGCAACGACTGACCCGCGAACAAAGCAAAGACCAGACGCGCGAGCGTCTGCTCGACGCTGCGCAAGCCATTTTTATGAAGAAGGGATTCGTCGCGGCGAGTGTCGAGGACATCGCCGGGGCGGCAGGCTATACGCGCGGCGCGTTCTATTCGAACTTCCGCAGCAAGAGCGAACTGTTTCTCGAGCTGTTGCGGCGCGATCACGAAACGATGCAGGCGGGGTTGCAGGCAATCTTCGAGAACGCCGCCTCGCGCGAAGAGATGGAAGCGCGCGTGCTGCGTTACTACAGCAGCCTGCATCGCGAGAACAAATGTTTTCTGTTGTGGGTCGAGGCGAAGCTGCTCGCGGTGCGCGACGGCCGCTTCCGGCTGCGCTTTAACGCGTTCATGCACGAGAAGCTCGAACAGTTGAGCGCTTATATCCGCGAGTTCTCGGCGCGCGTCGGCACGCCGATGCTGATGGAGCCCGAGCGGCTCGCCATCGGTTTGATGGGCTTGTGCGACGGCGTGCAGTTCTTCTACACGGTGGACCCGCAGAACGTGCCGACGGAGATGGCTGAAGCGGTGCTGGCGGGATTTTTCTCGCGCGTGGTGTTCGGGCGCGACGAGTGATCCGCGCGGCTTGCGCGCGATGACGGCGGTGAGGCGGTTGACTCAGGCCGAACCGCTACCCGGCCGGCGCGGTTCGGATACGACGCGAGCGGCGGGGCGATTCGACATGCAGGTGCGGCAGAGCCGGTGAATCAGTCGTTCGGCAACGGCGCGCAGATGTCGGCGGACGGCGCCGCGCAGGCCAGCGAATACTCGCCGCTGTAGCGCAAGACTTCCTTGCCGGCATGCAGGACGACCTGGATGTCCGGGCAGCGCTCGTACGCAATGAAAGCCGAGCAGGCCGCGGCGGACCAGCAGACCAGCGAAAACGCGATTTTTTCCAGAAGCTGAAAACGAGGTGTCATGGCGGTAATTTCCTTTCGGCCGCTATGTTATCAGCTTATAAGGGTTTATACCTACTCCGAATTCAGCGCGCGCATCGCAAAAGTGTGCTGAGTGCGCGTCGCTAATCTGACTGGAATGTCATGTTCAGGTCAGGGTTGGGACATGATCGGGTCGATACAATCGGATCGTTGGGCAAACCCGTGCGCGCCTTGCCGCGCGGGTCTTGAAAGGCGGCGAGGGTTGCGCCGGCCCGGCTTTACCGAGGCAGGAGTCGTCCATGAATCAACTGCAGTCGATGCGCGTGTTCGTCAAGGTGGCGGACCTCGGCAGTTTCGTCGGCGCGGCGGGCGCGCTGGATCTTTCCACGGCGGTGGTCACGCGGCATGTGGCCGATCTGGAAGCGCGTCTGGGCACACGGCTGCTCAACCGGACGACGCGCCGTCTGTCGCTGACCGAATCCGGCAGGACCTATCTGGAGCGCGTGCGGCACATTCTCGACGACCTCGAAGGGGTCGAGCAGATGGTGGTGGCGCGCAATCACGAACCGGTCGGCACGTTGCGCATCGTCGCACCGGTGGTGTTCGGGCTGCATAGTCTCGCGCCGGTGGTGCAATCGTACGCGGCGCGCTATCCGGACGTCGTGCCGGATGTCACGCTGGCGGATCGTCACGCCGATCTGGTCGAGGAAGGCTTCGACGTCGGCATCCTGGTCGCGCGGCACATGCGCAGTGCGAGCATCGTCACGCGACGCCTGACCACCGCCTGCATGACGGTGTGCGCGACACCCGCCTATCTGGCGCAGCACGGCACGCCGGTGCACCCCGAAGATCTGTTGCAGCATCCTTGTCTGAGCCGGCCGCCCGAACAGGGCGGCGAGGAACGGGTGTTCACCGGACCGGGCGGCGGCGAAGTGCGGGTGCGGCCGGTCAACGCGATCGCCGCGAACAATACGGAGATGCTGCGGCAGTTCGCGCTGCTGGGCATGGGCGTGGGGATTCTGCCGAGCTATCTGATCGGCAGGGACCTGGCGTCCGGGCGGCTCGTGCCCCTGCTCGGCGACTACCGTTTGCCGCCGATCGAAATCACGATTGCGTATCCGAGCCGTCTTCATCTGCCCGCGAAGGTGCGCACTTTTATCGATCACCTCGTCGAGCACTTCCAACCGGCTGGCGCGCTGGTGCGCGCTGCGCGGATCGGGGCGCCGGGGCACCCCGCGGTCGCTTCGTTAGTGCATATGGACGCCGTGGCCGTGCCGGAATTGACGCGCCGCTTGCCCGAGAAGGCCCATGCGGGCAGAACGCGGGTGGTGGAGTCGTCGCCGGTTTGAGGGCGATTGCGGCGGGTGGCAGCCGGCGTGCCGTCAAAAAACAACGCACGACGGAGTGCGGATTGTGCAGGCAGAATGGCCGCGCGCGAGGCCCGGTCTGTGCGCCAAGAGCCCCCGCACAGCAACTGTCTGCCCGGCCTGGCAGCGCGGGGGCCGTGTGGTTGTAAACAGCTATCGGATGCAACAGCCGCCGGCAGACACGAGCGTTCGTCCCCAGACTCTACCGATGCCCATGACTGCGGCTGCGGCGACGAAATCAGTCCCGCGTGCCTATGCTCCCAAGCCCGGCCCGTAATTGCCGCTGATCAGCCGCGTGACCGACTCGATATCGACGTAATCCTGTTCCGGCATGCCGTCGAGCATCGACAGCACTTCATTGCTCGCGCCGGCTTCGCGCGCGGCGTCGACCAGCGCGTCTTTGTTGGTCGGGAACTGGACTTCGCTGAGGAGGTCGGCGATCTGCAGATCGATCGATTCGCCGGGAATAGCCGAGGCAGTCATGCAATTGCTCCAGTTGGTGCGCGATTGAAATCAGTTGTTGGCGCTGCGAGGGCATGCGCACGCAACGGCTCAGAGCGACCATGACATTGCCGGGCAACGCCAGCGCAACTCAAAAACCGCTCGACCCGCCGCGGACCCGCCGCGGCTTTGGCACCCGAAGCACCCGCGCCTGCCCACGCTGATCGACGCTACTCAATTCCGGGCAAGAACCGCTGACACCCAGTCGCGCGACGATACCGGTCGCCGTCAGGTCTGCAAATGTTCGTTCTGCCCCATGAAGCTGCGCTCGAGATGGCGCGACTTCGGCAGCGCAATGTGCTGCCATTGCTGCGGACGGTTATCGTCCGTGGCGGCGACATCTGGCGCCGGCGGCGCGACGGGTGCGGAGTTAGCGCGTTCGGCGAGGATACTGGCATTCGTGCCGTCCGGCGCGGTGTGAACCGGCGCGGCGAAGCACGAGGCGGACAGCGTCACCATGGTCAACAGTGTCGAGGTTTTCATCGCCCGACCTCCTAAGCTCATGCGGCGCTGACAATTGAGCAAACGCTGTGCCGTCCCCGCGTCGAAAGGAAGGCGCAAGCTTCACGCGCTATTGCGATGTGCGGGCCGCTTGCAATTACCATCTTAGATGGCAAATCCTGCAAAGCGCGCACATTTGCGACAAAACGGTATTGTAGATTTTAGATCTTGCGACGATTGCGCCAAGGCGGCGTAGCGCCTGTGCGGGCGGCCGTTGCGGCCATGTCGGCGGATGCGGCGCAGTGCAATGCTGAGCGGCAGGCGAGGAGATGGCAGGCAGCGGGCGGGCAGCAACAGAGCCGCGCTGGCAGCAACCGGCCCGTGAGCAGCAGACCGGCACACGGGCGGCAAACGGCCCACTAACAGCAAGCAGCCGCGCTAATGCAGCACGTCGAAACGCGTCCACGGCCACGAAGGCCGGTCGCGCATATAGCCGTTGAGCCAGTTCCACTGCGGATGACGCTTCATGAACGCCTGGGCGTCGAACGGCCGGCCGCACGGATGACCCCAGCGCGCGGTGAACGCCATCTCCCGCGCCATTTCGCTGTCGACCACCTTGCCGTCGTTGGCCCCCCACGGATTGAACGGCCCGTGATCGGTGCCGCCGAAGCGCGCGTCGTCCAGTTCCAGATGGCCGCAGATGGTCCGCGAGCACGGGTTGTCGTTGCGATCGAGATAGACGTCGTGATGATCGGCGATCATCTGCTTGGCGAGTTCCACGTCGATCTTGCCGTGATGCATTTCCTCGAGCTGCATGAAGCGCAGGCGCCGCGCGCCGTTCTTGCGCACGTCCGTATAGTCCTCGCCTTCGCCGATGCATTCCTGGTTGCGGATCTTCAAATCGGTCGCGGTGTTATAGCCGCTGTAAAAGCCGTCCCTGGTGGTCTCGAAGCCCGAATAGTGCAGCCCCAGCTCATAGCGGGCGATCTCGCCGGTCTTCGCATCGCCGAGCAGCCAGCTGTTCGCATAGCCGCCGTTATTGGCGAGCGCGAACATCTCGCACCATTCGCCGATGCTGTCCGCATACTGCGACGCGCGCCGCGAACGGTAGAACTCCGGCGCGCCCGCCGGGTTATAGCCGGCGAAGTTGGAGATCGTGGTTTCGGTAACCATCAGCCCCGCGGCGGTCACCCAGAAGTCGGTGAGGCTGGAGATGCAGCCCGGCAGGCCCTGCATCAGGATGCGGTTGCCGCGATCCGGCACGATGTCGAACACCACGTTGAACGCGTCGCCCGCGGCGTAGCGGTCCCACGAGTTGTGCGCCATCACGATGCGGCCGTCGCGCGTGGCGTTGCCGGTCGCGATGAACGCGCTGCAATGATGCCCGCGCCGGCCGCGCCACGGCTTCACGCCCAGCTGCGGCTGCTGCTTTGCCGCGTGGCTCGGCCACCAGCTCTGCAGCAGATCCATGTAGCCGTTCCATGCCAGCACTTCGGCGAACGGCAGCTTCGCGCCGTCGGCGATGCCCTGGATTTCGTCGGCGAATTCGGTGTCGAGCCGGTTGGCGAACTGGGCGACCGCGGCGTCGACGAAGGTGTCGAACTCCTCGCCCGTGTCCCACTTCGCGAGGTAGCGGGCGGTGCGGATCGCGTTCTGGATTTCGCTGGCGAGCAGCTGCCCGTGCTGTTCGCCGCGATCGTAGGGCTCGCCTTCGATGTGCAGGAAAATCCAGCCTGCCTGGTCGCGGCGCACGGCATCGAGGGACGGTTCGCTCATGTTCGCTCCGATCGAACGGCGGGCGTCTCGGTGCGCCCGTCCTGGCGTAACACGCGCTGCCGGCGCCTTGTGCTTGCGCTGCAGCGGTCTACCCATTGTAGAAAATTTGCGGCGCTTTGCACGGCGCCGCCGGGTTTGCGGGCGCGGCCGCCTAGTGAGTCGGATTCATGCGGAAATACGCATCGAGCAGCGAGGTCTTGTAGACCACGCCCGCCAGCTTCGGATGCGCGGCGCTTTCCACTACCGGCAGACGCTCCCCCTGGAACGCGAGGAAGTGCTGCAACGCGACGCCGAGCGACATATCCGGCGTGAGCACGTCGAAGTGCGCCTGCAAATAATCCGCCGCCGTTTTCGCCGCCGTGTCGCGCTTGTCGAGCAGATCGGATGTGATGTCCTTGAGCGCGACCACGCCGAGAAACGCGCCGGACTGGTTGGCGACGTACAGATACTTCACCGGATATTCGAGAAACACGCGCGTCATCTCCTGCACGCTCGCGTTGGGCAGCACGACGGTTTCGGCGGGACGGATCAGCTCGCGCATCTGCGTGGCGCGCAGGCGCGTGCGCTCCTGTTCCTCGCGATTGCGCCGCAGCGTGATTTCGTACATCGAGGTCTTGGCGATCGCGCGCGAGATGAAATACGCGACCACGCACGACAGCATCAGCGGCAGCACGACCTGGTAGCTGAGCGTCATCTCGAAGATCATCAGGATCGCCATCAGCGGCGCCTGGGTTGCGCCGGCGAGAAACGCGCCCATGCCGACCATCGCATACGCGTAGGGCGCCGAGGTCGCATGCGGCCACAGCGCATGCATGCCCTGGCCGAACAGCGAGCCGACCGCCGCGCCGACGAACAGGGTCGGCGTGAAAACCCCGCCGACCGCGCCGGAACCGGCGGTGGCCGCGGTCGCCGCGAGCTTGAACACCAGCACGAGGACGAGCGCGGTCCACGTCCACGGCGAATGCAGGATCGAGTTGACGACGCTATAGCCGTTGCCCCACACCTCGGGGGTCCAGATGGAGATGATGCCGACCACGAAGCCGCCGAGTGCGAGCCGCACGGGCAGCGGCACCGGCAGCTTGCGAAAGGCCGCCTTCGACGCGTCGAGCAGCCGCAGAAACTGCGGCGCCGCCGCGCCGCACAGCGCGCCGAGCGCGACGAACAGCAGCACCTCGACGCCGGTCACCGCCGGAAACACCGGCATCTCATACGGCGGCTTGTAGCCGGCGAATTCGCGCATCGTGATGTTGGCGACCACCGCCGACACCACCACCGGCCCGAAGCTCTCCATCGCGATCGAGCCGAGCACGATCTCGGTGACGAAGAACGCGCCTGCGATCGGCGCGCTGTACGCGGACGTGATCCCGGCCGCCGCGCCGCAGGCGACCAGCAGACGCAGCCGCGACGGATCGAAATGCACCCAGCGGCCGATTAGCGACGCCCCCAGCGCGGCCAGTTGCACCATCGGTCCTTCGCGGCCGATCGAGCCGCCGCTCGCAATCGTGAACAGCGACGACACGCTGCGCCACAGACTCAGCCGCACCGGCACCACGCCGTCGCCGATCGCGACCGCTTCCATGTAGTCGACGTGATTGGCTTTGTCGGCGTGGCGCTGCGCGATCAGCAGGAAGAAGCCGGCGATCAGGCCGCCGGCCGCGGGCAGCCAGATGCGCACGGTCCACGGCAAGCTGCGCGCCATCTCGACGAAGCTGCCGGAGCGGCCGGTCACCGCCAGTTGCAGCAGCGCGATCGCCTCGCGAAAGGCGATGGTCGCAAACGCGCCGGCGATGCCGACCACCACCGACCAGACCAGCATCGTGTGGGCTTCGGAGAGGCGGAACAGATGTTGGGCGCGGGTGCGCAGCTTCAGCAGGAATGAAAGCACGTCGGCGGTACGGGGCATGAGGGGGGGTTAAAGGACGGGCGCCACGACAGCAGCGCGCCCGCTATGGACGGCGGGCGCGCTGCTGCGGGTGAGCGATGGACGACGGCGCGGTTCAAGTCGCCGCCTTGTCGAGTTCCGGGTAGTGCCGGAAGATGCAGGCCTCGTTATGTTCGATGCGCCGCTCGGACTGCAGATACGCGGCGATGTTCGGCCGCTCGATCACCGCGTCGTGCAGCGCGGCGAGTCGCGGATAGTGTTCGCCGAAGCGCTTGAGCGCGCGCGGGAACGCGTACAGCAGGCCGTCGATCAGCTGGAACATCGACAGGTCGACGTAGGTGAGCGCGTCGCCGACCATGAAGCTGTCGCCGGCCGGATTCTGCTTGAGCACGCGTTCGAAATACGACATGAACCTCGGAATCCGGTTGTCGATGAAGTCGTGCGCGCGCACCTTCGCGGCGTCTTTCTGATCTTCGTAGTAAAGGCCGCTGGCGAGCGGATGATGCGTGTCATGCGCTTCCGTGACGACGTCGGCGACGGTCAGCTGCAGACCGTTGGCAACGTAGCGCAGGCTTTCGGCCGACGGCGCGAGATTCAGCCGCGGCCCCAGATAGAACAGGATGTTGGCGGTCTGCGAGATCACCAGATCGCCGTCTTTCAGAAACGGCGGCGCGAACGGCGGATGGGGTTCGTCGCGGCTTTTCATCACGCTCATCATCGTGCCGGTGCCGAGGCCCTCCGACGGCGTGCCGCGCGCCACTTCCACGTAGTCGGCGCCGGCTTCCTCCAGCGCGAGCCGCACGAATTCGCCGCGGCCCTGAAGGCCGTCCCAGTAGTAAAGTTCCAGGCTCATCGTTCGATCCTCGTTCCGGTCGCCCATGCGCTCGGCGTGAGCGGGTTGCAGGAGCAGGTGACGCCAGCAGCCAGTATGCCGCGCGAGCGCGCCGGATGCTTCCCCAGAATGCGCAAAACCCCGCGCGCGGCGGGGTGGGTTCGAAAGCGCGGGTGGCTTAGCCGAGCAGGTGCTGGACGGCCCATGTGATGCCCAGACCACCGGCAATCAGCCACACGTACAGGATCAGGCCGGTGGTCAGCGCACGTGGGCCGGCCTGGCGGATCTGCGAAAAGCGCGTTTCGATGCCGAGCGCGGTCATGGCCATGGTCAGCGCGAAGGTGTCGAGTGTGTTGAGCGTGCTGGTCGCGGCTTCCGGCAGCACGTGCAGCGAGTTGATCACGACGAACGCGAGAAAGCCGACCGCGAACCAGGGAATCGCCAGCTTGCGGGGGGCGCTGCCGTGAGCGCCGTCCGGCGAGCCCGCTGCCGCCGCGTTGCGCGCGGAGCGGTTCACCCACATGCCGACCACCAGCAGCACCGGCACCAGCAGCATCACGCGGGTCATCTTGACGATGGTGGCGATGTGCGTCGCTTCGGGGCTCACGTTGCTGGCCGCGCCGACCACCTGCGCCACCTCGTGAATCGTGCCGCCGAAGAACAGACCAGCGCCGAGCGTATCGAGATGCAGCCAGCCCGCGTTGAACAGCACCGGGTACAGGAACATCGACAGCGTGCCGAACAGCACCACGCTGCCCACGGCCATCGCGCTCTTGTGCGGCTTCGATTGCAGCGTGGATTCGAACGCGAGCACCGCGGCCGCGCCGCAGATCGCGCTGCCGGCGGCGGTCAGGAGTGCCGTGTCGCGGTCGAGCTTCATGATCTTCATGCCGGCCCACGTGCCGATGACGAGCGTGCTCACCACGATCAGCACCGATTCCGCGAGGCCCGGCAGCCCGACCTGAGCGATTTCCTGCAGGCTCACGCGCAAGCCGAAGAAGGCCACGGCGATGCGCAGCAGCTTGCGCGCCGAAAAATTGACGCCCGCCGCCCAGCTCGCGGGCATGCCGTCACGCAGCGCGTTGCCATAAATGGCCCCGGCGACGATGCCGACGATCAGCGGGCTCAAGCCCAGACCGGCGATCGCCGGGATCGACGCGATGCGGGTCACGGCCGCGGCGAACAGCGCGACGAAGAGAATGCCGTTCAGTTGCCCGCGCGTGGACGACTCGGCGGGTGTGACGGCGGTAAGGTGTACCGGTGTGGTGGACATGGCGCGGGCCTGACTGACTGGATTCGATGGGCCTAATCCTAAAAGAGATATAAGGATATGAAAAATCATCATTTAGGATGTAAAGTATCGGCTCAACTGATATTTCTATTGCCATGACCCCCGATCAACTTATAACCTTCGCCGCCGTCGCCGAGCATCGCAATATCAGCCGCGCGGCTGTGGCGGTGCATCTGTCGCAGCCGGCGGTATCCGGGCAGTTGCGGCAATTGCAGGACGAATTCGGCGAGCCGCTCTATCAGCGCAACGGGCGCGGCGTGCGCCTGACCCCAGCCGGCGAGCAACTGGCGAGCTATGCGATGCGGCTGCGCGACACCTGGCGCCAGGCGCACGCCTATCGCGACGCGCTGCGCGGCCTCGAGCAAGGCACCTTGCGGATCGGCGCGAGCACCACGCCAGCGAGCTACCTGCTGCCGTACCTGATCGCCGAATTTCATCGCCGTTATCCGGAGGTCACCGTGCATACCGCCAACGGCAACACCACGGAAATCGTCGAGGCGCTCGGCTCCGTGGACATCGCGATGATCGAAGGGCCGGTCGGCGCCGATCTGCCGCCGGACACCGCCGTGCACGCATGGCGCGAGGACGAGATCGTCGCGATCGTGCCGCGTTCGCATCCACTGGCGCAGGTGGGCGAGGGCGGGCGTGCGGATCTGGCGGCGTTCGCCGCGCATGGGCTGGTGTTGCGCGAGGCGGGCTCGGCGGTGCGGCAGATCGTCGAGCGCGCATTCGCGCGGGTGGGTGTGCCGATGCGCGTGGCGCTGGAAATCGCCGGCGTCGAAGGGGTGAAGGAGGCGGTACGGGCCGGCATGGGCGTCGGCTTCGTGTCCGGCATGTCGATGCGTCACGAAGACGGTGCGCTATGCCGGTTGTCGCTGGGCCCGGAGCCGCTGACGCGTCGTCTGTCGATTCTCGTCCCCTTCGCGAGTGCGCCGTCGCGCGTGGTCGAGCGGTTTCTCGCGCTCTGTCTCGCCGAGGGCGTCTGAGCGGCGCAGCCGTGCCCGGCGCGCCTGGGGATTTCCTCTATGGTGCGTTCGGCGGGTCTCGCCGCATCATTCGGGCATCGCAAGCGCTTCGGCGCTTTTTTTCGAAGCGGGCTTGGAACCGGTTCCAAATACCGACAACGGCACAGAACTGAGTAGATTCGACATGGCTGACGTGATGGACATCGTGATCGTCGCAAGCGCATTCGGGATGGATGCGGTCCGCGCGCAGGGTCACCTGAAGTGCGCGCAGGCGAGCCGGCGGGCCGGCGCCGCGGGCTTCGAGGTGCGTCGAGAGCTGTTCGCCGGCGAGGCCGAAGCCGCGCCGCAGCGCCTGCGTGCGCTAGGCTGCGCGATTGCCGAACTGGGCTTGTGGTCGGTGTTTTCGACACCCGCGGCGCTGTACACGGCCGACGGCCGGCTCGACGCGGCCGCGCTGCGTCTGGCGTTCGACGAAGCGAGTGCGCTCGGCGCGCGCTTCGTCAAGCTGCAACTAGGCGGGTTCGTGCGCGACGCAGCCGGCGCGGAGATCGCCGAGCAGACGCAAGATTCGAATGTGCGGCTGGTGGTGGAAAACGGGCAATTGGCCGAAGGCGGCTCGCTCACGCAGTTCGTCGGACTGTTCGACGCGCTGGCGCGCGAAGAGCATGCGCACGTGCTCGGCATGACCTTCGACATCGGCAACTGGGCATGGCGCGACGTCGCACCGCTCGAGGCCGCCGCACAGCTCGCGCCGCACGTCGAATACATCCATTGCAAGACGACGATGGGTGAGGGCGCGCGGCGCTTTTCCGCCGCGCCCGCCGCCGACGATACGCGCTTCATCGCGGTGCTCGACCGCTTGCCGCGCGATGTGCCGCGCGGCATCGAGTTTCCACTCGATGCGACCCGTGTCGAGGCGGACGCGGCGCACTATGTCGAATGGCTGGCTGCGGTGTGAGCGGCGGCTGGAACCTGAGAGAAAGAGCAGCATCCGGAACGGCGGGCGGCACGAGGCTCGCAGCAAAACGGACGGAACGACGCCCGGCATGACGCCGGCGAAACGGCCCGAAAAAACGCGTGACAAACGCACGGCAAGCGCGGACGCATCGCAACCGCCAACGCGCCGCGAACGCACGGCCAACCACCCGCAAACCAGGCACCAAAAACCCGCGGCAAAACGCACAACCCGCAGCAGAAGGAACACGCAGGAGCAAGCATGAACACCCCAGGCGCAGCACTCGATGTCATCACCTACGGCGAAGCAATGGCCATGTTCGTCGCCGCTGAAACCGGCCCGCTGGCCGGCGTCGGGCAATTCACGAAGCGCGTCGCCGGCGCGGATCTGAACGTGGCGATCGGTTTGTCCCGGCTCGGCTTCCAGGTGGGCTGGATGAGCCGCGTCGGCAACGATTCGTTCGGCCAGTACGTGCGCGACACGTTGACGAAAGAGGGCATCGATCAGCGCTGTGTCAGCACCGACGAACGCTATCCCACGGGCTTCCAGCTCAAGTCGAAAAACGACGACGGCAGCGACCCGGCGGTCGAATATTTCCGCAAGGGCTCGGCGGCGAGCCACCTGTCGCTCGCCGACTATGCGGCGGACTACGTGCTGCCGGCGCGGCACCTGCATCTGACCGGCGTCGCGCCCGCGATCTCGGCAAGCTCGCGCGAACTCGCATTCCATCTCGCGCGCGAAATGCGCGCGGCCGGCAAGACGATTTCGTTCGACCCGAATCTGCGCCCGACCCTGTGGCCCTCGCGCGCCGCGATGGTCGAGGGTCTGAATGCGCTCGCCGCGCTGGCCGACTGGGTGCTGCCCGGCATCGGCGAGGGCGAGATCCTGACGGGCTACACGGAGCCGCAGGACATCGCCGGTTTCTACCTGGAACATGGCGCGCGCGGCGTGATCGTCAAGCTCGGCGCGCACGGCGCCTACTTCCGCACCGCTGACGGCTCGGGCGTGATCGCCGCGAAGCCGGTCGGGAACGTCGTGGACACGGTCGGCGCGGGCGACGGTTTCGCGGTCGGCGTGATCAGCGCGCTGCTCGAAGGCAAACCGTTGCCGCAAGCGGTGGCGCGCGGCAACCGCATCGGCGCGCTGGCGATCCAGGTGATCGGCGATTCGGAAGGCCTGCCGCACCGCGCCGAACTCGGCGCGCTCGAACTGGCCGATGCGAACGCCGCCGCCGCGGCACCGATCGCATCTGCGGCCTGAGCGTACAGCCGTCGTCCGCTTTTACCCAGGGCGCCTCGATAACAGCAAGAGCGCCCGACAGCGCCGCATCACTTTCCATCATTGTTTCGGAGTAGGCGCTAAAGCGCCAACTCAGCAACTATCGTGTATGGGACCGGAGTAAGCGCTAAAGCGCCAACTCTGGTCGACAAAGGAGACACTCATGACCTCATCGCTCGCGATTCGCCGCTGGTGGACGATCATGCCGATCGTATTCATCACCTACAGCCTCGCCTATCTGGATCGCGCCAACTTCGGCTTCGCGTCGGCCGCCGGCATCAACCAGGATCTCGGCATCAGCAAGGGACTGTCGTCGCTGATCGGCGCGCTGTTCTTCCTCGGCTATTTCTTCTTCCAGATTCCCGGCGCGATCTACGCGGAACGCCGCAGCGTGAAGAAGCTCGTGTTCTGGAGCCTGATCCTGTGGGGCGGCTGCGCGGCGCTAACGGGCATGGTCAGCAGCATTCCGGCGCTGATGGTGATCCGCTTCGTGCTCGGCGTCGTCGAAGCCGCCGTGATGCCCGCGATGTTGATCTTCATCAGCAACTGGTTCACGAAGCGCGAGCGCTCGCGCGCCAACACCTTCCTGCTTCTCGGCAACCCGGTGACGGTGCTGTGGATGTCGGTGGTGTCGGGCTATCTGGTGCATTCGTTCGGCTGGCGGCAGATGTTCATCGCCGAGGGCGCGCCCGCGATCATCTGGGCCGTGTGCTGGTGGTTCATCGTGCAGGACAAGCCGCAGCAGGTCTCGTGGCTCAACCAGCAACAAAAGGACGATCTCGCCGAAACGCTGCGCGCGGAGCAGGCCGCGATCAAGCCGGTGCGCAATTACAGCGAAGCGTTTCGCACACCCGCGGTGATCAAGCTGTGCGCGCAGTATTTCTGCTGGAGCATCGGCGTGTACGGCTTCGTGCTGTGGCTGCCGTCGATCCTCAAGAACGGCTCGACGCTCGGCATGGTCGAGACCGGCTGGCTGTCGGCGCTGCCGTATCTGGCCGCGACCATCGCGATGCTTGCAGCTTCATGGGCATCGGATAAACTCAACCGCCGTAAAGTGTTCGTGTGGCCGTTCCTGCTGGTCGGCGCGGTGGCGTTCGCGGCGTCGTATGCGCTCGGCTCCACGCATTTCTGGCTCTCGTATGCATTGCTGGTGATCGCGGGCGGCGCGATGTACGCGCCTTATGGGCCGTTCTTCGCGATCGTGCCGGAACTGCTGCCGAAGAACGTCGCGGGCGGCGCGATGGCGCTGATCAACAGCATGGGCGCGCTCGGTTCGTTCGTCGGCTCGTATGTGGTCGGCTATCTGAACGGCGCGACCGGTTCGCCTTCGGCATCCTATGCATTCATGAGCGTGGCGCTGATCGCCGCGGTGATCCTGACGCTGATCGTCAAGCCGCAGCCGCTCACCCAGGCGCCCGCACTCGCCACCCCGTTGCAAGGAAAATAAGCTGATGAAGAAGATCGTCGCCTGGAAGTCGCTGCCCGAAGATGTGCTCGCGTATCTGCAACAGCATGCGGAAGTGGTGCAGGTCGATCCCGAGCAGCACGACGCGTTCGTCGCCGCGTTGCGCGATGCCGACGGCGGCATCGGCGCGAGCGCGAAGATCACCCCGGCCATGCTCGAAGGCGCGAGCCGCCTGAAGGCGCTGTCGACCATCTCGGTGGGCTTCGACCAGTTCGATGTCGCCGATCTCACGCGCCGCGGCATCGTGCTCGCGCACACGCCGGACGTGCTGACCGAATCCACCGCCGACACCGTGTTTTCGCTGATCCTCGCGTCGGCGCGCCGGGTGGTCGAACTCGCCGAATGGGTCAAGGCGGGGCAGTGGCGCACCAGCATCGGACCGGCCGAGTTCGGCGTCGACGTGCAGGGCAAGACGCTCGGCATCGTCGGGCTGGGGCGGATCGGCGGCGCGGTCGCGCGGCGCGCGGCGCTCGGCTTCAACATGCAGGTGCTCTACACCAACCGCAGCGCGAATCCGCATGCGGAGCAGGCCTACGGCGCGCGGCGCGTCGAGTTGCCGGAATTGCTCGCGAGCGCCGACTTCGTCTGTCTGCAAGTGCCGCTCACGCCCGAGACGAAGCATATGATCGGCGCGGCGGAACTGAGATCGATGAAGAAGAGCGCGATTCTGATCAATGCGTCGCGCGGCGCGACAGTCGACGAACAGGCGCTGATCGAGGCGCTGCAAAACGGCACGATTCACGGCGCGGGGCTCGACGTGTTCGACACCGAACCGTTGCCGGCCGACTCGCCGCTGCTGAAGCTCGCGAACGTGGTCGCGCTGCCGCATATTGGCTCGGCGACCCACGAGACGCGTCATGCGATGGCGCGCAATGCGGCGGAGAATCTGGTCGCCGCGCTCGACGGCAAGTTGACGACCAACATCGTCAATCGCGACGTGCTGGCGAAGTGAGCGAGCATGAGCAAGCCGACTGAGGCGTCCCCGCGCGGCGATAGCCGATGACCACGCCGCCGCAAACCGCGCCGCGCCGCGCGACGATCACCGATGTCGCGCGCGAAGCCGGCACCGGCAAGACCAGCATTTCGCGCTATCTGAACGGCGAGATGAGCGTGCTGTCGCCGGAATTGCGCGCGCGCATCGAAGCCGCGATCGCCCGGCTCGACTATCAGCCGAACCAGATGGCGCGCGGCCTCAAGCGCGGCCGCAACCGTCTGATCGGCATGCTGCTCGCCGATCTGACGAACCCGTACACGGTCGAAGTGCTGCAAGGCGTGGAAGCGGCGTGCCACGCGCTCGGGCTGATGCCGCTGATCTGCCATGCGGCCAATGAAGTGGAGATGGAGCGGCGCTATCTGCAACTGCTGACCACGTATCGCGTGGAAGGCGTGATCGTCAACGCGCTCGGCGTGCGCGAGGAAACGCTGCGGCCGGTCGGCGGCGGCGGAATTCCGGCGGTGCTTGTCGACCGTCTGGTGGACGGCCTCTCCGCCGACATGGTCGGCCTCGACAACCGGGCCGCCGCCGAACTCGGCACGCGCCATCTGCTGGAGCAGGGTTTCGACGACATCTGGTTCGTGGTTCAGCCGTTCGAGCAGGTCAGTTCGCGGCAACTGCGCGAGCTGGCGTTTCGTGACGCGATGCGGGCCCAGAACGCCGCACGTGCGCATACGCTGGTGCTGGATCTCGCGGACACGGCCGCGGTCGAGCGCGGCCTCGCCGAACTGGACCGCGCGATCGAGGCGGGCGGAGATGATCGCGCGATGGGCAAGGCAGGCAACGCGGGCACCCCAGGCACCACAGCACGCGTCGCACTGTTCGCGGCCAACGCCCCCGTCGCGCTGCGTCTCGCGCTGCATCTGAAAGCGCGTTACGGCGCCGGCTGGCAGACGCGTGTCGCGCTCCTTTCCATCGACGACCCCGACTGGGCCGAACTCGCCGGCATCACGACGATCCGTCAGCCGACCTACGAGATCGGCTATCGCGCGGTCGAGTTCCTGCACGAGCGCATCGAAGGCGTGCAAAGCGCCGTGCGCGACTGTCTTTTGCCGGGCGAGCTGATCGTTCGCGCGTCGACTTCGCGCTGATCTGCGATCATTCGGGCTGCGACGCGCAGCGGGTGCGCGCCGGTCATCGCAAGGAAACTCATGGTTGTAGCACCGCTTACCCTCTCGAGCCTAGCCGTCGCGACGTTGTTCGTCGCCGCGTTACCGTTTCTGATCTACCGGCGTCTGCGCCGGCCGCTCGCACTGCAGCCGCGCGACGCGATCGCCGGCATCGCCGTGTTCGCGCTGTTCGCGATGGTGATCGAGCGCGCGCTGAACGACTACCTGCTGCATCGGAACGAGGCGACCGCTGCGTTGCTGTCGAATCCGCTCGCGTTCGTCGTGTATGGCGCGCTGGCGGCGGGCGTGTGCGAGGAAGTGGGGCGGTTCATCGGCATGCGGCTGCTGCTCAGGCGCGCTGCGGCGAAGTCCGCGGCTGCCGCCAACGCGGCGCGCGCCGACAACGGCACCGCGCTGACCTACGGCCTCGGTCACGGCGGCGCGGAAGCATGGATGGCCGGCGTGCTGGTGCAGGTTCAATGGTTGCTGTTCGCGGTGTTCGAAAACCGCGGCCAGCTCGACGGCTATCTGAGCAATCTGCCGCCCGATTCGCTGATGCGCATTCACCTGATTCTCGCCAGCCTGACGCCGCAGACGGCCGGCATATTCGCGCTCGAACGAGTGGCCGCGCTGGTGTTTCAGATCGGCCTGTCGGTGCTGATGTGGCGCGGCGTGCGAGCGGGCTGGCGCGGCATCCTGCCGGTCGCGATCGTGTTGCATGCGCTCGTCGACGTGCCTGCCGCATTGTTCCAGGCGCAGCTCGTGCCGCTCTCGGCGGTGGATGCCGTGTATGCGCTGGGCGCGGTGGTCGTCGCGGGGCTGCTGATGCGGACCTTCAGACGTCGCGCGGCAACCGCGTGATGCCGTGTCTCGCTAAAGCCCCGGTCTTTGCCTAAAATCTGCCTGGTTTTTCCGGCCCACCTTCAGAATCTCTTCCGGCAGACCCCATGGAAGCTTACCAATACGACTGCGCCAACCCCGAGTTCGAGGAGCTGGCGCGCGTGATCAGCGATCTGTTTCCCGAGCAGACACAGTTCATCCAGCGCGCGGCCGAAGACGGCACGCCGACGCTGGCGATTCACTGGGTGGCGATGCGTTTCGGCGCGACCGCGCGTCGTATCGTGATGACCGTGGCGATCGCGCCGGCGTCGCTGGCGCGTTACCGCGCGTTGCCGGCACGGCTGCGCGGCCGCAGTTTCGCGGTGTTGCGCGCGTATGTCGAAGCGAGCCTCGGCTCGCTCGAAGAGCAGTATGCGAACGGCGAGCCGGTGCCGCGCGATGTCACCGTGGAGTTGGGCGACGAGTTCGCCTGAGACGGCTCAGTCCGCGCGCCGGTAGACCTTCGCGAAGCGCGCGGCCTGGACTACGCCGTAGTCGCCGGGGGCGTACTGCATGATCCAGTCGCCGGCGGCGCCGCGCAGCACGTCGCCGCCGTGCGCGGAACGCGCGAGCGAGAACGCTTCGTTCATCTGTCTGGCGAGCACGACGGCGGGGCGGTTGCGATACGCGCCCGGTTCGCCGTGCGCGAGGGCGGTGTCGGCGGGAACGTACTTGGCGTCGAAGCGCTCGCGCGACACGACCCAGCGGTCACCGGTCGATCCGGTAATCAGCGCATCGCCGCGCAGATAGCGGTTCGGGCCTTCGAGGCTCATCAGTTCGCCTTCGGCGGCGGCAAATTCGACGCTTACCGTTTCGTCTTTGACGACGCGTTGCGCTTGGGTGTCCTGGCGCAGATCGATGTTTTTGAGTTCGGTCATGAAGCGGGGGTGGGGCGGGTGAGCGTGGAAATATGGACAGCGGCGCTTCGGTCCGGGGTCACGGCCGGGTTGTGGGCCGTGGTCCGCTGAAGCCGAGTACCCGCATCATGCCAGATGCATCTGGCGGCCTGTTTGTTTTGCTTTCTTTTAGTTTTTTTTGCGATAGGCGCATGAGTCGCCTGTTTCGAACGGGCAGGTGCGCCGACAAAAGATGCCGCGTAACCCGCGCGAATCTCGACGAGTAGTATTCGACGCTCGTCGCATGCACGCCGATGCCGCCGCCCATCGCAAAAGAATCCGGCGTCGCGCAGCGCGAAAACCGCGCCGCGCGCAGTGCAATTCACTTCTTACGGCTTCACCGTCGCGTCGCTGGCGGGCGCCGCATTGCCAGCCTTGCCCTTGCCATGGTGACGATGACCGCCGCCCGGCTGATGGAAGGTCGCGTCGGCCAGCTTCTTCTGCTCCGGCGACAGGCTGTTGTACAGTGGCTCGAACGCGTCGACCAGTTTCTTCATGCCGTCCGCGTGCGCCTGCGCGATCGTCGCGTACTGCTTCATATCGTCGAGCGCGCTCACGTTGGTGGCGGCCTTGCGTTCCTGGAACAGCTGGCCCATCGTTTGGCCGTTGCCGCGCATCACGTCGGCGAACGCGTTCCACTGCGATTCCTGAGCGGAGGTGATCTTCAGTTGCGCGTGCAGATAGGCGATGCGGTCTTCGACGTTGCGCTCGTGACCGGCCTTGCCGGCGGGCGCGGAAGCGGCGCCTGCGGGTGCCGAGGCCGGCGCGGAAGTTTGTGCGAACGCGCCGCTCATGGAAATGGCGGTGGCCAGCATTACCAGTGCTTTTTTCATCGAAACTCCTGATGTCTGTTCGAATTGGGACAAGGCGGGTGGCGAGCGGCCCGCTACGCATCGACCGTTGGTGACGCACGGCGGCCGGCTGCCCCATTTCGCCGTGGCCGCTATTAGTATCACGATATCCGTCCAATGCGGCTCTTGTGCGACAAACGCTTACAACCGAAACGAAAGGGAAATAGCTGGCGCTTACGTTTCCTTTCGTTAACTTTCGTCGCCGCGATCGGAGCGGGCGCTTGAGAGCGGACCGGTTGCTGCGCCATTTCGTTGGTCGCGGTGGCCCGGTACGCGCGCGAGCGGCGCGCATACCGGGGCTCCCACCAGCCTTGGCGGTTTCGCAAGCAAGCGCTTCGGCGCGTGAACTTCACGGCCGCCCGGATCGCCATTGCGCGCCGCAGACGCGCGATAATCCGCTGCACCGTTGACCAACTTCTTTCTCCCCCGATGAGACCACCGCGCCTCGACCAGCTCGACGACCTCGACCGCAACCTCGTTGCACTGCTGCAAGCCAACGCGCGCGAAAGCGTCGCCAGTCTCGCGCGCCAACTGGATGTGGCGCGCACCACCGTGATCTCGCGAATCGCGCGGCTCGAGCGTAGCAACGTGATCGCCGGCTATAGCGTGCGGCTCGGCCAGGACGTGCTCGATTCGAGCATCGTCGCCTATGTCGGCATCATCATCGCGCCGAAGTACGGGCCGGCGGTGCAGAAGCGCCTCGGCAAGATGCCGGAAGTGCAGTTGCTGTGCGCGGTGAGCGGCGAGTTCGACTATGTCGCGTGGCTGCGGGCCGACTCGCCCGAGCGGCTGAACGATCTGCTCGATCAGATCGGCGGCATGGAAGGCGTGGAGCGGACCACGACCTCGATCATCCTCGCGCGCAAGATCGACCGCGGGACAGTGTGAACGCGCACGATGGTTGCTGTGGGTTGCCGATATTTGCTGACCTCTGCCACGGGCGTTAACGCGATTTTTATACGATTGCGTCGGATCGACTAACGCGTTGGTCATAACGTCGAACTTCATCGTCATAACGCAGCATTTTGCGTGTATGAACTGTTTTCGCTTCTCCCTAAACTGTTGCTCAAGGGTTCAGCCCGCCGGACGCCGCGCGTGAAGCGCAGCGCACGTCCCAAGCTGGAGACAGCACACAGATAACAAGGAGAAGCGCATGAAAGTAGCCATTGTGGGTGCCGGTCTGATCGGACATACCATCGCGCATATGCTGCGTGAAACCGGCGACTACGAAGTCGTCGCCTTCGACCGCGAGCAAGCCGCGCTCGACAAGCTCGCCGCGCAGGGCATCCCCACACGCCGCGTTGATTCCGCCGACGCCGCCGCGCTGCGTGCCGCAATACAAGGCTTCGACGCGCTCGTCAACGCGTTGCCGTATTACCTCGCGGTGAGCGTGGCGGCGGCCGCCAAGGGCGCGGGCGTGCATTACTTTGATCTGACCGAAGACGTGCGCGCCACGCACGCGATCCGCGCGATCGCCGACGACGCCGAGCATGCGTTCATGCCGCAGTGCGGTCTCGCGCCGGGCTTCATCGGCATTGCCGCGCACGAACTGGCGAACCGCTTCAGCGAAATCCGCGACGTCAAGATGCGCGTGGGCGCGCTGCCGGAGTTTCCGACCAACGCGCTGAAGTACAACCTGACGTGGAGCGTCGATGGTCTGATCAACGAGTACTGCCAGCCTTGCGAAGCGATTCGCGACAGCCGCACGCAGTGGGTGCAGCCGCTCGAAGGCCTCGAACATTTTTCGCTCGACGGCACCGAATACGAAGCCTTCAATACGTCGGGCGGCCTCGGCACGCTGTGCGAGACGCTGGCGGGCCGGGTCGAATCGCTCGACTACAAGTCGGTGCGCTATCCGGGCCACCGCAATCTGATGCAGTTCCTGCTCGAGGACCTGCGTCTTTCGAGCGACCGCGACACGCTTAAGACCATCATGCGCCGCTCGGTACCGGCGACCGCCCAGGACGTCGTGCTGGTGTTCATCACAGTGAGCGGCATGCGCGACGGTCAACTGATGCAGGAAGTGTTCACCCGCAAGATTTTCGCTAAGACCGTGTGCGGTGTGCCGATGAGCGCGATCCAGATCACTACGGCCGGCGCGATGTGCGCGGTGCTCGATCTGTTCCGCGAACGCAAGCTGCCGCAAAAGGGTTTCGTGCGCCAGGAGCAGGTGTCGCTGCGCGACTTCCTTGCGAATCGCTTCGGCCAGTTGTACGAAGGGCAGTCGCTGGATGCGATGGCGACGGTCTAACCTGCGGCCATCGTTGTAACGCACGGCAATCGAGGGCCGTGAGACGAAGCGGCGGTGTGTTTCGCCGTCGCGCTGAACGACGAAAGGCCCCGCAGAGGGCCGCGCAAAAAGTCGTACAGAAGGGTCGTACAGATCGCACCGGAAATGCCCCGCCTCGCGGGGCATTTCTGTTTCAGGGACGTCGCCGCCAGCTAGACCGGCACCGGCGGCATCATCACGCCCGCCGCCTGCGGCTCGCCGACGATGCGCGCGAGCAGCGCCTCGAAGTCCTGCGGCTTGGGCGCGGTGTTGTCGAACATCAACAGATCGTCGCAAAGCGCGCCGCTGGGCACGAAGCGGCGCTGCCGGTACTGCTCCCAGTGCGCAAGCTTGTACGCGTCGTTCGGATCCGCCCGTTCGACGATCCGCTGCCGTGCCGTCTCTTCGGACGTATGAACCCACACGACGCGCAGCGCCACGTCCGCGCCGACACCCAGCCACGCGTGATCGAACAGGCGCCGCTCGCGCACCTCGCGCGACAGCGGCCCGACCACCAGCGCGCTGACGCCGAGTTCGAGGTTCTCGCACGCGGTGTCGATGAGTCCGCGGTACTCGGGGTCGCGCAGATGCTGGAGAAAAAGCGGGCTGTCGCGGTCGTTCGGGTCGCCGGTCAGCATCGCCATGGCGGCCGCGCTATAACCGCCGAACAGCGTGTCTTTGTCGAGCAGGCAGAAGGGCGCGCCGCTCGCTTGCATCAGCGGGCCGATCAGTTTCTTCGCGAGCGTGGTTTTGCCGGTGCCTGCGTGACCGCAAAAGAAAACCAGATGGGTCACGAAGGGTTGTCCGTGGCAGCGGTGGACGGCGGGGCGCCGGGCGGCGGATCGCGCGAGAACTTGCCGTTGGTCTCCAGCCACAGCACGTTGATGATGCCGAAGCCCAAGGCCACGCCGACGCCGAGAATCCAGGTGAAATACCACATAGCAGTCTCCTTGCTTGCAGGTCCGGCGACGCGGACGGCGCAGTCTGCATGCCGGACAAGCTTGGCGGCACGCTCGAACCGAGGGAAAATCCGCAACGCGAAGCGCGCACGGCGCGGCCCTTTTGCAGCGATCATGAAGAAGAACGCGACGCCATGCAAGAGGAGCGAGTATGGGCTGCCCGGCCCGGCCCGGCTGGCGGAACGCCCGCGCGTTGCTATCCATGCATGGCGGCGCGGGAGTCGGGGTGGGCAGACATCGCGCCATGCGAGGACAAGAAGCGCAATCACGATCAATCACAAGGGGGAGGCGATATGCCGATGCGCTTGCATTGCCAGTGCAAAGCCGCGCTGGTCACGCTCGTCATCCCCGTCGCGCTCCAATGCGGGGTGCTTGCCGGTTGCGCGTCGACTCCGGCCGAGCCGGTGCCGTTCAAGCCGGTGCCGTCGGCGCGCATCGTGCGGCCCGGCTATACGGAGCCGGCGGCGGGACTCATCGCGGTGGATGTGCGGCGCGAGCGCTCGCGCGACGTGATCGTGCGGTTTCGCGATGCGCTGGTGTACGTCGACGGCGAGCAGGTCACCAACGTGATGAACGGCGAGCACGTGGTCTTTTATCTGAGCCCCGGCATGCATCGGGTCGGCGTGTCGACGCAGTTCGACCCGGTCGTCGAACTGCAGTTTCTGGTGACGGCCGATCCACGCTACACGAACCGCGCGTCGGTCACATTCAACGAAGATCATCGCGTCATGCTGCACCGCGTGGCGCAATAGCCGTTAGGGAATACGCGCGTTCGACGCCGGTCCCCACAAGGTTTAACAATTACACACGTGACGTTTTCGGGGCGCCGCTTAACATGGCGGCTAACGCTCATTCGTCAACGCGGACCTGACGCAAGGCTTACGCACAGGGCGGGGCCCGCCGGTCTGCTTACGTTTTCAAGGTAATCGAACATGCTGATCAATTGCGCCGCCTACCAGGACGGTCGGAAGCTCGCTGACATCGACGTGGATAGCATCAGTGACTACGTGGCGCGGCCCGAGTGCTTCGTCTGGGTCGCGCTGAAGGAGCCGGGGCCGGGCGAGCTGGCCGTGATGAAAAAGGAGTTCAACCTGCACGAACTCGCGATCGAGGACGCGCAAAACGGCCACCAGCGTCCCAAGATCGAGGAGTACGGCGAGTCGCTGTTCGCCGTGATGCATACGGTCGAGGTGGACGAAGAGGGCGAACTGGTGCTCGGCGAGGTCGACGTGTTCGTGGGGCGCAACTACGTGCTGTCGGTGCGGCGCGGCACGCGCACCGGCTTCCAGAAAGTTCGCGCGCGCTGCGAGCGCGAGCCGCGCCTGCTCAAGGAAGGCTCGGCCTTCGTGCTGTACGCGCTGCTCGACGACGTCGTCGATCGCTACTTCCCGATCGTCGAAGCGATGAACACCGAGATCGAAGCACTCGAAGACCGCATTTTCGAGCGCAACGATTCGGCTGCGGCGCGCGCGGTCATTCAGGATCTTTACTCGTTGAAGCGCCGCCTCGTGATCCTGCAGCACCATATTTCGCCGCTGCTGGAAGCGGTCGGCAAATTGACCGGCGGGCGCACTCCGAGCGTCTGCCAGGGCATGCAGGCGTACTTCCGCGATGTCTACGACCATCTCGAGCGGATCGTCCGAACCATCGACGGCCGGCGTGAAATGGTCGTCACCGCGGTGCAGATCAATCTCGGGATGATCTCGCTGACCGAGAGCGAGGTGACCAAGCGGCTGGGTTCGTTCGCGGCCCTGTTCGCGGTGCCCACCATGATCGCCGGCATCTACGGGATGAACTTCCAGAACATCCCGGAGTTGCACTTCCGGTTCGGCTATCCGTTATGTCTGGGGATCATGCTGCTGGTCGACCTCATCCTGTTCCGGCGTTTCCGCAAGGCTGGCTGGCTCTAGCTCGCCCAGTCGCGCGCGGCTGACGTCGGCCTCGCCTCGTATTGTCCCGGCTTGCACGGCACGCAATAAAAGGCCAGCATAGGCGGCCCGCCGGTCGCTCGTCTTGCGGCTGTGGCAAAACCGCCACGCATGGACCAAGCGAGGGACCCCTGCCACACGCTGCCCGCCGGCGCGCTCATCCAGCACGCCGGCCTGAATCGATCGAGCACCCCGCATCGCCGCAGCATGCTGCGCGCCGGTGCACCGCACCATGGCCGCTCGTTGACATTCCGAAAGGTCTGCGTTGAGAATAGCCCTCGCAAACGTTTGCGCGCCATGAAAAATATGGCTCGAACCCGAGCCCGAAAAACCAGGAGATACGCATGAGCCATCGCATTCGCCGTCGCCTTCTCACCGCCGCCATTCTCGCCGCCGCTAGCGCCGCGCTGCCGTTTTCCACCGCGTACGCGCAAAACGCCCCCGCCCATAAACCGAAGATCGCGCTGGTCATGAAGTCGCTCGCCAACGAATTCTTCCTGACCATGGAAACCGGCGCGAAGGACTACCAGAAACACAATCCCGGCCAGTTCGACCTGATCACCAACGGCATCAAGGACGAGACCGACACCGCGAACCAGATACGCATCGTCGAGCAGATGATCGTCTCGAAGGTCGATGCGATCGTGCTGGCGCCGGCCGATTCGAAGGCGCTCGTGCCGGTCGTCAAGAAGGCGGTGGATGCGGGCATCATCGTCGTGAATATCGACAACCGGCTCGATCAGGACGTGCTCAAGTCGAAAGACCTGAACGTGCCGTTCGTCGGCCCGGATAACCGCAAGGGCGCGCAGCTGGTCGGCGACTACCTGGCCAAGCGGCTGAAGTCGGGCGACGAGGTCGGCATCCTCGAAGGCGTGTCGACCACCACCAACGCGCAGCAGCGCACGGCGGGCTTCAAGGACGCAATGCAGAAGGTTGGCGCGAAGATCGTGTCGGTGCAATCCGGCGAATGGGAAATCGACAAGGGCAACGCGGTGGCCTCCGCCATGCTCAACGAGTACCCGAACCTGAAGGCGCTGCTCGCGGGCAACGACAACATGGCGATCGGCGCGGTCTCGGCGATACGCGCGGCGGGCAAGCAGGGCAAGGTGCTGGTGGTCGGCTACGACAACATCAACGCGATCAGGCCGATGCTGAAGGACGGCCGCGTGCTCGCCACCGCCGATCAATACGCAGCGAAGCAAGCCGTGTTCGGCATCGACACCGCGCTAAAGGCGCTCAGCGAGCACAAGAAGCAGTCGCAGCTGTCCGGGGTGGTGGAAACGCCGGTTAGCCTCGTGACCAAATAAGCGCCGTTCGCCCGGCGTCGAAGTCGGCGCCGGGACCGCGGATTCGTCGGTTGGCGCCCGCGCCGTTGCATGCCGCGCAGGCGGCTCGTGAAGAGGCCTATGAAGCGGCTATGAAGCGGCTAAGAAGCGGCTAAGAAGCGGCTAAGAAGCGGCCCATGACGTGATGCCAGACCCGCGAATCCGCCGCTATTCAACAAACGCTCAACCAGCGCTCAAGAATTGGCGCGCGCCGCCGTTAATTCCAGAGGTAAGCGTCATGACGGCGGCTGCGCGGCGGGAGGATAAGCGGTCGTTTAGCGCCTGCGCATGGGGCCGACATGATACGTGACGGCCGTCGACGGCTTCATTCGAGCGAATCGCATGAGGCCGCGAAGGCCGCCATGGAACCGGGATCGCGATGGATTCAACCGACCACGATGTCTTGCCTGTCGTCCTGTCCGTCAGCGGCATCGGCAAGACCTATGCCGAGCCGGTGCTCGCCGACGTCTCGCTGGCGCTGCGCGCCGGCGAGGTCTTGGCGTTGACCGGCGAGAACGGCGCGGGCAAGAGTACGCTGTCCAAAATTATCGGTGGGCTGGTCGAGCCGACCACCGGCACGATGCAGCTGGCCGGCGAGCCGTACGCGCCGGCGAGCCGCACCGAGGCCGAGACGCTCGGCGTGCGCATGGTGATGCAGGAGCTGAACCTGCTGCCGACCTTGTCGGTGGCCGAGAACCTGTTCCTGAACCGCCTGCCGCGCGTGGGCGCGTTCAGCTTCGGCTGGATCGACCGCCGCAAGCTGCGCGACGACGCGCGTCACGCGATGGCGCAAGTCGGGCTCGACGCGATCGATCCTGGCACGCTGGTCGGCGAACTCGGCATCGGGCATCAGCAGATGGTGGAGATCGCGCGCAACCTGATCGACGACTGCCGCGTGCTGATCCTCGACGAACCGACCGCGATGCTGACCGCGCGCGAAGTCGACCTGCTGTTCGAGCAGATCGGACGGCTGAAGTCGCGTGGCGTCGCGCTGGTCTATATCTCGCACCGGCTCGAGGAGCTGGCGCGGGTGGCCGGGCGGGTCGCGGTGCTGCGCGACGGCCGGCTGGTGCACGTCGACGCGATGGCCCGGCTGACGAGCGAGCAGATCGTCACGTGGATGGTCGGGCGCGAACTCGGCGAGCGGATCGATCTGGGCGTGCGCAACATCGGCGCGCCGCTGTTGAAAGTGGACCGGCTGGCGCGCGGCAAGGTGGTGCGCGACGTGTCGTTCGAGGTGCGCGCGGGCGAGATCTTCGGCATCAGCGGCCTGATCGGCGCGGGCCGCACCGAACTGATGCGGCTGATCTACGGCGCCGACCGCAAGGACAGCGGCACCGTGTCGCTCGCCGCGACGGCCGGTGCGGCGCCCACGCCGGTGCGGATCGATTCGCCGTCAGACGCGGTGCGCGCGGGCATCGCGCTGATCACCGAGGACCGCAAAGGCGAAGGCCTGCTGCTACCGCAGCCGGTGGCCGCCAACGTGTCGCTCGGCAACATCGGCGGCGTGGCGCGGCACGGCATCGTCGATGCGAAGCGCGAGAACGCGCTGGCGCAAAAGCAGATCGACGCGATGCGGATTCGCGGTTCGGGACCGGCGCAGATCGTGGGCGAGCTGTCGGGCGGCAACCAGCAGAAGGTCGTGATCGGCCGCTGGCTGGCGCGCGAGAGCCGCGTGTTGTTGTTCGACGAACCCACGCGCGGCATCGACGTCGGCGCGAAGTTCGATATTTATGGCTTGATGGGCGCGCTGGCTCGCGAAGGACGCGCGCTCGTCGTGGTGTCGAGCGACCTGCGCGAGCTGATGCTGATCTGCGACCGGATCGGCGTGATGTCCGCGGGCAGCATGACGGGCGTGTTCGAGCGCGATAGCTGGTCGCAGGATGCGTTGCTGGCCGCCGCGTTCGCCGGCTACCGCGGCCGCGAAGCGCTGCACGCCCCCGACACCAACGAAGCAGGGAGTCTGTCATGACCGATCAATCGTTGCGCGAAGCGTCGGGCGGCAAGCAGGGCGGCACCAACGCACAGTCGAACGCGGGCGCGAACGCCAACCTCGTGCCGCCGGCCGATCCGTCGGCGCCGCTCGCAAGCGGCAAGCCGGCCGGCACGCGGCTCGGCTTTTCGAACTACCTCGGTCTGGCCGGCGCGCTGCTGGCGATGATCGTGCTGTTCTCGCTGCTGAGTTCGCACTTTCTGACCTATGACACGTTCAGCACGATCGCCAACCAGATTCCGGATCTGGTGGTGATGTCGGTGGGCATGACCTTCGTGCTGATCGTCGCGGGGATCGATCTGTCGGTGGGGTCGGTGCTGGCGCTGGGAGCGTCGGTGGTGAGCGTGGCCGCGCTGAAGTGGGGCTGGGGGCCGTTGCCGTCGGCGCTGCTCGGCGTCGCGGCGGCGGGGCTGACCGGCACCATCACCGGCGCGGTGACGGTGGGCTGGCGGATTCCGTCCTTCATCGTGTCGCTCGGCGTGCTCGAAGCGGCGCGCGGCCTGGCGTATCAGATGACCAATTCGCGCACCGCCTATATCGGCGATGCGTTCGACTTCCTGTCGAACCCGATCGCGCTCGGCATTTCGCCGGCGTTCCTGATCGCGGTCGCGGTGATGGTGATCGCGCAGCTGGTGCTCACGCGCACGGTGTTCGGCCGCTATCTGGTCGGCATCGGCACCAACGAGGAAGCGGTGCGGCTCGCGGGCGTCAATCCGCGCCCGTACAAGGTGGTGGTGTTCGCGCTGATGGGCGCGCTCTCGGGGCTCGCCGCGCTGTTCCAGATCTCGCGTCTGGAAGCGGCCGACCCGAATGCGGGTGTCGGCCTGGAGCTGCAGGTGATCGCGGCCGTGGTGATCGGCGGCACGAGTCTGATGGGCGGGCGCGGCTCGGTGATCAGCACGTTTTTCGGCGTGTTGATCATTTCGGTGCTGGCGGCCGGGCTCGCGCAGATCGGCGCGAACGAGCCGACCAAACGCATGATCACCGGCGCGGTGATCGTGGTGGCGGTGGTGCTGGACACCTACCGGAGCCGGCGCAAGCGCGCTTGAGCCGGGGTTCGTGGAAGCAGCGCGGATGCAGTTGGATTGGCGGTAACGCACAGGTATTCATAAGTTGGGTCTGTCTTCGAGGAAGACGTCCGGTAGGTCGCCAGGTGGCGTGGCCGGCGGGAAAAACAGGCAGGAGAGCAACAGGTTATGACGACGATCAAGGATGTGGCAGCCGTGGCGGGCGTGTCGTTCACGACGGTATCGCACGTGGTGAACAACTCGCGGCCGGTGTCGGCCGACGTGCGCGCGAAGGTGGAGCACGCGATCCGTGAACTGCACTACGTGCCGTCGGCGGTGGCGCGCTCGCTGAAGGCGCGCGCGACCTCGACGATCGGCCTCGTGGTGCCGAACAGCACCAACCCGTATTTCGCGGAGCTGGCGCGCGGGATCGAGGACGGCTGCGCGCGCAACGGCTACTGCGTGTTCTTCTGCAATTCCGACGACGACCCCGCCAAGCAGCGCAACTATCTGCGCGTGCTGCAGGAAAAGCGTATCGACGGGCTGATCGTGGCGTCCGCCGGCGACGACGCGATACTCGCGCAAACGCTCGCCGACGCGCACGAGCCGCTGGTGATCGTCGATCGCAACATCGAAGGCCTGAACGCGGACCTGGTGCAGATCGACCACGAAAAGGGCGCGTATCTGGCCACCCGTCATCTGCTGGAGCTGGGACACGTGCGGATCGGTTGCATCACCGGGCCGGTGCAGACGGCGGTCAGCGCGATGCGGGTGCACGGCTTCATCCGCGCGATGACCGAGCGCGGCATCGAGATTCCGGTCGACGCGATCGTCGAGAGCGATTTTTCGGGGACGGGCGGCTATCGCGCGGCCGGACAACTGTTCGATACGGTCAAGCCGTCGGCAATTTTCGCCGGCAACGACATGATGGGCATCGGCGCGCTGCGCGCGGCCGCCGAACGCGGCATCGGCGTGCCGCACGACTGCTCGATCATCGGTTTCGACGACATCGAGCTGGGCCGTTTCACCTATCCGGCGCTGTCGACGGTCGGGCAATCGGTGCGTGCGCTCGGCGACATGGCCGCGCAGACGCTGATCGAGCGGATCGCGGGGAGCTCGTCGGGCAGCGTTCGCGCGCCGGGCCGCCGGCGCGTCGTGTCGCCGCGCCTGATCGTGCGCGAATCCACCGCGACGTGGGCCGGGGCGGCGCAACGCGACCCGGCCGCGCGAGCGGGCTTCCCTGCATGAGCCCGCTGGTAAGCGTGCTGGCTGCTGCATGAGCCCGCTGGTGAGCCTGCTGGCTGCTGCGTGAGCCCGCTGCATGACCTCACTGCATGAGCCCGTGGCGGAACACCTTGGGTGACATCGAGGAGAAGCGAGTGGCAAACAACGAACCGCGCTCACGCGTGACGGTGGTCGGCAGTCTGAACATGGACCTCGTGGTGCGCGCGCCGCGCCTGCCGCATCCCGGCGAGACGCTCGCCGGCCACACGTTCGCCCAGGTGGCGGGCGGCAAGGGCGGCAACCAGGCGGTCGCGGCGGCGCGGCTCGGCGCGCGGGTGTCGATGCTCGGCTGCGTCGGCGCGGACGCCAATGGCGGACTACTGCGCGCCGGGCTTGAAGCCGAAGGGATCGACTGCGCGGCGCTCGAAACCGGCATAGCATCGAGCGGCGTCGCGCTGATCGTCGTCGACGACGCGAGCCAGAACGCGATCGTGATCGTCGCAGGCAGCAACGGCGAAGTGACGCCCGAAACGATTGCCCGTCACGAGGCGGTGCTGGCCGCCGCCGACGTGGTGGTCTGCCAGCTCGAAACGCCGCCGGTCACGGTGCGCGTGGCGCTCGCCGCGGCGCGGCGGCTCGGCAAGACGGTGATCCTGAATCCCGCACCCGCCACCGGACCATTGCCCGCCGACTGGCTGCCGCTGATCGACTACCTGATTCCGAACGAACTGGAAGCGGCCGCGCTGACCGGGCTGCCGGTCGATTCGCCGGAGGACGCGGCGCGCGCCGCCGCCGCGCTGCGCGCGGCCGGCGCGCGCAACGTGCTGGTGACGCTCGGGGCGCGCGGCGTGCACGCGACGCTCGACGGCGCGGCCGCCGCGCTGTTTGACGCGCCGCACGTGAAAGCGGTCGACACGACCGCGGCGGGCGATACGTTCATTGGCGGATTCGCGGCGCAACTGGCGCAGGGCGCGAGCGTCGATGCCGCGATCCGCTTCGCGCAGCGGGCCGCGGCGCTATCGGTGACGCGCGCCGGTGCGCAGCCGTCTATTCCCACTAGCGCGGAACTCGACGCGTTGAGCTGATTCACCGTGGCCGGGCACGGCGCCGATTCTGTCCTTATCGTGGCGCTTGAGCATGGGTGGTGCTTTTGCGGATATGTTTCGCGCCTGCGCTGCATCGGTGGCTTCATTGCTTTGCCTGCTGAATTCAGGCAGCTGCATCACTCCGATACGCAGCCGGTCAAGCAGACCCGCTCCTTTCCCATGCCGCGACGCCCCGGCGACTCAGCCAAAGCTACGTGCGGCTTGCTCACCCTCCAACCCCGAAAGTATTTTGTAATTTCTTCCGTTGTCTTCCACGTCTTTCTTCATACTATATAGATAATTCAAGGATGCCATTCCTGCGCCGTAAACGAACTAACTAGAGCGCTTCTTCGAAAAGTGCCAGAACGTATACGCCAAACGTTGTTTCGCGCTGCGTATGCAGTCCCTCATTTGCCAGGCACAGGAATCAGACATGTTGAACAAGGGCATTACGATCAAGGCACGGATTGGCCTGACGATGGCTTTTCTCGCCGCGCTGCTGGTCGCGACCGGCGTTTTCGGTCTGTTCGGCATGAGCCGTTCGAACGACGGATACAAGGAAACCTTCACCGACGCCATGCCGAGCGCTGTCAATGTCGGCAACGCCGAGCTGTACGCGGCGCGCGAACGTCTCGCCCTCGACCGCGCCGCGTTCATGGCCGGCACGCCCGAATCGGCGGCGACGCTGGAGCGCGCGCGCCTGATGCGCAGCACGTCCGACGCCTGGTGGAAAAAGTATCTCGACCTGCCGCGCGGCGCCGAAGAGGACCGTCTCGCGCAGGATGCCGCCGCCAAACGGGACACGCTGCATCGGCAGATGGACGCGTTCGCGTCGATCGTCTCGGCGAACGACCAGGGCAAGCTGATCGACGGCGCCAAGCTGCTGCAGTCAACCTACAACGAACTCGCCAGCGCCGACGACGCGCTGCGCAAGCTCCAGTTCGAGTCGGCGAAAGAGGGCTATGACGCCGCGCAGGGCAGCTTCGAGGTGTTCCGCATCGTCAGCATGGGCGCGCTGGCGCTTGGCATCGTGGCCGCGGCGCTCTCGTACCTGACGCTGAGCCGCGCGATCGCGCGGCCGCTCGGCGAAGCGCTCGGTCATTTCGACGCGATCGCCGCCGGCGATCTGCGCCGCCCGGTGGTCGTGAGCTCGCGCGACGAAATGGGGCAGCTGCTCGACGGAATCGCCAAAATGCAGCGCAGCCTCACCGAAACGGTGCGCGCGGTGCGCAGCGGCACCGAGTCGATCGCGACCGCGACGCGGCAGATCGCCGCCGGGAATATCGACCTGTCCTCGCGCACCGAAGAGCAGGCCTCGGCGCTGCAGGAAACCGCGTCGAGCATGGAAGAGCTGACCGGCACGGTCAAGCAGAACGCCGATAACGCCCGCCAGGCGAGTTCGCTCGCGGCCAACGCGTCGGAGATTGCCAACAAGGGCAGCGCGGTGGTCGGCCAGGTGGTCGGCACGATGGGCGACATCAACCAGAGCTCGGCGAAGATCGCGGACATCATTTCGATCATCGAAGGCATTGCGTTCCAGACCAACATCCTCGCGCTGAACGCGGCCGTCGAAGCGGCGCGCGCCGGCGAGGAAGGGCGCGGTTTCGCGGTCGTGGCGGGTGAGGTTCGCAGCCTCGCACAACGCTCGTCGGCGGCGGCCAAGGAAATCAAGGAGCTGATCGATACCTCGGTCGAGCGGGTGCAGTCGGGCTCCGCGCTGGTCGACGAAGCGGGCCGCACGATGAGCGAGATCATCGGCGCGGTGCAGCGCGTGACGGACATCATGGGCGAGATCGCGGCGGCGTCGGAAGAGCAGAGCGGCGGCATCGACCAGGTGGCGCGCGCGGTCACGCAGATGGACGAAGTCACGCAGCAGAACGCCGCGCTGGTCGAAGAAGCCGCGGCCGCGGCGGCGTCGCTCGAAGACCAGGCCAGCAAGCTGCGGACCGCGGTAGCGGTGTTCCAGCTCGACGAAGGCGGTCACAAGGCGCCCGCGAAGGCACCCCCGAAGGCACCCGCGAGCGCGGGGCCGAAGCGCGCAGTGACGCCCGCGCGCCCGACAGGCGCACGCAAGACGCCGTCCGCGAGTTCCCAGCCCGCCGCGCAGGGCGCGGCGACAACCACGACTCGCGCGGCCGCCACGCCCGCGCAAGCTCCCGCCAAAGCCAGCGCGGCGGCAAGCGCCGGCGGTGATCAGGACTGGCAAACGTTCTGATCGCGGGCCGGCACCGTTCTCAGGCAGACCTTCTCGCAACATTCGTTCCCGATGACGCACAGCGAGCAACGCAGGCCGCCGGGGATCAAAGCGTGATATCAAAAAACCGCGACTGCCACGAAGTCGCGGTTTTTTTTCACAGTGCGCGCATGACCAACGTTTGCGTCTGCAGAGCGCACCCTGGCGGGCCTCGCGATCCGGTACATTGACGGGCGCGGCCATGGCTTGTCGCGGCGGCATCGCTCACGCAGCGTCGGTCCCGCGGGATGTGGTCGGCGCACGATGAGCGCCTGTCTTCCGCCGCCCGCAACGCATGGCTTCCCCCAACCCACGAGCCTGATGAACCGCTCAATGCGCCAGCCTGAAAGGACCGCCATGACGCCACACGACCTCGCGCACCGCCTCGTCGAGGCACGCCGGCAGCATCGCCTCATCGACTCGCCCGCCCCCGACAGCCTGCCGCCCGACGCGGCCACCGCCTATGCGATCCAGCAGGCGGTGATCGCGGGCCTCGGCGACTCGACGGGGGCGTGGAAGATCGGCGCGAGGGCGCCGGGAGGCGCTGCCGCGGGTGCGCCGATTCCGGCGTCGGTCGTGCTGCCGTCGCCGGCGCGGATCGCGCATGGCGGGTTCTTCCGGGTGCTGGTGGAGCTGGAGATCGCCTTCCGCTTCGCCCAGGCGATCGAGCCGCGCGGCCGCGCGTATGCGCGCGACGAGGTGCTCTCGAAGGTCGGGGTGGTGCTGCCGGCCATCGAGATCGTCGACAGCCGTTTCAGCGAATGGCCGAATGTCGCGCCGCTCGCGCAACTGGCCGATGCGCAGAACAACGGCGCGTTGATCACCGGACATCCGCTCGCGTATGCGGGTCTCGCGCGCGGCTTCGACTTCGTTTCACCCGAGCTGGAGCTGAGCTTCGACGGCGACTCGCTGGTGCCGGAGGCCACGGGCAACCCGGCGGGCGACCCGCGCGAGCTGCTGGTGTGGTTCGTCAACCATTGCGCCGCCATGGGCATCACGATCGAACCGGAATGGACGCTCACCACCGGTTCGTACGTCGGCGCACACAAGGTGGACAAGCCGGGCGTCGTGCGCGGCCATATCGACGGCCTCGGGGAAGTGGAGATCGAGCTGACCTGAGCGGATCACCAAGCGCACATCACGGCGCGCATGTAACAGCAAATTACGAAGCTTCATTCAAACGGCTGCCCAGGGGCGGCCGTTTTATCTTTGTGGCATCCGCGTCAGCGGCTTTGCCGTATACACCTATGAAAACACAGAACTGCGTTGTCGTGATGCAGTGATGCGCGCGGTGACCCTGCGAGCGACGCGGTCAATCAGGACGCACGGCGCTCGTGACTCGCGCAACGATTCAAAGTGTGGGTTGGCTTGACTGTGTGGAACCAAAACCGTCATGCGTTGACGAACCGCGAGGACGATGTGTGAGCGAACATGTAACAGACGCATGCGCAGGTAGACCGAACGCATGGGTCGCGCGTTGATGAAAAAAACGTGAGCGGGCATGAAAACCGCATGACGTCCGCACGGTCAGCAAAAAAGTGTGCGTGTGCAGACAGCGTGTCCGGTGCAACAGCGGGATCGTTCGCTATGAGTGCGCGTGCGTTGCAATGCGGTGATGCGCGGTGATGCGGGATTTGCAGTGCCGTTGCATGAGGACGGCCGAGTAGAAGAGCGCAACGTGAGCATGAGATGTGCTGCGATGTGCTGCGATGTGCGTGCAAGATTGTAGGTGGCCGGTATTTTGTTTCAAAGTGAGGAATGTCGGGAGGCGGGTACGGCGCGATTTTCGCAACGTAGTTCGTGAAAAAAAATTTAAAAGGGTTTAGGATGAATTCGAGCGATGTCGTTTCCGAATAGCGCGCCGCGCACGACATCGGTCTAGACTTCGGCGAGGAGGTAGCATGGATATCTACAGCAGTTTCGCGACCCGCTTCGAGAAAACGCGAGAAGATGAGCTCTCGCTCGAGGAGTATCTCGCGCTCTGCAAAGACAATCCCGCCGCGTACGCCACGGCTGGCGAACGCATGTTGACGGCAATCGGAGAACCGGAACAGATCGACACTCGCAACGATCCGCGCCTGTCGCGCATCTTCGCGAACAAGGTCATCAAGGTATACCCCGCATTCCGTGAGTTCTACGGAATGGAAGAGGTGATCGAGCAGGTGGTCGCCTACTTCCGGCACTCGGCCCAAGGGCTCGAAGAAAAGAAGCAGATTCTGTATCTGTTGGGCCCGGTCGGCGGCGGTAAATCGTCGATCGCGGAACGTCTGAAGCAGCTCATGGAACGCGTGCCGTTCTACGCGATCAAGGGCTCGCCCGTGAACGAGTCGCCGCTCGGTCTGTTCGACTACGAGGAAGACGGCCCGATTCTCGAAGAACAATATGGCATTCCACGCCGCTACCTGAAAAGCATCCTGAGCCCGTGGGCGGTCAAGCGCCTGCACGAATACAACGGCGACATCCGCAAGTTCCGCGTGGTGCGCCGCTACCCGTCGATCCTTCGCCAGATCGGCATCGCGAAGACCGAGCCGGGCGACGAGAACAATCAGGACATCTCGTCACTCGTCGGCAAGGTCGACATCCGCAAGCTCGAACAGTATGCGCAAGACGACGCGGACGCCTACAGCTACTCCGGCGGCCTGTGTCTCGCCAATCAGGGCCTGCTCGAGTTCGTCGAAATGTTCAAGGCGCCGATCAAGGTCCTGCACCCGCTGCTCACCGCGACCCAGGAAGGCAACTTCAAGGGCACGGAAGGCTTCGGCGCGATCCCGTTCGACGGCATCATCCTCGCGCACTCGAACGAGTCCGAATGGAAGGCGTTCCGCAACAACCGCAACAATGAAGCACTGCTCGACCGGATCTTCGTCGTGAAGGTGCCGTACTGCCTGCGCTACGGCGAAGAGATCAAGATCTACGAGAAGCTGTTGCGCAATTCGTCGCTCGCCAATGCGGTGTGCGCGCCCGGCACGTTGAAGATGATGGCGCAGATGTCGGTGCTCACGCGTTTGCAGGAGCCGGAGAATTCCAGCCTGTTCTCGAAGATGCAGGTCTACGACGGCGAGAATCTGAAGGACACCGATCCGAAGGCCAAGTCGTATCAGGAGTACCGCGACTTCGCGGGCGTCGATGAAGGGATGACCGGCGTGTCGACCCGCTTCGCGTTCAAGATCCTGTCGCGCGTGTTCAACTTCGACTCGACCGAGGTCGCGGCCAACCCGGTGCACCTGATGTACGTGCTCGAACAGCAGATCGAGCGCGAGCAGTTCCCGCCGGAAACCGAGCAGAAGTATCTGTCCTTCATCAAGGACGTGCTCGCGTCGCGCTATGCGGAGTTTATCGGCAAGGAGATTCAGACCGCGTATCTGGAGTCGTATTCGGAGTACGGTCAGAATATTTTCGATCGCTACGTGACGTACGCGGACTTCTGGATCCAGGATCAGGAGTTCCGCGACCACGACACCGGCGAGAGTTTCGACCGCGCGGCGCTGAATGCCGAGCTGGAGAAGATCGAGAAGCCCGCGGGCATCAGCAACCCGAAGGACTTCCGCAACGAGATCGTGAACTTCGTGCTGCGCGCGCGGGCGGCCAACGCGGGGAAGAATCCCGCGTGGATCAGCTACGAGAAGCTGCGCGTCGTGATCGAAAAGAAGATGTTCTCGAACACCGAAGAGCTGCTGCCGGTGATCTCGTTCAACGCGAAGGGCTCGGCGGAAGAGCAACGCAAGCACGAGGACTTCGTCAACCGGATGGTGACGAAGGGCTATACGCCGAAGCAGGTGCGCTTGCTGTGTGACTGGTATCTGCGTGTGCGCAAGTCGTCATGATGCGCATGGCGTGCAGCCCGCGGAGTTTATCCGCGCGGGCACCTTGCGAGGGGCAAGCTGTTTGGACATAACGTTGCTTGCGTTGCGCCACGCAGCATGCGTCTCGCGCACCGGAAATTACGGCAGTGGCAGGGGTGGGAGCAGGCGCTAAAGCGCCCACTCCGATCGACATGCTCTGCATGGGACCAGAGTGAGTGCTGAAGCGCTAACTCTGGTCGACACGGGAGACCGGGCGTGCTTCATCAAATCATCGACCGCAGGTTGGCAGGCAAGAACAAGAGCATTGCGAATCGCGAGCGTTTTTTGCGCCGCGTCAAGAACTACATTCGTCGCGCCGTTTCGGATGCGGTGCGCGACCGCAGCATCAAGGATATTCAGAACACGCAGAGCATCACGATCCCGCGTAAGGACATCGCGGAGCCGTCGTTCCGCCACGGCCCCGGCGGCCGGCGCGAAATGGTGCATCCGGGCAACTCGGACTACATCCGCGGCGACAAGATCCAGCGGCCGCAGGGGGGTGGCGGAGGAGGCGGGGGCAACCAGGCCAGCAACGAGGGCGAGGGTCAGGACGACTTCGTGTTCGAGCTGAGCCGCGAAGAATTCATGCAATATTTCTTCGACGATCTCGAACTGCCGCGCCTCGTCAAAACCCATCTGCTGGCCGTGCCCACGTGGAAAAGCATTCGCGCGGGCTGGGCGGCCGAAGGCACGCCGAACAACATCGACGTCGTGCGCTCGCTGCGCAGCGCGCTCGGCCGGCGCATCGCGCTCGGTGCGCCGCTCGTCAACCAGTTGCACGAGATGGAGCGGCAACTCGACGCGATGAAGGCCGATCCCGCGGATCGCCGTGAAGAGATCAAACTGCTCGAAGAGGAAATCCATCATTTGCGCGGGCGCATCTGGCGCATTCCGTTCATCGACCCATTCGATCTGCGCTACGTGAATCGCGTGAAGCAGCCCACGCCGTCCAGCCAGGCGGTGATGTTCTGTCTGATGGATGTGTCCGGTTCGATGGACGAGCAGCGCAAGGATCTCGCCAAGCGCTTCTTCATCCTGCTGTATCTGTTCCTCAAACGTAACTACGAGCGCATCGAGGTGGTGTTCATTCGCCACCACACGCGGGCCGAGGAAGTCGACGAAGACACGTTCTTCCATTCGACCGAGAGCGGCGGCACGGTGGTATCGAGCGCGCTCGAACTAATGCAGAAGGTGATGGACGAGCGCTACTCGCCAACTGAATGGAACATTTACGGGGCGCAGGCTTCGGACGGCGACAACTGGACCGACGACTCTCCCAAGTGCCGCAAGCTACTCGCGGATGACATCCTGGAGAAGGTGCGCTATTTTGCGTATATTCAGGTCACGCCCGAAGAGCAGAACCTGTGGCTCGAATATGCGCAGCTGGCGTTGAGCCAGCCGCACATGGCGATGAAGAAGGTCGAAACGGCGGCCGACATTTATCCGGTGTTTCGTGAACTGTTTGAAAAACAGGCGGCGTCTTCATGACGACCAAGCACCTGCACAACGAAGCGCGCGGCTATCAGCCGGAGCGCGGAAAAGGCGTGCCGCAGCAACAGTCGGGGCATGCCGAGGCCGGGGCGGATCATCCTGAATCCGCCGCAGCCGGAGCAGTCCAAGGCGCTGCAGCACGGGGACACACCGGAACGCCCATCGAGGGGCAAAGGGAAGTCCGTATGAACGTAGCCGATAGACGGCCTCTGCCGTGCCCGTCCGACTGGACCTTCGAGTTGATCGAGGAGTACGACTCGCATATTGCCCGTGTTGCGGAGCAATATGAACTCGACGTGTATCCGATCCAGCTGGAACTCATCAGCGCCGAACAGATGATGGATGCGTACGCGTCCGTCGGTATGCCGGTGAACTACCGTCACTGGTCGTTCGGCAAACACTTTCTCTCCACCGAAAAAAGCTACCGTCGCGGGCAGATGGGGTTGGCGTATGAGATCGTCATCAATTCGAATCCCTGCATCGCGTATCTGATGGAAGAGAACACGATGACGATGCAGGCGCTCGTCATCGCGCATGCGGCCTACGGGCATAACTCTTTCTTCAAGGGCAACTATCTGTTCCGGCTGTGGACGGATGCGCACGCGATCATCGACTATCTCGTCTACGCGAAGAACTACATCGCGGAATGCGAGGAGCGCTATGGGCTCGACCGGGTCGAGGAACTGCTCGATTCGTGCCACGCGCTGATGAACTACGGCGTGGATCGTTACAAGCGGCCGCAGAAGCTGTCGCTCGAAAAGGAATTCGCCGCGCGCCGCGAACGCGAGGCGTATCTGCAATCGCAGGTGAACGAACTGTGGCGCACGCTGCCGACCCGGCATACGCCATTGCCGGAGGAAATCGAGGAGCGCTATCCGCCGGAGCCGCAGGAAAATCTGCTGTATTTCGCGGAGAAGAATGCGCCGCTGCTGGAGCCGTGGGAGCGCGAGGTGATCCGCATCGTGCGCAAGGTCGGGCAGTATTTCTATCCGCAACGGCAAACCCAGGTGATGAACGAAGGTTGGGCGACGTTCTGGCACTACACGCTGCTCAACACCATGTACAACCAGGGCAAGCTGGAAGACGGCTTCATGATGGAGTTTCTCCATTCGCACAGCAACGTGGTCTACCAGCCGCCCGTGACGAAGCCGTACTACAGCGGCATCAATCCGTACGCGCTCGGCTTTTCGATGATGAGCGACATCCGCCGCATCTGCGAAGCGCCGACCGAGGAAGACCGCAAGTGGTTTCCGGAGCTGGCGGGCAGTCCCTGGCTCCCGGCGATGCACTACGCGATGCGCAACTTCAAGGACGAAAGTTTCGTCGCGCAGTACCTGTCGCCGCATCTGATCCGCGAAATGCGGCTGTTCTCGGTGCTCGACGACGACATGCGCGATGCGCTCGAAGTGTCGGCGATTCATGACGACAGCGGCTATCAGTACGTGCGCCAGGCGTTATCTCGGCAATACGACATGCACCATCGGGAGCCGAACATTCAGGTGTGGGCGGTGAACACGCGCGGCGACCGGAGCCTGACGCTGCGCCACTTCATGAGCGACAACCGGCATCTGTCGTCGGATAGCGACGAAGTGCTCAAACACATGGCGCGGCTGTGGCAGTTCGACGTGTACCTCGAAAGCGTCGACGAGAACGGCACGGTGCGCAAGCGCTACGAATGCCGGTATGTGCCGCCCGCTGTGAGGGTGTGAGGCCGTTCCGTTCGGACGAGCGGCCCGGTTGATGACGGGCGGTTCAAAGCGCCTTAAAGCTGTTCTAAGCCCCTGCCAGTCGCACGACTGGAAGGGGCTTTTTCTTTTGCCGGACTGGCCGCGTCAACCCGAATGCGATGATCTTTGCCCTCGGAAGCCTGACAAAATCCCATATTCCGCTTGCGGTTCTGTAAAATTCGCGCACGCGCGCGGCGAGACCTCTCGCGGCGCGCGTTGTGAAGGCGGCGACACGACCGCTATCTTCGATTTACGACAAGGACAGACACCAGCATGACCGACCTGACAGACCAAACCGTGGCGGCCTCGGCCCACGACACCCGGCGCCGCATCTTCGCGATCGTCGGCGCTTCCTCGGGCAACCTCGTCGAGTGGTTCGACTTTTACGTATATTCGTTCACCGCGCTGTACTTCGCGCCGGCGTTCTTCCCGAGCGGCAACACCACCACGCAGCTGCTCAACACAGCGGGCGTGTTCGCCGCCGGCTTCCTGATGCGTCCGATCGGCGGCTGGTTCTTCGGGCGCCTTGCCGACAAGCACGGCCGCCGCAACGCGATGATGGTGTCGGTGTTCATGATGTGCGGCGGCTCGCTCGTGATCGCCCTGCTGCCGACGTACGCGCAGATCGGCGCGCTGGCGCCCGCGTTGCTGCTGGTCGCGCGGCTGTTCCAGGGCTTGTCGGTGGGCGGCGAATACGGCACCAGCGCGACTTACATGAGTGAAGTCGCGCTCAAGGGCCGGCGCGGTTTCTTCGCGTCGTTCCAGTACGTCACGCTGATCGGCGGCCAGTTGTGCGCGTTGCTGGTGATCGTGATCCTGCAGCAGGCGCTTTCCCCGGCTGAAATCAAGGCGTGGGGCTGGCGCGTGCCGTTCGTGATCGGCGCGATCGCCGCGTTGATCGCGCTCTATCTGCGCAAATCGCTCGACGAAACCACCACCGCCGCGACCCGTCAGCGCAAGGAAGCCGGCACGTTGCGCGGCTTGTGGGTGCACAAGGGCGCGTTCATGACGGTGCTCGGTTTCACGGCCGGCGGCTCGCTGATTTTCTACACCTTCACGACCTACATGCAGAAGTACCTGGTCAACACGGCGGGCATGCAGACCAAAACGGCCAGCTCGGTGATGACCGCCGCGCTGTTCGTCTACATGGTGATCCAGCCGGCATTCGGCGCGCTGTCGGACCGGATCGGCCGCCGTCGTTCGATGTTGCTGTTCGGTTTCTTCGCGACGATCGGCACGGTGCCGCTGCTGCATGCGCTGAAAGACGTGACGAGCCCGTATGCGGCGTTCGGCCTCGTCGTGGTGGCGCTCGCGATCGTCAGTTTCTACACGTCGATCAGCGGCCTGATCAAGGCGGAAATGTTCCCTCCGGAAGTGCGCGCGCTCGGCGTGGGGCTTTCCTATGCGGTGGCCAATGCGGTGTTCGGCGGCTCGGCTGAGTACGTCGCGCTGTGGCTGAAGTCGATCGGCATCGAAACGGCGTTCTTCTGGTATGTGACGGTGATGTGCGCGATTGCCGGCCTCGTGTCGTTGCGCATGCGCGATCCGTCGACGGAAGGGTACTTGCGTAACGAGCCCTGAGCCTGGGCGAAGTATGGCCCGTGCCCGTGCGTTGCGGGTGCGGGCGCGGGTTCAAGAACGGCGGCCGGTGCAACCGGCCGCCGTTTTTTTCTCCTGCGCGAGGCGAGGCGAGACGTTGCGTACGCGCTCAGCTCAGCTCACCACGATCTGCGTCCCCCATGCGCGCAGCAGATCGCGCAGCGCTTCGGCTTGCGGCATGCGTGCGTTGCTGCGCAAATGAATCCGCAGCGCCCGGCCCGCGATGCCATCGACGGGCTGTGCCAGCCACAACTCGACAGCGAGCCCCAATCCTTCGGGTTGATCGACGAGCACGGGTTCGATCACGCGCGGCTTGAAACAGGGGCTGTCGGACATGGCGAATCACCTCGCGGCTGATGATGGATCGAGTCCATCGTAATCAACGCGGTGCGCGGCGCCAAACAACGAATGCGCGTTTGCTAAGCACAGGATGCCCGGCACGCCGCGTGTTTGAACACGTATTCACGCGAGCGCCCCGCGACGCCGTCCATCCGTCCTCAAACCGGCTCGGAGCGATCCGTCACTAGTTCGTTGACGAGGTCCTTGACCCCCGCAGCCGGATCGGCCGCGACCGCCGGCGCGGCTGCCAGGGCCGCGACCGCGGCTGCCGCCACAGCCTGCCGGCGCACCGTCAAGCCCGCGCGTGCGAGCATCAGAAGATGGTAGTAGAGCCGCGCACTGAACCCATAGTTGTATAGCCATTATTCGGGAACATCTGGACCAGTCCGGTTCTGCCCGGCAGCGGCTGCAGACCTTCAGCGTCCTTCGTGCGCCGGAAGGCCGCGTTCAGCCGCGTGCTCGCGTCCAGATCGACGGCGCCGCCGTGATCGGCTTCGTATTGATCGCCGAAGGCCGCGTCGAGCCGTGGATGAAGCGTCCAGAGCGACACGAGTTTTTCGACGCCGTCGCTCGCGAGCAGATCGTCGTCGTGAATCAGCAGGATCTTGTCGCCGCTCGCGCGCTCGAACAGGCTCGCGACATTGCGGGCTTGGCCGAGCGGCGGCTGATTCAACCTGTAGCGCACGCGCGGCTCCTGGCCATAGCGGGTCGCGATCAACTGCCGGGTGCGGGTGTCCTTGGAATCGTCGCCGATCACGATTTCAAGGTTGCCGTAGCTTTGCGCGAGGCATGAATCGATGCACAGCGCGATCAGTTCAGGACGATTGCAGGTGGGCAGACAGATGGAGACTTTGGCGGAGACTTCGGCCTGACGAGGTGACCTCGGTGAGATGGACATGGGCGTCGCCTTTTTTATCGATTAAGAGGGGCGGCAGCCGGTTCGCTTGGTGCGCACGCTGCAAGCAGCAAAATAGTGCAGTGCGCGAAAAAAATAATCGGTAAAAATCAGGAAGAAATGTTTGGCTTCCGAAAGCGGATAGAAGGGAAAATTTATGCGGCTTAGCTGCTCAAACGCAGCAAAGCCGCTTGCAGACACGTTTAATTTTTTAACCGACTGACGGCTCGCCCTCGCCGGGCTTCTTGCCGGGACGGTCCGCGGGCGACTGATCGCGGCCGTCGTCTTCGCGGTCGGGCAACTTGCTCTTTTCGTTGTCGCTGTGGGTCGCCGGCTGCGGGTGCTCCATGTCGGCCGGGTTGTCCTTGGTGGATTGCTTGGTTGCGCTCATTGCCGCTCTCCTGGGTGGGTGACGCTTTCAATGGAGCAAGGCGCAGGCCTGGACGGGGGAAGCAGGCGGCATGCGCCGCTTCGCAGCAATTGGCATGACATTCGCCCGGACTCGACGTCACGATCAAAATGGGCGACCCGCAAGTCAACGGCGTGCAGTTTCTTGCCGGCGGCCAAGCCGACTTTCTACTCGGCTTCGACTTCCAGGTGCTGTCGGGCGTCGAAGCCGGCATCCCCGTTACCACGGTCGCGGCGGCCTTTCGACGGCGTCGATCTAAAAGAATTGGCAAGCTAGGCGGGCACGACCTGCATGTTTGAAAACTGGTGCGTGGCCGTACCATTCATCAGCCGCCGCGTGGCGATCAAAACCGATCCGGCCGGAGTCCGAACTATCCCGCAACGTCCCGCATCCCGACCCCAACCCGCTGACCGAAAAAATCCGCAGCTTCAACCCACCGCCTCGCGCGGCGCACCGCCGGTCAGCGAAACGATGAATTCGAAGAACGCGCGTACCTTGGCCGGCGGATGATGCCGCGAAGGATAGAGCGCATACAGCGGATAAACGTCGTCGGCCCAGCCCGGAAACAACTCCACCAGCTTGCCGTTCGCCAGCAGCGACTCCGCGCCGAGCGACAGAATCTGCGCGACGCCCTGGCCCCCCACACAGACGCTATGCAAGGTGCCCACGTCGTTCACGGTCAAGCGGCCTTGCGGCGTAATCGCGAGCTTCTTGCGGCCGCGATGAAATTCCCAACTGAACGGATACCCGGTCAGCGGGTCGCGGAACTTGATGCAGACGTGCTGCGCGCTTTCGAGTTCGGCCGGGTTCGCCGGATGGCCGTGCTTCTTCAGGTACGAAGGCGCGGCTACCGTGAGAATGCGCGTATCCAGCAGCTTGCGCGCAATCAGTGTCGACACCGGCGGCTCGCCGAAACGGATCGCGAGATCGAAGCCGTCGGCGACCATATCGCCCAGCTGGTCGCGCGTGATCAGTTCGAGCTGCAAATCGGGATGTTTGTCGATGAAGCCGCCGAGCCGCGGCCCCAGCACGAGGCGCGAAAAGAAAGGGTCCATGTTCACGCGCAAGCGCCCGCGCACCCCGCTCGCGCCCTGCGCCGCGGACGCCGCCGCTTCTTCGAGGCCACCCAGCAGCGGCACGATCTGTTCGTAGAAGCGCCGGCCTTCGTCGGTCAGCGTGACCGAGCGCGTGGTACGGTCGAATAGCCGGATGCCCAGGCGCGCTTCGAGCCGCGCGACGGAACGGCTGACCCCGGATTGCGACATGTCGAGCGCTTCGCCGGCCGCCGCAAAACTGCCGCAATCGACGATCGCCGTCAGCACGCCCATGCCGTTCAGCATGCGCTCGTCAAATGGCATGTGAGATTCCTTTTGTTATTCGTGAATGCCCGACATGCTAACGCGAAGTCTGCTTGAATTCACGCATCCGCGCAGGGACGTGATACGTCTCAAAATAGATAGATGATCGACTGTCATGAGTGCAATGACGGCCGCGCTATCGGGTCAGGCGTGACTTTGCCGTTATGCTGGTCGAACTCTCGCCCGGCATACGGTGGCATGCGGTTCTTGTTATGTGTCGGGCATATTTGGACTCGTCAATGGAGAACGCACGATGTCACGAGTTTTCATTACCGGTTCCGCCGATGGCCTCGGCCAGATGGCTGCGCGTCTGCTCGTCGAGATGGGGCATCAGGTCGTGTTGCACGCGCGCAGCGCCGCGCGCGCCGAGGAAGCCTTGCGCGCGGTGCCGCAAGCGCAGACTGCGCTCGTCGGCGATCTGTCGAGCATCGCGGCCACCCAAGCGCTCGCGGAGCAGGTCAATCGTCTCGGCCGTTGCGACGCGGTGATTCATAACGCGGCGCTGGGCTTTCGCGAACCGCGCCGGGTCGCCACCGTCGACGGCTTGCCGCAGGTCTTCGCGGTCAACACGCTGGCGCCCTACGTGCTGACCGCGCTGATCGACAAGCCGAAGCGGCTCGTCTATCTCAGCTCGGGGCTGCATCGCAGCGGCGATGCGAGCCTCGACGATCTGGCCTGGGAGCGGCGTCCGTGGCAGGGCGCGGCAGCGTATTCGGACTCGAAACTGCATGACGCGCTGCTCGCGTTCGCGATCGCGCGCCGCTGGCCGCAGGTGTTGTCGAACGCGTTGGAGCCCGGTTGGGTCGCGACCCGAATGGGCGGGGCGGGCGCGCCGGATGATCTGCAGGCAGCGCCGAAAACTCAGGTGTGGCTCGCCGTCAGCGATGAGCCGGCTGCCACCGTGAGCGGCGGGTACTTCTATCACATGAAGCCGCGCGACACGCATCCCGTGTTGCGTGATGTGGCCGTGCAGGAGCGGCTGATCGAAGCGTGTGAGGGGTTTTCGGGCGTCCGCTTGCCGGATTGATGCACGGCAAGCGATGGTGTGCGGGCGCTGTGCGATGCCAGTCACAACGGCACATGGGTGCCGCGTGTGTGTGGATCAAGTGCCAATCAAGCGCGAATCAACGCCCCGCGCTTTGCGCCGCCGGCCCGCGCACCACCCGCGTACCCGACGGATCGTCGAGATGACGGAACACCCACGCGGACAGCAGCGTGATCACGCCGACGCACACGAAGCTGAACCGGAACCCCAGCGCCGCCGAGCCCCATTGCGCGGAGAACAGATTCACCAGCCCGCCGCCGATCGACACGCCCAGCCCGATCGCCAGCATCTGCACCATCGAAAAGAGGCTGTTGCCGCTGCCCGCGTCTTCGTGCGAAAGGTCTTTCAGCGTGACGCTGTTCATCGCCGCGAACTGCATCGAGTTGGCCGCGCCGAACACGGCGAGGATCGCAATCTCGATCACGAGCGGCGTGCCGCGCGAAATCAGCGCGAACGCGACGATCGCCGAGCCCACGATGATGGTATTGACGAGCAGGAAAGTGTCGTAGCCGTAGCGGCGCACGAGCGGCGCGATCCAGCGTTTGGCGAGCGTGCCGGCCAGCGCGGCGGGCAGCATCATCAAGCCTGAATGCAGCGGCGAATAACCCAGTTGCAGTTGCAGCAGCAGCGGCACGAGAAACGGCACCGCGCTCGACCCGACGCGGCACACGAGGTTGCCGATCAGCCCGACGCTGAAATTCGGTTCGCCGAACAGCGACAGCTTGAAGAGCGGATCGCGCCGGTGTTTCGCGTGCGGAATATAGGCGAGCGCACTCACGACGGCGAGCGCGAACAGCGCCGCTGACCAGGCCGCGCGATGCGTGGCGACCGGCGTGTCGATCGCGAGCGAAAACGCGATCATGCACAGCGACAGCAGAGCGCAACCGATCAGATCGAACGGCGGCGCTTGGGTGCTGTCATGCGACGGCAAAAACCGCTGCACCGCGTAGAGCCCCACCGCGCCGATCGGCACGTTGATCAGGAAAATCCAGTGCCACGTGATGGCCTGGACGAACCAGCCGCCGAGCGTCGGCCCGGCGATCGGGCCGAGCTGCCCGGCGATCGAAATGAACGCGAGCGCCGACACGTAGTGCTCGCCGGAGACGCTGCGCAACACGGCGAGCCGGCCGATCGGCAGCAGCATCGAGCCGCCCAGGCCTTGCAGCACCCGCGCCATCACCAGCTGGCCGAGCGTGTGCGCGCTCGCGCAGCAGATCGAGCCGAGCACGAACACGAGGATCGCCGCGAAGTACACGCGGCGTGTGCCGAAGCGGTCGGCGAGCCAGCCGGACGCGGGCGTGAGCATCGCCATGGTCAGCGTGTAGGCGACGACGATGGGTTGCATCGCAAGGGGCGCGACGTGCAGGCTGTTCGCGATCGACGGCAGCGCAGTGTTGACGATCGTCGTGTCGAGCGACTGCATGAAAAAACCGGCGGCGACGATCCACAGCAGCGCGGTCTGGGAAGAATCCTTGTTCATCGGGTAGGGCGCGGCGGGGCGCTCTGACTGCGCAGAGCCCCCGCGCGAGGCAATCATCCGGGAGTTCCATCATCATATTGACATCGACGTCAATCGGGAAGCCCACTAGGGACGCTGACTGTTATCGACTTTGCCGATGAGCGGCGCGACAATACCGCATGCTCAATCCCATCTGGCTCAAGACCTTCGCGACCGTCGCGGCCTGCCACAGCTTTACCGAGGCGGGGCGCCGGCTCGGCCTCACGCAGTCGAGCGTCAGCGAACACGTGCGCCGGCTCGAAGCGAGCGTGGGCCGGCGCCTGTTCGTGCGCGACACCCATTCGCTAGCGGTGACGCCGGACGGCGAGGCGATGCTCGCGCACGCCAGCGTGATCCTGCAGGCGCTCGCGCGGGCCGAGTCGCAGTTTCGCGCGCCGCGTCTGAAAGGGCGCGTGCGGCTCGGCTCGTCCGACGACGTGGCGCTCGGGCCGCTGCCCACGGTGCTCGCGGCGTTCCGCAATGCGCATCCGGATGTCGAGCTGGAGATCACGATCGGCATGACCGGCAAGCTGTACGAGTTGCTGGACGCGGGCGCAATCGACCTGCTGGTCGGCAAACGGCGGCTTGGCGACCGGCGCGGCGTGCCGCTTTTCACCGGACGGCTGGAGTGGCTCGCGCGCGCGGGCACGCTGGTCGATCTGAGCCAGCCGTTGCCGCTGATTCTGGTCGCCGAGCCGAGCGTGACGCGCGCGGTCGTGCTCGACGCGCTCGCCGAAGCGGGTTTCAGCTGGCAGGTGGTGTGCACGAGCAGCAGCCATGCGGGTTGCATCGCCGCCGCGCGCGGCGGGCTCGGCATCACGGTGCGGCCGCAGTATCTGGCCGCGCGCGGACTGACGCCACCATTGAACGCGGCTGGTCTGCCGACGCTGCCGTCGGTGGAGTTCATCGCGCTGGCGGCCAAACGCCTCAGCCGCCCGGCTGGAACCCTGCTGCAACTGTTGCACGACAGCGATTTGCGAGGCTCGTGGATCGGTGAATGACGACAGCTGCGCGCGGCTTGCTCAAGAAAGAAGCCGCCGGTTGCGTTCTGTTCGCATGAGCCACGCCGCTGCCTTGCTTTTCATCGCGGGGCGCTGAGAATTTGGCGCGCAGCGCGGTGCCCAACCCGGTCGGTGCGGCAACCGGTCGGCCTTTACAGCGCGATGAGTACGAGCCAGAGCGCGCTGGAGGATTATCTGAACCAGCAGGCGAGCGACGCGAACGAGCGCTCGGCGCTGCTGTTTCGCGTTGATCAGCTGGCGCATGTTGCGCCGCGCAGTCATGACGCCGCTGCACGACGCGCTACGCCAGTTCGACGCGATCGCCGCTGGCGAATCGACGACCCGAGTGCCGATCCGTTCGAACGACGAAATGGCGACGCTTCTGCGCGGCGTCGCGTCGATGCAGGACAAGCTCGGCGCGAGCGTCACCACGGTGCGCGCCGGTTCGCATTCGATCGCCTCGTCGACCCAGCAGATCGCGGCGGGCAATCTCGATCTGTCGCAACGCACCGAAGAGCAGGCCGCTTCGCTCGAACAAACCGCCGCGGCGATGGAACAGCTCACGTCGACCGTGCAGCTGAACGCCGAGAACGCCCATCACCCGAGCGAACGGGCGTCGCGGGCGTCCGAGATGGCTGCGCGCGGTCGTCGTTCGGTTGGCAGCATGGTGCAGACGATGCGCGTGATTCACGCGTGAAGCGGCTGTCCGAAGCTGCTCGAAGCAGCGCCGTTCGGGTGGGCCCAACGTGTTGCTTTGCGCAGCGTGCGCGTTCAGGCCGGCATCTTGCGAAACGAAATCGCAAAACGGTTCCATGCGTTGATCGCCGAGACGAGCAGCGTCAGGTCGACCAGTTCCTCGTCGCTGAAGTGCGGGCGCACGGCGTTCCATACCGCGTCGGGCACATGGTCTTGCGACACGAGCGTCAGCGCTTCGGTCCATTCGAGCGCGGCGCGTTCGCGGTCCGTGAAGAACGGCGTTTCGCGCCACACCACCACGGTCGCGAGACGCCGTTCGGTTTCGCCGCCTTTGCGGGCGTCGCTGGTGTGCATGTCGACGCAGTACGCGCAGCCGTTGATCTGCGACGCGCGCAAGCGAACCAGTTCGGTCAGCGATTTTTCGAGCGCCGATTTGCCGATGCGCTCTTCGACGCCGAGCAAGGCCTTGATCGCGGCGGGATTGGCTTTGTAGAAGTCGAGACGTTGTTCCATGATTCACTCCTGAGTCGGGTTGGACGCATTCCGTGATGCGATGAGTGAAGCTTAGGCGCCAGACTGGATTCAAAAAATAACCGGTTCTGGGTATTTTCAGGTGACCACTTTCGCGCTTGCATGACGTGCGCGGGCGGGCCGCCGAGCGTCCTTACCGCCTGTAATGGCATCGTTGCCGCGCTTCGGGCGATTCTGTATGGTGGGCCATCGTCTACTCGAAGAGACCGCCCATGACGCCCGCCGCCGACCCGCCAGCCGATTCTCTCGCGCCCCCGATCCGCTCCGACGTGCTGATCGTCGGCGCCGGCCCCGTTGGCCTGTTCGCGGCTTTCGAGGCGGGCGTAATCGGCCTGTCTTGCCAGATCGTCGACGCGCTCGACAAGATCGGCGGCCAATGCACCGAGCTCTATCCGGACAAGCCGATCTACGATATCCCCGCGATTCCGTCGTGCACCGCGCGCGATCTGGTCGAGCGTTTGATGATCCAATGCAAGCCGTTCAACGTGCCGATCCATCTCGATCAGCGGGTCGAGTCGGTCGAGCAGCGCGACGACGGTCGTTGGACCGTGCGCACCGGCCGCGCTCTCGTGTTCGACGTGGCGGCCATCCTGCTCGCGGCGGGCAACGGCGCGTTCGTGCCGCAAAAGCTGACTCTGCCCGAGGCCGTGCCGCTGGAGTCGCGCCACGTGCACTACAGCGTGCCGCGCGTCGCCGATTTCGCCGGCAAGACCGTGGTCGTGGCCGGCGGCGGCGACTCGGCGCTCGACTGGGCGCTCGCATTGCGCAAGGTCGCACGGCGCGTGACGCTGGTGCATCGGCGCAGCGGCTTCGGCGCCGCCGATTCGAGCGTCGCGTCGATGCGGCGCGCGGTCGAGGCCGGCGAGATGGATTTCGTGGTCGGTGCGATCACGGGATTGAGCGTCGAAGGCGATGCGTTGAAGGCGCTGACGTTGCGGCAAATCGAAGGCGAGACGCAACTCGAGACCGAACACCTCGTCGCGCTATATGGTCTGGTTGCCGATCTCGGCCCGATCGCGCAATGGGGCCTCACGATCCACGGCGGCCGCGTCGATGTCGATACGTCGAACTATGAAAGTTCGCGCCCGGGCATTTTCGCGGTCGGCGACATCGCCAACTATCCGAACAAGCAGAAGCTGATTCTGTCGGGATTCCACGAGGCGTCGCTGGCGTTGCGCAAGGCGTATGCGTACGCGTACCCCGAGAAAAAGCGCGTGCACATCCATTCCAGTTACGACGCGAAGCTGGCGGAAAAGGTCGCCGCGGCCGGCTGAGCGGGTGGCCGTGGGACTGACCGGCAGTCGGCTCGAACCGATCGAGCGGGTCGTGCCGATAGTGCGAATCGCATGGGCAAGCCGGTCGAGACCGACAAGTCACGACCGGCTCTTTTTTACCTGCGCGCGAGGTGTTATTTTCCTGCGGGCTCGCTCGCCGCGGCGGCCGCGCTCGCTGCCTTGTCCTTCTTCTTCGCTTCGTGATGGCCGACCGCGCAACCCGCGGCCGCGCCCGCCACGCCGTGGTCCCCGGCGACGTGTCCGGCGACGCCGCCCACGACCGCGCCTTTGGTGCAGCCTTCAGCGTGAGCCGCGGCGTAGGCGAGCGCGAGTGCGGCGGCGAGCGTGAGGGTGGTGAGTGTCTGTTTCGTCCGTTTCAATTGGGGCTCCCTGTTTTGACGGCATGCGATGACGATGTAGCATCAGTCACGTCATAGCAAAAGCGGGGCCCGGCGCGATCGCTTTACGCCGATGCGGCAACGTGGCGGCGCATCGGCCGTGAAGCCATCCATCGGGTGAAACCATAGGCGAAGCAGCCGCTCATGTGCGGTGTATCCTTTCACCGGAACCTCTATACTTGCGCGTCATGAACCAGGTTGATATCCCTTCCGCCCGCGAAGACGGCGAGCCCGGCCGGGGCGCCGCCGCGGCCCGTACGCCCCCCGCCGTCGACTATTCGGCGCTCGTGCAGGCCATCGAAGACTACGCGATCTTCCTGCTCGATACGACCGGGCACATCGTCAGCTGGAACGTCGGCGCGCAGAAGCTCAAGGGCTACGCGGCGCAGGAAATCATCGGCCAGCATTTCTCGCGCTTCTATACCCAGGAAGCCGTGGCGCGCGGCTGGCCGGCCTACGAACTGCAACAGGCGTCACTCACAGGCCGCTTCGAGGACGAAGGCTGGCGGGTGCGCAAAGACGGCAGCCTGTTCTGGTCGAACGTGGTGATCACGGCGATCCGCAACGACGCGGGCGTCCTCACCGGCTTCGCCAAGATCACGCGCGACCTGACCGCGCAACGCGAATACCTGGAAGCGTTGCGGCAAAGCGAGGAGCGTTTTCGCCTGCTGGTCGATTGCGTCAAGGATTACGCGATCTTCATGCTCGATCCGCAAGGCTATGTGGTGAGCTGGAATGCGGGCGCGGCGCGCATCAAGGGCTATACGCGCGAAGAGATCGTCGGCCGGCATTTCTCGCTGTTCTATGTGCCCGAAGAAGCCGCGGCCGGCAAACCGGCGCGCGAGCTGGCCATCGCGCGGCAGCTCGGCCATGTGGAAGACGAAGGCTGGCGCGTACGCAAGGACGGCTCGACCTTCTGGGCCAACGTCAACATCACGGCCATGCACGACGAATCGAACCGCTTGCGCGGCTTCGCCAAGGTCACGCGCGATCTGACCGAGCGGCGTCAACGTGAAGAACTGGAGCGCTCGAGCGAGCGCATGCGCGAGTTTCTGGCGACGCTCGCGCATGAGTTGCGCAATCCGCTTGCGCCGGTGCGCAACGCCGTCGGCGTGATGCAGCTCGAAACCGCGCTGAGTCCCGCCATGATGCATTCGCGCGATCTGATCGACCGCCAGGTGACCCATCTGACACGGCTGGTCGACGATCTGCTCGACGTGGGCCGGATCATGTCGGACAAGATCGAATTGCGCGTCGGCCGCGTCGACCTGAAGGAACTGGTGGGGCGCGCGATGGAGGCGGCGCGGCCCTTCACCGACGCGCACGAGCAGCTCATCGTGCCGCATGTGCCGGACGAACCGGTATGCATTCGCGGCGACATGACCCGTCTCGTGCAGGTGCTGCAAAACCTGCTGCACAATGCGTCGAAATTCTCGCCGCCGGGCAGCCGGATCGATGTCACGGGCCGCATCGACTACCGGATGGCGGTGCTCGAAGTGCGCGACTCGGGCTGCGGCATTCCGGCGCAATCGCTCGACAAGATCTTCCAACTGTTCGCGCAGGAAAAAGCCGGCCAGAATTCGGGCGAGGGCGGTCTCGGCATCGGCCTCACGCTATGCAAATCGCTGGTCGAGATGCATGGCGGCAGTATCTTCGCGAGCAGCGAAGGGCTCGGGTGCGGCAGCGCGTTCACGCTGAGTCTGCCGCTTGCCGGCGCGCCGTCGGATGCGGCCGCTGACGAGACGCAACCGGTCACGCCCGAGGTGCCGCCGTTGCGGGTCCTGCTGGTCGACGACAATCACGATTCCGCCGACAGCCTCGCGATGCTGCTCGAACTCAAGGGCCACGACGTGCGCATCGCGTACGGCGGCGAGCAGGCGCTGCAGATCGCGCCGGGCTTCGTGCCTCAGCTGGCGGTGATCGACATTGCGATGCCGAGAATGGACGGCTACGCGACGCTCGCCGCACTGCGCGTCAGGCCCGAACTGGCCGGGACGATGTTCGTCGCCATGACCGGCTTCGGCCACGCCAGCGACCGCGAAAGGACTCGCGCTGCCGGTTTTCACGCGCATCTGGTGAAGCCGGTGGAACTCGCGCAGTTCGACGCACTGCTCGCGCAGGCCGAAGCGCGGCGCGGCAAGCGCGATTGCGCCTGAGCCTGGCCATCGAAGCGGCCGATTTGTTCCCAACGTTGCTTTGATCGTTCTGCCGCTGCCGACCCGGACCGTGCGCGGCGTTGCGCAATTCACTCTACCTTCCTGAAACCGGGCGGCCTGAAGACGGCGGCTCGCCGGCGTTCGACGCCGGGGCACGTCGTTTGCTATGGCCTTTGCATATGCCGCGGCTTGACTCAGGCCGCAGGTGGCAAATCGAACCGCTTCAGGGAGGCACGATGGTCGATACGCGTGACCATGCGGCCGGCGTCCATGCGCGGCGGCCGCCGGGCGCGGGCCAATCCGGCCGTCGCGATTCAGATCCGGCGCGCGCGCCGCGCAGCGGCGCGAAAACTCCCGTGCCGCTGGACGATTTTCTACACACCGCGTGCTTCGATCGGGACGACCCGTCTGCGCTCGGCGCCCTGTTGCGCGAGCTGGTCGAGCGCGGCTACGACCGCGCGCCTGTTCTGCCATTGCCCGGCCACGGCCAGACGCTGGCCCGCTGGCGCGCCCTGGCGGCGGTTGCCGCGTGCGACCTGGGCCTCGTCAAACTGTTCGAAGGCCACACGGACGCGCTCGCCATCCTCGCCGAATTGCACGGCCCCACGCCTGCGGCGGGGAGTTGCTGGGCCGTGTGGGCGGCCGAGCCCCCCGACGCGCGCGTGCAGGTCAGCAAAGTAGGAATCCGAAGCGATGCCGGGCAGGTCCAGCTCGCGGGTACCAAAGCCTGGTGTTCGGGCGCGGCGGCCGTCAGTCACGCGCTCGTCACCGCATGGCTGGATCAACAGCCGGTGCTCGTGGCCGTCGCGATGGATCAGCCGACGATCTCGATCGACGCGTCGAACTGGCAAGCGGTCGGCATGCGGGCCACGGCAAGCGCGGATGTGACGTTCGATCGCACCCCGGCGACGGTGGTGGGCGCGGCGCACGCGTATGTGCGCCGGCCGGGCTTCTGGCACGGCGGCGCCGGCATTGCCGCGTGCTGGTACGGCGCCGCCGCGCAGATCGGCCGGATGTTGCGCGACGCTTGCGCGCAGCGCGCCGATCCGCAGCGCCTCGCGCATCTCGGCGCGGTCGACGTCGCGCTGCAGGCGGCGGCTGCCGTGTTGCGCGAAACCGCCGCGCACTTCGACGCCAATCCGCAGGCCGACGCGCAGTGTGAAGCGCTGCGCGCGCGTCTGGTCGTCGAGGAGGCGGCGGGCGCCGCGATGCATCACGCGACGCGTGCGCTCGGCGCGGGACCGTTGTGCCGCAATGCGCGCTTCGCGCGCGCGTTGGCGGACCTGCCGGTGTTTCTGCGCCAGAGTCACGCGGAACGCGATCTTGCCGCGCTCGGCGAGCTGATCGCCGCGCCGCGCGCCGTCGACACGTCCACCATCGGAGGTGTGCCGTGGACGCTTTGAGCCGAAGCGCGGAGGGTCGCTGAGATGTCGACCACGCAGTATTTCGATGAACTCTACAAAGAGAGCGACGATCCGTGGAAGCTGCGCGAAGGCTGGTATGAACAGCGCAAGCGCTCGCTCACGCTCGCGTTGCTGCCGCGCCCGCGTTATCGCAACGCGTTCGAACCCGGTTGCGCGAATGGCGAGTTGAGTGTTGAACTGGCGAACCGTTGCGACGCGCTGCTCGCCGTGGATCTGCACGAGCGGGCGGTGCTGCTCGCGCGCGAGCGCGTAGCCGGCGCACCGCAGGTTCGTGTCGAGCAACGCACGGTGCCGCGTGAATGGCCGACCGAAGCCGGACCGTTCGATCTGATCGTCATCAGCGAGTTTGCCTACTACCTGGATACAGCCGAGCTGGAAACGCTGGCCGCGCGGATCGCCGCGTCGCTGACGACCGACGGCACGCTGCTCGCGTGTCACTGGCGCCGGCCTTTCGCCGAAGCGCTCGAATCCGCCGACGCCGCGCATGCGCTGTTCGATGCGCGCTGCGGCTTGTCGCGTCTCGCGCATCACGACGAAGCCGATCTGCTGATCGACGTCTGGTCGCGCGACGCGCGTTCGGTAGCGCAACGCGAGGGGCTCCTATGATCGGCGTGATCGTTCCGGCACATAACGAAGAGGCGTTGCTGGCGCCCTGCCTCGCGGCACTGATCGAAGCGTCGCGCCACGAGGACCTCGCGGGCGAAGCGGTGCGCATCGTGGTCGTGCTCGATGCGTGCAACGACTTTTCCGGCGCGATCGCGCGGGCCTACGGCGTGCAGACATTGACGTTGAAGGCACGCAACGTCGGCATTGCGCGCGCGACCGGCGCCGACCTGCTGCTCGCGGCAGGCGCGCGCTGGCTCGCGTTCACCGACGCCGACAGCCGTGTGTCGGCGGGCTGGCTGGTTGCGCAGCTGGCGCAGGATGCGGACGCGGTCTGCGGCTCGATCGCGGTCGACGACTGGAGCGCGCATCCGCACAGCGTGCGCGAATATTTTCGCAAGACCTACGTCGATGCAGACGGTCATCGCCACGTACACGGCGCGAATCTCGGCGTGTCGGCCGAGGCTTACCGGCGCGCCGGCGGCTTTCCGCCGCTCACGTGCAGCGAAGACGTGGCGCTGGTCGACCGGCTGATCGCGATCGGCGCGCGTATCGCGTGGAGCGCCGCGCCGCGTGTCATCACGAGCGCGCGCGCTGCGGCTCGCGCGCGGGGCGGCTTCGGCGACACGCTGGCGGCATGGGCGGCCGGATGACGCGCGCGACTCGCGAAGCATCTGGAATTTGTTTCGGATAACAGAAGATCGAGACGGCGGCGCGCCGCGAGGAGGGCGACATGATGGACGCGATCTTCGTTCTGTTCGGCGAGGGCAGGAATCTCGACCCCTTGCAGATGGGCATGCGCTCGATCGTCGTGTTCCTGATCGCGCTCGTGCTGATACGCGTATCGGGCCGGCGCTCGTTCGGGCAACGCTCGCCGTTCGATTCGGTGGTGGTGATCCTGCTCGGCGCCACCTTGAGCCGCGCGATCGTCGGCGCGTCGCCGTTCGTTGCCACGGTCGTCGCGTCGTTCGCGATCGTGCTGTGTCACCGGATGCTGGCGTGGGCGTGCATGCGCTCGCGCGGGCTCGAGCGGCTGGTGGGCGGCGTCGAACGCGAGGTGTTCAGCAATGGCGCGTTCAACGCGCACGAAATGGATGCCGCGCTGATCACTCCGACCGACGTGCAGGAAAGCGTGCGGCAAAAGACCGGATCACGCACGATGGATAACGTGGCCGCGGCGATTCTCGAACGCAATGGCGAAGTGAGCGTGATCCGCAAGAACGCGTGAGAACCGCGTGACGAACGTGCAAAGCCGGCGCGCCGCGCTCAACCCCGCCGGCCGCGCGAGATTTCCTCGCCGGCGCCGCGCGGCATGCGCAGCGTGACCGGAATCGACGCGAACGAGCACAGGCCGACCACCAGAAACGCGGGCCAGAAATCCGACCACGTGATGCTCGGATGCCCATGCAGCAGCCGCGAAATCTGCAGCACGATCCCGCCGACCGTCACGCCGAGCCCGAGCGACATCTGTTGCACGACGCTGCCCAGGCTGGTCGCGCGTCCCACGTCGCGGCTGGCGATCTCCGCATAGGTCAGCGAGTTCAGACTCGTGAATTGCAGCGCAGGGAAGAAGCCGCCGAGCAGCACGACCATCCAGATGATCCACGTCGGCGTGCTCGGGAAAAACAGCCCGCATGCCGCGATCGACAGGCCGGAAAGCGCCGCGTTGACCACCAGCACCGAGCGGAAGCCGAATTGCCGCAGCACGCGCGACGCGACCGTGCGCATGAACATGCCGCCGAATGCCGACGCGCAGGTGATCAGGCCGGATTGGAACGCGCTCATGCCGTGGCCTTCCTGCAGCATCAGCGGCAGCAGGAACGGCAATGCGCCGAGGCCGATCCGGAACAGCGAGCCGCCGAGCACGCTGGCCTGGAACGTCGGCACCTTGAAAAAGCGCAAGTCCAGCAGCGGGAGTTCGACGCGCTGCGCGTAAGCGACGTAGACCGCGAGCAGCACGGCGCCGCTTGCGCACATGCCGAACGCGTCGGCGTTGGAAATCAGTTCGCCGCCTACCAGCGACAGCCCGAGCAGCAGCAACACCGCGCCCGCCGCCGACAGCAGGAAGCCGATCCAGTCGAGCGGGCCCGGATCCGGCTCGCGCGTGTTGGTGATGTACTTGTTGGTCAGATAAATGCCGAGTATGCCGATCGGCACGTTGATGAAGAAAATCAGGCGCCAATGCAGATAAGTGGTGATGAAGCCGCCGAGCAGCGGGCCCGCCGCGGGGCCGAGCATCGCGGGCACGCTCAGGTAGTTCATCGCGCGGATGAAGTCGGACTTGTCCACCACGCGGAAGATGATGATCCGCCCGACCGGCACCATCATCGCGCCGCCGACGCCCTGCACGAAGCGCGCGAGCGTGAACGTGGCAAGCGAATTGGACGCGGCGCACAGGAGCGAGCCCGTCACGAAGATGCCGATCGCGGTGCGGAAGATGGTGCGCGCGCCGAAACGGTCGGCGAGCCAGCCGCATACGGGGATGAACACGCCGAGTCCCAGCACGTAGCTCGTCACCGCGATTTTCAGCGTGACCGGGTCGCGCCCGAAGTCGCGCGCCATGGCGGGCAGGGCGGTGACGATCACGTTCGCATCGACGCTCTCCATGAACATCGCGCAGGCGACGATGAGGGGCGCAATCAGAGCTTTCTGGACGGCGGTCATGAAGGCGGGCTGCGGCGGGGTGTCGCAGGCAAAGGGGGCATTATTGCACCTGTACGGTGCGGATTGTTAATAGCGCGGCATGGCGATAGCGCCCCTTCATGATTCGCGGCGGCGTGTGACTGCAGCGCAACACATTCGGCGCCTCTTTAATAGTTGTTGCGGTGCGGCAAAAGAAGACTATAATCGGGTTATTACCTAGGTATAAACCCTATACAGGAGTCCGATCATGAACACCGCTTCCAACGCCGCCGCCCGTGCCACTACCGCTAACGTCAGCCTGTTCGGCAAGCTGCGCGCCTTGGCGCTGCATGCGCTGAACCTGCATCTGGAAAATTGCGCCGTGGTGGCGGAGGCTTATCGCCGTCCGCTGTAACGCTGGCGCGCCGCTGCCTGGCCCGGTAAGGCCTGGCGAGGGCCGCAACGCCCTGACCCGTCGAGTGCATGAGTTTTGCGCTTTTCGGGCCACGCAAGCGGCGCTGCGCCGTGATCTATCGCACAACGCCCGCTTGAATAGCGGGCGTTGTGCTATGTGGCTACGCAAATCGGGGCCCATTGATCCGCGGCGAGCGGATGGAGATCCAGTTCGCCCGCGAGTCCTGTACGCCGCCATCGCCGAACCGGGCGTTCCAGGTGCCTAGTCGCCGGCGTCGGCTGGTGTCCGGTTGAAGCCGACGCGCGTATCCGGGTCGATCGCGTGGACAAGGCGCTCATCAATAACGCCATCCCCAGCAGTCTGACCAGATAAACGCCCGCCGTCAGCCAATCCTGATCCGTCATCATCATTCCCTCCAAATAGCTGACATCGCCCGGTAAAATGCGCTGCATTTCACCGCACAGTGCGCTCGATTACGGCGCCACAGGCCAAACCGTGATGGCGGCAATTCCCTTTTTTAAAAGGGAGTGCCGAATAAGGTCATAACGACAAGGTCGAATCGGTATTTGAACGGCAAATTGCGCGTGCCCGGCTCGTGCCGCTGTGTAAGGGTTTCCACGAATCGGATCCCAAAAGACCGCCTTAAGCGGCAATATTGACCGCCATATTCCCGAGTCTTTCAGCTAAATCGCGGCGAAATAGCGTGCGCTGTCAACCTTTTGCATACTTTGCCGTTATCCCTTTGTAATCGCCAGATCAGGCGACGCGGCGATGGACGATCCGTCGTCGCGACAGTTCCACGCAAGGCCCCCCGCATTGACCATGTTCCATCGATATAACAACAATTTCGACCGGCTACGCGCAATGTTCACCCGCCTCTCGAAGACGCTCGGCAAGCGGGAAATCCTCTCGCCCGTGTTAGCGCTCGTGATTTGCGGGTTGCTACTGGTCGTCTTGCAGCATTTGTCGCAGGCGGTCGACTACCGCTCCGTGATCCGCGAGTTGCGCGAGCTCACGCCGGGCGAGTGGACCGCCGCGCTCGGTGCCACCGCGCTCAGCTACGTGGCGCTGGTCGGACGCGATGCCGTCGGCTTGCGCTACCTGGGCGCGGCCGTGCCGCGCGTGGCGCTGTGGATCGGCGCGACCGCGGGTTCCGCGCTCGGCAACGCCACCGGCTTCGGCGCGTTGACGGGCGGCGCCGTGCGCGCGCGCGTGTACGGCGTCGCGAACATCACGCCCGCGCAGATCGGCCGCATGACCGTGTTCACGAGCGTGTCGCTCGCGCTCGCGCTCGTGCTGATGTCGGCGCTCGGCATGCTCGGCAGGGCCGGCCAGCTCGCGCCGATGCTGCACCTCACACCCGTCACGCTGCGCTGGGTCGGCGCAGCGCTGCTGATCGCGCTCGCGCTCGCGGCTGCCGCGTGCCGCCGCGAAACCCGCCCGATCCGCACGCGCTGGCAGTGGCTGTCGTTCGACATTCCCGCGCGCCGCGATCTGCTCGCGCAAGTGGCGCTCGCGGTCCTCGACGTGGTGGCGGCGGGCCTCGCGCTGTGGGCGCTGTTGCCGCATGCGAACGTGAGCTTCGTGACCTTCATCACCGTCTACGCGGCAGCCATGCTGCTCGGCATGATCGGCCACACGCCCGGCGGGGTCGGCGTGTTCGAGGCGGCGATGGTGTTCACGCTGAGCGGCAGCGTGCAAACCCATCAGATGGTTGCCGCGCTGCTGGCTTATCGCGCGATTTATTTCGGTGTCCCGTTGATCGTCTCGGCGGCGTTGCTCGCGGGCTTCGAGGGCCGCGCGCTGAAAGACCGCTTTGCGCTGCTGCACGCGCAGCGCGCGTCGGAACTCGCGCCGCTGTTTCTGAGCCTCGTCACGTTCGTGGTCGGCGGCATGCTGGTGATTTCCAGCGCGACGCCCGCTTTCTGGCAACGCATTCATCTCTTGCGTGACCTGGTGCCGCTGTGGGTGCTCGAAAGTTCGCAGTTGCTGTGCAGCGTGCTCGGCGTGTTGCTGTTGTTCGTCGCGCGCGGTTTGCTGCGGCGTCTGGACGCCGCCTGGTGGATGACGCTGCTGCTCGCGGTGCTGAGTCTCGCGCTGTCGTTGACCAAAGGTCTCGCGTTCGTCGAGGCGGGTGTGCTCGGCATGCTGATCGCGCTGCTGCTGTCCACCCGCTGGCGGTTCAATCGCCATTCGTCGCTGTTCGCGGAGCGCTTCACGGCGGGCTGGCTGGTATCGGTCGCGATGGTGCTGATGCTGGCCACGTGGGTGATGCTGTTCGCGTTCCGCGACGTGCCGTACACGCGCGACCTGTGGTGGCAATTCGCGTTCGACGAGCGCGCGCCGCGTGCGCTGCGCGCGACGCTGGCCGCGAGCGTGTTCGCCGCGACCTTTTCGTTCTGGCAATTGCTGCGTCCGGCGGCGGGCCGCTTCGTCAAACCCGCGCCGGAAGATCTGCGCGACGCGGCGCGCATCGTGCGCGCGCAGGAGCGCAGCGATGCCGGTCTCGCGCTGATGGGCGACAAGAGCTTCCTGTTCTCCGAGTCGCGCGAAGCATTCCTGATGTACGCGAAAAACGGCCGCACGTGGGCCGCGCTGCATGACCCGGTGGGACCGCGCGACGAGTGGGCCGGCCTGATCCGCAAGTTCGTCGCGCTCGCGCATGCGCACGGCGGGCGTGCGGCGTTCTATCAGGTGCGCGCGAACGCGTTGCCGCTCTATCTCGACGCCGGTCTCACGCTGATGAAGCTCGGCGAGGAAGCGCATGTCGTGCTCGACGATTTCGATCTGAAGGGCTCGCATCGCGCGCATCTGCGCTATGCGCTCAAGCGCGGCGAGCGCGACGGCTTCACGGTCGAAGTGATCGATCAGCCGAACGTGCCCGCGTCGCTCGAAACGCTGCGCGAGATTTCCGACGGCTGGCTCGATAGCCGCGACGCACGCGAGAAAAGCTTCTCGGTGGCCGCGTTCAACGACGAGTATCTGGCGGCGCAATCGGTGATGCTGGTGCGCCAGAACGGCGCGCCCGTCGCGTTCGTCACCTTCATGACGACCGATATGAACACCGAGGCGACGGTCGGCGTGATGCGGCACGTGGAGAGCGCGTCGCCATATGCGATGGAATATCTGTTCACTCAACTGGCGCTGCATCTGAAGCAGGCGGGGTTCCGCTCGCTCAGTCTCGGCATCGCGCCGCTCTCCGGCATGCAGCCGACGCCGCTCGCGTCGCGCTGGCACCGGCTGGCGGGCATCGTGTGGCGCTTCGGCGGCCGCTTCTATAACTTCCGCGGACTGCGTGCTTTCAAGAGCAAGTTCCAGCCGCATTGGGAGCCGCGCTATCTCGCGGCGTCGGGTTCGATGGGCGTGTTCTTCACGCTCGCGGACCTGTCATTGCTGGCAGGAGGCCGGCGTTCATGACATTGCATTCGATCTTCAGGCTCGCCGTCGCGGCGAGCCTCGCGAGCTGCGGCGCGCTTGCGCAAGCGGCGACTACCAGCGTGCCCGGCGGCCGTTATGGCGACGTCACGGTGACCCAACCCGCCGGGCCGTTGCGCGGCTTCGTGGTGCTGTATTCGCAGGCGAGCGGCTGGAACGCAGCCGACCAGCAAACCGCCGACGCACTTGCAAAAGCAGGCGCGATGACCGTCGGCGTGGATACCGCGCGCTACGCGGCCAATCTGAGCGTGAAGAAGGAAACCTGCCATCAGCTGGTGGGCGACGCCGAGGCGTTGAGCCACCAGCTCGAACGGCAATCGCAATCGAGCCACTACTTCGCGCCGATCGTCGCGGGCACGGGCCAGGGCGCGACGCTCGCGATGCACGTGCTCGAACAGGCGCCGTCGAACACGATTGCCGGCGCGGTCTCGGTGGATGCCGAGCATGCGCTCGATGCGCGCTTTCAGCCATGTCCGCCGGACCCGACGGTGATCCGCGACAAGGTGCCGGGCTTCGTCGAAAAGGCGAGCACGGGCAACGCCGATCGCGCGCGTGTCGTCGCGTTGCTCACGCCGCATCTGCAGGCCGTATCGACGAGCGATGGCGATGTCTCCGATCTGCCGCTGATCGAGTTGCCGGCCGCGCACCCGAACGGCCTGATGGCAATCGTCATTTCCGGCGACGGCGGCTGGCGCGATCTCGACAAGACCATCGCGCAGGCATTGCAGAAAGACGGCGTGTCGGTGGTCGGCTGGGACAGCCTGCGCTACTTCTGGAGCGAGAAGCCGCCCGCGCAGACGAGCCGCGATCTCGCCCGCGTGATGCAGACCTACGGCGCGCGTTGGCACGCCCAGCACATTGCGCTGGTCGGCTATTCGTTCGGCGCCGACGTGATGCCGTTCGCGTACAACCGGCTGCCGCAGGAGCAGCGCGCGAAGGTGTCGCTGATCGCATTGCTCGGCTTTGCGCCCGATGCCGATTTTCAGATCCGGGTGGGCGGCTGGCTCGGCATGCCCGCGAGCGACAAGGCCTTGAAGGTGCGGCCGGAATTGACCAAGGTGCCGCCCGCGATCGTGCAGTGCTTTTACGGCGCGGAAGAGGAGGACACGCTGTGTCCGGCGCTCGATAAAAGCGGTATCGAGGTGATTCGCACGTCGGGCGATCATCACTTCGGCGGTGACTACAACGCGATGGAGAGGCGCATTCTCAGCGCCTTTAAAAAGCAGAGCGGCGTGCGTGACTGATTACCACGTCGTGTGAGGGGAGTGGTCGGGCGCTGGGCCGGCGGCATCAGGGTTGACAAAGCGCGTCCACTCAACGAAGATCGGCCGCATGAACTGCCTCGACATCCGTATTGCGCTGATTATTAGCATCATTCATCGAATGGTGGGTTAGCGCGCGTCGGATAGCAGTGACACATTAACCCGCCCCACGAGGCGGGTTTTTTTATGTCCGCTCGCTGCCTGCCTCCTGGTGAACTCTGTGCTGATTCGTTCTTGCCATACAGGAGCTTGCCTTGCCGTCACACTCACTCGAACACGCGCACGCATATGCATACGCCACGGACGCTACCGACAGCGTCGCGCGGCG
>NZ_JAQQEU010000007.1:0-203266 GCF_046026895.1 Paraburkholderia sediminicola
TAGCCGCAGCCTAAGTCACGGTACGTATCTTACGCATTGTGGACTGCGTGGCGGCGAATGAAAATCGCGGACATCAGTTCAACAAGAATCTCCCGATGATCTCTTCGTTTGCGAGTCCGTTTGCAAGTCCGTTTGCGATGCATGCCGGCGTGGTCGCCACGACTTTCGTGGTGGCCGGCTTCGTCAAGGGCGTGACCGGCATGGGTCTGCCGACCGTCGCAATGGGCGTGCTCGGCACGCTGATGCTGCCAGTGCAGGCGGCCGCCTTGCTGCTGTTGCCGTCGTTCGTCACGAACTTGTGGCAACTGTTCGCCGGTCCGAGCGTGAGCGCGCTTTGCAAGCGTTTGTGGCCGATGATGGTGGGCATCGTCGGCGGCACGCTTGCGGCGGCATCGTTCATTGCCGGGGCGGGCGGCGCTTGGGCAGTGGTCGGCCTCGGCGCCGCGCTGGCGCTCTACGCGGTGGCCGGTTTGCTGGCGTGGCACTTTGCTGTGCCGGCCCGGCACGAGCGCTGGCTGTCGCCGGCCATCGGCGCGCTCACTGGCGTGGTCACGGGCGGCACCGGTGTGTTCGTCGTGCCGGCGGTCCCTTATCTTCAGGGGCTCGCGTTGAAGAAAGAGGACCTGGTGCAGGCGCTCGGTCTGTCGTTCACCGTGTCCACCATCGCACTCGCAATCGGTCTCGCGAGCGAGCATGCGTTCGCCGCCGACGATCTCGGTGTATCGCTTGCCGCGGTGGTGCCGGCGCTGATCGGCATGTGGATCGGGCAGCGCGTGCGCGGACGCATCAGCGCGGAGAGCTTTCGCCGCTGGTTTTTTATCTGTCTGCTCGGACTTGGTATTCAATTGATGGCACGTGCGTTCGTCTAGTCGGAACGGGATGGCAGCGAGCAAAGGAGGACGACATCGTGTGGCACGTCATTCTGGATACCCTCGGTGCGCTGGCGGTGCTGGCGAGCGTGGCCGCGCAGATCGCGCTGCTGTGTAAGCGTTGAATTCATGAGCGGCGTTCGTCTGGTTGCATGAGGCTGTCAACCGTCTCGCGCGCGTGCGGACCTGCATTTGCGCCCTCGCTGTATTCGCCGGCGTGGCGCGCCGCGTCGTCCCATTCGCGATTGTTCGTCTCACCCGACGTATCTATTCGCCGTCTGCCGCTTTATCCGCACGGCTGAGATGCCTACATTGTGTCCAGTGACAGCGCCACTGCATTTCCGGCTTCATCGACGCGGCCTCGCGAATCTCCGCGGCAACGCGTCGGCGCAAAACCCATTTAAAGGACATGATCATGAGCAAGCTCACAGGTAAGGTTGCGGTTGTAACCGGCGGATCGAAAGGCATCGGCGCGGCCATTGCGAAAGCATTGGCGGCGCAGGGCGCATCGGTGGTGGTGAACTACGCGTCGAGCAAAGCGGGCGCGGACAGCGTGGTCGACGCGATCACCCGCGCGGGCGGCAAGGCGGTGGCGGTGGCGGGCGACGTCTCGAAGGCAGCGGACGCGAAACGCATCATCGATACGGCGGTCGAAACCTATGGCCGCCTCGACATTCTCGTCAACAACTCGGGCGTGTATGAATTCGCGCCGATCGAAGAGATCACCGAAGAGCATTTCCACAAGCACTTCAATGTGAACGTGCTGGGTCTGCTGTTGACCACGCAGGCAGGGGTCAAGCATCTCGGCGAAGGCGGCAGCGTCGTCAACGTCAGCTCGGTGGTGAGCCGCATCACGCCGCCGGGCAGCTCGGTCTACACGGCGACCAAAAGCGCGGTGGACGGCATCACGGGCGTGCTCGCGAAGGAACTCGGGCCGCGCAAGATTCGCGTGAACTCCGTGAATCCGGGCATGGTCGCGACCGAAGGCACGCATACCGCAGGCATCATCGGTTCGGATTTCGAAACGTGGGCGGTCAGCACGACGCCGCTCGGACGCGTGGGCCAGCCTGACGATATCGCGGATGTCGTCGTGTTCCTCGCCTCCGACGACTCGCGCTGGATGACCGGCGAAAGCCTGATTGCCAGCGGCGGATCGCGTTGAGCGCAGTGGTGTGTTCCCACGTGAACGCGAGCGGTACGGCGATGCGCTAGCAGCCCGTATCGCCCGGCTTGCAGCGCAACCCATCTAAACCGCGCAAACCGCACGAGCAAAGAGGTGAAGTAAACCGCCCCGCAGGCTCCGCCAGCGCCTGCGGGGCGGCTCGCGTTTCTATCCGGCAGGCGCCGTAACGGGGCCCGGCAACTGCACCGCGAACAACGCGTCCAGCAGATTCGATCCCGGCCGCTCGGCGAGCCGCGTCAGCGATTCGATCATCTGCACCTGGCAATCGTGCAGCGGAATCATCCTGATGCGCCGCGACTCGTTGAACTCGGCGCGCGCGATCACACCCACCCCCATGCCTTGCGCGACCGCTTCTTCCAACGCCTCGCGCCCGTCGACGTACATCACCGGTTCCACTTGCAGCGACTCGCGCACCAGTTCGATTTCGAGCAGCTGCTGCGTGACGGATTGCGACTCGCGGAAAATCATCGGCTGCCTGACCAGTTCCGCGTAGCTCAGCTTGCGTTTCTTCGCGACCGGATGGCCGGCCGGCACCATCGCCACCAGCGGATCGCGCCGGAGCACACGCGACACCAGCCGGCTGTGCACTTGCGGCGCGGCGGTGATGGCCACATCCACCGCGCTCGACAGCACGCGCTGCATGCAGTCCGCGGCGTTGGCGATCGACAGCGTCACGACGATCCCCGGATGCAGCTTGCGAAACGCGCCGATCAGCGCGACCGCCAGATCGGGCGCGTCCGCGGCGAGCGACAGCGAGCCGGTCTCCAGTCCGCCCGCCGACTCCAGCAGTTGCCGCGCGTCGCGCTCGCAACTGAGCATGTGCCGCGTCACGCCAAAGAGGCGCAAGCCCAGCTCGGTGGTCGTTACGCCGCGCGGCCCGCGCTCGAACAGCTTGACGCCGTAGTCCTGCTCCAGCCGCCGCACATGATCCGACACCGCTGGCTGGGTCAGCGACAACGCCTGGGCCGCTTTGGAAAACCCGCCATGCTCCGCGACCGCATGAAACGCCCGCAATTGCGCGTATTGCACGTATGCCTCGCCCTGAATAAGTTTTTACGATACCGGCATCGATTATATTGATTTTACCGATGCTCGTGCTTTCTGTACTGTGTTGCGCATCGACATTGCGAGATCGGAGTTTCGAACATGGAAAGCGCGCTCGGCCATTCAGCGGCAGCGTCTTCAATCGCGACGTGCGCCGCGCCGGCCGGCGGCGAGCCGTATCTGCTGACGCCGGGGCCGCTCACCACCGCGTTCTCGACCAAGCAGGCGATGCTGCGCGACTGGGGCTCGTGGGATGGCGACTTCCGCGCGATGACCGCGCAGTTGCGCGCGAGCCTGCTGGACATCGCGGGCGACAGCGCCGGCGAATACGACTGCGTGCCGCTGCAAGGCAGCGGCAGCTATTGTGTCGAAGCGATGCTGGGCAGCCTGCTGCCGCGCGACGGCCATGCGCTCGTGCTCGTCAACGGCGCGTACGGCAAGCGCATCGCTGCCACGCTCGGCTATTTGGGCCGTGCCTGCACGCTGCTCGACAAGGGCGACTACCTGCCGCCGCGCGGCGCCGAAGTGGAACGCATGCTGGACGCCGATCCGAGCATCACGCACGTGGTCGCGGTGCACTGCGAAACCAGCTCGGGGATTCTCAATCCGCTCGAAGAGATCGCCGCCGCCACCGCGAAGAAGGGCCGCAAGCTGCTGATCGATTCGATGAGCGCATTCGGCGCGGTGCCGCTCGACGTGCGCGAGATCGTCTGCGAGGCCTTCGTGTCGTCGGCGAACAAGTGCATCGAGGGCGTGCCCGGCTTCGGCTTCGTGATCGCCCGCAAGCGCGCGTTGCAGGAAGCGAAGGGCCGCAGCCACTCGCTCGCGCTCGATGTCTACGATCAATGGGAGGTGATGAACCGCACCGGGCAGTGGCGCTTCACGCCGCCGACCCACACGGTGGCCGCGTTCCTCGAAGCGCTGCGGCTCTATCGGCTCGAAGGCGGCCAGCCCGCCCGTCTCGCGCGTTACGCGAACAATCGCGACGTGCTGGTGGCGGGCATGCATGAACTCGGCTTCGAGCCGCTGCTCAATGCGCGCTGGCGCTCGCCGATCATCGTCACGTTCTTCGCGCCGGCGCATCCGTCGTTCGAATTCGCGCGCTTCTACGAGCTGATGAAGCAGCAGGGCTTCATCATCTATCCGGGCAAGCTGACGGTGGTGGACAGCTTCCGCATCGGCTGCATCGGTCAGGTGGACGAGCACGTGATGCGCCGCGTGGTGCAGGCGTGCGCGAGGTCGTTGCAGACGATGGGCGTCGCGCATGCGGCGCCGCCGGCGGCCGCGCTCGAAGAGCGCAAGGCGTTGGCGCAATCGTCCTGAGCAAAACGAACACGCATGGATTGAGCGCGCGGTTCGCACGCGCAGGCCTGCGGATAACCCTCGGATAGAAACGCGCGGCACGCCGCGCGAGCATTGCTTGAAAACCCACAGGACAGAAGTCGATGAAGCAGGCGAGGCAGGTGAAGCACGTCAAAGCGGTGATTTTCGATTGGGCCGGCACCGTGGTCGATTACGGTTCGTTGGCGCCGATGGGCGCGTTCGTCGAGACCTTCGCGCAGTTCGGCGTCTCGATCACGATCGACGAAGCGCGCGGCCCGATGGGCATGGCCAAGCGCCCGCATATCGCGGCGCTGATGGCGTTGCCGCGCGTCGCGCAGGCATGGGCCGACAAGTACGGCCGCAAACCGGACGAAGCGGATATCGACGCCGTGTACGACGTGTTCGTGCCGAAGAACATCGCGGTCGCGGCCAGCTATAGCTCGGTGATTCCGGGCGTGGCCGAAGTGGCGAGCGCATTGCGCCGCGACGGCATCCGCATCGGCACGACCACCGGCTACACGCGCGAGATCATCGACGAGATCGTGCCGGGCGCCGCGGCCCAGGGGTTCGCGCCGGACAGCATCGTTTGCACGGGCGATACGCCGGAAGGTCGGCCGTCGCCGTACATGATCTACAAGACACTGCCGGAGCTGGGCGTCTGGCGCGCGAAAGACGCGATCAAGGTCGACGACACCGAAGTCGGCATCGCCGAAGGGCTGAACGGCGGCACATGGGCGGTCGGCGTCGCGGTGAGCGGCAACGCGTTCGGGATGGCCGAAGCGGATGTCAAGGCGCTCGCGCCGGATGAGTTCGCGGTGCGTCGTCACGCCGCGATCGAGAAGTTGCGCGCGGCGGGCGCCCACTATGTGATCGACAGCGTCGCCGATCTGATGCCGGTGGTGTACGACATCGACGCGCGTCTCGCGCGCGGCGAGCAGCCGTGATGCAATGAACGCGGGACCGGGAGGTCCCGTTTTTCGGCGTCGTGCAACGCGCGCCGTCTGGCTCGAAAGCGGTGGCCGATATGCACGCGGCAATACAGCGCTATCAGAACAACCGCGAGCACAACCGCGCGTCCTTCAGTTACACACACTCACTTGAAATACCCCACCGCGAGATCGATAAACTCCCGCACCTTGCGCGGCACGAACTCGCGGCTCGGATAAACCAGCGAAACGGCGACGTCGCCATTGACCACGGTGTAGTCGCCGAGAATCCGCGCCAGCGTGCCGCCCCGCAATTCGTCGGCGACCATCTCCAGCGGCAGCAATGCAATGCCCATCGCGCCCAGCGCCGCCTGTTTCTGCATGATCATGCTGTTCACCGTGAACGACGCATCGAGCGCGATGCTCTCGTCGCCGCCATCGCGGCTGCTGAAGATCCAGTTCTGCGGACTGGTATCGAGCGGCGCGGCGATCACGCGGTGCCGGGCGAGATCGGCGGGCGCCTGTGGATGGCCGGCCTGCGCCAGATACGCGGGCGCCGCCACCGGCACCGCGTGCGAGTTCAGCAGACGCCGCACCACCAGTGACTCCGAGCGGATCATGTGCTCGGTCACGATCCCCACGTCGAAACCGCCTTCGAGCAGATCGACGCGTTTTTCCGTCAGCGTGACGCGCAGATTCACATGCGCAAACCTGGACTGATAGTCGGCGAAAAGCGGCGTGAGTCGAAACAGCGAGAAACTGCCCAGCGCCACGATGCGCAGATCGCCCGCAACTTCCTTCGAGGTCGTGGTCGCACGCGATTCCACTTCTTCCAGTTCGGCCAGCAGCACGCGACAACCGTCGGCGTACTCGGCGCCGGATTCGGTCAGCACGACTTTGCGCGTGGTGCGCTGGAAGAGGCGAATGCCCAGATGCTGTTCGAGACTCGATACATGGCGCGTCACGACCGAAGTCGAGACGCCGAGTTGCGCGGCGGCCTGCGCGAAGCTGCCCGCGTCGGCAACCTTGACGAAAGCCTGCATGGCCTGAAAGAGATTGATCATGTGAGAGCGGAAAACGGATTCGTTGTGGCGGGTGGCGCAAGGTCGGCTGCAGGGCGGGTTGCAAGACGGATTGCAAGACGGGTTGCCAAGCAGGGCGCGAGCCTGCCCGGCATGGAGGATTGCGCTGCGCCGGCGCTTCTCCGTGCGCGCCTTCCCGCGCGCTTCATGAACTCCGCAGGCGCTTCACGACCCGCATCAATGCTGCCCGAGCGCACCGTTGCGCGCCACGATCCGGCCGTTGGCCATGACCAGCTTGCGCGGCGGCCGCGCGACGATCGCATGCGCGAGCGTGTCGGCGTCGACCAGCACGAGGTCCGCGCGAGCGCCGGCTTGCAAGCCGTAGTGTGCGAAGCCACAACCGCGGGCAGCCGTGCTGCTCACGCAGTCGAACGCGAGCGCCAGGTCGTCGTCGCGACGCAGGCCGTAGCGCATCGCGATCAGCATCGCGCGTTCGAGCATGTCCGGCGAGCCGTAGGGCGTCCACGTATCGCGAATGCCGTCGTTGCCGCCAAACAGCGTGACGCCTCGTTCGATGCAAGTCTTCAGCGGCGGCACCGGCGTCGACGGCGGGGCGGTGGTCAGCAGCGCGACGCGCAGATCGGCGAGGCGCGCGAGCAAGGCGTCGCGCTCGCGTTCGGGCAGCGCGCCCAGACAGAACGCGTGGCTCACCACCACCTGGCCTTGCATGCCGAGCGCGGCGACGCGCTCGAGCAGCAGCCCGAGTGTCAACGCGCCGATCTCGCCGGGCTCGTGCAGATGGATATCGATCGGCTTCTGATGACGCTGCGCAAGACTGAACGTCAGGTCCAGCGAGGCCACCGGATCGCCGTCGATCAGCGCGGGGTCGAGCGCGCCGAGCACGTCGGCGCCCGCGCCCAGCGCACGGTCGAGCAACGTGTCGGTGCCAGGTCTGCCAAGCAGTCCCGATTGCGGGAATGCGACGATCTGCATGTCGAGCACATCGCGCAGCGCGGTGCGCGTCGCCAGCACGCCTTCGAGGTGGCGCAGGCCCGCCTCGGTGTCGATATCGACGTGCGTGCGCAGACGCGTGGTGCCCGCCGCGAGGAACGCGCGCGCCAGCGCGAGCGACTGTGCGCCGGCGTCGTGGCCGCTCTGCGCGCGCCAGCGCCGTTCGTTCTCGATCCGGTCGGTCAGCTTCGGGCCGACCTCGTTGCAATACCAGCTCATGCCCCAGTGGGTCTTGTCCAGATGCGTATGGCCTTCGACGAAACCGGGCAGCAGCAACGCGCCCGCGCCGTCCTCGAGCGGGATACCCGGCGCGCGCGGCAAGTCCGGGCCGATCGCCGCGACGCGGCCGTCGGCGATCGACACGTCGACGCGGGCGCCGTCGGTCCGGCGGACGTTCGTGATGAGCGTGGCGTTCGTCATGGAGCGAGTGGCGGTCGTGTTCATGGATGGGTGTCGACGCAGGCTTTGGCGCGCGACCGGTCGGCCGCATCGCGCAATGCGCATGCAATCATCAGTTGAATGGCGCGTGCCGCCTGTTTGACGGGAACAGCCACGGACAAACGAAAGCGGCGCGCGGCTGGCGTGTGATTGTACTTCGCGCTGCCGCATGCCGAGCCGCGCGGCCATGGCGGGCGCGGTGGCGCAGGCCGCGCCGCCCGAAACGTTCAGGGCACTCAAGTTTCGTGCGTTGATGCCGTTGACATTGGCTAATCACATTCTGGGACCGTGCCGTGCAACTCGCTTACAGTAACGATCGTCTGTCCAGCCGGATGGCTGCCGATCCGTCCGCCACTGGCGAACCTGAGGCGGAGTCTTCGGTTATAGAGTGGCTGCTGCATGACGATCAGGTGATGCGCGAGTGCTTCACGCACGCGGCCGAAATCCTGAAGAGCGTGACCGGCGCGGCGATCACCGCGATCACGCTGCTCGACGAGGAATACCAGCATTACCGCGCCGAAGTCGGCATGGCGATGCCGCTCGTCACGCGCGCCCGGTCGCTTGCCGATTACGCGGTGCGCGACGCTGAACTGTTCGTGATCGAGGACGCCCACGACGATAACCGCTTCGGCGAATGCATGCTGGTGCAACGCTATCCGTTCGTGCGCTTTTACGCGGCGATCGCGCTGCGCGCGCCGAACGGCGAGATCGTCGGCGCGTTGTGCGCGATGGACCCGTCGCCCGGCCGGCTCGACGCGGGGCAGCGCGGCGTGTTCTACCATCTGCGCGCGATGATCGAAAACGATCTGAAGATGCGCACGGCTACCGCGATCGATCCGCTCACGCAGCTGTACAACCGCCGCTTCCTGCTCGAGAGCATTGCGCGCCGCTGGAAGGAAGCGCAGGACGGCGACGTGATGGGCTCGGTCGTGGTCGACGTGGACTGGTTCAAGCAATACAACGATACCTACGGCCACCCGGCGGGCGACAGTTGCCTGCGCAAGGTGGCCTCGGTGATGCAGGCCGCGGCCGACGGCGAGCATATCGTCGCCGGGCGCATGGGCGGCGAGGAATTTGGGCTGCTGGTGCTGCAGGCGGAGTGCGCCGCGCTCGGGGATACGCTCGAAACGCTGCGGCAGGGCGTCGAGGAACTGGCCATCGAGCAGCGCGCTTCACCGCTCGGCGTGGTGACGGTCAGCGTGGGGGCATCGTTGACGCGCATCAGCGAAGGTTCGCGGCTTGCTCATCGCGACGGCTTGGCGAGCGCGGACCGCGCGTTATATCGCGCGAAGCATGGCGGCAGGAATCAGGGGACGATGGCGTAGTCTGGGCTATCGCGTGCTGTGGTGTTGTGATGCCTGCCACTCGCACGCATGTGAGACGGACATGTCTTCCGATCAGGTATCCTGAGGATCGATCTATTCTCCGGTTCGTGCCTACAGCAAAACCCGGGGAATAGCGGCCTTTTTTGCATGCGACCACCTGCGCACAATGCCGCAACGAGCAAAACATACTGGCTCGCCGGTCCTGCGAGATGCGTGAAAAAAATCCTGTGCACCTGAGGCCGTTGCGCCCACGCATAAGGTTTCCTTAAGGCATGACTGTTCAGATAGCCGGCGGAACCGCCAGGTAAAGGCAGGGGGCCCAGCGGCATGACGTGTACAACCAGACGGCTGAGAACAGGTAAAAATGCCCAGACCACGAAAACGCGCCGAACAGGCCGAAAAGAATATATACAGATCGGTGTATCTGATAGAACTGGCCAGAGGCAGTTCACACATTGCCAGCACGCTGAGTCCGCAGACGCAACGCATCGCGATTGCCGAGGTGCTGGACGAGTTTCATAGGCAATACGGCGCCGACAAGCTCATAATCTTTCGCGAGCTGCTGGCGGAGAGCCTGGAGAAACGCAATCAACCGATTGCCGCGCAAGCCGTATTGAATTTCAAGCCGGACCGGTTGCGAGCATGAAGATCCAAAGCTAACGGCCGCCGTCGCTTCAAAGCTGTCCCGAGGTATGTCATGCGAAACGAGACGACGCCCCGCGTGCGTCTCAATCCGCGATCAGCTTCAGCCCCACGGGCAAGGACTCGCCGAACACGCGGCCCTCGTCGGCGTTGTCGAGCTCCACGCTCTCGCTCACCATCGTGATCCAGGCGCGCGGCGCCGTGGCCGCTTCGAGCCTGCGCACGACCGTCTGGCGCACATCGTCGGGCAGGTCGCGCGAGCGGTCGCCGGTCATGCGGGCGATCTGCACGGCGGCGAACGCAGCGGGGTCGACCTTCCTCCAGTCGAGCACGAGTACCGCGTCAAGCCATTGGGCGGCGACCTCCGGCGGCACGACGCTATGGGCGCTGCCGTAAAAGGGCCGCCGCGCGCCGATGCGCCCGACCGCCCACCAGCCTTGATGGTTTTCGGCGGGCTTTTTCAGGCGCGTCAGCACCGACTCGCCGAGTTCGATCTTGCGTTCGACGGGAATCCGTTCGAGCGACGCGCTCAGCCGGACCATATCGGCGACGCCCGTTTTCGCGATGTCGAACGGCAGCTTGTGACGCGATTGCGCGGCCGTCTGCAGGTACGCCATCGCGTCGAGCACGCGCAATTGCGCGCTTTCGTCGAGGCCGCCCGCCGCGCGTCGCCAGAGCGTCCACCATTCGGACCACACCTGGCTTTCGTGCACGTATTGAATGCCGTCGTCGAATAGCGACCAGAGCTGTTCGACGCGCCATGCGTCGAGCGGATAGCCGAAGCCGGGCCGCACGCAGTAGCCGGCCAGATTCAGCCAGAGCCGCTCGTGATCCGCCGAGCGCCGGCGACGGCGCGCGCGTTCCCACAGCGCGCCGAACAGTTCGCGCAGCAACGCGCTGTTCCAGCTCTCACGCGGCCCGAGCAGCTGTTCGAGTTGCGAGCGCAGCCGTTTGACTTCTTTGGGGCCGACGTTTTGCGAGCGCGAACCGAAGCAGCGGTCGATCTGTTCGATCGCGCCGTCGAGTGCCGGGTGTCTCGCCGGCGCGGCGTCGGCCGGCAGATTCACCTGCGCGTGCTCGCGCCGCAGCTGGAATTCGAGCAGCCAGCGTTGCGCCGGATCGTCGAGTTCGATGCAATGCACGTCGAGGGTGCCCACTTCGGTGAGCGAGGTCGCGATCCGCACCGTGGTTTCGCGGGCGCTGCGCTCGCCGCGCGGCTGCACGACGGTCGCGAGCGGCGGCAGCCGGATGAAGTCGCCGCCCGCGAGATCGGTCAGCTCGCCGGCGCGATAAACCGTGTCCGCGCTCGACGACACCAGATAAAAGCGCACCGGATGTCCGAGCCGCAGCGCGAACGTGCGATCCGCGATCAGGATTTCGTGGCCTTCCTCGGTGCCGCGCGGCAGCAGACAGATGCCGCGTGGCGCGGCTTCGGCGTCGGGCTTGCTGTCGGCGGGGTCGTCGAGCACGAGGAAATAGCTGCGCGGCGAGCCGCCGCCGATTTTCGGCGCGTTGCCCGCGCGCGCGAGCGAATAGGCCACCGCGCCGCGAGCGACGGCCACATCGGGGTTGTCGTTGTGCAGTACGTTGAGCGGCGCGCCGCGCCACGCACCGAGCGTGTCCGCGAGCCGCTGCGTGAGCGCTTCGGCGCGGAAGACGCCGCCGTTGAGCAGCAGGGTGTCGGGCACGGGCAGGGCATCGTCGTTGCTCGCGCTGCTAGTGCCGTCCTCGCCCGCAGCATGGCTGTGGCCGGCCGCGGCACCGCTTGCGCCAGAAGCCTCGCTCTCACCGCCAGCACCCACACCCAGCGCCTTGCGCGACTGCGCCGCGAACCGGCTCAGAAACGCCGCGATATGCCGGGTGACCGCCGCGTCGGTCGCGTAGGGCAGGCCGAATTCGACGATCGCACCGCGCGCCCGGCCAGGCCGCTCATGCGACGCCACCGCCGGAAAAAAGCCATCGACGATCACGCGCTCCACTTCATCGCGCGTGACCTGCATCGTGCGTGCGCCGCCGACCAGTTTCGACCCCGCGCCGAGCAACGTGATCGACGCTGAATCAGGCGCCTGCGCGCCGAGCAGTTGTTCCTTCGCGCCCCGGCAGCGCTCGACCAGTTGCGACAGACTCGCCGCCGACAATCGCGAACGCTGAACGCCACCCGGCAGCCGCGCTTCGACCCGATGCGCGAGCGCGAGATCCATGTTGTCGCCGCCGAGCATCAGATGATTGCCCACGCCGATGCGCGTGAGCTGCGGCTCGCCGTCGCGCATGCTCACCTCGATCAGCGTGAGGTCGGTCGTGCCGCCGCCGACGTCGCAGATCAGCACGAGCCGCGTATGCGCCAGCTCGCTCGCCAGCCGCTCGCGATGATGGAACAGCCAGTCGTAGAACGCGGCCTGCGGCTCTTCGAGCAGCCGCAACGCGGGCAGACCGGCGAGGCGCGCGGCCGCCACGGTCAGCGCGCGCGCGCCTTCGTCGAACGAAGCGGGCACCGTGAGCACCACGTCCTGCTGTTCGAGCGGCGCGTCGGGGAAGCGCTGGTTCCACGCCGCGCGCACGTGGGCGAGGTAACTCGCGCTCGCGTCGACGGGTGAGACTTTGCGGACGTCGCCGGCGGCGCCCCACGGCAGGATCGGCGCGACGCGGTCGACCGATGCGTGCGACAGCCAGCTTTTCGCGCTCGTCACCAGCCGCCCCGGCACCTGCGCGCCGAGTAGGCGCGCGAGCCGGCCGATCACGACCGGCTGCCCCGCGTCGTCACCGGCCGCGTGATCGCGGGAGGACCACGGCAAGTGCAGATCGCCCGCGTTCAGTTCGCCCGCGGCTGCGTGATAGCGCACCGAGGGCAGCAGCGGCCGCGCCGCGACTTCGCCGGGACTGACCAGCTGGTCGATCTCGAAGACGCGGATGGGCGGTGAACCACTCAGCGGTCCACCCGACGGCGCCCTCGCCTCGGCATAGGCGAGCACCGTATTACTGGTGCCGAGATCGATGCCGACGCAGTACCGCTTCATCTCATTCACGCATTCGCGTTGCCGCGCACGTCGAACTCGACTTTCCAGCGTTCGTCGGAGCCGCGCGGGATGGCTTCCAGTTCGAGCGTGCCCGCTTCGGTGACGCGCGCATGCAGCTTCACCGGCACCACTTCACCGGCGGTGCGGTCGGCGGCGGTCAGCGTCGCCTGGATTTCATCGAGCTCCTGCAACTCCTCGGGGCCCCAGTAGTCGAGCAACGTGCCGACCTGATCCTGCCGACGCACCGACGACCCGAAGAAGCGGAAATGCACCGGCTCGCCGACCACGAGACCGAACTCCTGCGCGGGCAACTCGGCTTCGGTGCCTTCCTCCATGCCGAACGGCGCGATGCACAGCGCCTGCACGGGCGGTTCGAGCCCGGGCACGGCCGGCATCGCCGATTCGATCGCGATGTAGTACGCGCGCGCGGTGCCGCCGCGAATTCGCACCCCACGGCCGCGCCGCACGTAACCGTAGTAGGCGGCGCCGCGTGCGACCGCGAGGTCGAGGTCCGCGCCTTCGAGCAGCCGGGCCGGCGCCGCGCCTTCCGCGGCGAGCCAGTTGTTGAGCGTGCCCATCAGGCGCTCGACCAGCAGCGCCGACTTGAACACGCCGCCGTTGAACAGCACGGCGGTGGGGTGCAGGAAGCTCGCGCCTTGCGCGCCCACGTTGCCGCCCGCATCGCGCAGACCTTCCAGTTCGGCCAACGCGCCGACCTGACGGCCGAGGAACGCCGCCAGATGGCGCGTGATGCCCGCGTCCTGCGCATAGGGCAAGCCGAGCTGCGTCAGGCCGACGCGCGCACGGCTCACCGGGCGCGCCGCGCTGTCCACCTGCGGGAAGAAGCCTTCGAGGATCGTCTGCGTCAGTTCGGCGCGCGTCAGTTCCGTGCGGAGCGAGCCGCCGATCAGCTTCGAGCCGCGGCTCGGCACGACGAGCGGCACGGTGTCGGTGGCGGGGTCGCTGAGCAGCGTTTCCTTGGCCGAGCGGCACGCGTAGGTGAGGGCGCGCAGTTGCCACGCGTCGGCCTGGGTGCCCTCGGCCGCGAGCTTGCGCGCGACCACGTGCGCGAGCGCGAGGTCCATGTTGTCGCCGCCGAGCAGGATGTGTTCGCCGACCGCGACGCGGTGCAGTTCGAGATTGCCTTCGCGCTCGATCACCGCGATCAGCGACAGGTCGGTCGTGCCGCCGCCCACGTCGATCACGAGAATGATGTCGCCGACCTTGACCTGCTTGCGCCACTGGCCGCCGCTCTTCTGGATCCAGCTGTACAGCGCGGCTTGCGGCTCTTCCAGCAGCGTCATGCGGCCTAGGCCCGCTGCCTCGGCGGCTTCGGCGGTGAGTTCGCGCGCGGCCGGATCGAACGACGCGGGGATCGTCACCGTGATGTCCTGCTGGCCGAACGGCGCGTCCGGATGCGCGTGGTCCCAGGCTTCGCGCAGATGCGTCAGGTAGCGCACCGAGCTTTCGAGCGGCGACACGCGCGTGACTTCGGGCGGTGCGTCGTTGGGCAGGATCGCCGCGCGGCGGTCGACGCCCGGATGGCACAGCCAACTTTTCGCGCTCGACACCAGCCGGATCGGCGTGGCCGCGCCACGGCTGCGCGCGAACTCGCCGACCGCGAACTCGCGCTGGCCGGTCCACGGCAGGTACAGGTCGCCCGACGCCAGTTCGTCCGGATGCGGCAGGTAGAGGAACGAAGGCAGCAGAGCGAGATTGTCGATTGCGCCGGGGCCCGTGAGCTGGGCGATGGGCAGCACGTTCAGGACGGTTTTTTCGCCGTCGCTCGCGCTGGTGTCCACATAGGACAGCGCGCAGTGCGTGGTGCCCAGGTCGATACCGATGGAATAGCGTGCGTCGCTCATAGCTCCACCTCGGCCGGTGCGATCACGCTGGCGTTATGGCTGTCCGCGAGCTTCGGCAGACGCACTTCGTCGACGCGCCAGCCGCGATGGCTGATGCTGCCGTTAAACGGCGCGCGGCCGACGACGTTGCCGGTCAGGCGAACCAGGCTCGCGTCGAAACCGTCGGGCAGCGTGACGCGGCTGCCTTCGGCTTCGTCGCGCACCGGACGGATGGTGAAGTGCTCGCGCAGCGTCGCGCGGCAGCCGTCGTGCACGAGGCGCGCGGCGGCGCCGATGTCGGCGTCGCTGTAATTCTTGATGTCTTCCTCGACGAAATCGATGAAGCGCGCGTCGCGTTGCAACAGGCCGAGCAGTTGCAGCGCGGCGTCGGGGCTGGCTTCTTTCAGTGTGGGCGCGGGGGCCGGGGCTGAGGCGGCGACAGGTGCCGGAGCCGGGGTAGCCGCGGCTGCGGCGCTCGCCACGCCGCCTTTACGCAGACGCAGCACGTCGGCGGCGAATTGGCCATCGCCGAGAATGCTGAAAAACGTTCCCACGGCAAGCGAAATCCTGCCGAGGAAGGATGGGTTCGAATCGGTCATCAATGCTCCTGAGGTGCTCTGTTCAAGGACGAGCGGTCCTCGCTGCGTCGCTCGCGGCGGCCCGCGCGCTCAAGCTGGGCTTGAGCCGGCCGCCATCGGGCGGATTTGCCAAGGCCGGCGGCCTGTCAGCCGCCGACGCGCGATCCAGCGTACGCGGCGTTTGCGGCGCGCGCAAAACCCGTATTTTGCCTTGTGGCGAGGCCGAAGCGGGCAAAGCCGCGCATTCTAGCGGGCAATCGGGCGAGATTGGCGGGTTGTTGCGGCTTGTGCGCGGTGTGGCGAGGGCTGGCAGCGGGCGAATTGACGCGCCTTGCGGTTCAAACCCGACTGCCGGTCCATTACGCGTTGCCCGAATCGTCGTCATTGGTTTGCGCTGCACCCCAATTCATCCGGTGACGTTTGACGGTTTCCGTATGCCGCGCGTCGTCTTCAGTGTGCAGATAAAGGCTCGTCGTGTTCAGCGACACATGCCCGAGATTGTCGCGGATGGTGCGCAAATCGACGCCGCCGTCGGCCTGATGCGAACCGGCGGTGTGGCGAAGCCAGTGCGCCGACGCCCGTTCGAGTTCGTCGGCGCGGTCGGCGAATTCCGGGCCTCGCGCGCGCAGCCACGACGCCGCGCCACCGAAGACGCCCTTGATCGCATCGTGGATCGCGGAACGGGACAGGCAGCGGTGTCTGCCCTTGAACGGAATGACGAGCGGCGTCTCCTCGGACCGGGTCGGCAGGCCGGCGAGACCATTCTGCGTCCGGTAGCTGCGCAGTTCGTCGATCAGCTCGGTCGAAACGGGCACGATGCGCTCCTTGTTGCCCTTGCCCAGCGTTTCCAGCCACCACTGATCCTTGCCATCCGCACCGAGCCTGCGGAAAAAACTCCCCATCTGGCCAGCGGCAACTTCCGAAATCCGCATGCCCTGGAGATAGAACAGGGTGGTCAGCCATCGGCAACGGGCGTAGTACGCGCGTTGCGCGTCGGTTTCCTGGGGCAGTTGTTCGACGAACTGCTTGACTTCGTCCCACAGCGAGGTCGACAGATAGCGCGTGACCCGCGGCGCCGAGCGCCTCGCCCGTTGCCGCAACAGCGCCATCGGATTGCCGCGCAGGTACCCGGCGTTGACGAGCCACGTGAACATCGCGTTCAGGATGATCAGCGCCTGACGCTGGCTGGCCGGCGACAGCGGCCCGTTGAACGGCCGCCAGCGCTCGTCGCCGCGCCCATATTTGCCGCCGTTGATGGACACCCAGCGGCTGGCCGGCTGCGGATCGGCGAGAAACGACCTGAACACCAGCAGGTCCTCGTGCGTGAGCGACGACAGCGGCTTGCCCAGTTGCACGACGGCCCACAGCAGCAGGCGTTCGGCTTCCTTGCGGTAGTTGTCGAAGGTGGTTTTGGTGTCCGCGTAGTTCGAGAGCCAGGCGCGCACGGCATCCAGATCGTTGCGGGCCGAGAGCTGCGAACTTTCTATGGCGCCGCGATTGGTGCCGTCGCGGCCGTCCAGGCTTGCCGGAACGGCCAGCGATTCGACCGGCTGCACGGTGGCGAGTTGAGCATGGGACATGGTTCGCGCTCCAGATTGCGACGGAAACGCCAGACAAGGCGTCGATAGACTCTACACGACATTATACTACTAATGTCGTGTATATAGTTATATGCTGTAGCGTTACTTTCATATTACGTTGTATTATCAACACATCCATTCGTTCCAATCTTGTCCGCCACCCATGACACTCGAATCCGACATTGAAGCCGTCCGCGAACACGCGTCGGACACGCAGGCGTTGTATCGCGAGGTTTGTGCGCTGATGTTTTTCCGTTATGGCGAAACCCCGACCGCGAATCGTCTGTATCAACTGGTGCGCAAAGGCAGCATGAGCGCGCCGGCCAAGGCGTTGCGCGATTTCTGGGTCGAGGTGCGCGAAAAGACGCGGGTCGACGTTGGACGTCCGGACTTGCCGCCCGAAGTCGCCACGGCGGCCGGTGCGCTGGCGGCCAATCTCTGGCGCCTGTCGAGTGACGCCGCGACCGCCGCGTTGGACGTGTTCAGGCAGGATGCACAGGCGCAGATCGCCAATGCTCGCCAGCAGGCGCGGCAGTGGGAAGCGCAACGCGACGACGCGTCGCTGAAAGCCGAACACGCGGCGAGCACTGCCGCCGCGCTCGGCCAGCAGATTTGCGCGCTCGAAGCGCGCCTCGTCGAGTTGCAGACCGCAAACGAGATGCTGACCGGGCAACTGGCGGCGTCGAAAGACGAGATCACGGCGGGCGCGGTCGCGCTGGCTGACGCAAGACGCGATTTCGCCGATGAGCTGACCAAGCTGCGCCGGTCACACGATCAGAACGAGCAGCGGCTGGCCGCCGCCGAAAAACGCGCGCTGCTTGAAATCGAGAGCGAGCGGGCGGCGGCGAATCGCGTGCGCAAGGAGCTTCATGCCGCCAATGAGAGGATCGCGCTGCTGGAGACGGAACATCGCTCGGAACGCGACGCGCTGCGCGATGGGCTCGCTACTGCGAAGGCTGAACTCGCCGCGTCGACGGCACGATGTGCGGCGATCGACGCGCAACTGGCGCGGAAGGACGCGTTGCTCGCCGAGCGGCTGGCATCCACCGAACTGCTTCGGCAGCGTCTCGAAACGATGTCACGGCGACTGGAGATAGCGCGGACCGAACCGGCATCGGTGCGCCCGGCTCGCCGTTCCCGTTCGACTGCCGAGTCTCCTGGCCGCGCGTCGATTGATTTTTCGGGCAGCCCGTTCGTCAGACGCAAGCGGTGAGTTTCGCTGCCGCAGCCGGAAATCAGGGCCGTCAGTTGCGCGTCGCCGAAGTGGTCCGCCTGATCGACCACGGGCCAATGGCCGTGGTCCTATGCAATGCTTTGTTGAGTCGCGTAGGTCTGCGGGTGCGCCATCGGCTTGTCGCTCCAGATGCCGACGTTCGCGATCCAGCTGCCTGCCCGATTAACTGCGATCTTATTTTCTGATCTATCAGATAACTGGGTGAAAAAATCGCGGCCGGCATCCACTGCGCTGTCCGTCCGCGTGCGCGTTCGTTCACGTTGCGCCTACTCCGCGAGAAACTTGTTCAGCAAGCGGCGCAATTCTTCGAATTCGGCTTAAGTAAATTTTTTCAGACGCCGGTTCAGCACCGCCGGCGCGATCTGCGGAAGCTGCGCGGCGACCGCTTCGCCCTCCTTCGTCAGCTTCAGATTGACGACGCGGCGGTCCTCGATGTTGCGCGAGCGCGCCAGCAAACCCCGCGTTTCCAGCTTGTCGAGCATGCGTGTCATCAGGCCGGTGTCGATGCCGAGGAGCTTCGACAATTCGAACGGCGTGGTGGCGACGCCCCGCCGCATGGACAGCAGAATGCCCATCTGCTGGCTGGTGATGTCGAGCTCCTTGAGCGCGGCATCCATCTCGGTTACGAGCAGGTTGCGCGCTTTGTTGATCGAGAAGCCCACGCTCTGGGTCAGGCTGAAACTGTCGGGCGAGTAGTGGTTCATCGCGAATCTCCGGGTCGATGAGCGGAACTTTATCTGCAAAGTCAGATAAAGCCGAAAGATCGGTTCCGGCAGTTCGGTGTTGCATGGCGCGCCCTATTCCGAGGCTTTCGGGCCGCGCTGAAGTGGTTACCTCAAATCAGCAAAAATCGGTCATTTGATAAAGCCAGTCGAGCGTTTAATCTGCTTTCAGTCTAAAACGGTACCGCAAGAACGCAAATCATGAAGATCATGCACGTCGACGCCAGCGCGAAACGCGAGCGCTCCAACTCCCGCGCATTGAGCCGCTATTTTGTGGAACGTCTGCGCGAGGCGCGCGTGGACATCGAAGTGGACTACCTGGAGGTCACGGTCGATACCCCGCCGCACGTCAGCGAAGCGTTCGCGATTGCGACCTACACGCCCGCGCAGGAACGCACGGCGGCGATGAAGGCGACGCTGGCGTCGTCGGGTGCGCTGTGCGAGCGCCTGCTCGCCGCCGACGCGCTGGTGTTCGCAATGCCGATGTATAACTGGTCGATGCCTTCCGCGTTCAAGGCGTTCATCGATAGCGTCACGCGCACCGGCCTGACCTACGTGAATTCGGACGACGGCCGCGTCGTCGGGCAACTCGTACGGCAGAAGGTGCTGTTCATCACGAGCCGCGGGGCGGACCTGCGCGCGGGCTCGCCCTACGAGTCGATGGACGCGCTCACGCCGGCGCTGAAAGCGGCATTCGGGTTTCTCGGCGTCGCCGACGCCGACCTTCGTCGATGCGCAACCGCTGCAGTTTGCGAACCGCGAGGCGCGCGCCGAAGCGCTCGAACGGGCGCGCGCGGAACTGGGCGGGGTGGCGGCGAACTGGGCGAGTTGGGCGAAGCGCATTCCGCGCGCCTCCATTGCGACCACCGTCGATACGAACCATGAAGTCATCACGCTTGCTCAGGAGTAACGAGATGAATATCCGCACTCTTATCGCCGCTGCAACGTTGGCGGGATTGTCGATCACCGGAGCTTCGCAGTGCGCGTTCGCCGCCGACGCCACCGCCGCGCGCGAAACGGTCACGCCGGCTTTCGCGGAAGCGATCGCGAACGTGCCGGGCAAGACGATGACCGCGCTGGTGGTCGACTACGCGCCGGGCGGCAAGTCGCCGTCGCATCGGCATGGACAGGCTTTTGTGGTTGGCTACGTGCTGTCGGGGGCGATCCGCAGCCGCGTCAACGATGGCGAGGAACGCGTCTATCACTCGGGCGAACACTGGACCGAGAAGCCCGGCGTCCATCACACGGTCAGCGAAAACGCGAGCGCTACCGAACCGGCGAAGTTGCTAGCCATCTTCGTGGCGGATACGAAAGACAGGAACCTCGTGACGTTCGACAAGAAGTGATCGCGCGGGAGTGGCCGTCAATACCGGCCACGCAGGCGCCCGGCGCGGACGATGTGCCGGCGCTGCTTGCCGGCGTCGTTGCAAGCGGAGCGCGCCGGCTCGCTGCAAACGCGCATTCGTGATGGGCGGCGGACGCATTCCACGTCCCTGCCCGCTTCATGCTAGAACTTCGGATGGCATTCGAATTTGACTGACGATGCGTGCTCGGCCATCGCCTGCACGCCGCTGACGGTTTCCGTCGTCACACTGCTTTGCATGCCGCGACGCTCGCAATAGTCGCGTGCCTCGCTCACGGCGTGCTCATGCGCGCGCGCCCACGCCCACGCCATGCGCCCGCCCGCCGCGCTTGCCGCGACCGTATAGGTACCGGGTTTGTCGGCGGCGACGACGTCGGTCGTCGATGCGCATCCCGCGAGGCTCGCGCATGCGGCGACCACGGCAACGACGCCGCGCACGCGCGTCGAAAACGCCGCTCGGCTAAAGAGCATGACGGCCGCATCGTCCCGTTCGAGCATATGTTCCGAATGATGAATGACCATGTGATTACCTGCACTTTTTGAACCGATTACTAACCCGTAATTATCCGCAATCGAGTGCGTGAGATCAGTCGCTCCACTCGAAAACACTGTTGCGCGGGTTTGAACAATGCTTCGAGCGCGGCCGTGCGGGGTGGTTCACCGGTCGATCGGACCGATCTCGTGTCTTCCAATGCGTCAGCCGGAACGTCACCGGTTTGCGGCCTTGCATTGCGTCGACAGCTTCGCGAAAGACGCCATGCCGCGGCACGCTCCATGCTGCTCATCGATTCATCCGTCCGCCGCCACTCCCGCGTCCAGCATCTACCAGGCTTTCCCCGCAGCCGTTCGCAAACGCCTTTCGAAAACGCGCTCCAGCGACTAGCCTGTAACGACACCGTTCAAATGAACCGGATCCCAACCGGAGGAGACATTGATGGAACTTGAGGCACGCACCATAAAAAACGTGACGGTCCGGCTCGTGCCGTTCCTGATCCTCTGCTACTTCATCGCCTATCTGGATCGCGTCAATGTCGGCTTTGCCGCGCTGCAGATGAACAAGGCGCTCGACCTGTCGGCCAGCGCGTTCGGTTTCGGCGCGGGCATCTTCTTTATCGCGTACTTCTTCTTCGAAGTGCCGTCCAATCTTCTGCTCGAACGCTTCGGCGCGCGCCGCTGGATCGCGCGGATCATGTTCACGTGGGGCATTCTGGCCGGCGCGATGGCGTTCATCCCCGACATCTCGCGGTTCACCGGACTCTCGGCGGCGCACGTCTTTTACGGGCTGCGCATCCTGCTGGGCGTGGCGGAGGCCGGGTTCTTCCCCGGCATCATCTTCCTGCTCACCTTATGGTTCCCCGCCGCGTATCGCGGCCGCGTGGTCGGCTATTTCATGGCGGCGATTCCGCTGTCGACGGTGATCGGCGGGCCGATTTCCGGTGCGCTGCTGTCGCTGGACGGCCACGGCGGACTCGCCGGCTGGCAGTGGGTGTATCTGATCGAAGCGCTGCCCGCCGTGCTGCTGTCGTTCGTCGTGCTGTTCTATCTGACCGACAAGCCCGCCGACGCCACCTGGCTCGCCACCGAAGAGCGCGACTGGCTGGTCGCGCGCCAGAAGCAGGAGCGCGAGCATCGGGAGTCCGTGCGCGCGTTCAGCGTGAAGGAAGCGCTGATCAATCCGCGCGTGCTCGCGATCGCACTGATCTACTTCGGTGCGAACGCGACCAACTACGGGCTGAGCTTCTTCCTGCCGCAGATCGTCAAGTCGTTCGGGCTCACCAATCTGCAGACGGGGTTCGTGACGTCGCTGCCGTATGTGGTCGGCGTGATCAGCATGGTGCTGTGGGGGCGGCATTCGGACCGCAAGCTCGAACGCCGCTGGCACGTGGCGATCGCGCTGCTGGTCGCGGCCGGCGGCATCGCGGCGGCGGCCGGCCTCGACAATCCGGTGCAGAAGATGATCGCGCTGTCGATCGCCGGCTTCGGCATTTTCGGCTGCCTGCCGGTGATCTGGACCTTGCCGGCTTCTTTCCTGTCGGGCGCGGCTGCTGCGGGCGGCATCGCGGCGATCAACTCGCTCGGCAATCTGGCGGGATTCTTCGGACCGTTCGCGATGGGGTGGATCAAGGACAGCACGGGCGGCTTCGGCGCCGGGTTGCTCTGTCTGTCGGGCGCGGGGCTGGTTGGCGTCGCGGCCGTGTTGCTGCTGCATCACGATGCATCGCTTGAAGCGTCGTCGGCGGGGTTGCCCCATCCGCGCGCGCCGGGGGCTAAAGTGGCGCGATCCTAGCGGCGGGTGAAGTGAGGGCGCTGCGACGTGAGGATGGCATGACGCGGTGCGTGAGCTGGAGTCGCCACGGCGAGGAGCTAACGGCACGGTGTGCGAGCCGCGTGCGTCGCGCCGTGCGAACGCCATTGCGCGGTGCGTCAGCCAGAGCGGTCATGGCGAAGACGCAACCGCGCGCAGTGCGGGCCGCGAGGACGTCCCGGTGCGTGAGGGGGAGCAGCTACGCCATGATGGCGTAGCCGCGCGCAAACGCAGCCGGGGCAGCCACGCCGCGCACACGCGATCACGCGCAGCGCAAACCCAAGCCGCGCCCCCGCGCGCCCTCAACCGCCCCGCCCGCCTCCTCAGCCCTCAGCGCGTCGCACCGCCGTTCGCCCCACCCGCGTCGGCCGCACTACCGACATCAGGCGGCACGACATCATCCGGCGTCGGCGTCGGCGCGATGGCCGGTTCGCCGCCGCCCTGCGCTTGCCCATCGACCGCCCCGCCCGCTGCCGTCGCAGCCGACCCAGGCGCTGGCAGCAGAGGCGGCAGCGCGCGCGGCTCGATCACCGTTTCAGACCCGGCAGCCGACGCGGCGGACCCTGCCGACGCCCCGCCCCCGCCCTCGGCCGGCGCGACCGGCGCGGCCGGCGCCCTGCGCGCCGGACCGCGCGTCACCACCACCTTCTCCGGCTTGCCCGGCGCCGCCGCGAACAGCTGCTGGAACCACTCGCGCAAGCGCGCCGCGCGCCCGGCGAACCAGCCCGGCTCCTGCGTCGTATCGAACCTGACATGGCTGTCGACCAGCCTTGAACGCTGCGCGCGCTGGAAGAAATCGCCGACGATCGGCAGCGCGCTATGCGCCCCCTGCCCCCAGTAGTCGCTGCGCAACGTCACGCGGCTGTCGTTGAAGCCCACCCACGCGCCCGCCACCAGTTGCGGATGAATCAGGATGAACCAGCCGTCCGCGTTGCCCTGGGTCGTGCCCGTCTTGCCCGCGACATCGCCGCGCACGCCGAAGCGGCTGCGAATGCTCGACCCCGTGCCCCGGCTCACGACATCGCGCATCACGTCGATCAACGTACGGGCGGTGTCGGCGGGCAGTTCCTGCTGCGCCGGCGCCGGCGCGAACTCGGCCAGCACCTCGCCGTTGCGGTCCTCGATGCGCGTGACCATCACCGGCTCCACATAGCCGCCGAGATTGGCGATCGTGCCGTATGCCGACACCATCTCCTTCAGCGTGACCGGGCTCGTGCCGAGCGCGAGCGAGGGCACCGGGTCCAGTTCGCTGTCGCGCACGCCCATCGCGCGAGCGAGCCGCGCGACCTTGTTCGGGCCGACCGTCTCCATCACCTGCGCGGTGATGCGGTTGCGCGAATACGCGAGCGCGTCGCGCAGGCTGATCGCACGCGCGCTCGGCTCGTCCTCGTCGCTCGGACGCCAGACTTCGCCGCCCGCCAGCGGGATTTCGACCGGTTTGTCGACGAAAGTATCGGACGGTTTCGCCCCGGCCTCGAAAGCCGCTGCGTAGACGAACGGCTTGAAGGTCGAGCCCGGCTGACGGCGCGCCTGCTGCACGTGATCGAACGGATCCTGGCTGAAGTCGCGGCTGCCGACCCACGCCCTGATCTGGCCGCTGCGCGGGTCCATTGCGAGGAAATCCGCCTGCACCCGCGTTTTCGACTCGCAGACCGACCGCACCAGATCGCGGTCGGACGCGACGCGCTTGAGCGCGTCTTCATCGGACAGGCCCGTCTGTTTCGCGGCGCGGTAGTCCGGCGTCTCCCGCAGGAAGGTCTGCAGCAGATCCTTGTCGCCCGCGCAGCCCGCGCGCGCGCGCCACGCCGAGTTCGCAATGCCCTGCAACTGGTTGCCCTGCAGCGTGACCGCCTGAGTCGCCATGCTCTGCAGACGCGAATCGATGGTGGTGCGCACCACCAGGCCGTCGGAATAGATGTTGTAGTCGTTGCGATCGGCCCACGCCGCAAGCCACTTGCGCAGTTGCTGCGCGAAGTGCGGCGCGGGTCCGGGCGGCTCGGTCTGACGCTCGAAGTCGATGCGCAGCGCGCGGACCTTCAGCATGTCGTAAGCGGCGGGGGTCAGCTTGCCGTACTTGACCATCTGCTGGAGTACCGTGTTACGGCGCTGCAACGCGCGCTCCGGGTTGAGCACCGGGTTGTAGTAGCTGTTGCCCTTGAGCATGCCGGCGAGCGTCGCGGCTTCCAGCACGTTCAGCTCGGACGCCGATTTGTCGAAATAGGTGCGCGCGGCCATCTCGATGCCATACGCGTTGTAGAGAAACGGCACCGTGTTCAGGTAGGTCTCGAGAATCTCGTCCTTGGTGTAGAGCGCCTCGATCTTGAAGGCCGTGATCGCTTCCTTGAGCTTGCGAGTGAGCGTCGGCGCGCGGCCGATCTCGTCGGGATACAGATTGCGCGCGAGCTGCTGGGTGATGGTCGAGCCGCCCTGCCGGTCGCCGGAAAACGTATGCAGCGCGGCCGATGCCGTGCGCCGCCAGTCGAGGCCGAAATGCTGGTAGAAGCGGTGATCCTCGGTGGCGATCAGCGCGTTCACCACGTTCGGCGAGATGTCCTTGAGCTTGACCCATTCGCGGTTGGACGGCTTGAATTCGGCGAGCAGCTTGCCGTCGGCCGACAGAATCCGCGCGGGCTGCTCGATCTTCGCCTTGCGGATGTCGCCGATGCCCGGCGTGAACGGAATCAGCGCGAGCACATACAGAAGCAGCAGCACCGGCAGCGCGGCGCACGCCCACGCCACGCCGCGCCGGGTAGGATGGCGCAGGTGCCACATGGCCTGCGCGATGAGCGGATTCACGAAGGTCAGCCCTTTGTCGAGGGCCGCCAGAAACGAGGGGATGAGGCGCTTCACGCTTGCTACCGTCTGCCGGGAAAGGCGCAATCCTACCAAGATGCGCGGCGGCAGCCGAATTTTGCGGCGCGCGCGGCCAAACCGGCGCGGCGCGCCCGCGGCAATCGCGGGCCACTATAATGACGCCAAATTCCGACAAGAGGTGCTTCATGATCATCAAACCGCGCGTGCGTGGCTTCATCTGCGTTTCCACCCATCCGACCGGCTGCGCAGCCAACGTCAAGGAACAGATCGAGTACGTCGAAGCACGCGGCCCCATCGCCAATGGCCCGAAGAAAGTGCTCGTGATCGGCGCATCCACCGGCTACGGCCTGGCCGCGCGCATCAGCGCCGCGTTCGGTTGCGGCGCGGACACGCTCGGCGTGTTCTTCGAGCGCGCCGGCAGCGAAACCAAGGCGGGCACCGCCGGCTGGTATAACAGCGCCGCGTTCGAGAGATTCGCCACGGAAAAGGGTCTGTACGCGACCAGCATCAATGGCGATGCGTTCTCCGACGAAGTCAAGCAGCGCACCATCGAGGTCATCAAGCGCGATCTCGGTCAGGTCGACCTGGTGGTCTACAGCCTCGCCGCGCCCAAGCGCACGCATCCGAAAAGCGGCGAAGTGTTCAGCTCGACGCTCAAGCCGATCGGCCGCGCCGTGAATCTGCGCGGCATCGACACGGACAAGGAAGTCATCAAGGAAACGGTGCTCGAACCGGCAACCCAGACCGAGATCGACCACACCGTCGCGGTGATGGGCGGCGAAGACTGGCAGATGTGGATCGACGCGCTGCTCGAAGCCGGCGTGCTCGCGGACGGCGCGAAGACCACCGCGTTCACCTATCTCGGCGAAAAGATCACGCATGACATCTACTGGAACGGCTCGATCGGCGCGGCCAAGAAAGACCTCGACCAGAAAGTGCTGGGCATCCGCGCGAAGCTCGCGGCCAAGGGCGGCGACGCGCGCGTATCGGTGCTCAAGGCGGTCGTCACGCAGGCCAGCTCCGCGATTCCGATGATGCCGCTGTATCTGTCGCTGCTCTTCAAGGTAATGAAGGAGAAAGGCACGCACGAAGGCTGCATCGAGCAGGTCTATGGCCTGTACAAGGAGAGCCTCTATGGCGCCGCGCCGCATCTCGACGACGAAGGCCGGCTGCGCGCGGACTACAAGGAACTCGACCCCGAAGTGCAGCAGCGCGTGCAGGTGCTGTGGAGCCAGGTGACCAACGAGAATATCTACGAACTCACCGACTTCAGCGGCTACAAGACCGATTTTCTGCGGCTCTTCGGCTTCGAGATCGCCGGCGTGGACTATGACGCGGACGTCAATCCCGACGTGCAGATTCCGAAGCTCGTGCAGGTTTGAGGGGGTGCGGCGGCGGGCAAGTCTCGCGCGGGTTTGTCGCTTGACGGCGCAGTTCGCGTCGCGTTGACGGGCTGCCGCAACTCACAGCGCAAGTCGCGAAGGCGTGCGTGCGCTGACATTCGAAACAGCCGAAGCCACGCTGTGGCGGCTCGTGCAGCGCTACACGGGCCAAGTCGGATCCCGGCGCGGCGTGAAGGCCGAGGAATTGTCGGCGAGCCCGCCGGTCATCGGATGCTCGGGCTGGAGCGCCTTGCTGCTGTCGCGAGCGCTGCAAGCGCAAAACGAGGCGGCCGGGGGCACCCTCTTCGCCGCCGAAGACATCGATGCGCTGCACAGCTGGTCCGAGCGCATCATCGGCGAGATCGGGCAGCGCACGGGATTCATGCTGGAAGGAACCGCCATCACGGTGGGCCGTCGACGCATTCCGGCTGGCCGCCCGCGCCTCGGGTTAGCAGGGCCGGCGGGTCACGGGGTCAGCATGGAAACGCGCCCTGAAGCGAGCGGAGAATCGCGAGACCGATCGGAAAATCGTCCGAAATGCCCGGGTGGTTGGCGAAAAACGCGTCGAGCATCGGATAGACGGTCTGATTGCCGATGGCGAGCGTTTGCGGCGGGCAGAACAGCGGTGGACGCTTCTTCGCGATCAGGTCGCCGTTCGCCCAGCCGAGCGCGTTGATCGTGCCGGTAATGTATGCGGCGTAGACGGAGTTGTTATCCGTGTGCGCCCATTGCTTGTATTGCGAAGCCGTCATCTCGGCGCTCGCGCTCACCGTGAAAAACGCTGTCGCCAGAGCCAGCGCCAATTTCGATACCCGCATTCCTGAACCTTCAGACTGAGTCGCAAAGGCGGCCATTGTAGGTGAGTCGGCATGCCGTGCGCGCGAGCGTTGCGCGGGCATGAATCCATAAGCGCGGCGGAAGGATTTTCGCAGCCGGCACGGGCACTGCACAGCGCCCTGCGCGCACCGCTCACGGTGTGCCATTGCGGCAATACTCGCGGTAGCCTTCGCGCTCGCCAAGGCGCGCCATATACGCCGCAACCGCCGGAAATTCAGCGTGCTGAAGCGGCGTTTCGAGCCAGCGGTTGACGGACAGCGCGATCGGGATGTCCGCGAGCGAAAACGCCTGCCCCGCGATGAACGCGCCGGTCCGCGCCAGCTGCCCTTCGACGATCGCCATATGCTTCGTCCAGTTCGCGCACGACAGCGCGATCTGCTGCCGGTCCTGATGGGCCGGCGAATGCCGCACCAGCGCGAGAAACGCGTAACTCCACGAGCGATTCAGTTCGCTTGCCTGCCAGTCGATCCATTGATCGCAGCGCGCGCGCTCGCCCGGCTCGGCCGGGTAGAGCGCGTCGCCGTGATAGCGGCCCGCCAGGTAGCGGATGATCGAATTGGACTCCCACAGCACGAAGACGCCGTCGCGAATCACCGGGACCATCGCGTTCGGATTGAGCGCGCGAAATTCCGCGGTGTCCGTCGCGCGAAATCCGGAACCCCAGTCCTCCTGCTCGAAGGACAGCCCGAGTTCCGCGCAGGTCCACAGCACCTTGCGCACGTTGATGGATGACGTCTTGCCGAGTATCTGGAGCATGGGACGTGGGTGTCTCGATGGGTTGCGATGCCTGGATGAACCGGAACGGAACAGCTTGCGCGCACGGGTCCGCATGCGATCCGCGTTGCGCGGCACACGCGGTGCCCTTCAATGGTCTGCCGCTTTGAGCGTCGCCTGCTCGCCGATCATGTCGTACAGCGCCTGCGCGGCCGGCGACAGATGCGCGGTCTTGCGCGCGACCAGAACGAGCGTGCGGGACACGACCGGCTGCGTGAGTTCGATGGTGCAAACCGTAGGATACGCGCCCTTCTGAAGCGCGAGCGCCGGCACCACCGCCGCGCCGACGCCTTGCGCGACCAGCCCCACGGCGGTCGAGCTGCGCTGCACTTCGTAGAACGAGCGCAGCGCGAGGCCGCTCGTCTCCAGCGCGACATCGAGCAGCGCGCGGTTGCCGCTCACCTCGCCGGCAAAGATCAGCGGATACGCTTGCAGTTGCCGCCACGCAATCCGCCGGCGCTTCGCCAGTGCGTGATCCTGATGGCAAATCAGCACGTAACGGTCCTCCGTCAGCGGCAGGCTTGCCAGATCCGGATGGGGCTCCCCCGCGATGCTGATGCCGAATTCAACCTCCCGGCGCAGCACGGCCTCCTCCACCGCGGACGACGCGTGATCGAGAATCTTGATGCGGTTATGCGGATAACGCGTCGCATACGCCTGAAGAATGCGCGGCAGATACTGCACGCCGACGGTCGGCACGCACGCCATCGACACGTCGCCGCGGCGGGCCTCGCCCGTTTCGCGGATTTCGACCAGCGCGTCGGCGAGTTCGCCGAGCAGGCGGCGCGCCTGCGGCAAAAAACTGCGGCCGATCTCGGTCAGCGCCATCGAACGCGTGGTCCGTTCGATCAGCGTGACGCCGAGAAAAGTTTCGAGCTTGCGCAACCGCTGCGTGATCGCCGTTTGCGTGACGTGCAGCGAATCGGCCGCGCCCTGGAAGCTGCCGCGATCCGCGATGGCCACGAATGCCTGCACGCCGAGGGTGTCGATTTTCATTAGAAAAATGAAGGAATCGGAATGATAAATTCATTTTACTGCACCGGCCGGGCCGCCGAGAATGCACGCACTGGATCGGTTCGGCACGCCGTCAACACGCACGCCGACCACCGGTCCGGCTATTCAGCACACAAGGAGCAATCAGATGACAGCGACGACGGATTGGCAGGCGCAGCAGTACGTGCTGTTCGAAAACGAGCGCACGCGCCCGGTCAGGGATCTGCTGGCGGCGGTGCCGGCCACGGACGTGCGGATCGCCGTGGACCTCGGCTGCGGCCCCGGCAACTCCACCGAAACGCTGGCGGCGCACGCGCGGGGCGCGGCGATCAGCGGGCTGGACAGTTCCGCCGACATGATCGCCGCGGCCCGCCGGCGCCTGCCGCAATGCCAGTTCGACGTCGGCGATATTGCGACGTGGCAGGCCGCCGGACCGTACGACCTGATCCTCGCGAACGCGGTGATGCAATGGGTGCCCGACCATGAGCGGCTGTTTCCGTCGCTCGTGACAAAACTCGCGCCGGGCGGCAACCTCGCGGTGCAGATGCCCGACAACCTCGACGAACCCGCGCACCGTCTGCTACGCGAAGTCGCGGCGCACGGCCCGTGGGCGCATCGGCTCGCAGGCGTCGAGCGGACCATGCGCCACGGCGCCGCCTGGTACTACGGCTTGCTCAAGCCCCTGTGCGCGCGGGTCGACGTGTGGCGCACCGTCTACCATCACCCGCTCGCGGGCGGCGCCGACGCGGTGATCGAGTGGTTCAAGGGCAGCGCGCTGCGGCCGTTTCTCGCGAAGCTCGACGCGGCCGAACAATCGGCCTTTCTGCAGCGCTACCGCGACGAAATCGCTGCCGCCTATCCGGCGCTCGACGATGGCACGGTGCTGCTGCCGTTTCCGCGGCTTTTCATCGTCGCCACACGGTAGCCGCGCCAGCAGACCGGCAGGGTGCGTGTTTGTCGGCGACGCTTGCGGGGCAAGGTGCGCCAGGGTACGTAAGGAATTGCCGCGCTTGAATTTTGCGTGATATTGTTGCTGAAAGCGGAGGATGGCGGCCCGCCATCCTCACCGGGCAATTTACAGCAGCGAGCGTCGCCATGAGTGATGTACGCCAACATCTGAGTCCACGGGACCGCTTGGAGCTGTTGTGCTGGCTCACATGCGGAAGCCTTGGCGCCTATTACCTGAACGAGGACTGGCCCGACGCGGCGTTCCACGTGCAGTCCGCACACAAGTGGCTCGATCGCCGCGCCCGCGAAGCCGACTGGCTGAGCATCGCGAAGCTGTCGGCCACGGCGGTCCAGATCGCGCAGCGGCACGCCGGCTTCGTCGATACCGACTGGGCGCGCGACGCGGTCGAAGAAATCCTCGATACCGATGAACTCGACCCGCAAGCACGGCTGCTGCAGCAGGTGCTCGCGGATTGCCAGAACGCGCTGGCGGACCGGCGCCTCGCGGATTGAGGCTGGATGATTTTCCGGCTGCGGCTCGCTCAGAAATTGTGCCGCAACCCCACGATCACCGAGATCTGCTTGTCCGAGTCCGAATTGACGATATTCGGAATCTGCGCGAGATTCTCCGTCGCGCCGGTCGACGGATTGATCGCGAGCCCGGCGCCCGACGACTTCTGCCCGATCGCCACCGCGTACGCCGCCGTGCGCTTCGACAAGCTGTACACCGCCCCCAGATTCACCTGATGCACGCGCGTCGACGCACTGCCCGACGGTTTCGCGTCGTTGAAGATATAAGCGAAGCCTAGCTGCAAATCCGGCGCGAGCGCGTAGGTGGTGTTCAGCTCGGCGATATCGAACGAAATATCCGCGCCGTCGGGCCGCGCCGGACTGGCAAAGTACTGGCTCTGCGACAGCCGCGTATGCGTGTAGGTCAGCCCCACGCTCGCTTTGCCGAACGCATACGATCCCCCTGCCCCGAAAATCCGCAGCTTGCTCGCGTTCTGCAACTGGCAATACGACGCGCCCGGATTCGCGCAGCTGAAGTCGCCGATATAACCGTTGGCGCCGCCCAATGCCGCGTCGAGCGGCTGGTTCAACTCCAGATACCCCGCGCTCAGCGACAACGGCCCTTGCGCGTAATTCGCGGCGAGCGACCAACCCTTGTTGCGCGAAAAATCGCCCGCGACGCCGCCGAGACTGAACAGCCCGCCGACCGTGAAGCCGCCGAAATTCGGGCTGAGGTACTTGATCGAGTTGTTGAAGTTGAACGCTTCGTTCAGGTTGTCGACGTCGCCGACATGCGAACCGTACAGCGTCGCCCAGTTGTTGCTCGACACATACGCGCCGAGGAAATCGGAGAACGGGTCATATTGGCGGCCGAAAGTCAGCGCGCCATAACTGCCGTTGTTCAAACCGACCCACGCATTGCGGTTGAACAGCGTGTTCGATTGCAGCATCGCGCCATTGCCGATCAGCAAGCTGTTTTCCAACGTGAAGTTCACCGCGGTGCCCCCGCCGATGTCTTCGGTGCCCATCAAGCCCCAGCGCGACGGCGCCAGATTGCCGCCCGCCAGCTGGTAGTTCGCGTGCCCGTTGGTGCTGCCGTCGGCGAGCGTGGTCTGCTGGTTGTTCGTGTAGACGAGGCCGGCGTCGACCGTGCCGTACAGCGTGACCGAAGATTGCGCGTGTGCGCCCATCGCGAGGCCGAACGCAGCCAGCGCAAGCGCCGAGCGCTTGACGAATTTGTCTGCCATTTTTTTGCCGGAAAGTGAGGTGGGCTGTTTCGAGCGCGGAGTGCGCGGATCGCTTATTGGCCGAAACGTGCGTAGATGTCCGGGCGCTTCTTGCGCAGCACGAGACCGATCAGCACGCCGATCAGCGCGACGGCGAATACGATCCAGGGGAACGACTTGACGATCGGGCTATCGGAGCCGCTGAGCGCGTCGAGATTGCGCACCAGAATCGCGCCGATATACAACAGGCCGAGCCCGCCGATCAACGGCGCGATCAACGAGTGCCATACGCGCGTGTCCTTGCGCGTCTTGCGGAAGAACGCGATCACCGAAAAACTCGTCACTGCCTGCAGCATCACGACCCCGATCGTGCCGAGCGCCGAACTCCAGCTGAACACGATGTTGAACACGTCGCTGCCCGCCGCGATGAAGAGCCCGAGCAGCACGCACACGGACAGCGTTTGCAGATAGCTCGCGACGTACGGCGAGCGGTATTTGTCGTGCAGGCGGTTGAGCACTTGCGGCAGGATGCCCTCCATGCTGAGCGCGTGGATGTAACGCACCAGCGTGTTATGAAACGACAGCAAGCTAGCGAAAATACTGCTGAGAAGCAGGAAGCTCATCACCGTGGTCACCGCGCCACCCAGGTACTTGCCGGACTGAATGAACCAGAAATCGCCGGGCTGTTTGGTGGCGACGCCGACCACGTCCGCGAGACCGTAAGCGCAGACGATCGTCCACGTGATAAACGCGAAGAACACCAGGATCATCAGCACCGACACGTACGTTGCGCGCGGTACGGTCACTTTCGGATCGCGGCATTCCTTGCCGTAGATCGCGGTGGCCTCGAAGCCGATGAACGATGCAAACGCGAACATCACTGCAATGCCGAGGTGGCCGCTGAAAACATGTTGCGGCGAGAACGGCGCGAGCGTCAGACCGTTGGGGCCGCCGCCATGACTCACGATCCCGATGGCGAGCAGCAACAGGATGCCCAGTTCGAGACACATCAGCACGCCGAGCAGGCGGCTATTCAGATCGATGCCGCGAATGCCGGTGAATTGCACCACCGCCACGCAGATCAGTGAATACCCGTACCAGGGCAAAGCCGTATGTAGAAACGGCGACAGGATCACCGCGCAGAAGAATCCGAACAGCCCGTACAGCGCGATCTGGATGAAGGTGTACGACATCAGTGCGACGAGCGCGCCGGCCATGCCCAACGGCCGTCCGAGTCCGGCGGTGATGTACGCGTAGAACGCGCCGGCGCGCACCACGTGGCGGCTCATCGACGCAAAGCCCACGCTGAAAATCAGCAGCACCACGCCGGCAATCACGAACGCGCCGGGAATGCCCGCGCCATTGCCGAGGCTGATGGCGGGCGGCACCGCGCCGAGCATGCCGGTGAGCGGCGCCGCCGCGGAAATCACGAGAAACACGATCTGCCACAAGCCCAGCGTATTGCCCTTCAACTCCACGGGGTTCTCCGCGTCGACCAGATTGGTCGGCGAATAGGGTTCATTCATCGCTGCCTCTATGTTATTGGCTAGTCTGAAACTCGCCAGAACCCTTTCACTCTCAGGTCATGGCGCTCGCTTGACCGACGTCAAATGTTTCGGGCTGAACGCATGGTAGGTAGCTAAAAAATAAAACGACCTTGCGAAGCGCGCCAAATTTTCGATAAAGCGCGCCAATGCGGCGCCCACTTCGAACTCGCTGGTTCGCATGAAATACTTAGGAAGCCGGATTGGTTTTGTTCCGATGTAAACCTTGCTGCGCGGGGCTTTCGGAATGAAAGGTAGTGGACCGCTAGCGTGCGCGATTATTTTTCCAGTTGCGCATGGCGCGCCACAACACCGTCGCGTCGGCATAACCGACCGCGCGCGCGATCGCCGCATTGGTGAGCCCGTCGCGTTCGAGCAACCCTTCGACACTGCGTTGGCGCTCCTCGCGCAGAATCTGCCGGACGGACGTGCCCTCTTGCGCGAGATGCCGTTGCAACGAGCGATGCGACAGCCCGAGGTCTTTCGCAATGTCGGCGACGATCAGCTTTTCATGCGCGAGCCGCCGCGCGATCAGATCGCGAACCTGCTCGACGATGCTGTGCGGCACCGCATCGCTCGCGATCAGATCGGTCGCGTGGCGCTCCATCATGCGCGCCATTTGCGTGTCGGCGCTTTTGAGCGACGCGTCGAGATCTTGCGGACGCAGGATCACGCCGTTGAAAGGTTGTTGGAACCGCACCGGCACGCGAAAGATCCGCGCATACGGCTTGAGATCCGCCGGCGCGGCGTGCTCGAAATGCACTTCGACCGGATTCCATGCCGCGCCGCGCACGAGCCGGATCATGTTGCACATCGTAGACAGGCTGTATTCCGCATCCTGGCGACGCGGCCAGATTTGCGCGCTGGTGATCCGGTAAGTCCAGATCGGCCATTCTTCGTCGCGCAGCACTTCGCAGCTCGTGCTGCTCTGCCACGACGCAAGCGCGAGCGAGAACTTGCGCATCGCCGAATTCAGCGTCTGTGACGAAAGAAACACGAGGCCCGCCGGTCCGAGTTCCGTCAATTGCAATTCGCTGCCCAGGCGCAAGCCTAGCGACGCTTCTTCAAGCAATTCCGCCGCACGCTCGAATGCCGCCACATAACGCGTGAGCGGCAGGATTTCATAGGGATTGGACAGCAGCCGCCGGCTCATCCCGAACGCTTCCAGCAGCGAGTCGCAATCTGCGCCCGATTGATCGAGTGCGCGCACCACCGGTCCCATCACCGCCGCTCGAATCATCGGGAAACTGCCATTGAGCGTGACTTTTTTCATGTTGAGCGTCTCCTCTCCAGTCTGCGCTGTCGTGTTGCCCGAGTCGTTTCCTCTGGCGCACTTTATCGCCCAATTGGCGCGATAAGCAAGCGCGAAAATATTATTGGGTTCCTACGATTTGCCATCGACTCAGCGTGCACCGCGCGTCATCGAGGTTCAGAAGCACGCTGTGCGGTCCAGCAAACGTCCTTACGGGAATCTTATGAATACGAATGCCACGAAAGCTGCTCACGTCCCCGTTCATCCGCTCGATCCGCTGAGCGGCGAAGAAATGCAGCTTGCCTGCGATCTCGTGAAGGCCGCCGAACAACTCGATTCGCACGCCCGCTTTCCGATGGTCGAATTGCGCGAGCCGCCGAAAGCCGAAGTGGTCGCGTTCAAGAGGGGTTCGTATTTTTCGCGCACGGCCTTCGTGCTGGCGATCGACCGGTCGAATGGCGCGACGATCGAATTCGACGTGGACCTGAGAGAAAAACGCATCGCGTCGCGCCGTGTGCTGCCGTTCGATCAGGCGCCTTACGGCCAGCCGCCGATCATGATCGACGACTTCATGAACGCCGAGCAGATCGTCAAGAACGACGAAGCATGGCGCGTGGCCGTGATGAAGCGCGGCCTCAGCGAGCGAGACCTGGAGCGCGTGCAGGTCGATCCGTTCTCGGCCGGCTGCTTCGACCGCGACAACGAAAACGGCCGCCGTCTCGTGCGTTGTGTGAGCTACTACCGCGAGACCCTGACCGACAACGGTTACGCGCACCCGATCGAAGGCGTGCTCGCGGTGGTCGATCTGCTCGAAAGGAAAGTGATCGAACTGATCGACGACGGCCGCGTCATTCCGATTCCGCGCGCCAAGCACAACTACGATACGCCGAGCCTCGGCGAGCCGCGCGGCACGCTCAAGCCGCTGTCGATCAATCAGCCTGATGGCCCGAGCTTCAACATCGATGGCTGGCACGTGAGCTGGCAGAACTGGACTTTCCGCATCGGCTTCACGCCGCGCGAAGGACTCGTGCTGCATCAGCTGTCGTGGGACGACGGCAAGAGCGCGCGGCCGATCATCTACCGGGCGAGCGTCACGGAAATGTGCGTGCCCTACTCCGACCCGACCACCAACCACTACTGGAAAAGCGCATTCGACGCCGGCGAATACGGTCTCGGCAAGCTCGCGAACCAGCTCGAACTCGGTTGCGATTGCCTCGGCACGATCCGCTATTTCGACATTCCGTCCGCCGACGATTTCGGCAATGCGTTCGTGATGAAGAACGCCGTGTGCATGCACGAAGAGGACTACGGCACGCTGTGGAAGCACTATGAATTCCGCACCGGCGTGTTCGAAATGCGCCGCTCGCGCCGGCTCGTGATTTCGTTCTTCGCGACGGTCGGCAATTACGACTATGGCTTCTACTGGTATCTGTATCAGGACGGCACGATCCAGCTCGAATGCAAGCTGACCGGCATCGTGCAAACCTCGGCGGTGGCCGATGGCGAGTCGTATCCGTGGGGCGGCATGATCACGGACAACCTGGGCGGCCCGACCCATCAGCACTTCTTCAACGCGCGCATGCACATGATGGTCGACGGCGAGCGCAACACGGTCACGGAGCACGAATTCGTGCCGCGTCCGATGGGCGATACGAATCCGTACGGCAACGTGTTCGATACGACGAAGCGCGTGTTGAAGACGGAAAGCGAAGCCGCACGGCTCGCGAACGGCAGCACGGGACGCTACTGGAAAGTGAGCAACCCGAACGTGAAGAACGCAGTCGGTGCCAATCCGGGCTACAAGCTGGTCGTCAACGACTCGCCGCTGATGCTGGCCGACGAGCGTTCGAAGGTCCGTCAACGCGGCGGCTTCGCGACGCGCCACGTCTGGGTCACGCCGTTCGATCCGGCCGAGCGCTATGCGAGCGGCGACTATCCGAACCAGCATTCGGGCGGCGACGGCTTGCCGCGTTATGTCGAGGCGAACCGCAACATCGAGAATCAGGACCTCGTGTTGTGGCACAGCTTCGGCCACACGCATGTGTGCAAGCCCGAGGACTTCCCGGTGATGCCGGTGGAGTACGCCGGGTTCATGCTGAAGCCGAACAACTTCTTCTCGGGCAACCCGACGATGGACCTGCCGGCCGAGCGCGATCTGAACAGCGTCGAAGATGGCAAGTCCGCGGATCATGGCTGCTGCAAGCACTGACCCGGCGATGCGCGGCGCGCAACGCATGAGCACGGCGGCGAGCGTGGTTGCCGTGTGCGCGGCGGGCTCCGCCTGCGCGCTCATTGCGAGCGGCAGCGCTGCGCTGTCGATGCGAGCCGGCCTTGGTCAGCATGCGAGTTCGCTGTGGATGAGCGCGCTGGCGCTGGCGGCGATGACGAGCGTGCCGCTCCTGATGGCGCGCCCGGCGAGCCGGCACATGACGCTCGCGAGCGCTGCCACGCTGATCGTGACGATGAGCGCGATGAACGCATTGCCCGCGTATCTGAACGGTATGCAGCACGGCGGCGTCGTGGCTGCATTGATGGTCGCGGTCGGCGGCGCACTGCTGTGTTACTGGCGTCGCGCGTGTGCTTGCACCGCCAGCACGCGTGGCCATCCGGACATGCAGATCGAAGCGACTCGCCCTGTCGGCGCCGCCGCCCTGCTCGCGTTGTTCGCGGGACTGTCGAGCGGCACGCTCGCGCGCTTCCAGTTGTATGCGCTGTGCGGTTCGAGCGGCGCGCAATCGTGCTGGCAGATCGCGCTGTCGTTGATCGCGGTCTGCGCGTTGGCCTGCCTCGTCGACCGTTCGCGCAGCAGCAACAACAACAGCATGATGATCACTTTGTACATCGCGCGTGCTGCGTTGATCGGCGCACTCGCGACGCTGGACGATCCCGCGCTTGCCCCGCTCGCGGCCACGTTCTTTCTGCTGCTCGACTGCGTGACGATTCCGGCGCTCGCGACCCTGCGCGGCGGCTCGCAGCGCGTACTGAGCGCGAGTTGTCCCGGCATCGCGCATCACCTTGGCATGGTGACAGGCGCGGCGCTCGCGACGACACCCTACTTTTTCAACGACGGATTCGTCGTGCTGTTTGCACTGAGCGCGGCGGCGAACCTGATATGCGCGGCGTCGCTAGCCACCCATCGGCGCGCGAGGAAAACGCCGCGTCGCGTCGCCCAGCTTGACCACCGCTTTCACCGCCCGGCCCACTCTTCCAGCTAGCGCCACGCCGGTCTCACCCCAACACTCAACGGAGACGAAACACCATGAGCGAACACCACCTCGCAGCGGCGCTGCCGCAGACCATGTTCATCAACGGAGAGAAAACCCGCAGCGCCGCGGGCACAACCTTTCCGGTGTACAACCCGGCCACATCGGAAGAACTCGCGCAGATTCCCGACGCGTCGGAGTCGGACGTCGATCATGCAGTGAGAACATCGAAGGCCGCCTTCGAATCCGACACGTGGCGCAGAATGCCGCCGGCCGCCCGCGAGCGTTTGCTGCTCAAGCTGGCCGACCTCGTCGAACAGCACGCCGACGAACTCGCGACGCTGGAAACCCTGAACCAGGGCAAGCTGATCGGCTTCTCGAAGATGCTCGAAGTGACGGGCAGCGTGCAGTGGTTGCGCTACATGGCCGGTTGGGCCACCAAAGTCGAAGGAACCACTTTCGATCTGTCGATTCCGTTTCCGCCGGGCACGCGCTACAACGCGTCGACGCGGCGCGTGCCGGCCGGCGTGGTGGCCGCGATCGTGCCGTGGAATTTCCCGCTGCTGATGGCCGTATGGAAGATCGCGCCCGCGCTCGCGTGCGGCTGCGCCGTGGTGCTCAAGCCCGCGGAAGAAACGCCGCTGACCGCGATCCGTCTTGCCGAACTCGCGCATCAAGCAGGCTTCCCGGCCGGCGTATTCAACGTGATCACCGGCCGTGGCGAAACTGCTGGCGCGGCGCTGGTCAAGCATCCGTTGGTGAACAAGGTCACCTTCACGGGATCGACCGAAGTGGGCCGCATCATCGGCCGTCAATGCGCCGACGATCTGAAACGCGCGTCGCTGGAACTCGGCGGCAAGAGCCCGGTGATCGTGCTCGACGACTGCGACCCGCGCAAGGCGATCGAAGGCGCGGCTGGCGCGATCTTCTTCAATCACGGCCAGGTGTGCACGGCGGGCTCGCGTCTCTATGTCGCGCGCTCGATCTACGACGAAGTCGTGCAAGGCATCGCCGCCGTAGCCGACAGCATCGCGCTCGGTTCGGGCTTCGATGCGGCGACGCAGATGGGACCGATGGTCTCCGCGCGGCATCGCGACAAGGTGGTCGGCATGGTCGCGCAAGGCGGCCAGGAAGGCGGCGAAATTCTGTCGCGCGAGGCGCGCGTGGACGGCGACGGCTACTTCGTGCGTCCCACCGTGATTGCCAACCGCGCAGGCAAGCCGCTGACGGTGGTCAAGGAAGAGGTGTTCGGTCCGGTGCTCGTCGCGATGCCTTATGACGAGCTGGATGAAGTGCTGACCCTCGCGAACGCGTCCGAATACGGACTCGGTGCCAGCGTGTGGACGAACCAGCTCGACAAGGCACTGCGTCTCGTCGATGGGATCGAAGCGGGCACGGTGTGGGTCAACACGCACAACATGGTGGACCCGGCGATGCCGTTCGGCGGCTTCAAGGCATCGGGAATCGGCCGCGAACATGGGAAGGCGATCATCGACGCTTATACGGAAAGCAAGTCGGTGTGTATCGCGTATTGATGGACTGACGATCAGTTGCACATGAGCGGGCTGGCGCTGTTGAAGGCGCGAGCCCCCGTGTTCAACGCACCATGCGCTCACGTTCCGCAAGTCAGCGACCCGGCTCAACGCATGCAACGCGTCACTCACTCCTCCACCATCGCCTTCAACCTCGACAACGCCTGATCCCACTGCTGCGAGATCGCATCGAGCGCGCGGCGCGCTTCGTCGACGTGCGCCGGCTCGAACGCCCACAAGCGCTCACGCCCCACCTTCACGTCACGCACGAGCCCCGCGTTGGCGAGCACCTGCAGATGCTGGGTCACGGACTGCCGCGTGATCGCCGTGCCCGCGGTCAATTGAGCGATCGACATCGCGCTGCCCGCGCACAAAACCGCGATCAGGCGCAGCCGTGTCTCGTCGCCGAGCGCCGCGAAAACCGGTGCGGCGCTTCGCAGCACGGACGCCTTCAGACCCGTGCTTGCCGAAGCCGTTCTAACCCTTGGCGACATGCTGTTCGATGTTGACCAGCTGATGTTCCCATCCGCCGGTGTTCATGCGGAAGGCTTCATCGCGGCGCGCGGCGGGGATCCGGTCGAAACCCGATTCGACGACGCGCAGCAACGTGCCCCCGTCAACCTCGCTCAGTTCGAACTCGACCAGCGTGGTCGGCTCCGGCGAGTAGTCGACCGACGCATCGATCGCGGCAGGATGCCAGCGCCACGACATATGATGCTCGGGCTCGACGCGCTCGATCTGCAGGTCGATGACGAGATGCTCATAGCCGGGATAGGTCAGATTGCCTTGCACGGTCTTGCCGGCGATGAACTGCTTGCCGGTCAGATTCATGCCGAACCATTTGCCGAATTCCTCGGCACTGGACAACGCGCGCCAGACCCGCGAGCGTGGCGCCTTGAGCAGAATCTGCTTTTCGATACGATCGGTCGATGGGTTCATATGCAGCCTCCTGACTGCATATTAGAAACGTTGTTCACAACATGCAAGTATTTGCCTGCCTATTTTCATAACGGCTTTTCGTAGGATCGGTCACGGCTCGTCGTGCTCGCCAGGCTCCCGGCGAAGTCCGCGTTCGGCGCAGTCTTGTGCGCGAACTCCGCGCCGCGCAGCGCTGTGGACTCGCGTCCCTGCGCTGCGGTGGCGTCCGCGCCGTCGCCCATTCGTATGCCCGCGTCCGTCGTGAACCCACGCGCTTTCAGGTGCGGCCGTATCGCGCCGGTCTCGTGACATCATTCGGTCGCGTGCGCGTGCATCACGCCGGCATGCATCGACCACGCCATCCACGGACGGCGCAGCGCGACGATCGCGACGAACGCACAGGCGGCCAGTGCGCCGAAGGTCGCAAAGCCCATCTGATAGCTGCCCGTGCTTTCCTTCGCGATGCCCATCACGACCGGCAGATAGAAGCCGCCAATGCCGCCCGCCGCGCCGACGATACCCGACATCAGGCCCGTGCGCCCCGCCCAGCGATGCGGCACGAGTTGGAACGTAGCGCCGTTGCCCAGACCGAAGGCCACGTACAGGCACAACAGCAACGCAATGCCGCCCACGATCGAAGGCATCGCGGCAGCGAACACGAAGTCGCACAGTGAGATGATCGCGAGCAACACGGTCAGTGCGCGCACGCCGGACACCTTGTCGGCGATCAGGCCGCCGAGCGGGCGCACCATCGCGCCGGTGGCGGCGAGCAGCGCCATGAACAGACCCGCGTCGATTTTCGAAAGCTGATAGAGGTTGGTGAGCAGCAGCGAAACATACGACGACATCCCGACGAATCCACCGAACGTGATGCTGTACACCAGCATGATCACCCAGGTGTCGCGCTCACCGAGCACCGAGCGATAACGCCTGGGCAGCACCGCGATCGCCAGCAGCGCGCCGATCACCGGCAACAGCAGCACGCCGGTCTTGCCCGACCCGAACAGGCCCGCTTCGACCAGCAGCACGAGCACGATCAAACCGGCCAGCGTCACCGCGAAGCTGCCGAATGCGCGCAGCACGCTGCCCGACTTCACACCTGAGTCATTGGCCCAGCAATACAGCATGATCGCGGCGATCGCGAGCAACGGCAGCGCGCCGCCGGTGGCCATTTGCCAACCGTAGTGCGTCGCCAGTTGCGGAAACAGGAAACCGTCGAGCACCGCGCCGATATTGCCGGCCGCGGCAAGACCCAGCACCAGGCCCTGCACTTTTGGCGGATAGTTGCTGCCGGCCATCGGCAGCGCCACCGCGAAGCTCGCACCGCCGACGCCGAGGAACACGCCGAGCACCAGCAGCATTTCGTACGACGGCACCGACTGCAACAGCGGCAGCACGATGGTCGGCACCGCCGAGAGCAGCACGCCCATCAACGCAATGCGCTTGCCGTGCGCCGACTGATACAGATTGCCGAGCGTCACGCGCAGAATCGCCGCCGAGAGCACCGGCACCGCGACCAGCAAACCTTGTTGCGCGGGCGTCATCGCAATGCTCTTGCTGATGAACGGCGCGAGCGGCCCATACAGCACCCACACGGTAAAGCCGGTGTCGAAATAGAGGAAACACGCCACCAGCGCGCGCCAGTCTCCGCTCTTAAGCGAACTCATCACGTTTTTCATCAGATATCCTCACAAAACTGATTTCTCGACCATCCAGCGTTGGCACTGCGCCAGGCACCAGTCAGCCACGATGTTGAAAGCCGTTCTGAACATGCGACCTCCATGCCATCCGGCTCCGTTTTTCAAAACTTCACTGCATACTCTTTGAATCCTTGCGTTCGTGGTTGCACGAGTTGTGTTCGCGCGCCTCGCCGCTCAATACACGTCGCGCGCATAACGCTTTTCGCGCGCTAGACGGCTCACGTATTCGGCGGCCTTTTCGTGGCTCATGCCGCCGTGCGTGCTGATCACATCCTTGAGCGCCGTGTCCACATCGCGCGCCATCCGGTTCGCGTCGCCGCACACATAGAAATGCGCACCGTCTTCGAGCCATGACCACAGTTGCGCACCTTGTTCGCGCATGCGGTCCTGCACATAAATCTTGTCGGCTTGATCGCGCGAAAACGCCACGTCGAGCCGGGTCAGGAAGCCGCTGTCGCGCATCGCTTCGAGTTCGTCGCGATAGTAGAAATCGGTGGCCGCATGCTGTTCGCCGAAGAACAGCCAGTTGCGTCCGCGCTCGCCGCGCGCCTGCCGTTCGTGCAGAAAGCCGCGAAACGGCGCAATGCCGGTGCCGGGGCCGACCATGATCATCGACGCGTCGGTTTGAAGAGGAGGACGAAAGTGTGCTGACTTCTGCACGAACACGGGCACATCGGTCTCGTTCGCGCGGTCGGCGAGAAACGTCGAGGACACGCCTTTGCGATGACGCCGGCCATTGCTGTATCGCACGGCCGCCACCGTCAGATGCACTTCGCCCGGATGCGCTGTCGGGCTCGACGCGATCGAGTACAGGCGCGGTTGCAGACGCTTGAGCATGCCGGTCAGTTCGGTCGCCGTGAGGCGCACCGGAAATTCGTGCAGCACGTCGGCAAGCTGCTGGCCCCACAGCCATTGCTTGAGGTCGCCCTTGCGCTCGGGCGTCAGCAGATCGCGCAGCCCACCGTTGCCGCTGCGCGCGGCGATGAACGCGAGCGCGTCCGCGCCCGGCCGCGCGATTTCGTAGTGCTTGCCGAGGGCATCGGCCAGACGCATGTCGCCTGCGCCCGCCACCTGCACCGGCTCGTCAGCGCTGAGGCCGCTCAAACCGATCAGTTCATCGACCAGTTCGGGGCAGTTGCTCGGCCATACGCCGAGCGCGTCGCCCGCTTCGTATTCGAGGCCCGAGGCGCCGGTGTTCAGCGAGAAGTAACGCGTGTCCTTCGCCGCACCCCGGCGGTTCAGGCGCAGATTGCTGACGAGCCGCGAGGCGGCCGGTCGCGCCTTGGTCGGCACCGCGCCCGGCACCACCGCGTTGATCATGCCGCCCGGCGGCACCGCATGCAGCGCCGCGTCTTCTTCGTTGATGCGCACGATCACGCGTTCGAGCCACGCATCGGCGCTTTCCTGGTACTCGCCGTCGCAATCGACACGATCCATCAGACGCAGCGCGCCTTGTGCGGCGAGACGCTCGTCGAGGCGGCGGCCGTGGCCGCAGAACTGATCGTAGTTGCGGTCGCCGAGCGCGAGCACCGCGAAGCGCACGCCTTCGAGACGCGGCGCATCGTCGGCGCTCAATTGCGTCCAGAAGCTTTGCGCGTTGTCGGGCGGAGCGCCGTCGCCGAACGTGCTCGTCATCAGCAACACGTATTGCGATCTGGCGAGCGACGAGACCTGATAGTCCGCCATGCACGAGGTGCGGATTTCGAAACGCGACTCCATCAGACGTGTGGCATAACGCTCGGTGAGCGATTCGGTATTGCCCGTTTGCGAGGCCCACAGCAGCGTCACCTTCGGACGCACGCGCACGATGCGCACGCCGGAGGCTTGCGCCGTGTCTGCCTGCGCACCCGGGAACGCGGCGGCGGCGGCCACGCCCGCGATGGCCGCGCTGCGGCTATAAAGTCCGGCCAGCAGACCGTCCACGTGCAAACGGCTCGCCGTATCGAACGGTGCGCTGCGCGGCAGAACCGGCACGCTGTCCAGACCTTGTGCTTCGGCCGAACGCAAACCATCGACGAAGCCGGCCAGATACGCACGCTCGGCGTCGGTGAGGGACGGCGCGGGCGTGGGCGGCAATTGCAACAGGCTGGTGAGTGCTTCGATACGGGGCATGTCCTGATCCTTGACGCTGGGGGTAACGGCAACCTCGTCGGTGGGGACTTCGTCATGGCCATGCTCAAGCGGCTCGAGCGGTTCGGCGGCGCCGACTGTCACCGGACTCAGCGCGACCGCGCAGAACTTCAGTTCGGGCTGCTGGGAAACCGGGTCGATCGCGTCGCTCGTCACCGCGTTGATGCACAGGTCGTCGCCGAATACATCGTTCCAGTGCATCGGTGCAAAGCAGTTGCCGGCGCTCACGCGCTCGGTCACCACAGCGGGCAGCACCGCGCGGCCACGGCGCGAACGGATCTCGACCGCGTCCTGCGCCTTGATGCCGAGCGTGGCGGCGTCTTCGGGATGAATCTCGACGAACGGTCCGGGGTTCAGCTTGTTGAGCATCGCGACCTTGCCGGTCTTGGTCATCGTGTGCCATTGATGCTGCAAGCGGCCGGTGTTCAGCACGATCGGGAATTCGCGATCGGGCAATTCAGCCGGGGCCGCATAGGCGCGGGCGAAGAACATCGCCTTGCCGCTCGCGGTCGGAAACACGAGGCGCGGACGGCTGCCGTCGGGTAGCTCCCTCAGCGTCTGGCTCACGCCGTCGTTCAGGTAGCGAACCGGGTTGCGGTCGGCTGAATCGGCTCCTGCGAGCGGCCATTGCAGCGTTGTTTCCTTCAGCCGGCGATGGCTCGCGCCACGCAAGTCATAGCCGGTTTTCGGATTCGACGCGCGCGTGATTTCGGCGAACACTTCTTCGGCGCTCGCATAGCTGAACGCATCAGCGAAGCCCATTTCGCACGCGACCCGCGCGATGATCTGCCAGTCCGGCAACGCCGCGCCCGGCGGCTCGATGCCCTTTTGCATCAGCGTGAGATTGCGCTCGGAGTTGATCATCACGCCTTCCGCTTCGGCCCATAGGGCGCCGGGAAGCAGCACGTCGGCGTAGCGGTTGGTCTCGGTGTCGAGGAACGCGTCCTGCGCGATCACGAGTTCCGCCGCGCGCAATCCGGCAATCGCGTTCTGGCGGTTGGCGACGCTCGCCACCGGATTCGTGCAGATGATCCAGCACGCCTTGATCTCGCCTGCGGCCATGCGCGAGAACATGTCGATCGTGCCGTTGCCGACTTCGGTCTTCAGCGTGCCGGGCGCAATGCCCCACAGGTTTTCGACGAACGCACGGTCCGCGTCGACCAGCACCGAGCGCTGGCCCGGCAAGCCCGGACCCATGTAGCCCATTTCGCGGCCGCCCATCGCATTGGGCTGGCCCGTCAGCGAAAACGGCCCGCTGCCGCGCCGGCAGATCTTGCCGGTCGCCAGATGCAGATTGCAGATCGCGTTGGTGTGCCACGTGCCGCGCGTGCTCTGATTCAGGCCCATGGTCCAGCAGCTGATCCACTCCAGCGCGGTGCCGATCATCCGCGCGGCACGGCGGATGTCGGCGGCGGCGAGGCCCGTGATCCCCGCGACGCGCTCCGGTGTGTAGTCCGCCAGAAACGCCGGCAGCGCCTCCCACCCTTCGGTGGCCTCGGCGATAAAAGCGGCATCCGTGTGGCCGTTTTCGTGCAGCAGATGCAACAGGCCGTTGAGCAGCGCGAGGTCGGTGCCCGGCTTGATCTGCATGAACAGGTCGGCCTTGTCCGCGGTCGCGTTGCGGCGCGGATCGACGACGATCAGCTTCGCGCCCGCCTTCACGCGGTCCATCATCCGCAGGAACAGAATCGGATGACAGTCGGCCATGTTCGCGCCGATCACGAAGAACAGGTCGGCATGATCGATGTCTTCGTACGATCCCGGCGGGCCGTCCGCGCCGAGCGAAAGCTTGTAGCCGCTGCCCGCGCTCGCCATGCACAGACGCGAGTTCGACTCGATGTGGTTGGTGCCGACGAAGCCCTTCGCCAGCTTGTTGACGAGGTACTGCGCCTCGATCGACATCTGGCCGGACACATAGAACGACAACGCGTCCGGTCCATGTTCGTCGAGCAGGCCGCGCAGACGCGCGGCGGTGCTGCTGATCGCCTGCGCCATCGGCAGCGGCACCGGGTCTTCGTCGCGTGCATGGCGCACGAACGCGCTTTCCAGGCGGCCGGACTTGCGCAACGCGACGTGCGCCGACTGCCCCTTCGTGCACAGCCGCCCGAAGTTGGACGGATGCTCCTTGTCGCCGGCGATCTTCACGACCTGGCCGTCCTCGACGTGCAGCACCATTCCGCAGCCAACGCCGCAGTAGGGGCACACGGTTTTTACGCTAGTGGAGGACATAAGGGGCGTCGTGATTGGCAAGAGGTTTCAGGATTTCAACGGCTCACACCGCAACCCACACGTGACCGTCTTCGACCCGCGTCTCGAACGCGCCGACCGAATACGACGGGGTCTCCAGACATTCGCCGGTGCGCAGATCGAAGTGATGCTTGTAGATCGGCGACGCCACCACGACGCGTTCGCCGAGGCTGCCGATCAGTCCGCGCGACAGCACGGCCGCCTGCGAGCCCGGATCGAAGTTTTCGATCGCATACACGATGTTGTCGCTGCCGTCGTTCACGTGGAAAACCGCCACCTGTTCGCCGTTGACCAGCGCGCAGACGCCGGTGTTCGGCACGATGTCATCGAGCGGGCAGATGGCTGTCCAGGCGCGTGGCAGGCGGTCGTTGTTCATGGCAGTAGTCCTCGCAAGGTGAGCAATGAATGGGGCAATGGGTGACGCAAGCCGGTGAGACAAAAAAAGATGCAAGCAATCAGACCGTCTCGGCGGCGACAGGAATCGCGGCGAGCCTCGAATGCCGCTCGGCAGGCGTCGCGGGCCGGATCTGCCCGCGTTCCTCGACGAAGCGCACGTTGCTGTCGGGCTCGCCGCTGTTGACGAAATGACGGAAGCGCTTGCGCGTTTCGGGATCGGTAACGGCCTTCTTCCATTCGCACTCGTAGGTGTCGATCACGTGCTGCATTTCCGTTTCGAGTTCGGCGGCCACGTTCAGGTGATCGTTGACCACCACGTCGATCAGGTACGCCAGACCGCCTTCGAGGTTGTCGCGCCACACGCTGGTGCGTTGCAGACGGTCGGCGGTGCGCACATAGAACATCAGGAAGCGGTCGATGTAGCGGATCAGCGTGTCCTTATCGAGGTCCGAGGCGAGCAGTTCGGCATGACGCGGCTTCATGCCGCCGTTGCCGCACACGTACAGATTCCAGCCCTTCTCGGTCGCGATCACGCCGACATCCTTGCCCTGCGCTTCCGCGCATTCGCGCGTGCAGCCCGACACGCCGAACTTGATCTTGTGCGGCGTGCGCAAGCCCTTGTAACGGTTCTCGAGTTCGACCGCGAGGCCCACCGAATCGCCGACGCCGTAGCGGCACCACGTCGAACCGACGCAAGACTTCACAGTGCGCAGCGACTTGCCGTACGCGTGACCGGATTCGAAGCCGGCTGCGATCAGTTCCTCCCAGATCGACGGCAGTTGCTCGACGCGCGCACCGAACAGGTCGACCCGCTGACCGCCGGTGATCTTCGTATAGAGGCCGTATTTCTTCGCGATCTGGCCGACCGCGATCAGGCCGTCGGGCGTCACTTCGCCGCCCGCCATGCGCGGCACGACCGAGTAGGTGCCGTCGCGCTGGATGTTGGCGAGGTAGTAATCGTTGGTGTCCTGCAAGGACGCATGCTCTTTCTTCAGCACGAATTCGTTCCAGCACGACGCGAGAATGCTCGCCACCGCCGGCTTGCAGATTTCGCAACCGAGTCCGTGGCCGTGCCTCGCGAGCAGTTCGCCGAAGCTGCGCACGCCCTCGACACGCACGATGTGATACAACTCCTGGCGCGAATACGCGAAGTGTTCGCAGACGTGGTTGTTGACCGCGAGGCCCTGCTTCTTCATCTCGGCCTTCATGACCTGCGTGACGAGCGGCACGCAACCCCCGCACGAAGTGCCGGCACTGGTCGCGCACTTGAGCGCGCCGATGTCGGTGGCGCCCGCGCACACGGCCGCGCACAGATCGCCCTTCGACACGTTGTTGCACGAGCAGATCTGCGCGGCGGCGGGCAGCGCTTCGACGCCGAGCGCGGGTTTCGCGCTGCCGTCCGCTTGCGGCAGGATCAGGAATTCGGGTGCTTCCGGCAGCTCGATGCGGTTCAGCATCATCTGCAACAGCGCGCCGTATTCGCTCGCATCGCCGACCATCACGCCGCCGAGCAGATACTTGCCGCACTCGGACACCACCAGCTTCTTGTAGACCCGCTTGCGTTCGTCGCTGAACTGGTACGCGCGGCTGCCCGGCGTGTTGCCATGCGCGTCGCCGATGCTCGCCACGTCGACGCCCATCAGCTTGAGCTTGGTGCTCATGTCGGCGCCGCCGAATTCCGCCACGTCGCCGAGCAGTTGCTTCGCGACCGCGCGCGCCATGTCGTAACCCGGCGCGACGAGCCCGAACAACTGGCCGTTCCACAGCGCGCATTCGCCGATCGCGTAGATGTGCGGATCGCTCGTGCGGCACGCATTGTCGATCACGATGCCGCCGCGCGGGCCCAGCGTCAGACCGCATTCGCGCGCGAGATCGTCGCGCGGACGAATGCCGGCGGAGAACACGATCATGTCGGTATCGAGGTGGCTGCCGTCCGCGAACTGCATGCGGTGCGTGCCCGCCTCGCCGTCGACGATCGCCGTGGTGTTCTTCTGCGTGTGCACCGTCACGCCCAGTTCTTCGATCTTCGTGCGCAGCACGCGGCCACCGCCGTCGTCCACCTGCACGGCCATCAGGCGCGGCGCGAATTCGACCACGTGTGTTTGCAGGCCCAGGTCGCGCAACGCCTTGGCGCATTCGAGACCCAGCAAGCCGCCGCCGACCACCGTGCCCGTTGTCGAGCGCGCGCCGCATTCCTGCATGGCTTCGAGATCGTCGATGGTTCGGTACACGAAGCAATCGGCGCGCTCGCGCCCCGGCACCGGCGGCACGAACGGATAGGAACCGGTCGCGAACACCAGCTTGTCGTACGGCAGCGTTTCGCCGTCCGCCAGCGTCACGGTGCGCGCGTCGCGCTCGACCGCGACGGCCTTCGCGTTCAGCTTGAGTCGCACGTTCTGACGCTCGAAGAAGCCCGGCGCGACGAGCGACAAGTCATCCGCCGTCTTGCCCCCGAAGAATTCGGACAGATGCACGCGATCGTAGGCGGGCCGCGATTCCTCGCACAGCACCGTGATGTCCAGGCCGTGCGCGGCATCTTGCGCGAGGCTCTCGACCAGTTTGTGGCCGACCATCCCGTGACCGATAACGATGATTTTCATGAGCGCGGTGTCCTCGATGTGCTTGGGCTTCGGGCGTCGCCGTCGGGTGTGTGGCGAAGCGGTTCCGGAAATAAAAACGGCGTCCCGCGAACCCAGTCGATGACTGAATTCGGGGGACGCCGTTGTCCTGACCTTGGTCCTGCGGCGAGCACTTTGTGTTGCACTCGCGGCGGATCCACGTTGATCCGCTGGCAACGTTTAATGCAAAGCCTGTGCCAATCGTGCGAAATGGACGCTACGAGGCCGTCGCGCGGGCCTTTGCGGGTAATCGCCCACGCTGACGGCGGGCTCCGCGGGCGTTGTGTTTTGATGCGACGAGGCACAGGGATGGTGCGACGCAGCACCTTGCGCGTGCGGGACATGGGCACGCGCAAGGTGCGCTCACCGTGCTCGTTTAGCGCGGATTTTTAGGTTTGGCGTGGTGAACAAGAACATCGGCAAGGTCACGATACTCAGCGCCGGCCCGGGCGATCTCGATCTGCTCACGCTCAAAGCCGCCAAAGCGCTCGCGGCCGCCGATGTCGTGCTGCTCGACGACCTTGCGAATCCCGACATCGTGACGCTCGCGCCGCAAGCCCGCGTGATCCGCGTCGGCATGCGCGGCGGCTGCCGCTCGACGCCGCAAGCGTTCGTCTGATGCGGCGTTATGCGCTCAAGGGCTTGCACGTGGTGTGGGTGAAAGGCGGCGAGGCGCTGCTGTTCGGCCGCGCCGGCGAAGAACTCGCGGTGTTGCGCGAGGCGCGGCGCATCCGCTACGTGGCCGACACGCCCGCGCCGACCCTGGTCGCGCTCAGCGGTCTCGAACGCGCGGAAGAGGCAAGCGAGTCGTTGCGCTCGGGCTTCAACCATCATTTCGTCAAGCCGGCGCCGATGCCGGTGATTCTTGCGGCGCTGACCGGACGCATCCGGCATTAAACGGTGACCGCGCTCAATGCGCGCGGACTCGCTCGTCCAACGCGGGTCCCACCAGCGACCCAACTTCCCGATTGGCAAAAACAGGCGCCGGTCGAATCAATCCCCGAAACGCAGTTCCGCTTCAACCGTCTGCCCGACCCGCAGCCATGCTCCGGCGCCGCTCGCGACCAGCGCATTCGTGCCAAATGCGAGCACGCCATCGAGTTGCTGCTTCGCCCGATAGACGCTCATCGTGTCGGTCGGTTCATTCGGCCACTCGGGATCGGGCGCGCCCTTCGCCTGATCGATGGTCGGCATCGGACAACGCGCGCATAGCTTGACGAGCCGCAGTTGCACGCGCGGCTGCGCGTGCGCGTCGCCGTCGATGCTGAGCGTTTCCACATAGTCCTCTTCGAACGCATCGAGCCCGCTCAGCACGACATTGGGACGAAACCGGTCGATCGGAATCGACGGCGCGCCTTTGCTGTTCAGTCGCGCGTTCAGATCGTCGAGCGATGCCTGGCCCGCCACCAGCAGCGGGAAGCCGTCGGCGAACAGCGTGGTGGCACCGTCGGTGCTGCTGGTGTAGTCCGGATCGACGATCCGCGCGTGCTCGGGGTTAAAGCGCAGGAGCCGCGCCGGCATGCCGAGAAAGGTCGAAAACCAGCCGGCGGTTGCTTCGCCGGTGTCGATGCCGTAGGCTGCGTCGCGCCACACCGAGGTCTGCACCTTGCGTGCGCCGTCGAGCCGCGCGGCGTCGAGCGGCGTGCGCAACTCGCGCATGCCGGGCGCGCGCAGCACCAGCTCTTGTGCGCCAAGCTCGACCTTGATCAGCGCCATGCGCGGATACGCGCGCTGCGTGAACATCGCGCCGTCCGGATCGGTGACCATCCAGCTGCGATCGTATTCGAGGCCGGTTGCGAGCAGCCGCGCTTCGCGCAGCGCGATGCCCGCGCAGGATTTGACCGGATAGACGAACAGTTCGCTGATGGTAGGCATGGTGTGCGGGCGCGTGGCGCGTTCGAATGTGGGCACGAGGCTCGATTGTAAATGCCGCCAATCGAGTCCACTAGTCACCTCTGCCAGTCAAGCCACTACTCCCACCCTTCCAGTCTCAACGTGGCCCGCACGAGCCGCTGCTCTTCCTGTTCGATTTCCCGTAGATTCGCGCACACGCTCGCAATGTGATCGGCCGCCGCCTTGCGCGCCTGTTCGGGCAGCTTGCCGGTGACGGCGTTATAGAGCCGCGCATGCTGACGGTCGATCACGCGCTTTTGCGGCTCGCGGTGATAGAGATTGTTGACCGACGCGAACACGGAACTCAGCAGCAGATCGGTCAGCGAACTCAGCGTATGCACGAGCACGGGGTTATGCGAGGCCTCGCAGATCGCCAGATGAAACGCGTGATCGAGCCGCGCGTGCGTCGAGGCGCTGGTCTCCTCGCCGTGCGCCGCGAGCATTTCCTCGTAGCGGCGCGTGATCAGCACGAAGTCGGCGGCCGTGCCGCGCAATGCCGCGAGCCGCGCGGATTCGGCCTCCAGCAGCGCGCGCACTTCGAACAGATCGTAGAGCGTGCGCGGCTGCGAACCGAGCAGATGCATCAGCGGCGAGAGCGCGGGTGGCGAGGTGAGGCTCGCGACGAACGAGCCCCTGCCATGCGAAGTCTCGATGATGCCGCGCGCCCGCAACAGCTTCAGTCCTTCGCGCAGCGCGGTGCGCGACACGCCGAGCTTGTCGGTGAGGCGCCGCTCGGACGGCAGCGCCTGCCCGGTTTTCAGCACGCCGTCGACGATCAGCCGCTCGATCCGCTCGGCGACCACGTCCGCGACCTGCCGGGGGTTGTCCAGCTCCGCTGTCTGCATCGTGTATCCCAACTGGTGTGACCAGTTTGGAATGCTAGCACGTAGCGTCGAGAGATGCGCCCCCTGCGCTTCGTACAGCAAGCACTTGGCCGCAACGCGAGACAAAACGCCCACGCAAAAACCGGTACGACCACTTGCCGCGGCCATCGACAGCCGCGCGCCCAGCCGCAACAATCCCGCCAGAGCCATGTTCGCGCGCCCGTACCCACGGGCATTTCCCCCCGCGCGACGCCAGGAGATTCCCCATGAGCTATCACTACGACGAGACCATCGACGGCCCGCTCGCGACGCATGACAAAGCCACCGTCGTTGCGCAGTTGCAGGCGTTGATCCCCGGCTTGCAGCTGCTGCACGAGCAGGAAGACCTGCGGCCGTTCGAATGCGACGGGCTCGCCGCCTATCGCGCGACGCCGATGCTGGTCGCGCTGCCCGATGCGGTCGACCAGGTCGAGGCGCTGCTGAAATACGCGAACGCGCACAAGATTCCGGTGGTCGCGCGTGGAGCCGGCACCGGTTTGTCGGGCGGCGCGCTGCCGCTCGACAAAGGCATTCTGCTGGTGATGGCGCGCTTCAACCGGATTCTCGACGTCGACCCCGAAGCCTGCACCGCGCGCGTGCAACCCGGCGTGCGCAACCTCGCGATCTCGCAGGCCGCCGCGCCGCACGGTCTGTACTACGCGCCGGACCCGTCTTCGCAGATCGCCTGTTCGATCGGCGGCAATGTCGCGGAGAACGCGGGCGGCGTGCATTGCCTGAAGTACGGGCTGACCGTCAACAACATCCTCAAGCTCGAGATCCTCACCATCGACGGCGAGCGCATCACACTCGGCTCGGATGCGCTCGACGCCCCCGGCTTCGATTACCTGGCACTGTTCACCGGCTCGGAAGGCATGCTCGGCATCGTCACCGAAGTCACGGTTAAGCTGCTCACGAAGCCGCCAATCGCGAAGGTGCTGCTCGCCAGTTTCGACGACGTCGAAGTGGCCGGCGCGGCGGTCGCGCGGATCATCGGCGCGGGCGTGATTCCGGGCGGCCTCGAAATGATGGACAACCTCGCGATCCGCGCGGCGGAAGACTTCGTCCACGCGGGCTATCCGGTCGATGCCGCGGCGATCCTGCTGTGCGAAGTCGACGGTGTGGAGAGCGACGTGCAGGAAGACGTCGAGCGTGTTCAAGCGCTGCTGCGCGCGGCGGGCGCGACCGACATCCGCGTCGCGCGAGACGAAGCCGAACGCCAGCGCTTCTGGGCCGGCCGCAAGAATGCGTTCGGCGCGGTGGGCCGCATCTCGCCCGACTACTACTGCATGGACGGCACGATTCCGCGCCGCGAATTGCCGCGCGTGCTCAAGGGCATCGAAGCGCTGTCGAACGAATACGGGCTGAAGGTCGCCAACGTGTTTCATGCCGGCGACGGCAACATGCATCCGCTGATCCTGTTCGACGCGAATGCGCCCGGCGAAGCCGAGCGCGCCGAAGCGCTCGGCGCGCGCATCCTCGAACTGTGCGTGGCGGTGGGCGGCAGCATTACCGGCGAGCATGGCGTGGGCCGCGAAAAGATCAACCAGATGTGCGCGCAATTCAACAGCGACGAGCTGACGTTCTTCCACGCGCTGAAAGCCGCGTTCGACCCCGCCGGCCTGCTCAATCCCGGCAAGAACGTGCCGACCTTGCACCGTTGCGCCGAATTCGGCTCGATGCACGTTCACCACGGCGCGTTGCCTTTTCCCGAACTGGAGCGTTTCTGATGCGCATCGAACCCGTCTCGATGGACGACAGCGAGCGGCTCGTCGCCGAAGTCTCGCAAGCACTGGCGAGCGGCACGCCGCTGGCGATTCGCGGTGGCAACAGCAAGGCGTTTCTAGGCCGTCCGGTGCAAGGCGCGCTGCTCGACACGCGCTCGCATCGCGGCGTGGTCAGCTACGACCCGACCGAACTCGTGATTACCGCGCGCGCCGGCACGCCGCTCGCGGAGCTGACCGCCACGCTCGACGCCGCCGGGCAGATGCTGCCGTGCGAGCCGCCGGCCTTTGGTGACGCGGCCACCGTCGGCGGCATGGTGGCGGCGGGGCTCGCCGGACCACGCCGGCCGTGGTCCGGCTCGGTGCGCGATCTGGTGCTCGGCTGCCGCGTGATCACAGGCCACGCGAAGCATCTGCGCTTCGGCGGCGAGGTGATGAAGAACGTGGCCGGCTATGACGTGTCGCGTCTGCTCGCGGGCAGCTTCGGCTGCCTCGGGCTGCTCACGGAAGTGTCGCTGAAGGTGCTGCCCAAGCCGCGCGCAACCGCCTGCCTGTCGCTCGAACTCGGCGCGCAAGAAGCGCTGCGCGAACTGTCGGCATGGCGGCGCGCGGTGCTGCCGGTGAGCGCCGCGTGTCATGTCGACGGGCGCCTGCATGTGCGGCTCGAAGGCGGCGCGGGATCGGTGGCGTCGGCGCTGGAGCGGATTGGCGGCGAGCCGTTGGAGCCGCGTTTCTGGGACGACCTGCGCGAACACCGCCTGGCGTTTTTCGACGACCCGCGTCCGCTGTGGCGTCTGTCGCTGCCGAACGCGTCGCCGCTGCTCGACTTGCCAGGTGCCACGCTGCTCGATTGGGGCGGCGCGCAACGCTGGCTGAAAAGCGAGGCGCCGGCCGCGACGCTGCGCCGGATCGCGCACGCGGCGGGCGGCCACGCGAGCTGCTTCACGCCGCACCCGGACGCCGAACCGTTCACGCCGCTGCCGCCCGCGTTGCTGCGCTTTCATCGGCAACTGAAGCAGCAGCTCGATCCGCGCGGCCTCTTCAATCCCGGCCGCCTGTATGCCGGGCTATGAAAACCTGAAGGCGATCCACCGAAGGGAACACCAGCATGCAAACCAACCTCAGCGATGCCGCCCAAACCCTGTCGCGCGCGGACGAAGCCGAACGGATCCTGCGCTCGTGCGTGCACTGCGGGTTCTGCAACGCGACCTGCCCGACCTATCAATTGCTCGGCAACGAACTCGACGGTCCGCGCGGGCGCATCTATCTGATCAAGCAGATGCTCGAAGGCGAGCCGGTCACGCGGAAAACCCAGCTGCACCTGGACCGCTGCCTGACCTGCCGCAACTGCGAAACCACCTGCCCGTCCGGCGTCAACTATCATGCGCTGCTCGACATCGGCCGCGCGGAACTGGAGCGGCGAGTGCCACGGCCCGCCGCCGAACGCCTGCTGCGCGAGGGTTTGCGCCGCGCGATCCCGCATCCCGCGGTGTTCGACGCGCTGCTGAAGACCGGCCGCGCGCTGCGGCCGTTTCTTCCGGCCGCGCTTGGACGTAAAATCCCCAAGCGGGGCGACCGCCCGAAAGCGCGGCCGGCGCCGCGGCATCCGCGCACCATGCTGATGCTGGAAGGCTGCGTGCAACCCGCGCTGTCGCCGAACACCAACGCGGCCGCGGCGCGCGTGCTCGACCGGCTCGGCATCAGCATCGTGAATGCCGAGCGGGCCGGCTGCTGCGGCGCGACCGATTATCATCTGAACGCGCAGGACGCCGGCCTCGCGCGCGCACGGCGCAATATCGACGCGTGGTGGCCCGCCATCGAGGCCGGCGCCGAAGCGGTCGTGCAAACGGCGAGCGGCTGTGGCGCGTTCGTCAAGGAATACGGGCATCTGTTGCGCGACGACCCGCGCTATGCGGCGAAAGCGCAGCGGGTCAGCGAACTGGCGCAGGACCTCGTCGAGGTGCTGGCTCGCGAGCCGCTCGACGGCTTGCAAACGGACTCACAGGCGGATTCAGCAATGAATTCACCAGCGGCATCGCCGGCCGAACCGCCGGCGCAGAAGCAGCGGCGCATCGCGTTTCACTGCCCCTGCACGTTGCAGCATGCGCAGAAGCTGGGCGGCGCGGTCGAATCGATCCTGCAACGGCTCGGCTTCGATCTGACGACGGTGCCCGATGCCCATCTGTGCTGCGGATCGGCGGGCACGTATTCGATCACCCAGCCCGAGCTTGCGCAGAGGCTGCGCAACAACCGGCTCGATGCGCTGGAGAGCGGCAACCCGGAGCTGATCGTCACGGCCAACATCGGCTGCCAGACGCATCTGGACAGCGCCGGGCGCACGCCGGTGCGTCACTGGATAGAACTTGTAGAAGCATCCTTACCATAACCGAGACAGGACATTCATCATGCTGAGCAAACCCGTGTTGACCATTGCCGAAACGACCCGCATCCTCGAAGCCGCCCGCGCGGAGGCCGGCAAGCATCAGTGGGCCGTCGCGATCGTCGTGGCCGACGACGGCGGTCATCCGCTCGGCATGCTGCGCCTCGACGGCAGCGCGCCGGCCAGCGCGTATATCGCAACCGAAAAGGCGCGCACCGCGGCGATCGGCCGCCGCGAAACCAAGGTCTACGAGGACATGATCAACAACGGCCGCACAGCATTCCTGAGCGCCCCGCTGCAAGGCACGCTCGAAGGCGGCGTGCCGCTGATCGTCGACGGCCACGTGGTCGGCGCGGTCGGCGTGTCGGGCGTCAAGTCGGATCAGGACGCGCAGATCGCCAAGGCCGGCATCGCGGCGCTTGCCGTTTAAGACCGCATGCCGTTCGCAACGGCGCTCCCTTATCCATTCAAGTAAACCGTTGCAACCCCGCGGACCGATGCCCCCTCCTCGGTCCCATTCAGACAGATGGAGCAGTCGATGACTCAGATGAACCCGCGCGGCGGATTGCAGGTCGCCGCCAATCTCGACCAGTTCGTCGAAACCGAAGCCCTGCCCGGCACCGGAATCGACAGCGCCGCATTCTGGTCGGGCTTCGACGCCCTCGTGCACGAGCTGGCGCCCAAAAATCGCGCGCTGCTCGCCGAGCGCGACCGGTTGCAAACCGAACTCGACAACTGGCATCGCGCCAATCCAGGGCCGGTGCGGGATCTGCGCGCGTACCGCGCGTTTCTCGAAAGCATCGGCTATATCGTGCCGGCGCCGGGCCGCGTCAAAGCCACCACCGACCACGTGGACACCGAGATCGCCGAACAGGCCGGCCCGCAACTGGTGGTGCCGCTGTCGAACCAGCGCTATGCGCTGAACGCGGCGAACGCGCGCTGGGGCAGCCTGTACGACGCGCTGTACGGCACCGACGCGATTCCCGAAGCCAACGGCGCGGAAAAGCAGAAGGCGTTCAACCCGGTGCGCGGCGCGGCGGTGATCGCCTACGCACGCAAGTTTCTCGATCAGGCCGCACCGCTCGCAAACGGTTCGCATGCCGACGCGACGCGCTACAGCGTCGCGGACGGCAAGCTGGTCGTCGCGCTGAAGAGCGGCACGAGCGCGCTGCAAACGCCCGCGCAATTCATCGGCTATCAGGGCGACGAGAGCGCGCCGTCCGCGGTGCTGTTCAAACACAACGGCCTGCACTTCGAGATCCAGATCGACGCGAACGATCCGATCGGCAAGACGGATGCGGCCCATGTGAAGGACGTGGTGGTCGAAGCGGCGGTGAGCACGATCATCGATTGCGAGGACTCGGTCGCGGCCGTGGATGCCGACGACAAGGTGCAGCTCTATCGCAACTGGCTCGGTCTGATGAACGGCGATCTGACCGAAGAGGTCACGAAGAACGGCAAGACCTTCACGCGCCGACTGAACGAGGACCGCGTGTATGTCGCCGCGAACGGCACGGCGCCGGTCGTGCTGCATGGCCGCTCGCTGCTGTTCATCCGCAACGTCGGCCACCTGATGACCAACCCGGCGGTGCTGACTAAAGACGGTCACGAGATTCCGGAAGGCATTCTCGACGCGGTGATCACCACGTTGTGCGCACTGCGCGACCGCAAGAACCAGTTGAATTCGCGCACCGGCTCGATCTACATCGTCAAGCCGAAGATGCACGGGCCGGCCGAAGTCGCGTTCGCGAGCGAACTGTTCGCGCGCGTCGAAGACCTGCTGAAGCTGCCGCGCAACACCATCAAGATGGGCATCATGGACGAGGAGCGCCGCACCAGCGTGAACCTGCTCGCCTGTATCGCCGAAGCGTCGGAGCGGGTGGCGTTCATCAACACGGGCTTCCTCGACCGCACCGGCGACGAGATGCACTCGGCGATGGAAGCCGGCCCGATGATGCGCAAGGGCGACATGAAGTCGAGCACCTGGATTGCCGCGTATGAGCGCAGCAACGTGCTGGTCGGATTGAGCGCGGGCCTGCGCGGGCGCGCGCAGATCGGCAAGGGGATGTGGGCGATGCCCGACCTGATGCACGCGATGCTCGAACAGAAGATCGCGCATCCGAAGGCCGGCGCGAACACCGCATGGGTGCCCTCGCCGACCGCCGCGGCGCTGCACGCGCTGCACTATCACCAGGTCGACGTGCAGGCGGTCCAGCAGGACCTGGAGCGCACCGACTATGCGAAGGTGCGCGACGAATTGCTCGACGGCCTGCTGACGATTCCGGTGGTCGAATCCGCGAAGTGGAGCGACGACGAGATCCGCAGCGAAATCGACAACAACGCGCAAGGCATTCTCGGCTACGTGGTGCGCTGGATCGACCAGGGTGTCGGCTGCTCGAAGGTGCCGGACATTCATAACGTCGGCTTGATGGAAGACCGCGCGACGCTGCGTATTTCGAGCCAGCACATCGCCAACTGGCTGCATCACGGCGTGGTGAAGCGCGAACTCGTCGAAGAGACGTTCAAGCGGATGGCGCAGGTGGTGGACGAACAGAACGCGGGTGACCCGAACTACACGCCGATGGCGCCGGGCTTCGACACGATCGCGTTCAAGGCCGCGCTGGCGCTGGTGTTCGAAGGCCGCCAGCAGCCGAGTGGCTATACGGAACCGTTGCTGCACAAGTTCCGGCTGGAAGTGAAGACGCAGGGTTGAGGCTGCTTCTTGCCGGACCGCTTCGCGTGTGACGAACGCGCGCAGCGGTTGAAACAAAAAAACGGGCGCCGTGTGTGATACGGCGCCCGTTTCTATTCAGGCGGGGTTTTCGCGCGGTAACTCTACGCTGTGGCTGCGCGCCGCGCTCAATCCCTCACGCCGCTTCAGCCGTATACTGAGCCTGCGCGTTGTTCTGCATATACGCGTGCAGATACGCTTCGAAATCCGCCTTCACTTCCGGATGGCGCAGCGCGAACTCCACCGTCGCCTTCAGATAGCCGAGCTTGCTGCCGCAGTCGAAACGCGTGCCGAAGTAGCGATATGCGAGCACCTGTTCTTCGGTCAGCAGCGATTGCACCGCATCGGTCAGCTGCAGTTCGCCGCCCGCGCCCGGCTTCAACGCGCGGATGTGCTTGAAGATGGTCGGCATCAGCACATAGCGGCCGACCACGCCGAGGTTCGACGGCGCATTGTCCGGCGCCGGCTTCTCGACGATGCCCGACAGCTTGATTACATTGTCTTCCCACTCGCGGCCGTCGACCACGCCGTACGAACGGCTGTCCTCGCGCGCGATGGTTTCGACGCCGATCACCGAGCTGTGATAGTGGTTGAAGGTGTCGACGAGCTGGCTCATCACCGGCTTCGAGCTGTGCAGCAGGTCGTCGGCGAGAATCACGGCGAACGGGCTGTCGCCCACCAGTTTCTCGGCGCACAGGACCGCATGGCCGAGACCCAGCGCTTCGGCCTGGCGCACGTAGAAGCAGTCCACGTTGGCGGGCTTGATGCTGCGTACCAGATCGAGCAGCTTCTGCTTGTTGCGCGCCTCGAGTTCGGCCTCGATCTCATAGGACTTGTCGAAATGATCTTCGATCGCGCGCTTGCTGCGGCCCGTCACGAAGATCATTTCGGTGATGCCGGCGGCGATCGCTTCCTCGACCGCGTACTGGATCAGCGGCTTGTCGACGATCGGCAGCATTTCCTTGGGACTTGCTTTGGTAGCCGGCAGGAATCGTGTCCCGAGGCCCGCTACGGGAAACACGGCTTTGGTGACTTTCAGCATGGTAGGCATTCCCACATCGGTTAGAAATTAGTGTGTCCGCGGACCTGGCGGCCAATGGGTGACTATTGGATATCGCCGCAAAGACTAGCAAAAAAACCCGTTTCTTTCACGCGCGAATTTCTCTCAGCCGAATTAAAAAAATCGATTCGCTTTCGCCATGCCAGATAGTGGAAAATAACAGGCAATAATGACATATTCCAATTGAATTATTTTTCGGCAATTCCGAAAATTTTACGGGCCCCGCTGCCGGTCCGCAAAGGGCGAGAGTTGCCGCGATTATAAATCGGCAGTGTGAATCGTGGCGCGGCGCGGGCACTGCCGCCCCCGCGTCAGTCGTTTTCGTCGACGGGCGGCAGCTTGCCCGGATTCATCCGGTAACGGCGGATAGGCTCGTTGCGCAGCGCCTCCCGGTACGCGGAGGCGGCGACTAGGATCAGCAGCACGGCGATGCCGGCGAGTATATGCAGGTTCATGACTTCACCTCTGGTCAGGAAAATCCGTGCTTTAAATTAGCACGACAAAAGCGGCAAATAATTCAATGCCGCATCTGCTTATGCGAAATTACAATTCGTCACAAAGTCATTATTCAATTCAAATGCGGAGGCCAATTTTTTAGCGTTTTTTTGCGGCTTGCGTGCTCTAGCATGTGATGCATCGCGGGCGCGCACGGCGCCCGGCAATCCGCTTTTTTTCCGTTCAGAATAAGGACCGCGCATGAGCGACTCAGCACTGGATGCCGCCGGCTCATCCCTGCCCCTCTCCCCGCCCCGCCCGCTCGAAGCTTCACGTATGCGAGACGAAGCACGCGCCGACAGCGCCGGCAAGGAGCATGTGATCGACGCGATGCGAGGCTTCGCCGCGCTGCTGGTCGCGTATTTTCATTGCCGCCAGGTCGCCTGGGTCGGCATGCAGGCTTTTCACCAGAGCGAGGGCCATGCGTTCAGTCTGAGCGCGATCGCCGCTTATCTGACGTTCCCGATTGCGTGGGGCTCGGCGGGCGTGCCGATTTTCTTCGTGATCAGCGGCTATTGCATTCATCGCGGCGGCGCGCTGCGTCTTGCCGGCAATCCCGGTTACCGGCTCGACACCGCGAATTTCTGGGTGCGCCGCTTAACCCGCATTTATCCGGTGCTGCTGGCGGCGCTGCTGCTGACTTTCGCGCTCGACCGGTTCAGCCTGCAATTGCCGCCGGTGAGCCACAAGATCCGCGAGATCGGCTTGCACGCGTTCCTCGTCAACCTGTTTTCGCTGCAAGGGGTGGCAGGCAAAACGTATGGTTCGAACGGCGCGCTGTGGACGCTGTCGCTCGAAGTGCAGTTCTACGCGATCTATCCGCTGCTGTTCGCGCTGCGCCGGCGCATCGGCATGACGCCCGTGCTCGCGCTCGTCGCGGTGGTCAACGTGGTGTCCGCGTATGCGCTCGAACGCCACGACATCCAGTTCTTCACGTCGTACTGGTTCTCCTGGACGCTCGGCGCGTGGATCGCGGATGCGAGGGCCCGCAGCACGACGCAAACGGGTTCGTCGCTGTGGCTGTATGTGCTGGCCGGGGGCTTCATCGCGCTTGGCTGCGTGGCGTTTCATTTCGGCCAGTACGGCGCGTTCCAGTTGTGGGCGCTCGGCTTCGCTTTCTATCTGTACAAGGCGCTCGAACGTCCCAGCGGCGCGCGGCGCGAAACCTTCGGGATGCGCGTGCTGTCCCGCTTCGGCGACTTCAGCTTCTCGCTGTACCTGATCCATCTGCCGATCTTCGTGCTGCTGTCGTCGCTGCTGTTCCGCTCGTCGCTGCAGATGTCGATCTGGCCGTCGTTCGGCTACATGCTGGTGGCGGTGCCGGCCGCCTATGTGTTCTACCGGCTGGTCGAATTGCCCGCGATGAAGTGGTCGGCCAGCTTCAAACCCAAGACCGCGCGGGTTTCGCGATGAGCACTTCGCGATAAAAAAAACGGAGCGAAGGTCCGGGGACTTTCGCTCCGCTGCGCCAACGACAAGGACGGCCGTGTCCTTGCCTAACCACGCGTCAAACCTGTATGCGCCGAACTCGCGCCGGTCAGTCTGAGGAGTGCACTTGCATCCCCAGGCTGTCCGGCGCTTTTCAACGCCGCGCCACGCGCTTGAGAATCCGCGCGACACCCTCCACATAGGTCGCCGTGCCGAACCGGCTCAGCGCCGTCTGATAGCCGTTGCTGACCAGCTTGTTGCGCAGCTCGTCGTTCGAGCGCAATTCGGCGAGCGTGTCGGCCAGACCGTGCGCATCGCCCGGCGTGCACAGCATGCCGTTTTCGTGGTCGTCGATGATCTCCAGCACGCCGCCCGCGCGCGCGGCCACCACCGGCCGCTGCGCGAGCATCCCTTCGACGATCACGCGGCCGAACGGCTCCGGCGTGATCGACGTATGGACGACCGCGTCGACCGCGCACATGCAGGCCGGAATGTCATGCTGGAAGCCGAGGAAATGCACCCGGTCGGCCAGATCGTGCGCGGCGACGAACGCGTGCAGTTCGCTCTCGTACTGGTCCTCGCCGAACAGCGGCGCGCCCACCAGCACCGCGTGCATCTGCGGATTTAGCACCATCGCTTCGAGCAGCACGTGCTGCCCTTTCCAGCGCGCGAGGCGGCTGAACGAACCGACCAGGAACGCGTCGCGCGGCAGGTTCAGGCGCTCGCGCAACGTCGCTTGCGGCACCGTGCGCAACGCGTCGAACGGCTCGGCCGAAATGCCGTTGAAAACCACCTCGACGCGCTTGTCCTCGAACTGCGCAAGCTCGGTGAACGCGCGCGCCGACGCAGCCGAATTGGCGATCACATGTGTGAGGCCGAGCCGCGCGCACCACTTGATGATCGCCAGTTGCTTGCCGCCGAAATGCTCGGGGCTCACGATGTCGCGCAGATGCCAGACCACCGGACGCCGCGCCAGCTTGCCGGCAAGCGCGCCGATCACCATCGCGCGCTGGGTGTTCGCGTAGATCACGTCGGCGGCGCGCGCGCGCTTCGCGGTGGCGCGCACGAGCGACAGCAGACCCTTGAGCGCCTGGCCCTTCGGCAACGAGCCGCCCTGCTTGCGCACATGGCGCAGCGCGCCGGCATCCAGCACGTCGACCGTGACGCCGGCGTCGGCCAGCGCGGTGCGGAACGGGCCGTCGTCGAACAGCACGACCTCGACACGCGAGCGCAGCGCCTTGACGATCTCCAGCAGCGACAGCTCGGCGCCGCCCAGCACGCCGCTCTGATCGACGGCGAGAATGCGCGGCGCGCTGGCCGCCGCGCCCGCCTTGTACGGGACGTAGGGCGGCAGCTTCGCCGCGCGCAACGCCGGCACCGCAGCACGCACATGCGCGAAGAAGCGCTCGCGGAAATGCGCGGCGGAAAACTGCTCGGCGTTGGCCCGGCAATCCGCCGCCGACACGCGCGCGATGTGCTCGTCGAAACGGCGCACCGCCGCAATGATCGATTCGGCGTCCTGCTCATCGAAGAACATGCCGGTGGGCCGCGGCTCCGACAGATCGCGCACGGTTTCGAGCGCCCCGCCCTTGCCGTAGGCGATCACCGGCGTGCCGCACGCCTGCGCCTCGACCACCGAGATGCCGAAGTCTTCCTCGGCGGCGAACACGAAGGCCTTCGCGCGGCTCATCCGGTCCTTGAGCACCTTGAACGGCTGGTAGCCCATGATCTCCACGTTCGGGCCCGCCTTCGCGCGGATCTTCTCCATGTCGGGGCCGTCGCCGATCACGACCAGCTTGCGCTCGGGCATGCGCGCGAACGCTTCGACGATCAGGTCGATCTTCTTGTACGGCACCATCCGCGACGCGGTCAGATAGAAGTCTTCCTTCTCGGTGCACAGCGAAAACGCTTCGATATCGACCGGCGGAAAGATCACCTGCGCGTCGCGCTGATAGACCTTCTTGATGCGCCGCGCGATGAAGTCGGAGTTCGCGACGAACCCATCCACCGAGTTCGACGTGCGGATATCCCAGTTGCGGATGTAATGCAGAATCAGCCGCGCGAGCGCCGACTTCGGGCCGTTGGTCAGCTTCGACTGCCGCAGGTACTGGTGCTGCAGATCCCACGCGTAGCGGATCGGCGAATGCACGTAGCTGATATGCACCTGGTCGGGGCCGGTCAGAATGCCCTTCGCCACCGCGTGGCTGCTGGAAATCACCACGTCGTACGCGGACACGTCGAGCTGCTCGATCGCGAGCGGCATCAACGGCAGATACGAGCGGTACTTGCTGCGCGCGAGCGGCAGCTTCTGGATGAACGAGGTCGTCACGGACTTGCCGCGCAGGAAGCTGCGGTCGTCGAGAAAGTCGACAAGACTGAACAGGTCGGCGTCCGGAAAACACGCGACGATCTGCTCGAGCACTTTCTCCGCGCCCGCATAGGTGACGAGCCAGTCATGCACGATCGCGATGCGCACGGTCTTGCCGGCGCGCAACGCCGTGCGGCGCGGCGTGGCCGGCACGCCGGGCACGCTCGTGAGTTCGGCCAGCGCGCTGCGTGTCGCGGGTCGCAGCGCGGGTTCTTCAAGGACTTCCTGGTTCATGCGCTTTTCCTCGGATTCAGTCGCAACAGCAGTGAGCGCGCAAGATTGCGCAAGGCGGGAGTCATCGTGATCGACCAGGCGATGTTCGCGCCGACCATCAGGACGCCGGCGGCGATCGCCAGCGCGAGACCCGGCAGGAAGCCCGCGAGCCACAGGCTCGCGAGCAGGAAGGCGAGATGGGCGAGCATGTCGAGCGCGATCTGGCGCGCGCGGATCGCCGAAAAGTGCAGCAGCACCGCGTAGTCGAACAGCGCGCGGCCAGCCACCGCCACCGCCGCACCGGTCAGGCCGAAGTGCGTGATGCCGAGCCACAACGCCCCTGCAAACAGCGGCAATTCGACGAGGCCGACGCGCGCGGCGGTGGCCGGATTGACCTGCGACTGGATCAGAATCCGCGTGACGTTCGCCTGACCGACCAGCCACACGGCGATGATCATGATGCGGCCCACGGGTGCCGCCACCGTGGCGATCTCATTGCCGACCCACAGATGCAGGAACGGTTCGAGCACCAGCATCGCGACCAGCGCGACCGGCGTGAACACGCCGTTGAGAAATTCGAGCGACTGCTGCGTAATGGTGTCGGCATCCGCGCGGCCGACCGCGGACAAGCGCGGAAACAGCGTGCGCACCAGCGCGGTCGGCACGATGTTCAGACGCGTGACGAGGTTTTGCGGCACCGTGTAGTACGTGACGAAACGCGCGCCGAGGCTCGTGCCGAGCATCACGCGGTCGAGCGAGTCGGCCACCATCGTGGTGATGCTGGCAATCAGCATCCAGCCGCCGAAGTTGAAGAGCCCCTTCGCCACGCCGAACTGCGGCGGCAGAATCCGGCGGATTTCCAGCACCTTCAACGCGGAGCGGCCGAGCAGCAGCGCGGCCAGAATCCGCGCGAACACCGCCGCCGCGAGCACGTTCTGCAACGTCGCCCCCAGCCACAGCGCGGCGCCGAGCGGCAGCAACTGGAACAGGAAGGTGCCGAGCGTCTGATTGGTGTTGTAGACGCCGAAGCGTTCCGCGCCGTTGATCGCGCCGGCGAACACCCACGACACGTTGGCGATCGGAATCGCCACCGCGAGCCACGGCAGCGCCATATACACCTCATGCTGAAGCTCGGGCGACACCTTGGTGAAATACGCGGTGTAGAGAAACGCGCCGAAGTAGATGATCAGGCCGCCGATCACACCGGTCGCGAGATTGAGCCACGTCGCGCTCCAGAACACGCGCGCGCTTTCGTCCTTGTCACCGGATGCGCGCGCCTTCGAGATGTGGTTCTGCGCGGCCATGCTCATGCCGAGATCGAGAATCCCGAAGTAGCCGATCAGCGTCCACACGAGACTGATCACGCCGTAGCGCTCGACGCCGAGCAGCTTGATATACGACGGCACGGTCACGAGCGAGACGAAGGTCGGCAGCACCAGCCCGAAGAAATTGATCGCTACGTTCCTGAGAATGCCTTTGTCCATCGGATGCCTTGGGGTTGACTGCGATTGCGATTGCGTTTGCGTTTGCGGTTTCGCTTGCGATTGCTTTTGCGTTAGGGTTGCCCGGGCTCTGCTTCAATTGGCAATAGTGCGAATGAAGCCTTCACGCCGCCCGCTTCATCAAGGTTTCCAGCGATACATCAGCACCTTGCCGCGCGCGTCTTCCTCGACGAACACCAGGTACTCGCCGTTCGCGCGCTTCGCCGCGCTGATGCCGTTGGGCACATCCACCCAGCCCGACGCACGCCCCACTTCCGGGCCCGGACGGATCACGCCCAGTTCCTTGCCACTGTCCTTGTCCCACACGTGCACCGCGCCGACCGGTTCGACGCCGAAGATGTATTGCCCCTCGACGGTCAGGCCGATGATCGTCGCGATGGGTTTGCTCTGCGTCTGCCACGGCAGCGTGATCGCGTAGCGCTGCACCGGATTGCCGCTCGACCATTTGTCGTAGCGCACCAGCACGCGTCCCACTTCTTTCCAGAAGCCGCGATCGACTGGCGTGTCGGGCGTATAGCCGCTCACGTACAGCGAATCGGTGGCGGGATCGTAGATCGCCCGATGCAGTTCGGAGAACGGTTGCGGCACCGGGTACTGCGTCAGGTCCGAGTACGAATAGACCGGATTGCCCTTCGCATCCAGCCCGCCGAAACGGAAGCGGTAGATGCCCTTGGTGTCGCGCGTGCGCCAGATGTCGCCGTTGGTATCGACCCACCAGCCCCAGCCGCCCGCGAGCTTCGTGCCGCTCGTGTTGAGCGTGAATTCGTCGCTGTTGAAGCGGCCGTCGCCGTTCGTATCGCGCCAGATCCAGTCGCCGCCCGGCGGCGCGTTCGGCACCTTCGCGACCGCGCGCTCGCGGCCCGCGATGAAGCCCGACGGAATCGCCGTTTCGCCGTCATGCTGCGGATCGAAGCGATAGATCTTCAGATGGTCCGCATACATGTCCGTCAGGTACAGGAACGTGCGGCCCTTCAGCTTGCGGGCGATCGGCAGGCCCGGATACTGGTCGGTATGAAAGACCGGGTCGTCGGGATATCTGAAGCGATTCGACAGGAATCCCGCGTATTTCCAGTCCTGTCCGGCGGGCTTCGTCAGATCGAGTTCGAAGCGCTTGTTGCCGGTATAGACGCTGTCCGGCCGCGACGGATCGATCCACGCGCCGTCGACGAACAGCAGCCCCTGCACCTGCCAGTTCTGTCTGCCGTCGCGCGCATAGCTCTCCAGCGTCGCGCCGAGGCCCGCGCCGATTGGCTCGTAGCGCGGACCGATGCCGTTGGTCGACACATAGACGTTGCCGCGCCCATCCACGCCGACGCCCGTCAGTCCGTTAAAGCGCCGCGGTCCCGGCTTGCCCGCGATGCCGCTGAAGATGCCGCCTTTCTCGCCGAGCGTGCCGGACTCCGTGTAGCGGCCATCGCTCTTCGTGAAGAACAGCACCTGCTGGCGCGGGCCGTTGTCGGCGATCAGGATGCGGCCTTGCGCGTCGATGGCGAGATCGACCGCCACCGTGTCCGGCGGCAGCGCGAAGTTTTCGTCGATGCGCTGGCCCGTCGCCGTGTAGTGCTCGACGCGCGGCGCGCGATCGCTGCGCGTGCCGCTCAGCACCCACAGCGAGCCGTCGGGCGCGAGCGCGATGCGGCCGGGTTCGTGCACGCTCCATGCGGCCTTCTTCTGCATCGACTCGGCGTCGTACACCTCGATGCGATCGCGCGCGGTGTTCGACGCGTACAGCGTAGTGTCGTTCGCCGCCAGGCCGCCGATTTCGGCGCTCGTGCCGGTCGGCACTTCGTTCATCATCAGGAAACCCGCCGCCAGTTGCGCGTGCGGGTCCGCGCTTTTCGCGGCCGGCTGGAACGGCGCGGCGCGTTTCGGATCGGCGATCTCGCGGCGCGAAATGCCGAACCATTGCTTGCCCTTCTCCGGCCACACGCCCTGCTCGACGAGCCGCCCCTTTTCGTTGCCGACCGCGATCGCCACGAACGCATACTTGCGATTCAGCGCGATCGCGTTGCCGCCGCTATTGCCCCAGCCATGCGTGCCGCCCGCGAAGCCGAGCATCTTGCCGTTCTGATAGACGCTGGCTTCGGCGCCGCTCTCGTCCCAAGGGGCGTTGGTGTACACCTTGCCGTCGGGCGCCACCGCAATCGCAGTGATGTTGATCTGTGCCCAGGTGCCGTCGCCGAAACCGAAGCTGTTGCCGATCCACGAGGTCTTCGCGTTCAACGCTGTCTGCGCGCAGGCCGTGAAACTGACTGAGCCCGCAGCCAGTCCGGCGGCGCACGCCGATACGGCGAGCCAGCTTTTGAACGTGAAACGGGACAAGGTAGATCCTCCAGTCAGCGCCGCGCTCGGGCACGAGCCCGCGCGGTAATTTCAAATTGATGTAGCGGGCAAGGCCACCGGAAACCACGCAAGAAAAACGTGCGGCTGAGTCGTGCAGGAAGGACGGATGCGTTGCCGCACGGTGAGACGATGTTCGTGGCCGGGGCCGTCATTTCACGGCATGGTCGTGGCCGCGCCACGCATCCCTGCCGGCGCGTGCCGTGCGCTGTCCACGCACGGTCCCGGACATGCCAATCCGCACGGCTCACATTACGCGGGAAAAATGCCGCAACGAAAATCGAAAATAATTCAAAAATATTCGACGCTTTAAGCGTGACGAAAGAAAGTTATTTAAAAATCAATTAAATTGAAAATGCGTTACAGCGCATAATGCGCCGAGCCTGCCATGCACCCGCGTGGCGCGTTTTAACCCATTTTTACCGAGACCGCAGCCTCATGCTGGCAGTTATTACGCATTACGCAAACCTCTACGCACAAGCATATAAATCCATTTCTAATGGATAACGAAACACCCTGTTTCAATCTGATTCACTTCTCTCATTCATTACCGTTTTTTCGCGATTTTCTTTTCCCTAGAATCGACTGCACTTCCGTTGCGACGCGAAGCGCTCACGCGTGTCCCGTGTGGAATCACGCGCGACGCTTCGCCCGACCCATCCGCTTCACACCATGGACGGTTCATGACAGCCAGCGCATTGCCCCTCGCGCCTACCCACTCCCGCATCGTGCAGCTCGACGGCCTGCGCGCCATCGCCGTGCTCGCGGTCTTCGCGCAGCACGCGCTGAAGGCGCCGCTGTGGATGGGCGTCGATCTGTTTTTTGTTTTGAGCGGCTTTCTGATCAGCGGCATCCTGCTTGATCGCAAGGAACGGCAGCTACCGTATTTCAGCTACTTTTACGCGCGCCGCGCACGGCGCATCCTGCCGCCGTATGCGCTGCTGATGGCGGTCTCGTCGCTGCTATTCGGCCTCGCGTGGGCGCAGCACTGGTACTGGTACACGTTCTTCGCGACCAATATCGGCGACGCGCTCAATCAGAGCGGTCACGACAGCCTGAATGTGCTGTGGTCGCTCGCCGTCGAGGAGCAGTTCTATATTTTCTGGCCGTTCGTGATCCTGCTGGTGCCCGAGCGTCTGCTCGGCTACGTGGCGGCCGCGCTGATCGTGCTGGTGCCGGTGCTGCGCGCAGTCGCCACGCCGTGGTTCGATTCGTTCTGGCCGATCTATTACCTGACGCCGTTCCGCATGGACCTGCTCGCGGCCGGCGCGCTGCTGGCGGTCGCGGTGCGGCGCGACCGCGACGCGCTTGAGCCGTTCAAGGGGCTCGCGGTGCTCGGTTTTTTCGCCGCGCTGGCCGTGCTCGCATGGCTGCATCTGCACTTCCCGCGTTTTCGCGCGGCCAATACGCCGCTGTCGAACGCGGGGCTGTATAGCGTTTCGTTGGTGCTGTGTACTTCGGTCGTGGTCATCGCCCTGCAAAGCAAGGGCATTGTCAAACGGCTGCTGTGCAATCCGGTGCTGGTCTATATCGGCACCATCAGCTACACGATTTACCTGATCCATCTGAGCGTGCTTTACATGCTGTGGCCGCTGCATCTGAACCGCTATCTGACGGCGGCGCTCGCACTCGCGATCACGCTCGGCTACGCGAGCATCACGTGGTTCGCGTTCGAGAAGCGGTTGATCTTCGGCGCGCGCGGCAAGGTGCAGGCGCAGACGCACGCGCATGCGCCAGGCGGCGGTGTCGCCGGGGCGCGCGCTGCGCGGCAAGCACCGCAGAGCCGCGCATGAGCCGCCGTGAATGGGTCGGCGCAAGCGTGAACGCGGGGGCGTCGGCGCCTCGTGCGCTTGGGCGGGTGCGTGTGAATCCGCTCGTGGGTGCCTTGATGAGCGCGCTTGTGTTCGCACTAGCGCCTGCGGCGTTCTCCGTCCGTGCCGATGCAGCGCAAAAACCTCAAGCACCGCAGCCGCGAGCACAAACGCAAATCCTGATCGACGCATACGGCGATTCGACCACGCTCGGCATCACGTGCAGCGAAGGCCACTGCGGCCCGCAGCCGCAAAACGCCGTGTCTTATCTGCAAGAGGACTTGCACGCGCATTACGGCGATCGCGTGCGCGTCGCGAACCTCGGCGTGGGCGGCACGATGGCCACGCAACTGCGCGACGGCACCGGCAACCGCCGCGCCGGCCCGAGCGCCGGTCTGCCCTGGCAGGAACGCCTCGCGGCGTCGCCCGCGCAGACCGTGTTGATCAACTACGGCATCAACGAAGTGATGCAGAACCAGACGCCCGAACAGTTCTACGCCGCCGAAACAGCGCTCGTGAAAACCGCTCGCGCGCTCGGCAAGCAGCCGGTTCTGCAGACCTCGAACCCGATGCCCGACAACCGGCTCAACACGCGGCTCGCCGCGATGGTCGCGATGACGCGCCGCGTGGCCGCCGAACAGCAGGTGCCGCTCGTCGACCAGTTCGCCTACATCAGCCGTTTGCCGGACTGGCAGACGCTGATGTCCGACGGCGCGCATCCGAAGCCGGGCCTGTACCGGCTCAAGGCCGAACAGGACTATCAGGTCGTCGGACCGCTGGTGCGGCGGCTGTTGGACGGCTCGCTCTGAAGCGCTTTTTCAAGCGCGCTTCGCGAGATTCCGCTGGCGAGTCCCACCAGCGGCTCTCGCGGATCGCGCTTCTGAAATGCGCTTCCGACGGTACCGATGAAATGCGCCCTGACCGGCGCGAATGCTTCTTCCTTTTTTCTTTTAACAATCTAGAAGGCAAGCTATGAGCCAACCACGCAAAGCGATCATCACCGGCGTATCCGGACAGGACGGCGCCTATCTGACCAAACTGCTGCTCGAAAAGGGCTATCACGTGACCGGCACGTACCGGCGCACCAGTTCGGTCAATTTCTGGCGCATGCGTGAGCTCGGCGTGCTCGATCATCCGAATCTGCGGCTGGTCGAACACGACCTGACCGATCTCGGCTCGACGCTGCGCCTGCTCGAAGGCGCACAGGCCGACGAACTGTACAACCTCGCCGCGCAAAGCTTCGTCGGCGTGTCGTTCGATCAGCCCGTGACCACCGCCGAAGTGACCGGCGTCGGCGCGCTGAATCTGCTCGAGGGCCTGCGCATTCTGAGCCCGAAGACGCGCTTCTACCAGGCGTCGACCTCGGAGATGTTCGGTCTCGTGCAGGCAGTGCCGCAACGCGAGAGCACGCCCTTCTATCCGCGCAGCCCGTATGGCGTCGCCAAGCTGTTCGCGCACTGGTCGACCATCAACTATCGCGAGTCGTACAACCTGTTCGCGAGCAGCGGGATTCTGTTCAATCACGAATCGCCGCTGCGTGGCCGCGAATTCGTCACCCGCAAGATCACCGACACGGTCGCGAAGATCAAGCTCGGCAAGCAGGACGTGCTGGAGTTGGGCAACCTGAGCGCGCAGCGCGACTGGGGCTTCGCCCTCGAATACGTCGAAGGGATGTGGCGCATGCTGCAAGCCGATACGCCGGACACCTTCGTGCTCGCCACTGGCCGCACCGAGACGGTCCGTGATTTCGTGCGCATGGCGTTCGCCGCCGCGGGTTATCAGATCGAATGGTCGGGCAAGGACGAGCGCGAAACCGGCATCGATGTCGCCACCGGCAAGACGCTGGTACGCGTGAATCCGAAGTTCTACCGGCCGGCCGAAGTGGATCTGCTGATCGGCTGCGCGGACAAGGCGCGCGACACGCTCGGCTGGCAGCCGCAAACCACGCTCGAACAGTTGTGCCACATGATGGTTCACGCGGACATCGGTCGCAACGAGCATCACGAGACGTTCTGATTTCGGAGTCCTGCGGGAACAAACGCGGCCGGTTGGCCGCGTTTTTTCGCGCTGCAGGTTGTGCCGCCACACGCGGGCGGCAACCGGCAAACTCAGTGCACCCCACCCGCCGCGATCGCCTCGCTATACACCGACGCGACCCGCTTCGCGATCACCGCGTTGTCGAAGTTCTCACGCGCATAGCGGCGGCACGCGTGCGCATCCGGCAGCTTCAGCGAGCCGTTCAACGCCCCCGCGAGGCCGTCCGCGATCGCCTTCGCGCCCGTCTCCGGCAACACCAGATTCGGCGACAAGCCCGCCACTGCTTCCGGCAGCCCGCCCACGGGCGTCACCAGCACCGGCGTGCCCGACGCGAGCGATTCGACGGTGATGAGGCCGAAGCCTTCGAGCGCGACCGTCGGCACCACACTGATATTCGCCGCGCGATACAACGCCGCCAGATGCTGGTCGGGCACGAAACCCAGCAGCTTCACGTTGTCCTCCAGACCCGCTTCGCTGATGCGCGCCTGCAACTCGCCTTCGAGCCGTCCCTTGCCCGCGATCAGCAACAGCACGTCGGGCGCGCTGCGCTTGAGCAGCTTCACCGCGTCGATCAGATCTTCGAGGCCCATGCGGCGCACCAGACGCCGCACCGCCAGCACGATCGGCCGGTCCTGCGGCAATTGCAGCTTCAGACGCGCCTCGGCCGGCGTGATCGGCAGATTGAACTGCTCGACATCGACACAGCCTGGCACCACGCGCACGCGGTCCGGCGCGATCCGGTAGCGCGAAGTCAGAATCTTGCCGAACGCATCCGACAGCACGATCAGCCGCGACGAGCGCGCATACACCGACTGCTCCAGATAGCGCTTGGCGCGCTGGCCGAGCGAGTCCGCGCCTTCGACGTGGCTCTCGTCGGCCCACGGCCCCTGAAAATGCGAGACCTGCGGGATGCCGCGCGTCACGTCGAGCCCGGGAAACGTGTACAGCGCGAAGTGCGACGAGATCACGTCCGGCCGCGACCTGCTGATTTCCTGGCGCAGCGCGCGGCGTGCCGCCATTAGCCGCAACGGCAGCGATTGCGCGGCCGAACCGAAGCCGTTGATGGCGCCGCCGGTGTCCGCGGCCACTTTCGGCGAGCCGGCTACCACGCCGCGCACCGCGACGCCCGCGCCCGGCAGCGCGCCGACCAGCGAGTAGTACATGCGGTCGAGGCCGCCCGCGCGTTCGGGAAACCAGTGCATCCCGATCTGCAGCGATTTGATTGAGCTCGTCGTCATGGTTGTTGCCCCTGTGCGTTCTGAGAGTTGTGTTGATGAGGCGCCGCGTGAATGCGCGGCGCGGCACGTCGCAGCGAGCTGACGCGCCCTGCGCGTAGCGTCATTCCGCGCTCTTGTGTCCGGCCAGCGTGTTCAGTGTCAGCGCGTCGGTCTTGGCGACCGCCGACGCTTCCGCCTCGCTGCGCCGGCGGTTTTTCTGCTGCCCGGCCAACTGCCGGTACAGCGCGATGTACTGCGCGGCCATCCGCGCCCAGCCGAAGCCGGTGGCGAGCTGATTGGCGGCGATGCCCATCGCGCGGCGCGCGTCGTCGTTGCCCGCGAGGCGCGCGACCGCGCCCGCGAGCGCCTTGGGATCGTCCGGATCGTCGAGCACGATGCCGCACTCCGGCGTGATGATCTCGGCGCCCCCCGCGGTGCGCGCGGTGACCACCGGCAAGCCGGCCGCCATCGCTTCGAGCAGCGACAGGCTCATCGCTTCGTAACGCGACGGGAACACGAACGCGTCGACCGAATGCATCAGCACCGGCATCTCCTTCACCAGCCCGAGAAAATGCACACGATGCGCGATGCCGAGCGCCTTCGCCTCTTCCGGATACGGGCTGCCCGGCAGAAAGCCCGCCACCGCGATCTGCACGTGCTCCGGCAGATGCTTGAGCGCGGCCAGCACGGTGCCGAGATTCTTGCGCGGCGTGCGCAGGTCGCCGACGAACAGCAGCAGGAACGCGTCCTTCGGCAAGCCGAATTTCTCGCGATTGCCCGTGGCCGCCGCGAAGCCTTGCGTGTCCACCCCGTTGTAGATCACGTCCACCCGGTTGTGCGGCGTCAGCCCGATCGCGCGGATTTCGTCGGCGACCTTCTGCGACACCGCCGTGATCACTTTCGAGCGCCGGTAAGCCCAGCGTTCGAGCAGCGCATTGCAGCGCGTATACACCGACTGATACGCGGACCACACGCCCTTGGTCAGCCCGAACGGGTAGTACTTGCTGCCGAGCCAGCCGCTGTGCACGAAGTGCGACGTGTTGACGTCGGCGGGCATCCAGGTGATGAAGCCGTTCACGTGCAGCACGTCGAATTCGCGGCGATGCGCGCGCAGCCACAGCGCGCTCTTGAACGCGAACACCTGCTGGCGCAGCAGATTGGTGGGCCACCAGCGGCCGATTTTCACCGGCGCCCAGCGGACGTTCGGATGCGCGAGCAACTCGGGCGCGACGTGCGAGGCGACCAGCGTGACGCCGATGTTCTCGTCGAGGGCGGCGCGCGCAATCTCGTGGTTGACGCGCCCCTGGCCGTCGTTATGGCGCACTACGTGCGTGACAATGGCAACTCTCAATCAGTGCCTCCGTGGAGAAATAGCGTGCGGCGGCGATTCATCTTGTCGTGATGGACCGCGGAAAGAATCGAAAAAACACCCATGAAAAGCAGCAGCCCGCCGGTGCCCACCAGCGAGTTGGTGAACACCAGCATCGCGAAGGTCGCGAGACTCAGGCTCAGGCACGCGGACACGAATTTGTCGTCGCGCAGTTTGAACGACGCGAGCACCGCGCGCGTGAGCAGCCAGACGATACCCGACATGTACAACAGCGTGCCGGGCCAGCCGAGCACGAACGGGATGTTCATCACGCCGCTGTCGAAGTTGCCGTACTGGCCGAGCTGGCCGCCGTCGTTCGACAGCTTGGTCGAGGTACCGGTCGCGCCCATGCCCTCGCCGGCCACGTCGGTGAACGCGGTCTTCGCGAAGCTCGCGTAGAACTCGTTGCGCGCCGCGTAGCTCTGGTCGTCGTTCAGGTTGACGATGGTGGTGAGGCGCGCCTGCATGCGCTCGGCCACCGGGCCGACCGCCAGCAGCGGCACGCACAGGCCCGCCAGCAGCACCGCGCTGCCGACGATGCGCACGCGCACCTTGTTGTTCGACTTGACGAGCTGGATCAGGAGCGCGATTACCCAGCCGCCCCACGTCGAGCGCACGAGGCTCAGCGCGAACGAGAAGAAGCCGAGCGCCGCGGCGATCCAGCGCACGCGGTGCGTGGCCGCCATCACGAAGACCATCGCGCCCATCATCGCGAACGCGAACGGTCCCGACGAATTCATCGTGCTGAACACGCGCACGCCCATCGGCACGGGGTCGCCTTGCGAATTCATCTGCGAGCCGAGCATCCACAGCACGTCCCACTGCGGCATGATGAAGAACTGGATCAGCCCGTAACCGCCCATCACCAGCATGCCCCAGATGAACGTGTTGACGATGGTGTCGCGGTACTGCGGATACTGGCGCGTGTGCGCCATGATGTGAAAGCCGATCAGGATCGGATAGAGCCAGTTCGCGAGGTCGTAGGTGGCCGCGAGCGGTCCGCTCGACATCACGCCGATCATGAACGCGTAGACGAGGCCGAGCAGGATCAGCAGCACCGGCAGGCCGCGCCGCTGCGCGAGCAGTCGGTAGTAGCGCAGCAGCGACAGCGCGCTGATCATCGTGACCGCGAGCGGCGCGACCTGGATCAGGCTGGTCGGCGTGAACGAGCCTTTGGACCAGTCGGCCAGCCGCCGCACTTCCGGGCTCAGGAACCACAGCCACCACATGAAGCCGATGTAGCGCGCCGGGCTTTTGAAGTAGAGCCATAGGCCCGTGAGGATCGCGAGCACCGGAAACGCGAGCGTGAGCACCGTGCCCTGATGCGCGACGATCAACACCGCCGTGACGAGCCACAAGAGCAGCGGCGGCAGCCAGTCGCGCCGGTTGCCGGAGAGCAGCTTCGCGGGGCCGCTTGCCGCCGAGGCGTCGGGTGCGTGGGAGGCGCCGGCTCGCGGAATCGTCGACATCGTTCAGAGGCCTCCGCTTGATTCGCGCGCGGGCGCGCGTGGGGTTTGCGCGGGCTTGGGCGCGTGCGCGGGTTGCGGGGCGTGGGACTGGGCGGTGGCCGGGGTGCGCGCTTGCGCGTGAGTGCGTGCGGGTGCCTGGGTTTGTGCCTGGGTTTGTGCCTGGGTTTGTGTTTGCGTTCCTGTCTGCGGGTTTGCCGCGCCCTGCGCGCGCGCATGCAGCATCTCCCGCGTGATCCGCACGTGCTGCATCGCGTAGTGCTGCGTGGTCAGATCGCGCGACAGCAAACCGGCCGCCGCCGCCTGCGCCTGGCGCAAGCCGTCGGCCGGCGCAGCGGCGAGCCGGTCGACCGCGTCGCGCAACGCGTGCGAATCGAACGGCGGGATATAGGCCGCCTCGTCGGCCGGAAAATAGTCCTGCAGCGCGCCGACGTTCGTCACCACCATCGGCTTGCCGACCGCCGCCGCTTCGAGCATCACGGTGATGCCCGAAGCGTGCGAATTCGGCCGCAGCGGCACGACGATCAGATCGGCCCAGTCGTACAGTTCGTGCTGCTTCCTGATGCCCGAGAACAGCGCGATCTCGACGTTCGGCGCGCGCAGCGACGCGGGTATGCGCCGCCGCGTCGCGAGCTTCACCGTGTAGCGCGAATCGTTGCCGAACGCCTTGATGAGCGTTTCCCAGTCGCGGTCGCGGTCGTTGCCGATCGCGGCGATCCGCAGCGGCGTATGCGGCGTCCATTGCGCCGGCGAGTTGACCGGGAAGTCGCGTGTATTCAGGCCGTACAGCAGCGGCTGCGCGTCACGGCCGAAGTACCGCTGGCACAGTTCGGCGTTGGCGCTGGCGAGCGTGGTCAGCTGATCAGCGCGGCGCATCAGCCTGCGATACAGCCAGCTGCGCACGATCCCATACGAAGGCCATTTGTCGAGCAGCCAGACGCTTTGCGCGAGCAGCAGCGGCGTGGCGCCCGCGCCCGCCTTGCGGCCGCTCAACAGCAGCATGAGCGCGGCGGACAGCCATTCCTGTTCGGTGTGCGTCCAGATCACGTCCGAGCGCAGCATCTCGGCGCGATTGCGCCACGTGTGGATGAAATCGAACCCAAGCAGCGCCTTCAGCGCGCGGCGCAGCAGACGCACCGGTTTGCCTTCGCGGGCGTCCTGCGAATAGGTCAGCCTGAACTCGTCGGACTCGGCGTGGTGATAGCCGTACAGGCAGCCGATGTTATCGCCCGGCCGGTAAAAGCGCGGGTCGGCGCCGTAAAACAGATGAACGTGAACTTTCGTACTCATGCAGACACTCCGCTCTGCCGGGGGAAAGAGGCATCGGCGGCCCTGGCGGGGGCCGCGTGCCGATGCGCGAACGTGGGGGTTGCGGCGGGGCTCAAGCGGCTCAAGCGGCTCACGTCACTCACGACAGCGCGCGGCGCGCCTCGTGCGCGCCGCTGCGCACCGCGCGCCAACGCGAGAGCTTGAGCCCCGCCTGCTTCGACACAAGCGCGAGCGCCGCATGCGTGAGCCCCGGATAGACCCGCGTGCCGACCAGCGTCCACCACCACCACGCGGTTTCGCGGCGCAGCGGCGGCAACTGGTCGCGCAGGATCAGATGGAAGTTGAACGCGGCGTTGCGCAATGCCGTCATGGTTTGCGCGTCGCGGCGGTCGTCGTCGAAACGCTCGGCGGGAAAGTGATCGACCGCCACGCGCGGGTCGTACATCAGCTTCCAGCCGGCGTTCTTGACCGCGAGGCTGAACGCCATGTCGTTGTGGACCTGCGCGCCCGCGCCGCGCAGACGCGCGTCGAAGCGGATCGTGCGTACCGCGTCGCGCCGGTAGCTCATGTTGGCGCCCTTCAGGATGTCGACTTCGCGCGCGCTGCCCACCCCGAGATGATGATTGCCGATGATCTTGCCGTGCGCGGTCACCTTGCCCACCAGCGGCTGCTCGCCGTCCAGCACGCGGCCCTTCTCGTGCACCCAGTCGCGCCCGCCGAGCGCGCCCAGACGCGCATCACCGGCGAACGCGGCGGCGATCCGCTCGACCCAGTCGGCGTGCGGCGCGGCGTCGTCGTCGGTGATCGCGATCACGTCGCCGCTGGCGGCATCGAGCCCGCGATTGAGCGCGGCGACCTGGCCGGGCACGCCGACCGGCGCGACCACCAGCGGCAGCTTGCCCGGCACGGCCGGGTCGCGCAGACACGCGTGCGTCGCGTCGTCGTCGGCGCGCGCCACCACCACCACTTCGTCCGGCGCGCGCGACTGCCGTTGCAGCGCCGCGAGGCAGCGCGCCAGATCGGCCGGGCGGCGGTAGGTCGGAATCAGTACCGTCACTTTCATCGTGATGTCCTCTTTTATCGTCGTTGCGCTGGAATCCGCACGTTCAGAGCGCGCGCGGCGCTCAGGTGCTCAGATATTCCTGAACCGCCGCATAGCCGCGGTTGTAGCCGCCGCGCGAGCGCGCCGGCATGCCGTTGAAGATGCCGCCCTGCACGTGCACGCCGGCCGCGCGCAGACGCTTGAGCGCATCGGTGATCTCGCCTTCGCTGTGCATGCCCGAGCGCATCACGAAGAAGGTCGAGCCGGCATACGCGCCGATGATCGACGCGTCGGTCACGGCCAGCACCGGCGGCGTATCGATCAGGATCACGTCGTAGCGCCTCGCGAGCCCGTCGAGGTATTGCGGCAGACGCGGCGACATCAGCAGCTCCGACGGATTGGGCGGTCGGCGGCCGCACGCGATGAAGCTGAGGCCTTCCACGTTCGCATTGCGAATCGCCTCTTCCAGCGAGATCTGGCCGCTCAGCAGTTCGGACAGGCCGTTGTCCTGCGGGCCGCCGAGGTAGCGTTCGAGCACGCCGCGCCGCATGTCGCCGTCGATCAGCAGCACGCGCTTGCCCGAATTAGCGAGCAGCACCGCGAGGTTGGCCGTCAGGAAGCTCTTGCCGACGCCGGCCATCGGGCCGGTCAGCATGACGATGCAGTTCTTCGCGTCCATCATCGTGAACTGCATCGAGGTGCGCAGGCTGCGCAGACTTTCGATCGTCACGTCCTTCGGACGCGCGTTGGCCAGCACCGAGCGCAGCCGTTCGCCGCCGCGCTGGAACGCGCTTTCGAGCTGCGCCTGCTCGGCGCTTTGCGGCACGAGGCCGAACACCGGCAGATGGAACGCGCGCTCGATGTGATCGGGGTCGTCGATGCCCTTGAACATATTGCGGCGCAGGAACACGAAACCGGTGCCCGCGATCAGCCCGAGAATCACCGCCGCCGACAGGATCAGCATCTTCTTCGGCTTGACCGGCGCGCCCGGACGCAGCGCGGCGTCGACGATGTGCACGTTGCCGCCCGTGCCCGCCTTCTGCACCGACAGCTCCTGCACGCGGTTGAGCAGCAGCACGTAGATGTCTTCGGCGACCTTCGCGTCGCGCTGCAACTGCACGGCCTTCACTTCGGTGGCGGGCAGATCGCGGAAGCGGTCCGCGTATTTGGCGCGCTGCGCCTGCAACTCGGCCATCTGTTCACGGGCGGCCTTGAGCAGCGGATGATCGTCGCCGTAGCGCTCGGTGAGCTGCGCCATCTGCAGGCGCAGGCCGGCGATCTGCTGCTCGTACTGCACGCTGCCTTCGAGGTACACCTTCGCTTCGTCGCTCGCGTTGATCGAGCCGGACTGGCGCTGATACGCGGTCAACGCGGCTTCGGAACGTTCGAGGTCGGCCTTCAGGCGCGGCTCTTCGCTCTTCAGGAAGTCGAGCATCCTGATCGCGTCTTCCTGCTTGTTCGATACGTGCTGGCGCACATACGATTGCGCAAGCGCATTGGCGACCAGCGCCGCGTGCTCGGCGCTCTTGTCCTCCAGCGAAATCTGGATCACGCCGGTCTGCTTGCCCTGCTCCTGCACGGTGATGGCCGACTGGAACGCGGTGATCGCGTCGAGGTCGTTGGCGCGCACCACCGTGAACTCCTGGCCGGGACGCGCGACCAGCGTGTTGACGAGCATCGTCACGCCGCCGCCTTGCGCCTGCTGGCCGACCTGGCCGCGCAGCAGCAGCGCGCCGTTCTCCGCATACAGTTCGTAGTGCTGGTCGTCGCTCGCCCGCAGTCTCAGCTTCTGGCCTTCGAGCGCGGGCGTCACGTCGATCGAACCCACTTCGACGTTCTCGCCGCCCCATGCATACGAGGTCAGTCCCAGCCACGCCCGCGCCGGCTGCCCGGGCGTCGCCATGCGCGCGGCGATGCTGCCGAGCAACGGAATGGTCTTCGGCGTGACGCTGAAGTTCAGCTTCAGCTGCTGCACCACCGGGCCGACCACGCCGCGGCTCTTGATGATTTCGATTTCGGCGTCGGTCGGCAGCGTGCTGGAGCCGGTGGTGATCGCGGCGCCGGTCTGCGTCTGCGTGAGCGCCTGCGACGTGTTGTCGGATTGCTCGACGCGCACGTGCGCGTCGGCCGAATAGATCGGCTTGGCGAGGTAGCAGTAGGCGGCGGCCATCGCGACGATCACGCCGGCGATCGCGAGCAGCCACCAGATGTCGTCGAGGATCACCTGCACCAGTTGTCCGAGGACGACGTCCTCTTCTTCGGTCTTGATCGGACCAGCCATGTGTGGAGAGATTTGATTGCTCACAATTCGATCCCGTATCGGTTGCTTCGGCGTTTGCGCTTGCATTGCTTCGGCGTTTTTGCTTCGGTCCCGCGCCGCGTCCCAAGGGGGCGGCGCGGCGCGGGCCTGTCTACGGCTCAGACGTTCAGCGCGTCAGCTGCTTCAGGTAGAACAGCGTCTGCACGCTCGGCAGGACCTGCTGCAACACACGGTTGAAGGTGGTCGAAGCGGCGGTGCCGACATACACGACATCGAGCGGCTGCAACTGGAACTGCGAGGACAGCATGATCGAGTCCGGCTGCGTCATGTCGAGGCGGAATACCTCCGGCGTGGTCGGATGGTCGCGCATGCCGCGCATCACGAAGATCTGACGCGGATTGGCATCGGTGTCGAGGATGCCGCCGCCCTGCGTCAGCGCGTCGGCGATCGTCATCCGGCCGCGGATGATCGGCAGCTGGATCGGCGTCTTCACTTCGCCCATCACGAAGATGCGGGCGTCGGTGCGATCCGGCACGTTGATCATGTCGCCGTTTTGCAGCATCACGTTCTGCGTGGTGTCGCCGCGATCGAGCATGCGGTCGGCGTCGAGCACGTAGAGCCTGTTGTTGCGCGTGAGGCGCACGCGCTGGATATCGGCGTCCGGGTTGGTACCGCCCGAGCGCGTGATGGCGTCGACCAGCGTGAGCGGCACGTCGCTGATAGCGAGCGGTCCCGGCGTCTTCACTTCGCCGGTCACCTGGACTTTCTGGCCGCGATACGACAGCACGCGCACGTCGACCTGCGGGTTGCGGATATAGCGCACCAGTCCTGTTGCGAGCTGATCGCGCAGCTCGCTGGTGGTTTTGCCGGCGGCCTTGATGCGGCCGACAAACGGGAAAAAGATCGTGCCGTCGGCGGCGATGGTCTGGCCGTACGGATCGGCCTGGCCCGGCAGCGCCGCCGTATACGGCTGCTGCAAAGCGCCGCCGATCGATTGCGTGGTGTTGCCGCCCGCCGACAGCGTGCTGCCTTGCGGCGTGGTCAATTCAGGGTGGTCCCACACGGTGATGCCGAGAATGTCCTGCGGCGAAAGCCGGTACACGTACTGCGACGGGTCGGTCAGATTCGAGGTCGGCAGCACCTGGGTCTTCGCGGCGGCGGCTTGCGCCTGCGAGACGATCAGGCTGGCGTCGATCAGATGGACCGGATACGTTTCGGTGGGCGCGCTCTGACCGTCTTCCTTCAGGCGCGACGTGTCGAGAAAGTTGCCCGGTGCGGTGGCGCAGGCCGACAGAAAGGACGTCAGCAAAAGCGAAGCGGCGAATTTCGCGCGGAAACTCGCGAGTGAGTTTGCAGTGAGTTTTTTCATCAGCATATTTTTTTCAGCCATCCCATGACCAGATGTTCGATGAGCACGAGACTCTCCCTGTATGCGGTTTCGGCGCCACCATGCGGATCGGCGACGTCGGAATCGTCTTCCCACTTGCCGAGCGGATAGACCTTGCCGCGCGAAGCCGGATCGAGCGCTTCGACGGCGCTCACCTGGACGCGTTCGGTGACCAGCACCAGATCGGCGGCGCGCACGAGCTGGCGGTCAAGACGCCGCGAGTAGTGGATGCCGGACGCGACGCCGCGCTCGGCGAGCAGGCGCCGCATGACCGGGTCCATGCCGTGGCCGTTCATCGCCCGCAGGCCCGCCGAATGAAACGCGATCGGCGCGCCCGCGCGCTGCTTCGCCTTGAACAGCATTTCGGCGGCGGGCGAACGGCACACGTTGGCATGGCAGACAATCAGAACGTTGGCGAACATGGCGGACTCCCTCGCAGCGTGCGCTGACCTGGTGGCTCGGTGGCCTTGCGGCCTAGTGATGCGCGGCGGCGGTTGCATGCACCGCATCCGCGTCGGCTTCGCCAAGCGGCAGCGGGTGCGCGCCGACTCTCGCCGGCGCATTGCGCAACGCGTGCTGCCGCCCGATCGCGTGATACTCGATGCCGAGTTCAAGCAGCGCATCCGGTTCGTACAGATTGCGGCCGTCGAAGATCAGCGGCTTCTTCAGCATCTCCTTGAGCGAAGCGAAGTCCGGGCTCTTGAAGACCTTCCATTCGGTGAGAATCACCAGCGCGTCGACGCCCTCGGCCGCTTCCATCTCTTCCTTCACGAACGACAAGCGCGCGTGCTGCTGCGGCACGTCCTTCAGATCGAGCGCGAACACGCGCTTCGATTCGTCGATCGCGACCGGGTCGTAGGCCTTCACGCGCGCGCCACGGCGCAGCAGTTCGGCGATCAGCGGACGGCTCGGCGCTTCGCGCATGTCGTCGGTGTTCGGCTTGAACGCGAGGCCCCACACGCCGAACGCGCGGTCCGACAGGTCCTCGCCGAGACGCGCGACGATCTTCTGCGCGAGGATGCGCTTTTGCGTGTCGTTGACCGCTTCCACCGCTTCGAGAATGCGCAAGTTCGCCTTGTGGTCGGCCGCCGTGCGGATCAGCGCCTGCACGTCCTTCGGGAAGCACGAGCCGCCGTAGCCGCAGCCGGCATACAGGAAGTCGTAGCCGATGCGCGGATCGGAACCGATGCCGCGGCGCACCGCCTCGATATCCGCGCCGACGCGGTCGGCCAGATTGGCCAGCTCGTTCATGTACGAGATGCGCGTGGCGAGCATCGCGTTGGCCGCGTACTTGGTGAATTCGGCCGAGCGCACGTCCATGTACAGCGTGCGTTCGCGATTGCGGTTGAACGGCGCGTAGAGGCGCTTCATCAGTTCGCGCGCCTTTTCGCCGGGCACGTCCTCGTCGCAGCCGAGCACGATGCGATCGGGCCGCGTGAAGTCCTCGACTGCCGCGCCCTCTTTCAGGAACTCCGGATTCGACACCACCGAGAACATGTGATCGAGCTGGCGCGCGGCCAGCTCGGCGGCGACCATCTCGCGCACGCGCGAGGCCGTGCCGACGGGCACCGTCGACTTGTCGACGATCACCTTGAAGCCCGTCATATGCCGCCCGATATTGCGCGCGGCCGCCAGCACGTATTGCAGGTCGGCGGAGCCGTCCTCGTCGGACGGCGTGCCGACCGCGATGAACTGGATGTCGCCGTGCGCGACCGCGGCCTCGATGTCGGTCGAGAACTTCAGGCGGCCTGCCTTGCGATTGCGCGCGATGATCTCCTGCAGACCCGGTTCATGGATCGGCACGCCGCCGTTGTTGAGCACGTCGATCTTGCGCTGATCGACGTCGAGACAGAACACGTCGTGGCCGATGTCGGCCAGACATGCGCCCGTCACGAGGCCTACGTAGCCACTACCGATGATCGTCAGGTTCATGTATTACACCTCGGAAAATGGAGTTGATTCAGGAGTGCGCTCACGCGGCGAGCCGTATGACCCGCGCGCGTTCGCGGGACTCAATATGCGTTGCTGCCCGCGAAGCCCTTCCACAGCGTCAGCACGACGATCTTGATGTCGAGCCAGAAGGTCCAGTGCTGCATGTAGTACAGATCGAGCTTGACGCGGCCCATCATCTTTTCGATGCGGTCGGTTTCGCCGCGATAGCCGTTGATCTGCGCCCATCCGGTGATACCCGGCTTGATCCGGTAGCGGTGCATGTAGCCCTTCACCAGATCCTTGTAGATGTCGTCGTGTTCGAGCGCGTGCGGGCGCGGGCCGACCACCGACATCTCGCCGCGCAGCACGTTGATGAATTGCGGCAGCTCGTCGAGGCTGGTGCGCCGCAGGAACGCGCCGACCGCGGTGATGCGCGGGTCGCGCCGCGTGGCCTGGGTGATCTTGCCGGCCTCTTCCTTGTGCAGCTTCATCGAGCGGAACTTGTAGATCTCGAACTCGTTGCCGTCGATACCCTTGCGCTTCTGGCGGAAGAACACCGGGCCGGGCGAGCTCAGCTTCACCATCGCCGCGATCCCCAGCATCAGAGGCGCCAGCGCGGTCAGCGCGGCGAGCGCGAACAGGCGGTCGAACACGCGCTTGGGCAGCACGCGCAGATCGGTGATCGGCGACGCGGCCAGGTTGATCGCCGGCACGCCGAGCAATTCGACCATCGGCTGATTGAACAGCGTCAGGCTGCGCACGTCCGGAATGAAGCGGATGTTCACGAAGTCGTTGCGCAGGTCCATCACGAAGCGATGGATCGCCTTTTCCTTCGAGATCGGCAGCGCCAGCCACAACTCGCGGATCGCGCGCTGGCGCACCAGTTGGATCATCCGCTGATAGTCGCGCTCGACCGGCACGCCTTCGATCGCGTCGGCCGCGTCCGGGTCTTCGTAGGGATTGATCGTGCCGTCCTCGTCGAACACCACGACGGGGCTGAAGCCCGCTTCCGGGCGGCTGCGCATCTGCTCGATCAGAAAGCGCCCATACGGCGCACCGCCGACGATCGCCACCGCGCGCTGATTGAAGCCTTCGCGGCGCAGCCCGCGCAGGATCGAATAGACGATCATCTTGGTGATGATCAGCAGGCCGATGGTGGCCACCGCCCAATACACGAGCCACAAGCGCGACAGGTTGTCCGAGCGGTGCAGGCTGAAGCTGATCAGCACGCCGGTGATTTCCACCATCACCCAGCCGCCCGCGACGCGCGACAGCAGGTCGTAGAGCGGCTTGCCGCGCCATGATTGATAGATGCCCAGCGCCGGGAAGAACACCACCACCAGCAGGCAGCCGAACGCGAGCGACACGCTTTGCATATCGTCGAGCCACACTACTTTCCCGCTGTGCACGGCCGCCGCGATGGCGGCGCCGAGCGCGACCATGGCGATGTCGATGATTCTCGATAGAACGCTCAGCATGAGCTGCCCCTCAGTTCGTCAGTCAAGTGCCATCCGTTGGTTGATCAGGTCCGTCGCATTCCGCTGCAACAGGCGGGCGCACCACGCCGGCAACCGCGTCCCGCCATACACCGCGCGACGCGAAAATGATTGACCCGAAGCGATTGCCCTTTATTTCCCGATCCATGATCCGGCTAACTCTCGCCTGAATCGCGCCTGAATGGCCGGATTGGAAAATCTGTGCCGGAATGAGTGAATACCCTTGTACAGGTATAGATAAGGCGGTATTAAAATTCCGACTGCAAGACCGCAAAAAATCTCAAATTGTATCGGTCAATTTTCGGCATTTTTTCTGGATTTTATTCGGTAACTGTTACCGGAAATGGATGCTCTTGCGGTGCTGCACAGACCTATCTGTAAGGCAATGCAGCCCGCGCTGCGCTCCGATCGGCGAAACTTGCGGCTGGCCTTCCGGCGCTATTCTCACGCAGAACTCGCGATAAAAAAATTGCCGCCGATTTTTTTCGGGTAATTTTTCTTTTTCATAAATCGGCCGGACATTTTTCCTTCATCGAATGGATAATTTTATCCGGCCGATTTATATCGTTTGCATTTAACGCGCTTTTATTGATTCCCGACTTCATGATAAAACTCGACGCATTCACCCAGCCTCGAGGAGTTCATCATGACAGCTCCGGTCACGGCCACGCCCGCCGACACCCGGTCCAAGCAAGCTACGCCCCTGAACGTCAAGCTCAAGGTTCATCCTGTGATTCTCGCGGGGGGCTCCGGTACAAGGCTGTGGCCGATGTCGCGCGAGCAGCATCCGAAACAGCTGATCGGCCTGCTCGGCGAAGACTCGCTGCTGCAATCCACCACGCGCCGTCTCGACGGACTCGAATCCGGCTACCCGCTCAGCGGGCAACTCGTCGTGGTGGCCAATGAAGAGCAGCGCTTCACCACCGCCGAGCAATTGCGCACGAGCGGCAAGGCGACCCGGCTGATTCTCGAACCAGTGGGCCGCGACACGGCGCCGGCGTTGACGGTCGCCGCGCTGTCGATCGCCGCGCAGGACGAGGACGGCATCATGGTCGTGATGCCCGCCGATCACGCGGTCACCGACAGCGACGGATTCCATGCGGCAGTGGCCGCCGGCGTGCAGCACGCGGCGGCCGGGCGCATCGTCACGATGGGCATCGTGCCGACTCGCGCCGAAACCGGCTACGGCTACATTCGCATCGGCGCGGCGCTGGATTCGACGGCGCCTCGTGCGGCCGGTCACGCAGATGCTACGGATAACGAAGCATCAAGCAGGATCATCGCGCACCAGCTCGACCGCTTCGTCGAAAAACCGCATCTGGAACTGGCTCAGCGCTACGTCGAGTCGCGCGAGTACTGGTGGAACAGCGGCATCTTCATCATGCGCGCGTCGACCTGGCTGAAAGCGATCCGCCATTTCCAGCCGGCCATTTCCGAAGCGTGTGCAGCGGCCTTCACGGGCGGGAAGGCGGACGGCGACTTCTTCCGGCTGCAACGCGACGCGTTCGGCGCATCGCCGTCGAACTCGATCGACTACGCGGTGATGGAAAAGCTCGGCGCGGATCAAAGCGTCGCGGCCGGCGTCGTGGTGCCGTTGCAGGCGGGCTGGTCGGACGTGGGTTCGTGGGACGCGATCTGGGACATCTCGGAGAAGGACGCCGATCACAACGTGGGCCGGGGCCGTGTGATGTTCGAAGGCGCATCGTCGACCTTCGCGCATTCCGAAGGACGCCTGATTGCCTGCGTGGGCACGCAGGAGCTCGTGGTGGTCGAAACGGCGGACGCAATTCTCGTCGCCGACAAGTCGCGTGTGCAGGACGTCAAGAAGATCGTCGGCCGGATTCGCGCCGAGGGCGGCCTCGAAGCGGCCAATCATCGCAAGGTGCATCGCCCGTGGGGCAACTACGATTCCGTCGACACCGGCGAGCGCTTCCAGGTCAAACGCATCGTCGTCAAACCCGGTGCGCGGCTCTCGCTGCAAATGCACCATCATCGCGCCGAACATTGGATCGTCGTGCGCGGCACGGCGCTCGTCACGCGCGGTGAAGAGCGCTTCATCGTCTCCGAGAACGAATCGGCTTATATTCCGCTGGGGGTCACGCACCGCCTCGAGAATCCGGGCAAGATGCCGCTCGAAATGATCGAGGTTCAGTCGGGCTCGTATCTCGGCGAAGACGATATCGTGCGCTTCGACGACACCTACGGACGCCAGTGATCGGCCAAGCCAGGTGACACAACTGAACCACAACGAATGAAGCGGGAACCTGCGGCGGTTGCTCCTACCAGCCGCGGGGAACTGCTGTTCCGACGACGATGTTTTCAAGCGTGCCGACAGTCATGCTGATAGCCGTGCCTACTGGCGTGCTCATCCCGCGTGGGAGATCAGTTCTGTATACGACGAAGGAAAACGATCCGCTGCGCTATTGCTGTCGGGCGAAGCTGTGGCGGCGGCCGCGTCACCGGGGTAACGGCGCAGCGGTCCACGAAATGCATTGAGTGGACCATGCAACGGCGCACCATGATTCACCGCGACGGGCTCCGGCACGTGACGCTTGGGCAACGGACGAGCCGACTGCCTCGGCGCATACGACGCCGACGGCGCACGCGTGCTGTCGATGGATTCGCCCGCGGCCTGCGTCAAGCGTTCGCGGTCGATCCACTGCCGCGCCCATTCGAGCGCGTATTGCTCTGCCGCGTGCGCATCGGCAAAGCGCGGGCCGACGAGGCCGGAACGCTCGACGCGTTGGCCGTCCTTCATGATTTCCGCCCACGCGCGATACATCGCGTTGGGCACCTGCTCGGCCACGACGTAGATCAGATACCCGTGCGGGCCGGCGATCTGCGTGCCGCGCGGCGCGAGACTCATCGACAGCGGCGTGCGTTGATCGTCCGGCGCTTGCGGGTGGCGTGCCGATGCGATCGCCGCATCGAGGCGCTCCATCGCCGCGCCGACCGCGACCGCTTCACTACTGCTGCCGAAAGGCACGGCGGCACGCGTCGCGGGCCATGTGCCGGATGCCGTGGACGAAGCGGATGGTGCCGGCGCACGCGTGACCGGCGCCGCATCCGCGGCCCCGGACAACTGCCGCGTGATGTCGGCGATCGGATCGGCCGAACGACAGTGGCTCAGCGTGCTCGACACGCCGGGCGCCTGCCACGACTCGGGACTTTTCCACGACACGCCACGCAGACCTTCGTCGCGCATGCTGGGCGCTTGCGCCGCAACCGGAGCGGGTTTGACCGCCGGTTTGGCCCCGACCGGCGGCGCCGGCTGCGGGATGTAGGCGAAGGTACGCCCGGTTTGCGACAACAGCCGGACCATTTCGAGCAGCGTGCCGTTCAGTTGCCATTCTTCGAACCGCCGCCGGCATGTGGGCCCCGACGGATAGCGGCCCGGCAGCTTCGACCAGGGTTCGCCGGTAGTCAGAATCCACAACACGGCATTGGCCACGATACGCGGTTCGGCGCGGGGCCGGCCGCGTCGATTCAGACGGACGGCCGGCTCATCGGAGACAAGCGCTGCCAGCAGCGCCCATTCGTCATTGCTTAGCTCATCGAAAAACATTGGTTTTCTCCACGCGGCTCGGCCTGGCCGCGGCGTTGAACCTGCCACGGATTCAGCGTTCACGATCCGTGTGCGGTCCTCGGTTGCACAAATATGTTTTGTACGTTCTGTTGGCTGGTCAATACCGCTCTGGTGTAGTGCGGCTTGTCCCTATTGCGGAGCACAAAACGTGGTCTCACTCGTGCATGGGAGAATTTGTGCACGAAGCATACCATCCCAGGGTTTCCATGAATACCATTGAGACAAGTGTTACGGATAGAAACAATCTTGTCCTTTTCGCAGCGTGATTTCACGCATTGTCGTCACGGAACTCATGTGCGGCGCGCGCGGTACGGAGCGTGAATCGTCAGCACTACGATACACGATCACGGCGAATTGGATTTACGAATCGCTCGCCTGATTGAGACGGTATTTCAATGCATTTTGGCAAGTTGAAAGTCGATCGGACGGCGCCCGACCCAGCGCCGCTATAGCACAGCGATCTGATCGGCACCGCGCGCCGATAGAGCCGCATGCGGTCACTGCGCAGGCGCGCTCCCGGGCGCTTCATGTGCTTCTCGACGCAGTTGCGTTGGACCCGCTGTTAGCGCACCGGGTTCGCCGCGCGCTCGCCCACCACCGTCGTCCATTCACGCACGCGCCAGCGCACCACGAGTCCGGAAAGTACGTAGGGATCCGCTCTGGCAAAGGCTTCGGCGGCTGCGGGAGAATCGCCCTCGAATAGCAGCACAGCGCCGTCCGTGGGTTCGGCCAACGCGCCCGCGAGCAGCAACTCGCCGCGCTCCGCCGCGGCCCACGCGAGTTTCAGATGCGCTTCGCGATACTCGGCGCGTCTTTCCAGATAGTCGGACACGAGGTCGTACATCAACAGATAGTGCATGGCGAGCCTCCTATGGCTTGCATCAGAGACGGGCACCAGGAGACGAACATTGGCCCGGCTGAAGTCAATATTACCACTTTGAACCAGCGGGGAATTTTGTGCCGATTATTTATTCATTTTTATTTGAATCGATGCATCCGGCATTTAAATTTTTATCCGGCAATTACAATAGCGATCAATTCAATTCACATTGAAACCGGTCGATTAATTGATCTGGATTGCATAGCATTATTCGATATCACGGTCATTCGGCTGTTTCAAACGGACGGTCCGGCCGTCACCCCTTCAGTAGGGGAAAACGAGCGGGCGCGCCTGTCAACCGATTGCGGTTTTTGTCCGTTCTCGCAGACAGCATTCGCCATAGTCAACGCGCAAGGGGCCCATGGATGCCGTTTGACGCCCGCGCGCATCAACGACCAAAAACGTTTTCACCACCGATGGAGTGTCACATGAAAATCCAATCCGCAATCGCTGCGCTGGTGCTCGGCGCTGTTCTCGTTACGCCGGTGTTCGCAGAGAACAGCCAGCAGACAAAGATGGCCGATTGCAACAAGCAGGCCGCCGACAAGAAAGGCGATGACCGCAAGGCGTTCATGCAAACCTGCCTGTCCGCGAAGCCGGCCGCCGCGCCGATGACCCAGCAGGAGAAGATGAAGGTGTGCAACACGCAAGCCGCCGACAAGAAGGGCGACGATCGCAAGGCGTTCATGAAGACCTGCCTGTCGTCCGCGCCCGCCAACTGAACGCAAGCCCTGCTCTCTTCACGCGTCGTGCTGAGAACACGGCGCCTGAGCGCTGATTGTTCGAACAGGGCCGCGCGGGTTTCCGGCGTGGCCCTTTCCTCATCTGCTTCGTCCTCCGCTGCACCGTCCCCCTCTCGCCCTGCGCAGTCCGCCCGCCGCAGCGCGCGGTTTTCTTCTATGATGGCTGCGGAGACGGCCCACCCCCCTATACAAGATTAGACGGGCCGCCATCTTGTCGTTGGTGCTGCTGAGCATCGATTGGAGGCAAGGATGGTATCGAAGCATAAAAACCGCTGGTTGAGGCGGTGGCTGGTCGTCATCGTATTCTGGGCGGTGCCCGTGGCGATCGTTGCGGTCAACGAGATCCGCGAGGAAATGGCATACAACGCCGTCGACCTCGACCGCGCGTTGACCAGCTGGAATTTCACCGCTGCACAGCGCGCCGCCGGCGCGCCCGCGCGCTGCCGCGGCAAGCCCGACGAGGCACAAGCCGCCGGCTGTCCGGCCGACGTGCTGGCCGCCAATGCACCGCGCCAGCAGGACGCGCGCAATGAATACAGCGTGCGCCGCACCACCTTGATGGCTTATCTGTGGCACGCGTTCGTCGGCTATTGGGTCGTGCCGGCGGCCGTGCTGTTTCTGCTCGGCCTGCTGATCGGCATGGTGCGCCGCGCGCTGCGGCGCCCGCCGCCGGTGAAGAGCCCGAATCATGGATGAGGCAGCGCGTGGCCGTCAGGCGAAGCCTTCAAGAAGCGCTCTGCGTCACAATCGAAGCCATGCTGCTCGCTGCGATTCGCAGTCCACACGTCGCCGGACTGCGGCATCCGGGCAACACTTTCAATTAGATCTCAACGTTGAGCACCGGCGCGAATAATCGGTAAAAACGCGCCTTCCGCCCGGGCCCAGGTCCGCGAGCGCCACGCAGCTTCGCTCGGAGCAGAAATCCACACCCCCCGTCAAAACCACGCGGCGCGCGACGCCCGCGGCGTTGCGCCGGGCCGGTCAAATTTACAGCGCGACGTCTTGCGATTAGCCGCAAAGCCCCGCCGCACAAGGCTTCTCGCGAAACGGTGAAGGGCGCTTTTTATGCTTGCGTGTGATATAACTCAAAGGCACCGCGGCGATATCGCCTCAGGTTGCGCCCCGGAACCATACGGAGAAAAACGATGCAAAGACGAAACTTCATGTTGAAGACGACCGCTGCGCTCGCTTTCGGAGGCCTTGCACTCGCGGGCTGCACAACCACCTCGTCCAGCAGCAACAACCCGACGGCTACCACCGATGCATCCAAGCGCCACTCGATCGATGCCGCCGTCGACGGCACGATGTCGCGGCTCTTCACGACCGTGCCGGGTTCGCGCGAACTGGTCTCGAAGGCGCGCGGCGTACTCGTGTTCCCGTCGGTTATCCAAGCGGGCCTCGTGGTCGGCGGCCAGTATGGCGAAGGCGCGCTGCGCGTCGGCGGCGCCTCGGTCGGCTACTACAGCACGGCGTCGGGCTCGTTCGGGCTGCAGGCGGGCGCGCAGTCGAAGGCCATCATCTTTCTGTTCATGACGCAGGACTCGCTGGACAAATTCCGCAACGCGGATGGCTGGTCGGTCGGCGGCGACGCATCCGTGGCCCTCGTGAAGGTCGGCGCGAACGGCGCAATCGACACGAACACCGCCACCGCACCGGTCCAGGTGTTCGTGCTGACCAACGCCGGCCTGATGGGCGACCTGTCGCTGCAAGGCACCAAGGTCTCGCGGTTGAAGATCTGAGCGGCTTATCCGCTTGCTGGTCAGTGGGTGTGCGTCTGACCCGCCCGGTTCCGTGAGCAGCGGTGGCCGGGGCAGACGCAAGCCTGCGCAGGCTGCGGTCGTTTCATCGGGCATTTGCATCCGCGACTGCATCGTCGCGGGCGCCACGGCGAACGGGCTGTCTTTCGAGCTGCCGGTCGCGCCGCGCAACCCAGCCACCGCGCACTGCCTCGACCGCCCTCCACCCGCGCTCTACACCATTGCCGCCGCAATCGGGCAGTAGCGCAATTCATCCGTCAATCGTGAAGGACAGTAAAGAACGGCGGTGCGCATCGCACACCGCCGTTCTTTTTCACCCTGCCGCGCCTTGCAATACGCTGCCTGCTTTCAGCGCATGAACGGGCAATGCAGCATCAAACGCACCCTCAACTCCCCGCCGACGTATCAATCACCTTGAAGCGCGAGCGCTTCTGCGCCCGGATCACCGACTGATACACATCCACGTACTGCTGCGCCATCCGGTGCGACGTGAAGCGCTCCTCGAAGCGCTGCCGCACACCTGCGCGCGGCATCCTGTGCAGACGGTTGACCGCCGCTACCGCGCCGATCTCGTCCTCGACGATAAACCCGGTCACGCCGTCTTCCAGCACCTCGGGCACCGAACCGCGGTTGAACGCGATCACCGGCGTGCCGCACGCCATCGCCTCGATCATCACCAGACCGAACGGCTCCGGCCAGTCGATCGGGAACAGCAACGCGTGCGCCCCCGACAGGAATTCGGCTTTCTGGTTATCCGCGATCTCACCGATGAACTCGACGTGCGGCAAGTCCAGCAACGGCCGGATGTCGCGCTCGAAATACTCGCGGTCGGCGGCGTCCACTTTCGCGGCGATGCGAATCTGCATGCCGCACCGGCCGGCGATCCGGATCGCCGTGTCGACGCGCTTTTCCGGCGAGATACGGCCGAGAAACGCGAGGTACTTCTGCTCGACCGGTTGCGGCGTGTACAGCTGCTCGGGCAAGCCGTGATAGACGGTGGCGAGCCAGCGCGCCTGGGGCAGAGGATGACGCTGCGCGTTCGAGATCGAAATCACCGGCGCGGTGTTGAAGGTATCGAATACCGGCTGCTGCTCGGGCAGATCGAGACGCCCGTGCATCGTCGTGACGAACGGCGTCTCCTGGCGCTTGAAGACCGAGAACGAATAGTAGTCGAGGTGAAAATGCAGCACGTCGAACTCTTCGGCCTGGCGGCGCACCAGTTCCATCAACAGCATATGCGGCGCGATGCGGTCGCGAATGCCCGGATCCAGGCGCAGCGCGCGTGGCCAGACCGGTTCGAGCTTCGCGCTGGTGACGGAGTCGCCGCTTGCGAACAGCGTCACGTCATGGCCAAGCTCGACCAGCGCTTCAGTGATATACGACACGACGCGCTCCGTGCCGCCATACAGCTTGGGCGGCACCGATTCGGTCAAGGGGGCGATCTGCGCAATCTTCATATTGTGTGTCTCCATGCTCCATGAACTGATGGCTCGCGCCTCGTGACGGTGCGCATCAGCGACGCCGACCGAGTATGACAGCGCCGTCACCTCCATTCAATGCCGGCGGTGTCGCAAGATCGCGTGCACCAGCGGCATCGAAGCATTATTCCCCGGTGTCCGGCAAAAATCCCCCAGTCTTGCATTTGCTGTGCGCTGTTACAGTCGGCTTACATCCGGCGACGCGCCGCTCGTGCACGGACTACCGCGCCGGCCATTTCCACGCGGGCAGTTCGCGCTCGTCGGCGTCGGCGATACGCGTGGCGCCGAAGTGCTTCTCCAGCACGATCGACTGGCTCGCCTCCTCCCGTTCGAGCGCCGCGATCAGCCGCGCCGCGTGCGACACCACCAGCACTTGCGAATGCGCGGACGCCCGCGCGATCAGCCGTGCGAGCGCCGGCAGCAGGTCCGGGTGCAGACTCGTCTCCGGTTCGTTCAGGACCAGCAGCGCGGGCGGACGCGGCGTCAGCAACGCGGCGGTCAGCAGCAGATAGCGCAAGGTGCCGTCCGACAGTTCCGCGCCCTTCAGCGGCCGCAGCAACCCGTGCTGGCGCATCTGGACTTCGAAACGGCCGTCGTGGGTGGCGACGTCCAGTTGCGAGCCGGCAAACGCGTCGTCGATCGCGGCGTCGAGCGCGGTCGGGTCGCCGATCTCGCGGATGGTTTGCAAGGCCGCAGCGAGATCCGCGCCGTCGTTGGACAGCACCGGCGTATGCGTGCCGATCTGCGGCAGACGCGCGGCCGCTTCGGCGTCGGTGCGGAAATGGTCGTAGAAGCGCCACGACCGGATCTGTTCGCGCACCGTGATCATTTCGGGCGCGCTGCGCGGGTCGGAGAACTCCGTCATCATGCTGTCGAAGCTCGCGACCGGTTGCGGCACGGTCTGCCAGTCGCCGTCTCCGTCGCGCGTGCGCAAGGCGACGCCGTTACGGTCGACCAGCAAGGCCGAAGGCCGCAGCACCGGCCCGCTCCAGATGCACTCGCGCTTGATCACCGGGTCGAGCGTGAATTGGCTGGGCATCGGCGGCGGCAAGCCCAGGTCGATCGCATAGCCGAATTCATCGCCGGAAAAGCCGAGCCTGAGACTGACCGGGTCCTTGCGGCGCGTGCCCTCGACCGGCGCGTCACCCGCCAGCATCGCGCGCGAAAACCGCTCGGGACCGGCCCAGAGCGTCGACGGCAAGCCGCCTTCGCGCGCGAGCGACGTGATCACGCCGCCGCGCGCGGTTTCCGCGAGCAGGCGCAGCGAGCGATACACGCTCGACTTGCCGCTGCCGTTCGCGCCGGTGATCACGTTCAGGCGTCCGAGCGGCACGATCAACTCGCGCAGCGACCGGTATCCCGCGACCGCCAACGTGGTCAGCATGCGGCCGCCGAGCGTTCGAACGCGAGCGGCGGCACGCCCGCTACCCGTGCCGCATGGGCGCGTTGCCTCACTTGTGGCCGCCATCCACGCCTGGCTTCTGCACGGGCACGCTGCGCAAATCGTTGAGGAAGGTGTCGCGCCACACGCCCAGGTCGTTCTTGCGCAAGGCCGCCATGTTGATCTCGTGACGCCGCTGACGCGCGTCGAGCGGCATCTGCAGCGCACGCTGCAGTGCTTCGCACATGCCGATCGCGTCATGCGGATTGACCAGCAGCGCGCCGGACAACTCCGCCGCCGCGCCCGCGAAGATCGACAGCACCAGCACGCCGGGATCGTCGGGGTTTTGCGCGGCGACGTATTCCTTCGCAACGAGGTTCATGCCGTCGTGCAACGGCGTCACGAAGCCGATCTGCGATTCGCGAAACAGCGACATCAGCTTCCAGCGGTCGTACTGCTGGTTCAGATAGCGAATCGGCGTGTAGTCGAGGCCCGAATAGCGGCCATTGATTCGTCCTGCTTCGTATTCGAGGTCCTGGCGGATCTTCTGGTAGGTGGCGACGTCTGAACGAGTCGGCGGTGCGATCTGCACCAGCGTGACGTTGCCGCGCCATTCGGGCGAGCGCTCCAGCAGATGTTCGAACGCACGGAAGCGCTCGACCAGTCCCTTCGAATAGTCGAGCCGATCGACGCTCATGATCAGCTTGCGCCCTTCCAGGCTCTGCTTCAGATCCAGCACGTGCTGCCGGCTTTCGTAGCGCTTGGCCTGTTCGGCGATTTCGTCGGGGAACACGCCGATCCGGTAGACCCCCGTGCGCAGCTTGCGCCCGAACGCCTCGACGACGCCGCCCGCGTGCACCGTGCCGCGCGCGTGGCGCGTCACGTAATCGTGGAACGCCTGTTCGTCGGTGGCGGTCTGGAAGCCCAGCAAGTCGTAGCACGACAGCGACTTGACCAGTTCTTCGTGCGGCGGAATGTTGAGCAGGATTTGCGGCGCGGGAAACGGGATATGCAGGAAGAAGCCGATGCGGTTCGTGACGCCCTCGTTGCGCAGCGCTTCGGCGAACGGGATCAGATGGTAGTCGTGAATCCAGATGACGTCGTCGGGTTCGAGCAGTTTGATGAGCTTGTGCGCGAGCCACGCATTGACCCGCCGGTAGCCGGCGTACTCCTCGCGCTCGTAGCGGGCGAGGTCGTTGCGGTAGTGGAACACCGGCCAGAGCGTCGCGTTCGAGAAGCCGCGATAGTACTGGTCGTAGTCCTTGCGCGTGAGGCCGACGGTCGCGAAGGTCACCGCGCCGTCCTGCTCCAGCGTCGGACCGGCGTTGGCGACGGTCTCGCTGACCACGTCGCCGCTCCAGCCGAACCACACGCCTCCCGCATCCTTCAGCGCGCCGAACACGCCGACCGCGAGGCCGCCGGCCGATCCCTTGGTTTCCGTCGGCGTTGCGACGCGATTCGACACGACGATCAGTCGGCCCATGTTGGATGTCCTCCTTGGTTCGCACGGCGCGCACCCGTGTGCGTCGGGGCTCGCGGCTTCGGGCTTGGCGAGCTTCTCGCGAGCGCTGCGATGCCGGAGCACCATGATGCGGGTTCGTGCCGCGCCAGGTTCGTGAGTGAGTGGACGGTTCGACCACGCGCAGACGCGATCGGTTCGATGCGTTGTGTGATGCGGCGCTGATTGCGCGCCGCGCGGCGCCGCTTGGGTTCAGGTGATGACGTGCTCGCGCATCGATCTACCAACGGAGCCATGCGCTCACCTGCGCACGCATCCACGTCAGTATGCGCCCCACCCTCTATACCCTCTCCTTCGATTTCTGCGAAGCTTCCGCCGCGCCCGGCCGACCGACCCGGCTCGCCACCGGGTCCGCCTCGGTATGCGCGGCGGTGCTGCCGGCGGGCGCCTGCGCACTGCGCGGCACCCAGTCGAGCGGCTCGCTGACCGTGGTTTCCAGTTCCGCCGACACGTCGGCGCGCGTGCGCGGCAAATATTGCGGATAGTGTTGCTGGATGAAGCCGAGCAGGCCTTCGCGCACGCGGCATCGCAAGTCCCAGTTCAGGCCGGAGTCGGGCGAGCTGACGAGCGCGCGCAATTGCATCGAGCGCTCGGTGCCGTCGGTGACCTGCAGCACCTGCACGCGCCGGTCCCATTCGGGCGCGCTCTCGACGATCCGCGCCAGTTCTTCGCGCAGCGGCGCGAGCGGCATCCGGTAATCGACGAACAGAAACACCGTGCCGATGATCTGCGAGCTGCTGCGGGTCCAGTTGGTGAACGGATTCTCGATGAACCATTGCAGCGGCACGATCAGCCGGCGCTGGTCCCACAGACGCACCGACACATACGTGCCGGTGATTTCCTCGATACGCCCCCACTCGCCCTGGATCACGACGACGTCGTCGAGGCGGATCGGCTGGGACAACGCGATCTGCAAACCGGCGATCAGATTGCCGAGCACCGGCCGCGCCGCGATACCGGCAACCAGACCGGCGACACCGGCCGAGGCCAGCAGGCTCGCGCCGACCTGCCGGACATTCGGGAAGGTCATCAGCGCGCCGCCCGTGCCGACGATCACGATCAGGATCATCACCGAGCGCGCCAGCACCCGCGCCTGCGTGTGGATGCGGCGCGCCTGCAGGTTGTCGGCGCTATCGAGCGGATGGGCGCGGATGATTGCCTCGCCGATGGCCGCCGCCGAGCGCACCGACAGCCACGTGAGCGCGGCGATGAGCGCGATCGCGGCGACGTCGCGGACCGGCTCGATGTGGTTGAGCGTGTAGGGCGCCTCGGACACCACGCCTTCGAGCACCAGAATCACGAGGGCGAACAGCGACGGTTTGTCGATGTAGCGCAGCACCACGCTGGTCAGCGGATGCGGCCGCGCGATGCGCATCACGATGCGCGCGCCGAACCGGTGAACGCCGACGGTCACCACCACCAGGATGGCCGACACGACCAGAACGCCGAACCAGGTGTGCAGCGGCGCCTCGGCGGCGAGGCTGAGATCGTCGAAAGTAGGCATGAGGGGCATTGTCCTCCTCGCTTGAGTGTAGACAGGACCGCGGTGCCTGACACGCGGGCGCGCCGCGCAGCGGCGCGGGGCGAGATGCGGCGCCGCGTCGTGCCGGTCAGGAGCCGTGTGGCGCAGCCACGAAACTACCGACATCCTGGTATTCACCCCCGCGAAGGGAGAGCCGGCCCAGCGCCCCGCCATGCGCAAGCAACCTGAATTTTCAACCAGGTTTGACGCGTTCGTCCCGGGGCGGGTTTTCAGACTCGCGACAGTCCGAGCCGCACACAAAAGCACACGCAGACCAGAACACGCGTGTCTCTCCAGTCTGCTATCACATCGACTAACAGCTCAACTTCCAGATCAACTTCCGCTCTTGCAGGGAAACGCTTTGCCGAGTCCCAGCGATATCGCCGTGCTGGCGTTGTAGCCGGCTACGTTCGGATTTTCCGCAATGTATTGGCGCACCGCGTCGGTCAACTGCGCCGAGCGCGCGTCGGCCGGCAGGCAGAAGTACTGGCCGACCCGCGGGCCGGTCGTGCCGCCGATCGCGTCGATGGTATTGAAGATGCCGTCGGCGGCGCCCTCGATATAGGCCGCGCATGCACTGCGTGATGCCACATCGGTCTTGGTGCACAGCTTGTTGAGGTCGCCTCCCGTAAACGCGGCTGCCGATAGCGGGACGGCAAACGCGCTGGCGAAAATCAAAGCCCGCAGCATGGTGTTCCTTTCCAGGGTCGTTTATCAGGCGGTCTTACGCCGCATCCAGAGGGCGCGCCGCGCGGCGCGCCAAGTCGTCATTCTGCACTGTTTTACGACGCGGCAGCAGCCAGACTGCCGCGATCTTCAGGCCGAAGCTCGCGCCAACGCATGGTGAAGCCGCGCCGAAGTCGAGGTCACAGGTGCGCCTCGCCACGTCTCACCGGCCGTTCACTTCTGCTGCATCTGCTGCAGGCGCGCGCTCAGGCCTTCGACCACGTCCGGCTCCTTGTAGGTCTTCGCGAAATCGAGCGCCGTCATGCCGATCTGGTTTTTCACCGTCAGATCCGCGCCATTGTCGAGCAGCAGCTTGACCGTCGACACATGGCCGCCGCGCGCCGCCATCATCAGCGGCGTGGTGCCGTTCGGCGAACCGGCGTCGACGTAGGCCGAATGGTCGAGCAGCACCTTGACGATATCGTCGTGCCCGTTCGCGGCCGCGTAGTGCAGCGGCGCCCAGCCCTTCTTGTTGACCTCGGCATCTTTCGCGATCAGCAGGTTGACGAAGTCCAGGTCGCCGCCCAGCGCGGCCATCATCATCGCGTTCTCGCCGGCCTTGTCCTCGATCTCGATGTTGGTCTTCGGATTGGCGAGCAGCGCCGCGCCCACCTTGTCGGACTTCTCGCGCGCGGCGAGCACCAGCAGCGGGATGCCCTGGTTATCGACGCTGTTCGGGTCCATGCCCTTGGCGAGCAGCTTGTTCACGCCGTCGACGTCGTCGAACTTGACCGACTTGATCAGCGAATCGATCGGCGCGGCTTGCACCGGCGCTGCGCTCAGCGCCGTCAGCACCGCGCACGCGACGGTGGCCGCGAGCGCCCCGCGCGAGACGCGGCGCCGCGCCGAAGCCAGTGCGCCGCGCAGGGTGGAAGTCTGTTGAAGTGCAACGGTCGACATCGAAATGATTTTCATAACTTACTTTAGGATACTTCCCTATCCTTTTGATATTGCAAGTTTTTAAGACTCAAGCACCAGCAGGCGCGGGGATCTTGAAAAGACGGAAGAAGTTCTGCGTGGTGGCGGCGGCCAGCGCCTCGTCCGGCATCTCGCGTTGTTGCGCGATGAAGCGTCCGACATAACTTACGTACGCAGGTTCATTAGGCTTGCCGCGATACGGCACCGGTGCGAGGTACGGCGAGTCGGTTTCGATCAGCAGGCGCTCGAGCGGCACGCGGCGCGCGACGTCCTGCACGTCGGTCGCGCTCTTGAACGTGACGATGCCCGACAGCGAGATATGAAAATTCTGCGCGAGCGCCTGCTCGGCGACCGACCACGGCTCGGTGAAGCAGTGCATCACACCGCCCGGCACGCTCGCGCGTTCCTCGGCCATGATGCGCAGCGTATCTTCCGCCGACGCCCGCGTGTGGATGATCAGCGGTTTGCCGGTCGCATGCGCGGCGCGGATGTGGGTGCGAAAGCGCTCGCGCTGCCATTCCATGTCGGCGATCGTGCGGCCTTCCAGACGGTAGTAGTCGAGCCCCGTCTCGCCGATCGCCACCACCTTCGGATGCTCGGCCAGTTCGATCAGCTCGGCCACGCTCGGCTCGCGCATTTCCTCGTGATCGGGATGCACGCCGACCGACGCGTACACGTTCTCGTGCCGGCTGGCGATCTCCAGCACGGACGGCAGCGTCTCCAGATCGACCGAGACGCACAGCGCATGCGTGACCGAATGGCTGCGCATGTTCTCGAGCACCTGCGGCAAGCGGTCGGCGAGGCCTTCGAAGTTGATGTGACAGTGCGAGTCGACAAACATGATGAGGTCCTGCGAAAAATGGCTTGGGGGTGATCAGGCGGCGGTGTGGGCTGGATCGAGACGCTTGCCGAGAATCACCAGATCGCGCTCCACACCGTCCAGCACGGCCACGCGCGGCAGCGTGCCCCACGCGTCGAAGCCGAAGCCGCGGAACAGCCGCAGGCTCGCGTCGTTGTGGCCGAACACGAAGCCCAGCACGGTGTCGATGCCGAGCGTCGGCGCCGCCGCCAGCGAGGCCGTCAACAATTGCTTGCCGAGCCCCTGGCCGCGCGCGCTTTCGTCGAGGTAGATGCTGACCTCGGCGGTGCGCTGATAGGCCGGGCGGCCGTAGAAATCCGAAAAGCTCAGCCACGCGATCACGCGGCCGGGCTGCCGCGGGTCTTCCACCACCCACAGCGGGCGCTTTTGCGGACCATGCGCGTGAAACCACCCGAAGCGGCTTTCGACGCTGACCGGTTCGAGATCGGCGGTGACTTGCCGCGACGGTACCGTCGAGTTGTAGATGGCGACGATCGCGGGCAGATCGTCGAGGGTCGCATCGCGGTAGGCAAGACTCATGGTGCTTTTATTCGAAATGAAAGACGGATTACGGGGCGCATGGCAGGGCTTGGCGCGCAGCAGAAAACCCGGCCAGCCTGGACGGCGCGGCCAGGCTTACGCGAACAGCTCGCGGTAGCTGATAAACAGTTCCTCGAACACCAGCCGCGCGTTCAACGGATGGTTCTCGACCGCGCGCTGGCGCGTCACGGCGCGCATGAAACGCGCGAACGCGCTGGCGTCCGCTTGCGATGCGCAGCGCGTCAACGCCGCCGTCGCCTGCGGAAAATAACGCGGCGCGCCGGCAGTGCGCTGCGCCAGCAGATCGTACATCCAGCGCTGCAGCCAGCCCAGCACCAGCGGCACCGGCAGCTTTTGCAGCGCGTCGCCGCAGGCGAAGGCGTCGCAGTCGGGCCCGGCGGCCAGTTGCTTGAGGGTCCAGTCGCGCAGCGTGCGGTTCTCGTCGCTGGCGAGCGCGAGCGCCGCGAGCGGCGCGCCGCCGGCTTCGGCGAGCAGCGCGGGCGCTTCGGCGACGCCTTGCGCGGCCAGCCACCGCGCCGCCACCTCCGGCGCGGGCACGCTCAGCGGCCATTGGCGGCAGCGGCTGATGATGGTGGGCAGCAAACGGTCGATGCGCGCCGACACCATCAGGAACACGACGCCCGCGGGCGGCTCTTCCAGCGTCTTGAGCAGCGCATTGGCCGCCGCGAGGTTCAGCGCTTCGGCCGGATACAGCACGACCACGCGCGCGCCGCCCCGGTGCGAACCCACGCCGACGAAGTCGAGCAGACCGCGAATCTGCTCGATCTTGATTTCCTTGCTGGGCGTGCGGGTCTTCTTGCCTTCGTCGGCGTCGGCTTTCTCGGCCTTGTCGTCGGCCGCGGCGCCCACGCCGGCTGCCGCGGCGAGCGCCTCGGGCACGACGATCCGGTAGTCCGGATGATTGCCCTGCGCGAACCAGTTGCAGGCCACGCACGCGCCGCACGGCTCGCCATTGGACTGCTGCGCCTCGCACAGCAGTCCTTGCGCGAGATGCTGCGCGAAGCGCAGCTTGCCGATGCCCACCTGCCCATGCAGCAACAACGCGTGCGGCCAGTGGCCGCGCAGCTGTTGCAGGCGGTTCCAGTCATCGGCTTGCCACGGATAGATCATCGTTTCTCTTTGAAATCAATCGGTTAAAAGCGTTATTTGAGCCACAACATCAGAATAGCCCGAAGTTTTTCCTGCTGTTATAACGGCGATTTATATTTTTTTAAAATCAAAGAACTGTGATTAATTCTTCAAGCTGTTTCTGAATCCGCGCAATGCTCTGCGAAGAGTCGATGATAGCGAACCGGTATGGCGCCTCTTCTGCTCGGCGCAGATACTCGGTGCGGGTGCGCCCGAAAAATGCCGCCGACTCGCTCTCGAAGCGATCCGGATCGCGCGCCGCGCTGCGCCGTTCGTTGGCGATCTCGGGCGGCAGGTCGAACAGCACCGTCAGGTCCGGCTGGAAGCCGCCCTGCACCCAGCGCTCCAGCGTTTCCAGCTTGTCGCGCGGCAGGCCGCGGCCGCCGCCCTGATATGCAAAGGTCGCGTCGGTGAAACGGTCCGACAGCACCCAGTCGCCGCGCGCGAGCGCCGGCTCGATCACTTCGGCCAGATGCTGGCGGCGCAGCGCGAACATCAGCAGCGCCTCGGTTTCGAGGTCCATCTTCTGGTGCAGCACGATCTCGCGGATCTGTTCGCCGAGTGCCGTGCCGCCGGGCTCACGCGTCATGACGACCGAGCGGCCGGCGCTCGCCACCTTCGCTTCGAGCCGTTCGCGAAACCAGCCGAGATGGGTCGTCTTGCCAGCGCCGTCGATGCCCTCAAACGTGATGAATTTGCCCCGCGCCATCATTGCCCTCGAATGTATTTGTCCACGGCCTTGTTGTGATCGCCGAGGGTGTCAGAAAAGATGCTGCTGCCATCGCCGCGTGACACGAAGTACAGCGCGGAGTTTTGCGCCGGGTTCAGCGCCGCCTGCAGCGACGCGACCCCCGGCAACGAGATGGGAGTCGGCGGCAAGCCCATCCGGGTGTAGGTATTGTAGGGAGTGTCGGTTTGCAGGTCTTTCTTTCTGATGTGGCCGGCGTAGCCGTCACCCATGCCGTAGATCACGGTCGGGTCGGTTTGCAGCGGCATGCCCGCACGCAGCCGGTTCGCGAACACCGCCGCCACCATCGGCCGGTCCGACGTCTTGCCGGTTTCCTTTTCGATGATCGAGGCCATCGTCAATGCGTCGTACGGCGTCTTGTACGGCAGGTTCGGCGCGCGCGCGAGCCACGCCTCGTCGAGCCGCACGCGCATCAGCCGGTAGGCGCGGCGGTAGATGTCGAGATCGCTGGTGTTCTTGTCGAACAGATAGGTGTCCGGGAAAAACAGCCCCTCGCCGTTGCCGATCGACGCCTCCGGCGCGCCGATCGCGGTCATCAGGTCAGCGTCGCTCAAGCCGGCCGTGTCGTGTTTGAGCGCCGGATTGGCGTCCAACTCGGCGCGCATGCGCTTGAAAGTCCACCCTTCGATGATGGTCGCCACGTACTCGTTGACGTCGCCGCGGGCGATTTTCTGCAGCACCTCGTAGGGCGTCACACCGGTCTTGAACTCGTAGTTGCCTGATTTCAGCTCGGTTTGCAAACCCAGCAGCCGCGTCATGACGATGAACAGCTCCGGCTCGACCGGCACACCGCCGCGATTGAGCTGCAGCGCGACGCTGCGCAGGCTGCTGTGCGGTTTGACGGTGACGTCGAGTTGCGCGGGGGTCAGGTCGAGCGGCTTGGTGGCCCAATGGTATCCGCCAGCTATTGCGACTGCGGCCAGCACAACGACAATCGCGCCGGCGACGAAACATTTCTTCAGGAGGGACACGACGAGGAATGGTTAAATTTTGAACCGCAAGCGGTTGAATTAAATCACGAATGTCTCGCACGGTCAGCATTGGGACTCTGCCCGTTGGTAGCCTTTTTGGCCCATTTCGACCAGTATTGTATAGGTGTGGGCACGATGTGCGCACAAACAGCAAAGCTGCCCGCAGGCGGGTTTCTCACGATCACTCGCTATTCTGCGGTGTCGGGCACCCGCTGCTTCGTGCGCAATGATCTGGCGCTTCGTCCAGCGAGGGCGAGCGGGTTGATGCGCCAAACCCAACCTGGACGACGGGTGTGATCGCGCTCAGCCCGAGGGTCGACTGCCGCTTACGGCAATCTGCCGTTCGATGGCCAACCGTGACAGGTCGCGGGAAGCCTCTTGCCTGTCGCTCTCGACATCATCGCGGCGGACGTCGGCTTGCGGGCAAGGCAAACGTGTACTGCAGTCGCGGACCTTCAGAACACCGTTAGGATGACTACAAAAAATCGAACTCGCGCCGACGGCCCTGCTTTAGCACGCGGGGTTTTGCGACACTGCTTTACGGGAGGCCCGGGGCGTTTTTTAATTGGCTCACGCTATTCTGCAATGCGTTTGAAACTGACGTAGTAATCGTCGGTGTAGTAGCAGTCATTGGTCTGCCTGCGCGGCCCACCACAGACGATGCGGCGCTGCCCGCGATCCGCCGAACCAGGCGTGCGAACGGTGTATGTGTGGTAATAGCCGCGCGGATGCTGCGGCAGCAATGCCGCGCTGTTGCGGAACAACACGCCGTCCTCGCCAAAAGGGAAAGGGCCGCCCGCTTTGATCAGACGCAGTGTTTCGGCTGCTTCCCCCGGCAACTGCGCCTTGGTGACGGCGGCCAGCGCGCCCGATGCGGCGGGTGTGCCGCTCGCGGCCTGCCCAGGCTGATCCGGCGCCTGACTCGCAGATGCGCCCGATTCCTGAGTCGCGTTTCGCGATCCATCCTTGCCGCATCCGCCGAGGATCGTGCTCAGGATGAGGATGCAGGAGAAAGCCCATGCTCGCTTCACGAACGGTTGTCTCCGGGTTGACTGGCATTCGACGACCACGAACGATTTAAGGGTATCGCTAATGGCAGAGTGAATCAATGTTCGGCAGGAAATAGGAATTTTTTAGTCGACCACCAGGCCGATGCGCGGTTCTCGGCGTTCGAGAAGAAGGCCAATCCAGCGGATTGCGGTGGGGCTCGTTTTATCGTGTCGTTGGAGACCGAACGACCTGCATAGGCGCACAACCGGGTGTGGCGACATTGCCAGCGCTGACGAAGCGTTGCGCGCAAACCGGAATCGGGAGGCCGACGGTCCGCAAGAGCTAGAAACTCATCGCAAACCCGAACGACACGCCGTGCACGTTGTGTCCGAATACGTACCGCACCATCGCGCGCGTGCGGGCGATGAGGATGGGATACTTGCTGCTATCGAGTTCAAGCCCGACTCCCAACGACGTCAGGTCGTTGAACCCCAGCACGCCGGCGCTGTCGCCAAAATAGTGTGAATAAGCGGCTTCGAGCACATAGCGGACCGGCCGGTCCAGTGCGTGCCAGCCGGTAGGTGCTCGCCAGCGTGTCCACAGGCTCACTTGCTGCGCCATGGCCGAACCCTGAACGGCCTCCGACGAACCCCCGAAGCTGCGCAGGTAGATGTCGGTGGCCCGCAATTCGGCATCGATTTCGTAGTTTTCGCGGTAGTGCTCATAGTCGAGCATGAGTGAGCCACCGTACCCGTACGCGTCCAGCGAGCCATTCTCGAGGAACTGCAGGTTGCTGTCGGTGACGTGATTGAAGAGCGTCTGCCCCACCTTCAGATCGCTCGAGACACGTCCGATCGTACCGTTCAGGATTGGACGGAACACCAGTTCATCCGTGATCCGGAAGTCCCAGCCGACGCCGACCGTACCACTGAAAGTGTTCCATTTTGTGGGGACCGCACGCTGCTCGGCGCCATCCGTAGCGATAAAGATCGGATCGTAACGGCTGTAGGCGAGCGTGCCCTCCAGGTACAAAGGGAAGGATTTACTGAGGGTGAAGCCGCCGCCAAACTGGGTCTGACCGAAACTGGGATTGCCGGTGGTGCCGCTATTGACCGACAGGTTACTGGTCGTCACGTCGGGGACTGTCGTGTAGGTCATGATCGCGAGCACGGCGTTGGCATGCTGCTTGACGTTGCCGCCGATCACCGTATTGTTCGTCAATTGACCCGGCGCGGTCTGCGCATCCGACAGGCAAGGCAGCACGGTGAAGACCAGCGCGGCGCACGCCCATGATGCGCGACAGGACCGACGTGCCTGCAGCGCGGGCATTGTCAAGCGACCTCGCCATTTGTCCGCGCGACTGGAGGCTGCCGCACAGCGTACCGAACGCACATGACTCACTCCTGTCAGTCAGGTCGTTTCGTTTAACTTCCACGAGACCGACATTCCCGGCCGGCACAACGGTTCCACACAGCCGGCCTGGCGCGTAACCACCGTTCTACCGTTCGCAGCACCCGGAGTGGGCAGCATCAAAGCCCGCCCAATTGTATCGCTGAACGAGCCGATGGATTTCGGCGCAGACCTACGGCAGCCGTTGAAGAGGCTAGCTGTTCGGATGCCTGCGCCTGAAGCGCTCACCTTCATCGCGCCCGTGCGGCAAGACGCGCAATGATCCGATCAGCCATCGCCCGGTCGATGATTTCGAATGAGCGGCTCGTGCGCAGGTAGGCATACATGTCGCCGGTCGCGATGTCGAACCACCAGCCGCTCAGCACCAGCGCCCCGGCAGTGACCTGCTGGCGCACGATCGGGTAAGTCATGAGATGCTCGAGTTGCACAAGTACGTTCAGTTGCGACAACTGATCGTGCGGTTTCAGCCTGTCATCGAGTGGACCTTCGTTTTCGAGGCGAAACGCTGCGTTGTTGGCGTGGCACAGCCATTTATCGAGGTTCGGCGTTTTCAGCCTGGCGTTGCGTGTCGACACGGCCTTCATCGCACCACATTCGGAATGCCCGCATACAACAATATTCGCGACCTTCAACATCAGCACTGCGTACTCGATCGCGCTCGCCTCGGAGAGGTCCCCGGTGGAAACGCCCTCTGCGGTCGCCGGCGGTATCAGGTTGCCGACGTTGCGCATCGTGAACAGATCGCCCGGATGGGTCGAGGCAAGCAGGTCGGGTACAACCCGGCTGTCCGAGCACGTGATGAAGAGCGCGTCAGGCGCCTGCGAAAGTGCCAGTTTGCTGAACTGCTTCGCGTATTGCGGCAGCATCTTCTCGCGGAATTCGACGATGCCCATGATGAGTTTGCGCATGGCTTGCCTCCGAAAGGGCTAGTTGTTCGCCGTCGCGGCCGCCGAACCTCCAAGCCCTTGCGAGTCAGGGATGCGGGCCAACGCCAGGTCCTCCGGAAACGGATGCTCCGAGGCGATCGCGCGATCGAGCAGTATCAACTCGATGCGCAATGCTTCATGACGATGCTCCGGCAGGCTTTGGATGAGGTTCTCTATCGCCGCGCGCAGACGCCCCGCGATTTGAATGCTGCCCGCGCCGCACTGTCGTATCTCGCGGAAACTGATGTGCACGAAGTTTTCCCACTTGGGCGTGCGCAAGATCACGCGCACCCGTCCCGACCCGTCCACCCTCTCTTCGATGTGCAAAGACCGTTTGCCCACCAGGCGCAATAGCCGGTGCAACTGGTCGATCGCCAGCACCGCTGTGGTGGGATCGTTGATCGCTGCCGACAGCGCTTTCAGCGCAATATCCACCAGGATGCGAAACGCGAACATGGGGTCCTGCTCCATCGTGCGCTCCGTTCCGAAGGCGACAAGCGTGCGCAGCCTGCTGTCGTCGATTGCGGCGGAGTTCCCATACAAATAAAACAACGGTTCGTCCACCGCGACGAAATCACCGACTTGCGGCACGAATTCGATGACGATGTCGGCACGCCGCGCCTTGGCCACCAGCCTTTCCAGATTCACGGCCAGAACAATGCGGGATTTGCCGCGCTGACGAATAATGCGATCAGGTGCGCCTCGCTTTCTGCCGCGTTCCGTCGGGGTTGCTACACCCGTAGCCGGCGCGGGATAAACGTCCTCGATGACCGCGATCCCCTGCTCCCCAACGCGAGCCACGAGGCTGACGGGACGCAAAAATTTCGCGGCGTAGTCAATGAGGAAAAGGAAAGCAACGACGGAGGCGAATCCGAATAGCGCTGTGATGAACACCTGAAGCTGGTGTACCTCATTCTCACCCATCCAGCTCTGCGTTCTGTCGGCGAACAGCAGGGTGAAAACGAATAGTCCCGAGATGCCACGGATGATGTTATCGCGCAGCAGTGTCGTCGCGATGATCCGCGGGGTGTATTGCCCGCCTGCGATCTGGATTGCGACGAGCAGTGAACCGAACGTAAATACCAGAAACGCCATGTCTGCGGAAACGATGTCGCCGAGCAACGACCGCGCCCCAGTCATGGACAGCCCAAGAAAGCCGGTTTTCGGATCAAGGGTTCCCTGCCTGATCATCCACCTGCCCACCATTTCGGTCACAGGCTTCACCACGGCATAGATCGCGACTGCGATGAGCGGCACAGTCCACAGCGAAGATCTGAGGTAGCTCTTCAAGCTGTACCAGCGATTCCAGTCCATGCCTGCTTTCTCCCTGCGATGCATATTGCAGCGGACGCCCAAGACATCCGCGGTTCGCCAGCCGGCGGGCAGAGGGGGCTTTCCGGCCGGGCGCGCGCATTGCTATCACTGCCTCACGGCCTCGTCGGTCGTCGGCTTGATGACCCGTCGGTGTTCAGACCACCTCCGCCGGGACTTCCAAACCTCTGCTTTTTCCGCGATGCACGATCTGCGGACAGGGTGAACCCTCTCAATACAATATGACCCCCGGAGTTCAGGCCGGTCAATGAGACCTTAGGCCGACAGACTAGAGACGCGTGCGCCACGCGACGGGCTCGGTCGCTCCCAAAATATACGTTGGCGAGCTAGCCGATTCGGATGTGTGGAATGGCGGTTAAACATCTCATGGCGGCGGTCGATGTCTGTGCGATGGTGCCAGCGAATGACGCTTCATGGCCCGTATCCGGCCCGGCGCGGTCGGCCCCACCTCGTCCGAGAAACTATGCCACGCCTGCAAACTGGCATGAAGTAAGCGCCCCTCCCACTCTGGTCTTGGCAATCTCGGATGTTGCCCACGCTGGGCGGACACCGTTGTCGACGCGATACGGATAATCCGGGCATACTTGTCCACACCACTGCTTCGGGTCGCAGGAGCGAACCATGGCGCTCACGCTCGTGAGCTTTCCGGTCTTGGCGACGATGTTGGGCGTGGCGCTCAACGCGTTGACCGGCTGCGGGGGGAACGCGGTCGCGCCCTCGCCTTCCGCGAGCATCGCTGCGCCTGCGATCCCCACCGGCGCAACTCCCTCCGGATTCTTCAAGATCGGCAAGGGGCAGACGTACGCGCTTTGCGCGACCGCCAGCTGTACGGTGCTGAACCAAGTGGCCTACTGCCAATGCGACTTCAAAGAGGGGGACAGCATCAGCTTGCCGCTGCGGGTAGACGGCCAGGACGTCTGCTCGATAAATGCCAACGGCGTCGACAATGGGTACATGGTGAGCACGTTCAGCTTGCCGGAGTCCGTGGTCGCGCCATCCGGCCATCGCGCGCTCTATACCTGCCCAGCAGGGTCCACCGGCGGCTACGCGCAATGCGACGGCGGAATCTGCTTCACCAGCAGCAACGGCAGCTCGTTCCCCGGGTTCGACAAGCCGCTCGGCAGCGCGGGCATCATCTGCGCGTGCCCGGTAACCCAGACCCCGGGCTCACCCGTCGGCTACCAGATCGCCGGGCCTTATCCTTGCGTCGATTCGTATTTCCGCTACTGCAACAGCCAGACCGCCAACGCCAGCACGGGCTCGACGGTCAAGGTCGGCGCCCCGACCGGCACGGCCAGGTTCCTTGCCCTGCAACTTAACGGAAGCGCGCCGAAGTTGAACGAGTGCCGTGCCCCGTCTCAGTAGGCGCGAGAGCGCAGAGCCAGGCCACGCTCGCTCGCCTGTCGCAAGAGCGCCTGCGATCGGCTCTCGAGCATGACCGCTCCTGGCTGGACTTAGAGGAATGGCCACCGTCGCAATTCGACCCATCTGTCGCCCTGCCGCGCATCCAGGTGAATAAAGCGTTGTGATGGAGCAAGCGTTGGTTTCCTCGCAACGGACAAACCCGGTTCGGGCATCCAGCGTTTTTGCCAGGGGAGCGCGTTCCGGCTGCAACTCATTCTCCCATTCAGCTTACTTGCCTGGCGAGCGGTGACAGTCTTTTGTCCGCCGCCCGCGGGAGCACGGCGCACCATTGAATCATCTGCGGCGTCAAAACCGACGATTCACGTGTGGTGCGTGGCGCTGCCTCGCGGTTCGATCCGTGCGGGAGGATAAAGTGTCGCGCTATATGCAAAAGTGGTTAAGCCAAAGCCGCGTAATCGCCGCGCTGGCACTGCTGCTGACGTTACCGTTTTTGACCGATCCGGCGCACGCGGTTCCCCCGGATGCTGTCGTACCCAATGCCGCGGCTGTTGGGAAGTCGGTTAGGTGCCAACCCACTTCCATCACCAGCCCGCAACCGACCCTCCCAAATGGTTTTACCGAGCAGATTTTGTACAGTGGCTGCCTTAATCAGCCGACCGCGATAAGTTTCAACGGAAATGAGAACAAGGTCTTCGTTGCCGAAAAAGGGGGCAAGGTTTGGAAATGTGATTTGGCGACCCCTACCTGCACGTTATTTGCCGACCTTGGCAGTGAAATCTGCAACGATGGCGACCGTGGTCTTCTCGGACTTGCAGTCGATCCTAAGAATGATGGCAAGGTCTACGTGCTTTACACTACGCCTCCTGCTACGGGAGCGTGTAGCGGAAACGTTCTTACCCACGGCCAACTTTCGCTTTTGACTCGGTCGGGCGAAGCGAAGATCCTTCCCTCCGCCGGGTCCACCAATCAGACGTGGTGCTTTTACTACCAGTCTCACAGTATCGGGGGCTTGGCGTTTGGAACCGATAACAGAACTCTATATGTTAGTGCCGGCGACGGCGCAAGCTTCAACCAGGTGGATTACGGGCAGTTAGATAACGCTTGTGGCGATGGTACAAATCTGCCGCAGGGGGCGTTTCGCAGTCAGGGCGTTTCGCCTTACAGCGACGGGGTCATTCTCCGGATAACGAACCTAGGTACCAGAAGCCAAAGCGCTGCCGTTGTCGCAAGCGGCTTGCGCAATCCTTTCCGTTTCGCCCGTATGCCCGACACGGATGACCTGTATGTCGGCAATGTGGGTTGGAACACCTGGGAGGCCATCGATCGCATCAGCGTCGACGGGAAGAACTTTGGCTGGCCTTGCTACGAAGGATGGGATCCCAATAACAACTTCGGTCCGGCTCCTCAGACCGAGTACCAGAGCACTGCTTATTGCGGGAGCGTGGGGGGTGTCACTCCACCGTACTTTGCGTATGCGCATCAGAGTTACGTAACACCCGAGGACAGCACAGGAAGGACCTGCGGCGCCGAGCCGTCCGCCGGGGGCCCGGATTAGAACGGTAGTGTGATCTCCGCCATCGGATTCACTGACAAGACCCGCACAACCTATCCTCCCCCGTTTAACAATGCTCTGTACTTTGGCGATCTTCTCCGGAAATGCATCTGGACAATAGACGTGGCCGCGCAGCCTCCGAATAACACCCCTCGGACGTTTGCAAAGGGTCTGCAGGGAGGGCCAGTGGATTTGAAAGCCGGTCAGAACGGGGACCTTTTCTACGTAGACCTGGTTACCAGTACGGTGAGGCGAATTACGCACAAATCGTCCGAGCGAGGGTCGGACGAATGACGGCTCGTGGTCGATCGCCGCCCGACACGGAAGGCCGCACCCGTTAAGGTTTATTCGATGCCTGCCATCGGCCGCAGGAATGTGCATGCCTGCGCGCATGTCGGCAGGCGTCGAATAAACCCGATGGAGGAAACCGCGGAGTGCCCCAATGCGGTTGGAGGCTTCGCGGCTATGGCGATTGATAGGCCGGGATGGTCAGTGGTGTCGGATCCGCTACGGTCAGGCGGGGTGCCGGACGGGCGCTGACGCCGTAGCGAAGCGGTGTGGTCGTGCATTCGCGATGATGTAGTGGGCGGCCGTATCGCTTCGTGAAGCGACCGGGCAAACGTCCACCCCTGGGCCGCGTTGCCGCAGCGCCAACGTTTGACAGGCAGATCGGGGAACCGTGGCGTTCGTGTCTGATGCCGACGCATTGGCGGTGCGCGGATCGGGGCGCTGCGCGCGAGGATGTCAACGACGATCATCGGGGCCCCGCAGTGCCGACAACGGTAGCGAATTCTCAGGTCGCCTGCTCGACATGTGGGCGTATCACTACCGGGTGCAGATCGACTTCAGCCGGCCGGGCAAGCCCACCGATAACAGCTTCATCGAGACGTTCAATGGATCGTTCAGGGACGAATGTCTGAACCTGCACTGGTTCGCATCGCTTGCCGAGGCCAGACGCGAGATCGAAGCATGGCGCCGCGACTACAATGAGAGCCGGCCTCACATGGCGCTCTACGAGCTGACGCCGGGCGAATTCGCCCGGCAGTTCCGCCTTCAACCTGAAATCGGAGGCGGTCTAAACGTGGAACACTAACTCCGGGACCTGTCCAGGAAATCCGAGCAGTTCAAACTCACGCACCATGTGCAGATAGATGTCCTGCGTCCTGGGGGCAAGCTGGCGCATGCGCATGTCGTCGATCATGCGCTGGCGCAATGGGCTGGCGTTTGCCGGTAAGGAGGTCATGATTTGGCTCCTGCTGGAGAACGAGGCGGATTGCCTCATTCGCCAACATAAAGCCGCGTGACCGACCTCTCCCTGACCTCCAGCGTCAGACCGTAGCCCCTACCGCGCGAGCGGTTTAGTCCACCGACCTGTTTTGGTCGTTGGACCTGGCGCGACGTGAACGGCAGCTTTCAAGTGCATCGGACATTCGCACGCTGCGTCGAAGCGAAAAATCAGACGAAGAAGTGGACAACTGCTGCCGAAGAGTGCCGATCTACGTTAGGCCTTTCGACGGTTCGCCCGCTTCGCGCAAACAACTTTCGCGCGCTCGGATAGAGACACAGACCCAGAAAAGGCTAAAACCCCGCGTCGATACGCATGCTGAAACGCATGAACCGACCCATTACTTCGTCCGACGCGTTGACTCACCGATGTTTAGGGAAGGATTTTTTCGCTGTGCCAGTGTCATTTTGGCAAAAACTGAATTGACCCAAACAGCAAAGATGATCATAAGATCCGCGCCTGGACAGTCGAATCCTTCTCAGCCTGCAGTGAAGGGATTGGCGGCATTAGCGAACCTGATCACGTGCCATGGTTGCGCAAAAATTTCGCGTCCAACAGCGCGGGTAGAAAGGCAATTGAAGCGTTACTGTCTCGCCGCAGTCATGCTCTGTAAGTAAGTTTGTGAAAGATGGCCAACCTTACTAACGGAGCAGAAATGAAAAAGCAGCGAGCGTCGGAGCGACGCTATGTTTCAAAAGTCCCAGCCGTTCTCGCGGCATGCGCTGGATTCGCCGCGCTTGCGTTCGCGGCATCTCCCGGCACCGCCGCGGCAACAGATCAAGACAACGAATCTTCCACGCAAACGCCAATCAAACATGTGATTGTGATCGTCGGGGAAAACCGCACGTTCGATCACGTATTCGGCACCTACAAGCCGGCGAACGGGCAGTCGGTACAAAACCTCCTGTCGCAAGGCATCGTTAACGCGGATGGCTCGCCAGGCCCGAACTTCGCAAAGGCGCGCCAGTACCAGGCCACAGTGACGGGAACGACGCAGTTCGCGCTGGCGCCATCGATCAAGAGCCCCTACAGCACGCTGCCTTCGCCGAACATCGGTGGCACGGCCACTGCGGCGAGCGACACGACCGGTTCTCCATACGCAACGTACAACGCGGCCGCAAAGGCCGAGGGCGGAGCGCTCGAAGCGTCCGACATCGGCCAGCTGCTGACAGGTGCGTCCGGCTTACCAACAGGCGCAAAGGATGCGCGAGTCGCCAACTACAACGCACTGCAAAGTGGCCCTTATCCACTGCAATCGCCGCAGCAGTCATCGCTGTATGACTCGTACATGGGCGGTCCGGTGCACCGCTTCTACCAGAATTGGCAGCAGTCCGACTGCGACGTGTCCCACGCCACCCGCGAAAATCCGAGCGGCTGCCTGATGGATCTGTTCGCGTGGGTCGAGACCACCATCGGTGCGGGCAGCAACGGCAGCGCGCAACCCGCGGCGTTCAGCGACCAGACCACGAAGGAAGGTTCAAACGCGCTGGGCTTCTACAACGCGAGCAAGGGCGACATGCCGTATTTCACCCAGCTCGCACGCACCTATACGATCAGCGACAACTATCATCAGCCGGTGATGGGCGGTACGGGCGCGAATAGCATCATGGTCGGCGCCGCCGATGCCTACTACTACACCGACGGCAGCGGCAATGCGACGGTCCCGCCGTCGAATCAGATCGAAAATCCGAACCCGCTGACGGGTACGAACAACTGGTACACGCAGGACGGCTATTCGGGCGGTAGCTATAGCGACTGCTCGGACACGAGCCAGGCGGGTGTCGGGCCGATCAGCAAGTATCTCGCGTCGCTCTCCTACCATCCGAAGATGAACTGCGCGCCGCAACATTACTACCTGCTGAACAACTACAACCCGGGCTACAACGGAGACGGTACGGTGCTCGACAGGACGAAGTCGCCGTTCACAATCCCGCCGTCACCGGTACGCACGATCGGCGACACGTTGCTCGAACGTCACATTCCGTGGAAATACTACGGAGAAGGCTGGAACACGTTCGTCAGCAACCCGGCGACGAGCGTCTACTGCAACATCTGCAACCCGTTCCTATACGAGACGTCGATCATGACGAACCAGCAGGTCCGCGATACGCACCTTGCCGACACAACCGACCTGTATGCGGACATCAGCGCGGGCAACCTGCCGGCGGTGTCGTTCGTCAAGCCGGGTGGCAAGCTCGACGGGCATGCGACATCGTCAAAGTTTGGCCTGTATGAGGCCTTCGTGCATAAGATCGTCGATGCAGTGCAGAGCAATCCGAAGCTGTGGGCCAGTACAGCGATCCTGATTACGGTGGACGAAGGCGGCGGCTACTACGATTCGGGCTATATCCAACCAGTGGACTTCTTCGGCGATGGCCCACGCATTCCGATGATCGCGGTGTCGCCGTATTCGCAGGGCGGCCACGTCGCACACGGCTATGCCGACCACGCATCGCTGGCCAAGTTCATCGAACGCAACTGGGGGCTGCCGCCGATCACTGACCGCAGCCGCGACAACCTGCCGAACCCGGTCCAGCGGAACAAGAACCCGTACGTGCCTGTCAATGCGCCGGCGCTTGGCGATCTGTTCGACATGTTCAATTTCGATTCGGGTCATGGTCACGGCGGCGATAACCGGCAAATCGGCAACGCGAATGCCGACGAGCCGAGCGGCGCCAAAGGGGCGATGCCGTTCTGATCGGTTTTGAGCTGCGCGTGGCGGGCTAGGTCACTCATCGCCTCGCGTGGCAATTCGTTGATTTGAGGAGCCCGTTCCAGTGGACATGCTGCGAACGGGCTTTTTTGCATGACGGCAAGAGCAGTGTGGCAGTCGCGCGACTGGGGGGTGTTCACCAGCCTGGCGATCGCCGAGAAAAACGGCTTCGTCACGTTAAATAGCGACATATACACGCGACGCAAATGGCCGTTGTTTGAGGATACTGTTGAAAAAGTCGCTGTCTGTCTCTGTCGCAAGGTTTTTAGGGGTCCTCTCACCCTTGACCTGTGTTCGCGAGCGGCTTGTAGGCCGATCTGAGAGGTCGATTTTCTTGCGAGCGAATTGGAAAAGCAACGCAGCGACTTTTTCAACAGTATCTGAGTGTAGGCGACGCTCGAACGTCTGCATTGATGCGCGGGCGAATCACCGCAGATGGCCGACTTCTGCCTGACGCGCGTCGTTGACGGCGAACCGGAGGAGCCGTTCGAGCCGCATGGGCGGCTCACCACTTCAGCCGCCCATAGGAAGGCGCCCTCGCACCCGAAGTGGACTCTCTTTGCTCATTGGCCGCACTCGTTCATCCGATCGTCGTCAAAGCCCGGTGTCAACTGGCAGACTGCGACGCCCATTCGCTGAAGCTGGGTCCACCATGAACGGTTTTACTTCTTGCCCATTCCACCTCGGCGGCAGTGGCATACGTCATCCCTGGCTCCCACCAAAGTGCAGCTTCCTGCTGGAAAGAGGGTCGTCTTGCCATTCGCGCGACCAATGACGCGAGTTTGGGGCGACCCGGAGCGCCCCAGGACAATCGCAATGGGCGTGTTTCAATGAACTGACAGAAACAGGTGAGCAAAATATCCTGCGCGGAGATCACACCGGGGATGAATGCGCCGTCAGTGCCGATGAGCTGAGCCTCAAACCAATCGAGAAGATGCTGGTTCCGAATCGCGCATCGCGTGGCATGGCCATTTTCTTCGTGCCGGACCCCAGACCATTGCAGTTGCGACACCGTCGTCGTCGACACGCCGAAAGTTTGTAGCGTGGCGAGAACGAGCCTGTCGTGCCAGTTTGCCGTCGGGCGCACGTAGTCGGTCGCGAGGGGCTCCATGCCTTGCGGCGCGGGCAAACAGGGATAGTTGGACATGAGGTAATCGATGATCACGGCGGAATCCCAAAGAGCGAGGTTGCCGTCGACCAAGGTCGGAACCTGCAGGGTCGGCGCGATCTTCGCGCGCTCTTCGACGCTGGGCGTCGTGAAGGTCTCGACACGCTCAAAATCGAGCCCCTTCTCGACGAGCACGATGCGCACGGCGCGGGCAAAAGGCGATCCTGTCGTGAAGAATAGCTTGCGCATTCTGGTCCCCCTAAATGATGGACCGCGTTGAGAATCATAGACAGCTAGATTACGCGTCCAGATTCGCAGCGCCTACCGGTTGACTGCCCAGACCCGTGAGTTTGAACGTCCCGACAACTGGGCGGCAGATGCAATTGACGCGCGCCGACCCGCTACCGAAGTCCGAATTGCGACACGGGTAACGCGATGGTGCTCCCGCATGACGCCTCCTGGCCGATTTGTACCGAACGATGGACGACACGTCACGGACGGCGTTTTCGCAGAAGCCCTCGTTTGTCTGCTGTACGTGTTGATTGCTTAACCCCGCTTAACCCAAACGCCCCGCCCACGCCGCCGTTTCCGACTCGGCAATATGCCGCGCGATGGTCGCGTTGACCTTGTCGGCATGCGTGAGCGGCCCCATGTGTCCCGCACCCTCGACGATTGCAAGGCGCGCCGCGGGCAACAGCATCGGCAGGCGCTCGGCAATCGCGCGGGTCGGGAGGGGCGCGTGCTGGCCGCGCAAGATCAGCGCCGGCACACCCAGACTCGTGTACGCGCTTGCGGGCGTGCGTTCGTCGAGCAACGCGCGGAAGTCGAGTGGCGCCTTCGGAGCCCAGCGCGTGAGGGCGGCCTGCACCGAGGGCCGCAGCGCTTCCCATGCGCCCCCGCCGCCCCAGTAATCAACGAACGAAGCCGCCGCGCCCCGATAGTCGCCACAGCTCACGCGGTCGGCGGTGCGCTTCGAGATCGCGATGATTTCCGCAAGCGCGTGCGCTCCGTGCGCGCCCATCACCTTCAGCAGATGAAACACCGAGGGCTCGTAAAGCGTCAGGCTCGCGATCCGCTCCGGCCGCTCGACGGCCGCGCGCAACGCCACGCCACCGCCATATGAGTGCCCGACGAGATGCACCTTGCCCCGCGCGGCGTCGATGATCCCGATGGTCCTCGCGGCCTCGTCGGCGAGCGTGAACGCGCGCTCACCGCTCCACGGGCCCGTGCTATCGCAGCCGTAGTGCTCGGGCGCGACGAACGCGTGGCGCGAGCCGAGCGCCTCGCCGAGCTTGCGCCATTGTGCCGCTCCCGAGCCGGAGCAATGCAGGGCAATGACCGTCGTTGCGGAAGAGAAGACTTGTGATGCAATGGTGCTATTCATGGCGTTCACGGAACTCAGGAGTGGGGCACGCGGATGCCGGACCGGGGAAGGTCTCCACTATCGGCCCGGCGCGGGCGGCTGACTATGATCAGGACGCCGGCGCGCATGCTCCGGCGTCCTGATCGTTCAATGGCGGGTGCGTCGGCTTGTCACCTCAGTGGTCGATCTCCATTGAACGCATGCGGCGTTCGAGCTCGCCCATGTCGACGGCGGACGCGAGGTACGCGTCGCGACGGCTGTGCTCAGCGCGGTCGAGCGCCTTTCTCAGCAGCAGGAAAAGGTAGATGAACATGATGTTCTCCGGTCGGTGATCGGGTCGATTGCGTATCGGCACGAGCGAGCGCGATACGTGGGTCGTGCTACGGCTGGACGTTGTGTAAGGCAGAGTCCATGCCACATGGCAGCAAGCTCTGTCTGGCGGGCATTTCAGCGGTTCTGCGAGATGCGTATCGGGCGGAATGTCGGAGTGGGGCCAACACGTTTTCGAGGGGATGTGGCCGGGACAAACACTAGTTCAGGCGTGTCGCGCGCTGCCGCGGCTCTTAGCTGAGGATGACTCCGCAAGCTGGCCCGCAAACACCGGCGACTATTACCAGCGGCTCGATCGCGCAACGCATTCACCCGGCCCGGTGATACGCAGCGACGACCGGTGGGTGCACCGCGCAATCAGACCGCCAGTGCGCCCGCGTGGGAATCGGGAACGTCCGGTTCCACGACCTGCGCTACACGTGGGCGAGCTGGCACGTTCAGGCAGGGACACGGCTGGATTGGCTGGATCGGCTGAGGGGTTGGGGCGCAGGCGAAGTCCGAACACGTTCTCCGGTATGCTCATCTTGCGCCTGACCATCTGGCGGAACACGCCAACAGGGTCACGATCTCGGCACAACCGGATGCAGACAACCTGCAAACCCTCGCTGCATAAGCCTTGCAGAGGCATCATGCAAGTAGGGACATGCGGAGCGTAGCAAGGTTGGACTGCATATAATGCTTGTTTGCCTCAGCCAAAGTCAGAATTGACTGTTCTCCGAATCCATGAACACACCGCTCGCTACCGCTTCAGGCACCCCTTCAGGCAGCCCGTCCGGCACCCCTTCGCCCGCCGCGCTTGCCGTGCTGCCGCGCCCGTCGGCCGATGAATTCGATGCCGTGCTCCATCACGGCGCCTACATGCCCCTCACGCAATTCGGCGTGATCGATGCGACCGGCGACGAGGCGGCCAGCTTCCTGCACGGCCAACTGACCAACGACACCCAGCATCTGGACGCCGCCCACGCGCGTCTTGCCGGCTACTGCTCGGCCAAGGGCCGTCTGCTGGCGTCGTTCCTGACGTGGCGCAGCGGCGACACGATTCGCCTGCTGGTGTCGAAAGACGTGCAAGCGGCGGCGCAGAAGCGGCTCTCGATGTTCATCCTGCGCGCCAAGGCGAAGCTGGTCGACGCTAGCGGCGAGCTCGCCGTGGTCGGTCTTGCCGGCGACGTGCGTCGCGCGCTGTCCGGCGTGTTCGACGCGCTGCCCGACGGCGTGCACGTGCAGGTGGACGGCACGGCGGGCTCGCTGATTCGCGTGCCGGATGCGCTGCAACGGCTGCGCTATCTGTGGATCGGCCCGAAGGCGCAGGTCGAGGCGCTGCTGCCCTCGCTCGACGGCAAACTCAAGCGCGTGTCGCCGGCAGTGTGGGACTGGCTCGACATCCGCGCGGGCGAGCCGCGCATCACGCAGCCGGTGGTCGAACAGTTCGTGCCGCAGATGGTCAACTTCGACGTGCTCGGCGCGGTGAATTTCCGCAAGGGCTGCTATCCCGGCCAGGAAGTGGTCGCGCGCAGCCAGTATCGCGGCACGATCAAGCGGCGCACGTCGCTCGCCAACGTGGAGGGTGAACTGGCGAGCGTGCGGCCCGGCATGGAACTGTTCCATTCGGACGATCCGGGCCAGCCGTGCGGGATGATCGTGAACGCGGCATCGGCGCCAGGCGATGGGGTCGATCTGCTGGTCGAGATCAAGCTGGCGTCGCTCGAAAGCGGCTCGGTGCATCTGGGCGCGCCCGAGGGCCCGGCGCTACGCTTCCTCGCGCTGCCCTACGGTTTGCCGAGCGAGGTTTGACGCCTGCCATCACGCAAAGCGACGCAAGCAGGCGCCGCTTTATGCCGACTTCTGCAACGCCCACGCTCTCACCGGGAGAAGCTCCCCGATGTGCCTGATCGTTTTTGACTGGCGGCCCGACTCGCTCGACGGCGCGCTTTTCACGCTCGCCGCGAATCGCGACGAATTCTTTCGACGCACGGCCGAGCCGATCAACTGGTGGCGCGCCGCGCCGGGCGTGCTGGCGGGCCGCGACCTGGTGGGCGGCGGCACGTGGCTCGGCCTGTCGCGCGACGGCCGCTTCGCCGCGCTGACCAATTACCGCGCGCCGCACGAAATGCGCGCTGACGCGCCGACCCGCGGCACCCTCGTCAGCGACTGGCTGAGCCGCTCCGCAAGTGACTCGGAGGGCGGCCCGCACGAAAGCCCGCTCGCGTATCTGCACCACGTCGCGCGAACCGGCGACGTCTACAACGGTTTCAATCTGCTGGTGGGCGACTGGACGCGCCGCGAACTCGCCTGGTATTGCAACCGCGCGGACCGCGCGCCTGCCCTGCTCTCGCCCGGCACGCACGGCATCTCGAACGCGGTGCTCGATACCGCGTGGCCGAAGCTCGTGAAGAAGCGCACGGCACTGGGTACGCTGCTCACGCGCGACGCGATGCCGCCGCTCGAACGCCTGATCGATCTGATGCGCGACCCGCGTGTCGCGCGTGACGACGAATTGCCGTCCACCGGCATTCCGCTCGAACGTGAACGGGTGTTGTCGGCGGCGTTCATCGAGTCGCCGGACTACGGCACGCGCGGCACGACCGCGTTGCGCGTGAGCGCGCATGGCGAAGTGATCAGCGTGGCCGTCGCCGAGCGCAGCGACGACAACGGCTCGCATCGGATCGTGCGGCCCGGCGACTTCGAGCGCAGCTTCGCATTCAACATCGAACGTGAGATTGCGTGAAGCGTGCGTGAGGCGCGTTGCGTGGTCCGGCGGTCTGGACTCGTTCCTATGCTCTGAAGCCAACGCGCCGAACCCAACACGCTGAAACGAAACCCACGGCTACTCCAGCCCGAACGCCGCGCGCAAAGCCGCCGCGGCATCCGCATGCGCATGCGCGACCTCGGGCACGTAGCCGCCCATCTTGAAGAATTCGTGGATCATGCCCGGATAGCGCCTGAGCGTGACCTGATTGCCCAGCGCGCGCAGCTTCTCCGCGTACGCATCGCCCTCATCGCTCAACGGATCGTATTCGGCGGTCGCGATCCACGCCGGCGCGACGCCGCGAAAATCGGGCGCGCCGCGCTGACCGTCGAGCGGCGCGAAACGCCAGTCGTCGCGATCGTTTTCGTCGCGCACGTATTGCTCGAAGAACCATTGGATCGTGTCGCCCGACAGCAGGAAACCGTCCGCGAGGCGCGAGTGCGAATCGGTTTGCTGATGGCCGGTCGTGCCCGGATAGATCAGCAATTGCAGCACGAGCCGGATGCCCGCGTCGCGTGCGAGCACCGCGCAGACCGTCGCCAGCGTGCCGCCCGCGCTATCGCCGCCGAGCGCGAGCCGGTCCGCGTCGACGCCATATTCCGCGGCGTGCTCGCGCAGCCAGGTCAACGCGTCGAACGCGTCGTCGACCGCGGTGGGGAATTTGTGCTCCGGCGCGAGCCGATAGTCGACCGACAACACCGTGCATTGACCGTCGCGCGCGAACATCCGGCACAGCGCGTCATGCGTATCGACGCTGCCTACCGTGAAGCCGCCGCCGTGGTAGTACACGAGCGCCGGTGCGGGCTCGGCCCAACTCGGCTCGACCGCCTGATAAAGACGCGCGCGAATCGCTGCGCCTTCGCGCGTGGGGATCGACAGATCTTCCCGCGTGAACATCGGCGCGCTCGCGATCTCCAGGATCGGCGCGCTTTTTTCGTATGACGCGCGCGCCTGTTGCGCGCTCATCTGATGGTATGGCGGACGCTTGGCCCGCTCGATCATGTCGAGCACCTGCTCGATCTTCGGATTCAACGGCATGGTGCGGGTGGCGCATCGGGGCGGCGCCTGCGCGCCGGTGGTTGAAAAGAGCCGGCCCGCAAGATGCCGGCGATGGCTTCGAGCGCCTAACCGGCGTTCTTTACTTCTGGCTTGAGCGACATCGGATCGGTGGGTTCGCGCAATTGCTCGATGTCTTCGTGACGCAGCTTCACGGTCGCCATGATGCCAGGATGCGTGACGATGTAAAAGCGCCGCGCGGCGATCGCTTCGAACGTGATGTCGGCGACATCGGCGGCGCTCAGCTTGCCCGCCTGCACCGCGCGGTGCAACTGCCGGTGCGCGGCGATCTGCGAGCGGGTCGGCGCACCTGCGTTGCGCAGCGCCGACGGACGCGCGCGTTCCGCGTCGGCGATGCCGGTCGGCACGAAGGCCGGGCACAACAGCGAACAGCCGACCTGCGGCCCGGCCGTCTGCGTGCCTGCCGCCGTCCCCGTCACTGGCGCGACTGGCGCCTGCGCCAGTTGCAGGTCGTGATAAAGCGTCTCGGTCAACGACACCACCGCGTGTTTCGACGCGTTGTAGACGCCCATCGCGGGCGGCGACAGCAAGCCCGCGACCGACGCCGTGTTGACGATGTGCGCGGGCTCGTTCTGCGCCAGCATGATCGGCGTGAAGACCCGCACGCCGTGCGCGACGCCCATCACGTTGACGCCGAACACCCACGACCAGTCGTTCGCCGGGCTTTCCCACACGAAGCCGCCCGCGCCCACGCCCGCGTTGCTGAACAGCAGATGGACCTTGCCGAACGCGGCGAGCGCCGCTTGCGCGAGCGCTTCGACCTGGGCCGCGTCCGACACGTCGGTCGGCACGCCGATCGCGTCGGCGCCGCGCTCGCGCAGCGCGTCGACGGTTTGCGCGAGCGCGGCGGGATTCACATCGGCGAGCACCAGCTTCATGCCGAGCGACGCGCCCTTCTGCGCGAACGCCTGGCCCAAGCCGCTGGCCGCCCCGGTGATCACCGCTACCTTGCCTGCGAATTCGAACATCGTCTGACTCCCGGATTGAGTAGCACCTCGCGCGTGCGTGTGCTTTTCGAGTGCGGCGCCGCTCAGATCAGCTTGACGAGTTGCTTGCCGAAGTTCTTGCCTTTGAGCAGGCCGATGAACGCCTCGGGCGCTGCATCTAGCCCTTGCGCGATGGTCTCGCGATACTGCAGTTTTTTCTGCGCGACCAGCGTGCCGAGTTGCTTGAGCGCTTCCGGCCACACGTCCATATGCTCGCTGACGATGAAGCCTTGCACGAGCAGCCGCTGCGTGAGCATCTGCGCCGGGTTCTTGAGCGGCATCGGGTGACCGTCATAGCCCGCGATGAATCCGCACAACGCAATGCGGCCGAACGCGTTCATGCGCGCGAGCGTCACGTCGAGCACTTCGCCGCCGACGTTCTCGAAATAGCCGTCCACGCCGTCCGGCGTCACGGCCTTGAGTTCCTGATACAGATTGCCCGCCTTGTAATCGACGCATGCGTCGAAGCCGAGCGTCTCGACCACGTAGCGGCACTTGTCCGCGCCGCCCGCGATGCCCACCGCGCGCGCGCCGGCCAGCTTCGCCAGTTGACCGACCACGCTGCCCACCGCGCCGCTCGCCGCGCTGACCACCACGGTCTCGCCCGCTTTCGGCGCGATGATCCGGTTCAGCCCATACCATGCAGTGACGCCGGGCATGCCGACCGGGCCGAGATAGGCCGATAGCGGCACATGCGTGTCGTCGACTTTCTGCACGCCGGCTCCGTTCGAGGTGCCATATTCCTGCCAGCCGAACATCGCCACGACCTTGTCGCCGACCGCGAACTTCGGATTCTTCGACTCGACCACTTCACCGACCGTGCCGCCGATCATCACTTCGTTCAGCGGCTGCGGCGTCGCGTACGACTTGCTGTCGTTCATGCGTCCGCGCATGTACGGATCGAGCGACAGCAAGTGATTGCGCACGCGCAACTCGCCATCCGCCAGGGGCGCGAGCGGCGTTTCGACAAGCCGGAAATTGTCGGGCGTGACCGCGCCTTGCGGACGCGAAGCGAGCACGAGTTGACGGTTGATCTGGGGCATGACGGTCGTCTCCACGAGTTATCGATGTGTTAGCGGTGAGTTGGCGATGCGTTAGCGATCGGGTTGGTGAATGGGCTGAACGGCGAGCGTGGTAGGCATGACAGGCGCGCGTGGCTCACCGGGCTCACGCGCTTTGCCATGGTCGCACGATGGTCGCGCGGCGCTCGATCAACCGTCGCTCGGGCCGGGTTTCGCCGACGGGTCGCTGCGCAAGCGCTGCTGCGTCACGTCGCGACCGACCGCCAGGCGTCGCATGTATTTGAAGGTGCCGAGCGCCTTGGCGACGAAGTGGCCTTCGCTGTCGCGGATCTCTCCTTCGCAATAGGCCATGGTGGTCGAGCGGTGCAGTACGCGGCCGGTCGCGCGCAGCTCGCCGCGGCCCGGCTGCATGAAGTTGACCTTCATTTCGACGGTGACGACGCCCACGCCGTCGCCGGCCAGACTGCGCGCGGCCATCGCGAGCGCGACATCGGCGAGCGTCATCGTGACGCCGCCGTGAGCGACGTCCCACGTGTTCATGTGATCGGGCTGCAACGGCAGCACGACTTCGCTGACGCCGTCGGCGGCCGAGCGCAACTGCGCGCCGAGACGATCGACGAACGGGCTCTCGGGCAGCGATGGCGCGCCTCTTTGGGGGGATGAGGATGAATCGGTCATTGCGTATTCAGGGTTCGTTGTCGGCACAGAGAACTGTGGCCGATGGGACTGGCGTCTTCGTCGAGCCTTAACCTCACAATATGATGAATCGTGAAATCGGCCTCGCTGCGTGGCTTCGTATCACGACTCGTCGCGTCCTGTTGCATCCGGAAGCGCGGCGAGCCGCAGGCGCGCGCAGCAGGAAATGATACCCGCTATCGCACCGGCGCATGGGCGGCCAGCCTTTGCGCAAGGCGCCCCAAGCGCCGCACCGCTTCGTCGGCCAGATCGAGATCCGTGCTCGGGCAACTCGAACGGATGAAGTGATCGAAACGCCCCGCGTTCGGAAACACCGTCCCTGGCATGATGCGAATACCGTCATCCAGTGCGGCGTCGAAAAGCGCCGCCGACGACCCCTTGCGACAGCTGCTCGTTGTGCCGCGACTGCGCGAACTTCAGCATGCCGATGCGCGGATGCCAGCGTCCGCCGTTGGTCCAGCCGACCCGCATGCCGGGCGCCAGCGTCTTGTTGAACGACGTGCAGTGGATCTCCGTGCCGTCGGTGTCCCAGGCTTTCAGCGATCTGGGCGGCTGCGCGGCGTCGACGAGTTCGCGGTACGGATCGTCCTCGATCAGCGCGATGCCGGCGCGCGCGCAGAGTTCGACGAGGCTCGCCTTGTGCGCATCATCGTCTGGCCGCGCTCGTCAGAACACGGTGGCGGCGCGCCGCCTGAAACGCTCTGCCCGCGCGATGCCGCCCGGTACAATGCGTGATCAACCCGCTTCCTACGAGGTGCTGGTCATGTCCTTGCCGCGCGCGCCGCTGTCCAGCGGTCTGTCGGGTCTTTATCGGCTGCTCGCCGTCTCCACATTTTTCACGCTTGTTACTCTGACGCTCAATGGCTGCGCCGGGATGTTCGGCGGCGATCCGTTGCGCGTCAGCGTGGCCGGCATCGAACCGCTCCCCAGCCAGGGGCTGGAGATGCGCTTCAACGTCAAACTGCGCGTGCAGAATCCCAACGACTCCACGGTCAGCTTCAACGGCGTGTCGCTCGATCTCGAACTGAACGGCAAGCCGTTCGCCAGCGGCGTCAGCGATCAGGCGGGCACCGTGCAGCGCTTCGCCGAAACCCTCGTCACCGTGCCGCTAACCGTGCCGGCATTCGCCGCCGTTCGCCAGGCCTTCGCGGTCGCCGACGCCGCGCAGTCGGGGTGGTTCCATACATCCTGCGCGGCAAGCTCGCGGGCGGCATGACGGGCACGACGCGCTTCACCAATCAGGGCACGTTGAGCCTGCCATCGCCGGGAGCGGGTTCGCAGTGATCCCGGCGATTCCTTCGGGCAACTGATCCTCGTGAACCACGCGAACAAAAAAAACGAACCCCACGGATTCGGCGCGGATTTCCCGCTACCGCACCGAACCCGCAGCGCCCGCCCTCTCAGGTCCGCACCAGCGGGGCCCGCCTCAAACCACTTCGAACAACCCCGCCGCGCCCTGCCCGCCGCCGATGCACATTGTCACGACGACCAGCTTCGCGCCGCGCCGCTTGCCTTCGATCAGCGCATGGCCGGTGAGCCGCGCGCCGGACACGCCATACGGATGCCCGACCGCAATCGCGCCGCCGTTCACGTTCAGGCGATCCTGGGGAATGCCGAGCTTGTCCGCGCAATACAGCACTTGCACCGCGAACGCCTCGTTCAATTCCCACAGGTCGATGTCCTCGACCTTCAGACCCGCCTGCTTGAGCAGCTTCGGCACCGCGAACACCGGGCCGATGCCCATTTCGTCCGGCTCGCAGCCCGCCACCGCGAAGCCGCGGAAAATGCCGAGCGGCTGCAGCCCTTCACGCTCCGCGACTTTCGCGTTCATCACGACGCAAGCCGACGCGCCGTCCGAAAACTGGCTCGCGTTGCCGGCGGTGACCACGCCGCCCGGCATCGCGGTGCGAATCTTCGACACGCCTTCGAGCGTCGTGTCGGCGCGAATGCCTTCGTCGCTGCCGACGGTCACTTCTTTCGTGTACAGACGGCCACTCGCTTTGTCGGCGACGCCGGCGAGCACCGTCAACGGCACGATCTCGTCCTTGAACCTGCCTGCTTCGAGCGCGGCCGCCGCGCGCTGCTGCGAGCGCACGCCGTACTCGTCCTGACGTTCCTTCGAGATCGAATAGCGCTTCGCGACGTTCTCGGCGGTCTGCAACATCGACCAGTAGATTTCCGGCTTGTTTTTGCTGAGCCAGCCTTCGGCCATCATGTGGCGGTTCATCTCGTTCTGCACGCACGAGATCGACTCCACGCCGCCGGCGACGAACACGTCGCCTTCACCGGCGATCACGCGTTGCGCGGCGAGCGCGATAGTTTGCAATCCCGAAGAACAGAAACGGTTCACCGTCATGCCCGGCACACTGACCGGCAAGCCGGCGCGCAATGCGATCTGCCGCGCGATGTTGCCGCCCGTCGCGCCTTCCGGATTCGCGCAGCCCATGATCACGTCCTCGACGCGCGCCGGGTCGAGCTTCGCGCGCTCGACGGCGGCCTGCGTCACGTGGCCGCCGAGCGTCGCGCCGTGCGTCATGTTGAAACCGCCGCGCCATGATTTGGCAAGGCCCGTGCGGGCGGTCGATACGATTACTGCGTCAGTCATGCATTTCTCCTACTTCCAGATGTCGATGGTGGCGCGCCGGCAAATCGCGGGGCGATTTGCGCTCCGATTCGCGCAACAAGGTACGCTGCGAATCAGGAGGCGGAACGCGCCACCCCAGTCGTTTGATCCGAGGGGCCCTCGGCTCGCTCAGCCGTTGAACCCGCGGCCTTCGGCCGCCAGCCTCGCGATGCCCGGCGCGAGTTGCCACGCGTCGCCGTTCGGCCGCGCCGCGTAACGGCGGATCGCGCGCTCCACGTTGTAGAGGCCGACCGTGTCCGCGTACAGCATCGGGCCGCCGCGATAGAGCGGGAAGCCGTAGCCGGTCAGATAGACCATGTCGATGTCCGACGCTTTCGACGCAATGCCTTCTTCGAGAATCTTCGCGCCTTCGTTGACGAGCGCGAACACGAGGCGCTCGACGATTTCCTCGTCGCTGATCTTGCGGCGCTCGCCGTCGATTTCTTGCGAGTACGCGCCGATCATCTCGTCGACCACTTTCGACGGATACGCGGTGCGGTCGCCCGCCTTGTAGTCGTACCAGCCGCCGCCGGTCTTCTGCCCGAAGCGCCCCATCTCGCACAGACGGTCGGCGATCTTCGAATAATGGATATCAGGACGTTCCTGATAGCGGCGCTTGCGGATCGCCCAGCCGATGTCGTTGCCGGCCAGATCGCTCATGCGGAACGGGCCCATCGCGAAACCGAACTTCTCGATGGCCTTGTCCACCTGTGCGGGCAGCGCGCCTTCTTCGAGCATGAAGAGCGCCTGACGCACGTACTGCTCGATCATCCGGTTGCCGATGAAGCCGTCGCACACGCCGGACACCACCGCCGTCTTCCTGATCTTCTTCGCGAGCTGCATCACGGTGGCGAGCACGTCTTTGGCGGTCTCCTTGCCGCGCACCACTTCGAGCAGCTTCATCACGTTGGCCGGGCTGAAGAAGTGCAGGCCGACCACGTCGTGCGGACGCTTCGTGAACGCGGCGATCTTGTCGACGTCGAGCGTCGACGTATTCGATGCGAGGATCGCGCCGGGCTTGGCGACTTCGTCCAGACGCTTGAACACCTGCTCTTTCACGCCGAGTTCTTCGAACACGGCTTCGACGATCAGGTCGGCGCTCTTCAGGTCGTCGTAGGAAAGCGTGGGCGTGATCAGCGCCATCCGCTGTTCGAGCGCTTCCGGCTTCAACTTGCCTTTCTTGACGGTGGCTTCGTAGTTCTTGCGGATCGTCGCGAGGCCATGGTCGAGCGCTTCCTGTTTCGTTTCCAGCAGCGTGACCGCAATACCCGCGTTGACGAAGTTCATCGCGATGCCGCCGCCCATCGTGCCCGCGCCGATCACGGCCACCCGGCTGATGTCGCGCAGCGGCGTATCGGCGGGCACATCGGGAATCTTGCTGGCCGCGCGTTCGCCGAAGAACGCGTGGCGCAGCGCGCGGCTTTCCGGCGTCCGCACCAGCGCGACAAAGCATTCGCGCTCGAACGCGAGGCCCTTGTCGAAACCGTTCTGCACGCCCGCCTCGACGGCGTCGATACATTTGTGCGGCGCCGGGAAGTTCTTCGCGATCGCCGCCACGCTATTGCGCGCGAACTGGATGAAACCGGCCGCGTTCGGGTGCTCGATCTGGCGATCGCGCACCTTCGGATGGGGGCCTTCCTTGGCGCCGACCTTGCGGGCGAACCCGAGCGCCGCCTCCAGCAGATCGCCTTGCACGATTTCGTCGAACAGGCCCGAGTCGGCCAGCTTCTCCGACAGCACCGGCGCGCCGGAGACGATCATGTTGAGCGCGGCTTCGAGGCCGATTGCGCGCGGCAGGCGCTGCGTGCCGCCCGCGCCCGGCAGGATGCCGAGCTTCACTTCCGGCAGCGCGATCTGCGCGCCGGGCGCGGCGATGCGGTAATGCGCGCCGAGCGCCAACTCCAGGCCGCCGCCCATCGCGACACTGTGGATGGCTGCGATCACCGGCTTCGCGCTGCCTTCGACGAGCTTGATGACCGTGGCGAGCGTCGGCTCCTGAGTGGCTTTCGGCGTATTGAATTCGGTGATGTCGGCGCCGCCCGAGAAGGCCTTGCCCGCGCCGGTCAGCACGATGGCCTTCACGGCCGGGTCGTTCTGCGCGCGCTCGATCCCCTCGACGATGCCCGCCCGCGTCGACAGGCCGAGGCCGTTCACCGGAGGATTGTTCAGCGTGATGACGGCCACGCCGTCTTGAGTTGTGTAATTCACTGCCATCTGCCTGCCTCCATGCGATCCATGCCAATCATGCGATTAGGCGGCGCATTGCGCGCCGGCCATCCGGGTTATCGAACCGGCTCATTGTCCGACTCATTGGCCGGCTCTGCAGCCGACCATTGTTCCCCGGTCTGCAGGCAGGATACACAGAAAAGCACGATCGTTCAATTTATCTCTACGCAGGGTTTCCCCTGACCAGCGGGCAGCGCAGCTCATCGTCGAGCGCGGAAGGCAGCACGTGGCCGCGGAAAGCTTCGCGCAGCTTCAGTTTCTGCAGCTTGCCGGTAGCGGTATGCGGCAGTTCGTCGACGAACGCGACGTCGTCGGGGATCCACCATTTGGGGACCTTGCCTTCGTAGAACGCGAGCAGTGCCTCGCGCGTGACATCGAAGCCGGCGCGCTTGACGACAACCAGCAGCGGCCGCTCGGTCCACTTCGGATGCGCACACGCGATGCAGGCCGCTTCCGCCACTGCCGGATGCGCGATCGCGACGTTCTCGATATCGATCGAGCTGATCCACTCGCCGCCGGATTTGATCACGTCCTTCGAGCGGTCGGTGATATGCAGGAAGCTGTCGCGGTCGATGGTGGCGACGTCGCCGGTCGGAAACCAGCCGTCCACGAGCGGCGAGTCGTCCTTGCGGAAATACCGGTCGATCACCCACGGCCCGCGCACATGCAGATCGCCGAACGCGACGCCGTCCCACGGCAGTTCACGCCCGTCCTCGCCGACGATCTTCATGTCGACGCCGTACAGTGCGTGGCCCTGCTTTTCGAGCAACTTGCGCTGCTCGGCAAGCGGCCGCTGGCTCTGCTCCCAGGTCAGCTTCGACAGCGTGCCGAGCGGTGACATTTCGGTCATGCCCCACGCGTGGATCACCTGCACGCCGTAGTCGTCCTCGAAGGTGCGCAGCATGGCCGGCGGACACGCGGAGCCGCCGATCACCGTGCGCTCCAGCGATGAAAACTTCACGCCCGCGTCGCGCAGGTAGTTCAGCAAGCCGAGCCACACAGTCGGCACGCCGGCCGAATACGTGACGCGCTCGCTTTCCATCAGCTCGTAGAGCGACTTGCCGTCGAGGTCCTTGCCGGGGAACACCAGCTTCGCGCCGGTCAACGGCGCGGCGTGCGGAATGCCCCACGCGTTCACATGGAACATCGGCACGACGGGCAGCACGGCATCGCGCGCGGACAGGCTCATCGCATCGGGCAAGGACGCGCCGAACGCGTGCAGCACCGTCGAGCGATGCGAATACAGCGCGCCCTTCGGATTGCCCGTGGTGCCCGACGTATAGCAAAGGTAGGACGCCTGGCGCTCGTCGAGATACGGCCATTCGAAGTCGCCGTTCCGCGCGGCCATCAGCGTCTCGTAGCTGAGCACCGGCGTTTGCATGACGGGCAGATGCGCGTCGTCGGCCAGCGCGATCCAGCCGCGCACTGTCGGGCACTGCGGCGCGAGCACGTCGACGAGCGGCGCGAAGGTGGTGTCGAACAGCACGTAGGCGTCGTCGGCGTGATTGACGATGTAGGCGATCTGATCGGGAAAGAGCCGCGGGTTGATCGTGTGGCAGACGGCGCCGAAGCCGGTCGTGCCGTAGTACGTTTCCAGATGCCGGTAGCCGTTCCACGCGAGCGTCGCGATCCGCTCGCCGGGTTTCACGCCCAGCGCGATCAACGCCTGCGCGAGCTGCTTCGCGCGCTTCTCGCAATCGCGGTACGTGTAGCGGTGCAGGTCGCCCTCGATGCGCCGCGAAACGATCTCGGTGCCGCCGAAATGCCGCGCGGCATGCGCGAGCAACGAGGGCACGGTGAGCGGCACGTCCATCATCTGGCCCAGCAGCGGGGTCGTCATAAAGCGGGGTCTCCTCGGCTTGTCTGTGTTCGATTGGGTTGCGGTCCGGGAGCCGATTGGACGTGTCTGGCTGCGCGGCGGCGAAATCCGCCAGGCCGGCCACAGAGGGGGTACCACATCGGGGTGCAGCATTGTCCAAAGGCCAGCCAGCAGCTCCGCGGGCGCGGACTTACAATATCGGTTAATCCAGAGGCGCTCAACATGTCGTTTTCCCCAAGCATTGCAGGGTTATCCGAAGCTTTAACGGATCTTTCCAACACTCTTGTCACTCCCCCGCCGAGCGCGTTCGCGCAGCTCGGCAGCGCGTTTCTCACACGTCTGCCCGCCGCGCCGCTCAGCGCGCCGTACATGGTCGGCTTCTCCACGGAGACTGCCGCGCTGCTCGGTCTCGCGCCCGAGCTTCGCAACGATCCGGGCTTCGCCGAACTGTTTTGCGGCAACGCGACGCGTGAGTGGCCAGCCGAGGTGTTGCCTTATGCATCGGTGTACTCGGGCCATCAGTTCGGCGTGTGGGCGGGTCAGCTCGGCGACGGCCGCGCGCTCGGTCTCGGCGAAATCGAACACGACGGCCAGCGCTTCGAGCTGCAGCTCAAGGGCGCGGGACGCACCCCCTATTCGCGCATGGGCGACGGCCGCGCGGTGCTGCGCTCGTCGATCCGCGAGTTTCTGTGTTCGGAAGCGATGCATCACCTCGGCATTCCGACCACACGCGCGCTGTGCGTGATCGGCTCCGATCAGCCGGTGCGGCGCGAGACCGTCGAAACCGCCGCCGTCGTCACGCGCGTGGCGCCGAGTTTCGTGCGCTTCGGCCACTTCGAACACTTCTATTCGAACGATCGCGTCGACGCGCTGCGTGCGCTCGCCGATCACGTGATCGAGCGTTTCTATCCGCATTGCCGCGAAACCAGTGATCCGTATCTCGCGCTGCTGAACGAAGCGGTGCTGTCCACCGCCGACCTGATGGTCGATTGGCAGGCGGTCGGCTTCTGTCACGGCGTGATGAATACCGACAACATGTCGATCCTCGGCCTGACGATCGACTACGGTCCGTTCGGCTTCATGGACGGCTTCGACGCCGGCTACATCTGCAACCACTCCGATTCGCAGGGCCGTTACGCGTACCGGATGCAGCCGCAGATCGCCTACTGGAATCTGTTTTGCCTCGCGCAGGGGCTCTTGCCCCTGCTCGGCGAACAGCACGACGAAAGCGTGCGCAGCGACAAGGCGATCGAAGACGCGCAGCGCGTGCTCGGCGGTTTCAAGGAGCGCTTCGCACCGGCGCTGGAGCGGCGCATGCGCGCCAAGCTCGGCCTCGAAAACGAGCGCGACGGCGACGATGCGCTGATCAATCGCCTGTTCGAGTTGATGCACGCGAACCGCGCCGATTTCACGCTGGCCTTTCGCAATCTGGCGCGCGTGTCGAAACACGACGCGAGCGGCGACGCACCGGTGCGCGATCTGTTTCTCGATCGCGCCGCGTTCGACGTGTGGGCGAACGACTACCGCGCGCGGCTGTCCGAAGAAACACGCGACGACGCCGCGCGCGCCATTGCAATGAACCGTGTGAACCCCAAATTCATACTTCGCAATCATCTGGCGGAAACGGCGATCAGCCGCGCGAAAGAGAAGGACTTTTCCGAAGTGGAGCGTCTGGCGGCAGTGCTGCGCCGCCCATTCGACGAACAGCCCGAGCACGAAGCCTATGCGGGCTTGCCGCCCGACTGGGCCAGCTCGCTGGAAGTGAGTTGCTCGTCGTGACGCCTCTGCGAGACGCTGAAGTGCGCCTGATTCTGTGTGATGTGCCGAGTGAACCGTGCAGCCGCGATACGAGCCGCGATGAAGCGTGAACGGACGCAGAACGAAACCTGATAGAAAGCCGACTGAACGCCGAACCCGGCCCGCCCACCGAGCAGCCCCCAAAACAAGCCCGAGACAGGAACCGACCATGAACAAGCCCGACGACCTGAACCCCGATGCCCCCGCCGTGCAGAAAGACGACGCCGAGTGGCGCAAGCAGCTGTCCGACATCGAATACCAGGTGACCCGCCACGCGGCCACGGAGCGCCCGTTCACGGGCCGCTACCACGATCACTGGGACCGCGGCATCTACGACTGCGTGTGCTGCGGCACGCCGCTGTTCGAATCGGACACCAAGTTCGACGCCGGCTGTGGCTGGCCGAGCTACTTCAAGCCGATCAACGGCGAGGTGATCGCCGAGAAAACCGACCGCTCGCACGGCATGTTGCGCATCGAAGTGCAATGCAAGAACTGCGGCGCGCATCTGGGCCATGTGTTCGAAGACGGCCCGGCGCCGACCGGTCTGCGCTACTGCATCAATTCGGCTGCGTTACAATTCGAGCCCAAGTAACGCTGTGCGAAGTGCGGCGCGTTGCCGGCAGGCGCGCGCCATCGGCGTCCGGCGGCCGCGACGCCCTTGATCCAGCCTGCGGGCTTGCCACCCTCGCGCGGCAGGCTCGCGACGAACAGCCGGGCAAGACGTCCGTTTGTCATCGCGGCCTCGCGCGGCTAGCACTACCGGGCGTTTCGCACTGCGCCCTCACCTTCGACTCACTCTGCGAATTCCCGACCAGATAATGAAATTCCTGTTCGATCTGTTCCCGATCATCCTGTTCTTCGTCGCCTTCAAGATATGGGGCATTTTCACGGCGACGGCAGTGGCGATCGTCGCCACGCTGGTGCAGATCGCGTGGGTGGCCTTCCGCCACCGCAAGGTCGATCCGATGCTGTGGGTGAGCCTCGGCGTCGTCACGGTGTTCGGCGGCGCCACGCTCGTGCTGCACAACGACACCTTCATCAAGTGGAAGCCCACCGTGCTGTACTGGGCGTTCTCCGTCGCATTGATCGTCTCGCAACTGGCCTTCAACAAGAACCTGATCGAAGCGATGATGGGCAAGCAGATCACGCTGCCGCACGCGATCTGGGGAAAGCTGAATATCGTGTGGGCGGTGTTTTTCGTGCTGCTCGGGCTCGTCAATCTGTTCGTCGCGTATCACTACACGACCGACCAATGGGTCAATTTCAAGCTGTTCGGCGCGACCGGATGCCTGCTGGTGTTCATCGTCGGACAGAGTTTGTGGCTTGCGAAATACATGAAGGAAGAATGACATGACGAGCGACGTATTCATGCACGCCACCACCGCCGAGCGCGCCGCGCTGATCGAGGCGCGCCTCGCTGCTGCGCTCGCGCCGGTCGAATCGATTCGCATCACCGACGACAGCGCGCAGCACGCGGGCCACGCGGGAGCCTCCGCCGGCGGTCATTTCAGTGTCACGATCGTGGCTGCCGCATTTGCCGGCAAAGCCCGCGTGGCGCGGCATCGCATGGTGTATGATGCGCTGGCCGATGCCATGCAGCGCGGCATTCATGCCCTTGCCATCACGGCGTATACGCCCGAAGAATTTGCTTTGTTGCCCCGCTAGGAACTTCCGATGACTTTGAAGAAAACCCGCCTTTGGGTCTTGCTGGCTGCGTTTGCGGCCGCACCTGCATTTGCACAGAACATCGCTGTCGTGAACGGCACGCCGATTCCGAAAGCGCGCGCTGACGCACTGATCGATCAGCTGGTTCACCAGGGCCAGCAAAATACGCCGCAACTTCAAATGGCCGTGCGCGAAGAACTGGTGAACCGCGAGATCCTGATGCAGGAAGCGCTGCGCCGTGGCCTGCCGAATCGTCCGGACATCAAGGCGCAAATCGCCGTCGCGCAACAAACCGTCGTGCTGCGCGCGCTGATCGAAGACTTCGTGAAGAACAATCAGCCGAGCGACGCCGAAGTCACCGCGCGCTACAACGCGCTGATCAAGGACGCGGGCGGCAAGGAATATCACCTGCACCACATCCTCGTCGACAACGAGCAGCAGGCGAAGGACCTGATCGCGAAGATCAAGGGTGGCGCAAGCTTCGAAGAGCTCGCCAAGCAATACTCGAAGGACCCGGGATCGGGCAAGAACGGCGGCGACCTCGACTGGTCGGACCCGAAGGCCTACGTGCCTGAATTCGCGGACGCGGCCACCCATCTGCAGAAAGGCCAGATGACCGACACGCCCGTGCATACGCAATTCGGCTGGCACGTCATCCGTGTCGACGACGTGCGCGATACCACGCCGCCGCCGCTGGAGCAGGTGCGCCCGCAGATCGTGCAGCAGATCCAGCAGGAAAAGCTGCAGGCCTTCGAAGAAGGTCTGCGCAAGAACGCGAAGATTCAGTAAGCGGGTTCTCGAGTGACCGCTTCGTCTGAAGCATGAAGCAGAAAAGCCGCCCACGAGGGCGGCTTTTTTATTTGCTGCGGGTTGTGTTGTTGCAGCTTTATGCGTTGTGCGAAGCGTACTGTGAAACCTGGCATGAGGCCCAACCTCGGGCACATCGCAAAGCGCGGCGCACAGCGTGAGCCGCCTTAGCGCGAGCCACACAACAAGGCCGCCACCCAAGGCAAGCGGCGGCCCTGCCTCAGATCACCCCAGCCAGCGGCGCGCGTTCTGGAACACGCGCATCCATGGGCTAGCGTCCGTGCCGCCCTCGCCCCAGCCTTCCGGATGCCAGCTCATCTGCACCGCGCGATGCACGCGTTCGGTGTGCGGCATCAGCACCGTGAAGCGGCCATCGGCGGTCGTGACCGACGTGATGCCGTTCGGCGAACCGTTCGGATTGAACGGATATTGCTCGGTTGCCTGGCCACGGTGATCGACGTAACGCATCGCCACCGCCACCTTCGACGCATCGCCTTGCTGCGAGAAGTCCGCATAGCCCTCGCCGTGCGCGACCGCCACCGGAATGCGCGAGCCTTCCATGCCGGCGAAGAAGATCGACGGCGACGCCTGCACTTCGACCAGCGAGAAGCGCGCTTCGAATTTCTCCGACTTGTTGCGCGTGAACTTCGGCCACGCGTCGGCGCCTGGGATCATCGACGCGAGGCTGCTCATCATCTGGCAGCCGTTGCAGATGCCGAGCGCGAACGTGTCTTGGCGGCCGAAGAATGCGGCGAACATGTCGGCCAGTTGCGCGTTGAAGCGGATCGCCTTCGCCCAGCCTTCGCCGGCGCCCAGCGTGTCGCCGTATGAGAAGCCGCCGCACGCGACCGCGCCGGCGAAGTCCGCCAGGTTCGCGCGGCCCGCGAGCAGGTCGCTCATGTGCACGTCGTGCGCGTCGAAGCCCGCGCGGTCGAATGCGTAGGCCGTTTCGAGGTGCGAGTTGACGCCCTGCTCACGCAGGATCGCCACACGCGGACGCGCGCTCCTGCCGACGCCCCGAAGGAAGTCCCCTTGGGGGATATACGGCGCAGCCACGTCCTCAGCCGGATCGAAGCTCAGCACCGGCGTGATGCCCGGATCAGCGGCATCCAGCAGCGCGTCGTATTCCGCATCGGCGCAGGCCGGATTGTCGCGCAGACGCGCGATACGCCAGCTCACTTCGCTCCACGTGCGATGCAGTTCGGTGCGCGACGCTTCGTAGATCTTCTTTGCGTCGCGATAGATTTCGATCGCGTCGCGCTCGGTGATCTTGCCGATCACATGCGAGCATGCCGACAGCCCGTGTTCGCGCAACGCGACCAGCACCGCGTCGCGCTCCGCCGCGCGCACCTGGATCACGCCGCCGAGCTCTTCGTTGAAGAGCGCGCGCATCGTGCGGTCTTCACGTCGGCCGCTGGTCTGCTTGGCCCAGTCTTTCGCGTCGCCGTAGTCGGATTCGTGATGCGGGTCGAGTATCAGCATGTCCACGTTCAGCGACACGCCGACGTGACCCGCGAACGCCATCTCGCACACAGTCGCCCACAGGCCGCCGTCCGAACGGTCGTGGTAAGCGAGCAGCTTGCCGTCGCTGTTCAACGCCTGGATGGCGTTGAAGAAGCGCTTCAGGTCTTCGGGATCGTCGATGTCGGGCACCGTGTCGCCGACCTGCTGCGTGACCTGCGCGAGGATACTGCCACCCAGACGATGCTTGCCGCGGCCGAGGTCGATCGCGATCAGCACCGAGTCGCCGACCTCGCTCATGCGGCGCAGTTGCGGCGTGAGCTGTTTGCGCACGTCTTCGACCGGCGCGAACGCCGAGATGATCAGCGAGACCGGCGCGACCACTTCCTTCGCGACGCCACGGTCTTCCCACTTGGTGCGCATCGACAGCGAATCCTTGCCGACCGGGATGCTGATGCCGAGTGCCGGGCACAGCTCCATGCCGATCGCCTTGACCGTGTCGTAGAGCGCCGCGTCTTCGCCCGGCACGCCGCACGCGGCCATCCAGTTCGCCGACAGCTTCAGCTTGTCGAGCGACGCAATCGGCGCGGCCGCGATGTTCGTGACCGCCTCGCCGACCGCCATGCGGCCCGAAGCCGGCGCGTTGATCACGGCGAGCGGCGTGCGCTCGGCCATCGTCATCGCTTCGCCGCGGAAACCCGCGTAGTCCATCGTCGTGATCGCGACGTCGGCCACCGGCACCTGCCACGGGCCGACCATCTGGTCGCGCGCGGTCGTGCCGCCCACCGAGCGGTCGCCGATCGTAATCAGAAACGACTTGCTCGCAACCGTCGGATGACGCAGCACGCTCTGTGCGACATCCGGCAACGCGATGCCGGTGACGTCCACCGGTTCGAGCCGCTGCTCGACGCGCTTGACGTCGCGATGCATGCGTGGCGCCTTGCCGAGCAGCACTTCCATCGGCATGTCGACCGGCTGATGCGCGGCGGGGTCGTTCAGTTCGGAGTCGATCAGCTTCAGCTGACGCTCGGCGGTGGCCGTGCCGATCACCGCGAACGGGCAGCGCTCGCGCTTGCACATCGCTTCGAAGGCCGGCAGATCGGCCGGCGCGATCGCCAGCACGTAGCGCTCCTGCGCTTCGTTCGACCAGATTTCGCGCGGCGACAAGCCGCTCTCTTCAAGCTGGATCTTGCGCAGCTCGAACAGCGCGCCCTTGCCCGCGCCGTCCACCAGTTCCGGGAACGCGTTCGACAGACCGCCCGCGCCCACGTCGTGAATGCTCAGGATCGGGTTGTTCTCGCCGAGCTGCCAGCACGCGTTGATGACTTCCTGCGCGCGGCGTTCGATTTCCGGATTGCCGCGCTGCACCGAGTCGAAGTCGAGTTCGGCGGTGTTGGTGCCGGTCGCCATCGAGCTGGCCGCGCCGCCGCCCATGCCGATGCGCATGCCCGGGCCGCCGATCTGGATCAGCAGCGACCCTTCCGGCAGATCGTGCTTGTGCGTGTGCTGGTCCGAGATGTTGCCGATGCCGCCGGCGATCATGATCGGCTTGTGATAGCCGCGCACGAGGCCCGCGACGTTCTGTTCATAAACGCGGAAATAACCGCCCAGATTCGGCCGGCCGAATTCGTTGTTGAACGCGGCGCCACCGAGCGGGCCGTCGATCATGATCTGCAACGGCGATGCAATGCGGTCGGGGCGGCCATAGGCTTCGTGCTGGTCGGCCGGATTGCGATGCGCGAGCGGCTGCGCGGCGTCGCGCGCGTTTTCCCATGCCTCGACGCCGTCCGGCAACGCCAGGTTCGACACCGTGAAGCCCGCCAGACCCGCCTTCGGACGCGCGCCGCGGCCAGTCGCGCCTTCGTCGCGGATTTCGCCGCCCGCGCCGGTCGCGGCGCCCGGGAACGGCGAAATCGCGGTCGGGTGATTGTGCGTTTCCACCTTCATCAGCGTGTGCGTGAGTTCGACGCTGCGGCGGTAGTGCTCCGGCATCGCGCCGGTCCCGGCCGGCGTGCGCGGGAACCAGCGCTCGGCCATGCCGCCCGCCATGATCGCCGAGTTGTCCGAATACGCGACGATCGTGCCCTGCGGGTTCAGCTTCTCGGTGTTGCGGATCATGTTGAACAGCGAGATGTCCTGTTTCTCGCCGTCGATGGTCCAGTCCGCGTTGAAGATCTTGTGGCGGCAGTGCTCGCTGTTGGCCTGCGCGAACATCATCAGTTCGACGTCGGTCGGGTTGCGGCCGAGCTTCGTGAACGCGTCGACCAGGTAGTCGATTTCGTCGTCGGCGAGCGCGAGGCCCAGCTCAGTATTCGCGGTTTCCAGCGCGCCACGGCCGTGGCCGAGCACGTCGACGGTTTGCAGCGGCTTGGCCGGCAGTTCGTCGAACAGATGCAGCGCATGGTCGCGCGAGCTCGACACGCTTTCGGTCATGCGGTCGTGCAGCGCCGCCGCGACGGCCTCGCGAGCTTCGTCGGAGAGCGCCTTCTTGCCGCCCAGCAGGCCGCTTTTCAGCGTGACCGTGTACTCGACGCCGCGCTCGATGCGGCGCACCTGCGTGAGCCCGCACAGATGGGCGATGTCGGTGGCCTTGCTGGCCCACGGCGAGACCGTGCCGAAACGCGGCACCACGAGGAAGGTTTCGGCGGCGCCGCGCTCCTTGCCTGCTTCGAGCGGATCGCCGTAGTGCATCAGCGCCTCGATCTTCGCGGTGTCTTCAGCGGAGAGCGGCGTTTGCGCGTTGACGAAGTGCAGGTATTGCCCGCGTACGCCGGTGATATTCGGGTCGATGCGCGTGAGCGTTTCGAGCAGGCGGGTTTGACGGAAATCGGAAAGGGCCGAAGCGCCGGGGAAACACGAGAAGTGGGCCATGGACTTGACGTTGCGTCGCTCAGTGATGCCGAGAAGTCGCGCATGCAGGCGACGTGAGGCGGAAAGGAAGTCCGGGATTATACCCCGGGAACAGGCTTCCAGCGGGCCTGGCGGTGCGCTTTCGGTCCGCGCGCGGGCGCCGCCGGGCGATGCGCGGCGCGTGGCCGCGGCAGCGGTTTGACTGCTATCATTCGCCCTTTCACCAGATCGGCGCAAGCCGCCCGAGCTAGGCCGGGCAGCGCGCCGCATGCCACGTTCAACGGGAATGCGCCGCTTCGGCGTCCCGTCGGAAATTCGAATCAAAACATGGATGTCATCGTCATTGGCGGCGGGATAGCGGGCGTCGCCACCGCTTATCACCTGCGCGCGGCCGGCCACCGCGTATGCGTCGTCGAGCGCCACGCCACCGTCGCGCAGGGCGCGACTTACGGCCACGGCGGCACTCTCCTGCCGACCCCGCTCGACGTCTGGTTCGGCCCGACTTTCCTCGCGAGCCGTCAGAACGCAAAGAACGGCGTCATCAACAAAATCGGCTTCAACGGGGCGGCGCGTCAGTTCGTCAAGCAGCTCGCCGCGTTGCAGGAACCGGAGGCGTTCGCCCGCCAGTATGGCCGCTTGCGCCCGCTGATCGAAGCGTCGCGCGACGCGATGGCCGACGTCGAATCGCGCTTCGGCCTCGAATTCGAACAAACCAGCGGACTGCTCCACCTGGTGCGCGCCGCGCACGAATGGGAGCAGACCCAGCCCGCGCTCGACCTGCTGCGGCAGTACGAAGTGCCGCATCACGTGCTGACGCCGGCCGAATGCGCCGCGTATGAGCATTCCGTGCGCACCGAGCCGGAATTCGCCGGCGGTGTGCTGTTCGAGCGGGAGCGCACGGCGAACTGTCCGCTGTTCGCCAAGCTCGTCAAGCAGACCCTCGACTCGCAAGGCGGCGTGCAATTCATGCTGGGCTGCGAGGTCTCGGCGATCCGCCTCGAAGGCCAGCGCGCGTCCGTGGAGCTGGCGCCGCGCGCCGGTGCGGCTGTCCGTTCGCGCGAAGTCGAGGTGATCCATGCCGACGCGGTCGTGGTGGCCGCCGGTCACGGCAGCCTTGCATTGCTCGAGCGCGCCGGCTTTCGGCTGCCGCTGCATCCGCTGCGCTTGCACACGCTGGTCGCGCCGATCGCGCATGAGGAATGCGCGCCGCACGTGGCGATCGTCGACGCGGTCAAGCGCATCGGCATCAGCCGCATGAACCACCGGCTGCGGATCGCTGGGGGCGCGGTGCTGCAAGGCGCCGGCCAGATCGACAAGCCGTTGGGCGAAGCCGTGACCAAGGAAGCGCTCGCGCTGCTCGGCCAGGCGACGCACGACTGGATTCCGGGCGCCGCGCGGATTTCGGCAGCGCTACCGTGGGAAGGCGTCAAGCTGCTGTCGCCGGACGGCTTGCCGGTGATCGGCAACGCGCTGCATCCACGGCTGTTCGTCAATGCGGGCCACGGTCCGGCGGGCTGGGGCCTCGCCTGCGGCGCGGGCAAGCTGGTCGCCGGCCTGCTGTCGGGCCACGCACCGGCTTTGCCCGACGACACGCTGGCCGCGCTGCGCGCGGACCGCTTCCAGTAACGTCCGGTTTCAGCGGCGATCCACTTTTCAGCTCTCGCGCGGCCTGCTGTCAGGCCGCCCGGGAGCGGGCTGAAAGAGCCGCGCGCGACGGCTGTATCGGCACTAACATAGCGGTTCCCAAGCTTCCCGCCCCGCACCGGACCGACCGGGACCAGCGGGGACCCACCGGACGAACCGCCAGGCCTCGCCATGACAGACGCCCAACACACGCCCCCGACACTCATCGACCCGCACCAGCGGGCGCTGCCCCTGCTCACGCTGACCGACCTGCGGATCGCGGAAGCGCAAGCCGCGGCGGCGTTGCCGCAGCACACGCTGATGGCGCGCGCGGGCCAGTCGGCCGCGAGCTTCCTCGACGAACAGATCACCCGCGACACCTCGATCGCCCGCTCGAAGCAGCGCGTGTGGCTGATCGCCGGCCCCGGCAACAACGGCGGCGACGCGTTGGTCCTCGCGACCGGGCTGCTTAAAACGGGCATCCCAGTGGAGCTGTGCATGCCGGTCGAAGTGAAACCGGACGACGCGCGCTGGGCGCTCGATGCGGCCCGCGCCGCCGGCGTGCCGATCAGCACGGCGCCGCCCGCGTCGCTCGACGGCTACCGCTGGCTCGTGGACGGGATGTTCGGCATCGGCCTCACGAGACCGCTCGAAGGCGTGTTCGCGAGCGTCGCGCGGCAGTTGTCGCAACGCGCGAAGGCTCGGCCCAGGAAAGGCGGCGTGCTGGCGCTCGACGTCCCCAGCGGCCTCGACAGCGACACCGGCACGATCGTCGGCAATGGCGACGGCGCAGCGGTCCACGCGACCCATACGATCACTTTCATCGGCGCGAAGCCGGGTCTGTTCACCGCGCAGGGCCGCGACCTGGCCGGCGCCGTGACGGTCGCGCCGATCGGCGTCGACAGCAGTCAGCGCACGAGCGTGCAACTGAACGCGCCCGAGCTGTTCGGCGCGTTCCTCCCGCCGCGCGACTTCGCGACCAACAAGGGCACCTTCGGCAGCCTCGCGGTGGTCGGCGGCGACACCGGCATGTGCGGCGCGCCGATCCTCGCGGCACGCGCGGCGCTCTTCAGCGGCGCGGGCAAGGTGCACGTCGCGCTGCTGGGCGACGGCGCCCCGCCCTACGATCCGCCGCATCCCGAACTGATGCTGCATGCGCTCGACGATCTGCCGCTCGACCGGATGGACGCGCTTGCCGTCGGCTGCGGAATGGGGCATCGCGAAAGCGCGACGCGGGTGATGCACGACGTGCTGCAGCTCGACGTGCCGAAGCTGTTCGACGCGGACGCGCTGAACCTGATCGCGAAGGACCCCACGCTCGCCGCCGAACTCACCGCGCGCGGCGTGCAAGGCGACCCGTGCATTCTCACGCCCCATCCGCTCGAAGCCGCGCGCCTGCTCGGCAGCGACGCACCCGGCGTGCAGCGCGACCGGCTCGGCGCGGCCCGCGCGCTGGCCGCGCGCTTTGCCAGCGTGGTGGTGCTCAAAGGCACCGGCACGATCATCGCCGCGCCGGACGGCCGCCTCGCGATCAATCCGACCGGCAACGCCGCGCTGGCGACGGGCGGCACGGGCGACGTACTTGGCGGGATCATCGGCGCGCTGCTCGCGCAACATCTGCCGCGCTACGAAGCGGCGCTGGCGGGCGTCTATCTGCACGGCCTCGCCGCCGACACCCTCAGCGCGCAAGGCCACGGCCCGGCGGGCCTGACGGCGGGCGAACTGGCGCCAATGGTGCGGACCTTGCTTAACCGCCTGTTCTATCCACCTGTGCACACGTGACGCAGCGATCCCAACCTTTGCGCGCCGAAGCCAAACGGGTACAGCCTGTCACGCAACGCCGCTATACTGATTAACTGCGCCGCGCGTCGGATCGATTGCGGGCGCGGTGAGACTTCAACGGACCCCTGCGCTGGATCGCGGCCCGTCGTGGCCTCGCCGGCGCCCATGTGCGAACCCGACCGCGCGGCATCGCTCTACCAGCCTCGTTGCATCATCCGCGGCAGCGCTTAACGCGCGCGCCTTTCTTCGTGCCCCTTGGTTAGACGGACGCTATGACCCAGAACTCGCTCCCCTCCTGGTCCTCGCTGCAAACGCATTACGAGAAGATTCGCAATGCGCACCTGCGCGACTGGTTCGCCCCCGAGAACGATCCCGCCCCTACCCGTGCCGAGCGCTTCACGTTCGCCGGCGGCGGTCTCGCGGCCGATTTCTCGAAGCACCGCGTGACCGACGAAACCCTGCAACTGCTCGTGCAGCTCGCGCGCGAAGCCGGCGTCGAGAAGCGCCGCGACGCGATGTTCGCCGGCGACGTGGTCAACCCGACCGAAGGCCGCGCCGCGTTGCATACCGCATTGCGCGCGACCGATCCGAAAGCGCCGTTCTTCGCCCAGGTGCAGGCCGAGCGCGCGAAGATGGCCGCGTTCGCCGACCAGGTGCGCAACGGCACGTGGACCGGCTACACCGGCAAACGGATTCGCTACATCGTGAACATCGGCATCGGCGGCTCGGACCTGGGGCCGAAGATGGTCGTGCACGCACTGCATCATCTGGCCGCGCCGGAGATCGCCACGCACTTCGTGTCGAACGTCGACGGCGCCGATCTGTACAACGTGATGCAACAGATCGACCCGGAAGAGACGCTCGCGATCATCGTCTCGAAGACCTTCACCACGCTCGAGACCATGACCAACGCGCGCTCGCTGCGCGACTGGTTCATCCAGAAAGGCTGCCCGGAAAGCGCGCTGGCGAAGCACTTCGTCGGCGTGTCGGCCAATCCCTCCGAAGTGGTCAAGTTCGGCATCGCGAAGGAGAATGTGTTCGAGATGTGGGACTGGGTCGGCGGCCGCTATTCGCTGTGGTCGGCCGTGGGTCTGTCGATCATGATCGCGGTCGGCCCGCAGCAGTTCGGCGAACTGCTCGCCGGCGCCAACGAGATGGATCAGCATTTCCGCGACGCGCCGCTCGAGAAGAACCTGCCGGTGCTGCTCGGCATGATCGGCATCTGGTATCGCAACTTCTTCGGCTCGCAGAGCTATCTGGTCGCGCCGTATTCGGAAGCGCTGCATTTTCTGCCGTCGTATCTGCAACAGCTCGAGATGGAGAGCAACGGCAAATCGGCGCGGCTCGATGGCGCGATGGTCGACTATCCGACTTCCTCCGTGACCTGGGGCGAACCGGGCACGAACGGCCAGCATGCGTTCTTCCAGATGCTTCACCAAGGTCCGACCATCGTGCCGATCGATTTCATCGCGGTGCTGACGCCGGAGCACCCGCTCGCGAGTCATCACCCGAAGCTGCTCGCCAACTGCTTCGCGCAAAGCGAGGCGCTGATGCTCGGCCGCACGCTCGAGGAAGCCAAAAAAGTGGCCGGACCGGACAAACCGGAACTCGCGCCGCACCTGGTGTTTCCGGGCAACCGTCCGACCGCGACACTGCTCGTCGACGCGCTCACCGCGCGTTCGCTCGGCGCGTTGATCGCGTTGTACGAGCACAAGGTGCTGGTGCAGGCATCGGTGTGGAACATCAATCCGTTCGATCAATGGGGCGTCGAGTTGGGTAAGATTCTCGGCAAGGTGGTCGAGGCCGATCTGACCGCCGCCAGCGTGGATGCGAAGAAGCATGACTCGTCGACGTCGGCGTTGATCGCGCGGGCGCGTGCTGCATTGAAGCGGTGAGTGTGAGCGGCGCCGCGGTGTCAGTGAGTCGTTGAGTGGCGTGCGGTGGGGTGGTTGCCTGCATCGTTTGGCGCGATGCGGCGTTCCCGCAAGTTGCCGCCTTATGCTCGACAGCCCAACCATGAGCCGCAATGAAAAAGTGGGCCGTCAGTTCACACACGGCCCGCTTTGCTTTTGTATCGATGCTCACCGCTCGTGCCTCGCCGCGCGCGAGCGTCCCGTTCACGCGAGCCGTCCCGCCTCGATCGTCACGGTCGTATCGCAACGACGCGCCAGCTCGATATCATGCGTGACGAGGATCAGCGTCGCACCGTTCGCGCGGTTCATCTCGAACATCAGATCGATCACCGCATGGCCGGTGGCCGCATCGAGACTGCCGGTCGGCTCGTCGGCGAACAGGATGGCCGGGTGCGTGACGAACGCGCGCGCCAACGCGACGCGCTGCTGCTCACCACCCGACAGCAGCTTCGGATAATGACTGGTGCGCTGCCCGAGACCCACCTGTTCCAACAGCGCACGCGCGCGCGACGCAGCCTCACGCGTGCCGATGCCGCCCTGCAGTTCGAGCGGCAAGGTGACGTTTTCGAGCGCCGTCAGATGCGGCATCAGCTGAAACGACTGGAACACGAAACCGACCGAGCCGCCGCGCAATGCGGCCCGTTCGTCTTCGCTCAGTTCGGTCAGCTCGCGGCCCAGCAACCGAACCGAGCCGGAGCTCGCGCTGTCCAATCCTGCGAGCAAGCCGAGCAGCGTAGACTTGCCCGACCCGGATGCGCCGACGATCGCCACACTGCTGCCGGCAGCGATAGCAAGATCGATGTCGTCGAGAATCGTCAGTTCGCCCGTTGCATCCTTAACCTTCTTGCACAAACCCCGCACTTCAATGACTGGATCAGTTTTGTTTAGCATGGTGAAGCGTAGGTTGAAAGTGCTCGCCATAGCGCCTCGCGCAACGGCGCGGATGACTACAGCATTAGGCTCGGTCGTCGCGACCGCTGCGCTGTTTTCGATGCCCTTGCCGGTTCACGCCGCCAATGCGCCGGAACCCGCCAAGCCGGTGATCGTCGTGCTGGGCGACAGCATCTCGGCCGAATACGGCTTGCCCCGCGACACGGGCTGGGTGGCCTTGCTGCGCCAGCGTCTCGCCGACGAGCGACTCGATTATAGCGTCGCCAATGCAAGTATCAGCGGCGACACCACGAGCGGCGGCCGGGCTCGCTTGCCGGCGCTGATGCAACGTCTGAAGCCGAGCATCGTGATTGTCGAGCTCGGCGCCAACGATGCATTGCGCGGCGTGCCGCTCCCCACTACCGAAGACAACCTGCGTACGATCATCGAGCAGGCTCAGCAAGGTCACGCGAAGGTCGTGCTGGTGGGCATGTATGTCCCGCCTAATTACGGCCCGGACTACACCCAGAAGTTCCACGGCATGTACGGCGAATTGTCGAAGCAATTGAAGGTGCCATTGGTGCCCTTCCTGCTCGCGGGCATCGCCGATAAACCGGAAATGTTCCAGGCGGACCAGATTCATCCGACGCAGCAGGCACAGCCAGTGCTACTTCAGAACGTGTGGCCCGCTGTCAGGCCACTTCTTCGCACAAGTTCGCCGCACTGAAAAGCTCGCTAACAACTTGTTTCTGGAACTTCGGGAACACGGGTGGCAACGGTCGCTCTGACACTTTCACACCCGTGCAACCCGGCTCGATTCTGAGCGACTCATGAGGAGATAACGTGAAATACCTACCGTTAATCGCTTTGACCGTGGCAATTTCTGCCTGCGCCGCTCAACCGCCCGCCGGCGTTCAGTCCGTCGGCCAGAGCCAGCAACCGCCCAAGACCGTGGCCAGTTGCATCGCGCAGAAATGGGCGGACGGCTCGCAGCAACAGGTCGTCTCGCAAAACACGCTCGCCAACGATCAGGCGATGGATGTCTATGTGCCCGGCCAGCAGCCGCCTAATGGCGCAGCCGCAGTGGTCCGTCCGTCATACACCGGCAAGGGCACGTGGGTCGGCTTCCGTGGGGCCGGCGCTGCGGACAGCAACGCCACCAGTGCAATCAGCGGCTGCCTGTAACGAAATGCCGCTCACCGTTTGACGCGCGTTGTTATCGTCAAATGGAAAAGCCCCGCAATTGCGGGGCTTTTCTGTGTCTGCACGCAAGCTTCGTTCTGCTGACACTTATTGGTCGTTCGCTTGCGCGTTGCTGCTGTCGAGCGAACCGTAGAACTTCACCTTCGAGCGCGCACGCAGCGCTTCGACATATGCCTCGGCTTCAGACTGCGCATTGACCTGCGCGATCTGTTGCTGAGCAGCGGCGAGACGCTGCGGATCGGTGGGCGCAGCCGCCACCACCGAGTTCACGCGATAGATCGCATAGCCGTCGTCGCCGAGGTCAACACCTACGTAGGCCGGCAATTTTTGCGCATCTGCTTTATAGATTGCGCTCAATGCAGCCGGCGGCACGCCTTGCGCGTCGTTGCGCGACACCTTCAGCGGCGACGAGAAACCGGTCGTGGCCTTCGACTTTTCAAGCTCGGCGAGCTTCGCCACACCGTCCTTGTGCGCGGCTTCGTTCGACTGCGCCGCGATCACCTTCTGACGCACCGCGTCCTTCACCACGTCGAACGCCGGCACGGCTGCGGCCTGGTAGTCGGTGACGTGCGCCGCGATCAACGTGTTGCCGCCGACATCGATGGCCTGCGTGTTATTGCGTTGCACGGCCGCGTCGTTTGCGAACACTGCGGCGAGGAACTTCGCGTTGTTCAGCGGACTGTCAGGCGGCAGCTTCGGATCCGGTTGCGGCGTGACCGTAGCGGTCTGCAATTGCAGCTTGTACTTGTCGGCGGCCGGTTGCAGGCTCTTCGCCTTCTCATACACGAGTGACGTGAAGCCTTCCGAACTGTCGCTGAATGCCTTGCTTGCCAGCTGCGTCTTCAGGTCTTTCGCGATCTGATCCTTCACTTCGTCGAACGGCTTCGTGACTGCCGGCTTCACGTCCGTGACCTTGACGATGTGAAAGCCGAAGTCGGTCTGCACGATGCCGCTGACTTCGTCCTTCTTCAGAGCGAACACAGCGTCGTCGAACGCCTGGCCGCCCGCGATCATGCCGCGGCCGAAGTAACCGAGATCGCCACCCTTCGATGCCGAGCCTGGGTCCTGCGAATTCGCCTGCGCAATCTGCGCGAACTGATCCGGATGCGCCTTGATCTGAGCGAGCAACTCTTCGGCCTTCTGTTTCGCCTTGGCCTTGTCAGCCGCACTCGCGTCTTTCGGCGCGGCGATCAGGATGTGGCTCGCACGCACTTCACCATCCGTGCGGTAGTGCGCGATGTTGTCGTCGTAGTACTTTTTCAGATCCGCGTCGCTCGGCTGTATTGTTGCGGCGAGCGTTGCCGGCGACATCACCAGGTACTGGAGCGTCGCCGTGGCCGGCGTCGCGAACTCGGTGCGATGCGCATCGTAATACGCTTGCAGTTGCGCGTCGGTCGGCTGGACCTTCGCCGCATAATCGCGCGGATGGAACGCAATGCCCTGCACTTCACGCTGCTGCTCGGCCAGCTCCGTCAGATGCTGCGCGAGCAGCTTCGACGTGAACGCACTGCCTTGAATGCTCGCGGGCAACTGCTGCATCGCGAGGCTGTAGCGCACGCGTTCGTCGTACTGGTCGGGCGTCATGCCCTGCATCGCAAGCAGCTGCTTGTAGCGTTCGACGTCGATCGAGCCGTCGGGATTCTTCAGCGACGAAATCACGGGATCGTTGAGCAGGACACGGCGCACGGCGTCGTCGGATGCAGTCAGATGCAGGCGCTGCGTTTCATCGGCCAGCACGCGCTGTTCGATCAGACCGTCGAGCATTTCGCGGCGGCGCTCCGGCGTATCGAACGACTTCGCGTCGAACTGCGCGCCAAGCATCTGACGGGCGCGGTCGAGTTGTTGACGCATAGCGTCGTCATACTCGGCGCGAGTGACCTTGTGACCGTTGACGCTCGCGACGTTGGCACTTTCGTCAAAGAAGCCGCGGAAACCTTGAATACCCACAAAACCCAACCCCGGCACAATGACGAGGATGAGCATGAACATCATCAGGCGTTTGTGATTGCGGAAAAAATCGAGCATGCGTGGAGTGCCAAAAACAGAACGCCCGATCTTACAACAGCGGGCAATAAAAAAGGCGAACCGGAGTTCGCCTTTCGTGGATACTGGCGGAGTGGACGGGACTCGAACCCGCGACCCCCGGCGTGACAGGCCGGTATTCTAACCGACTGAACTACCACTCCTTATACTGCGCGGACTGCATCGAAACACTAGCCTGGATCTGAAACTGGTGGGTGCTGAGAGGCTCGAACTCCCGACCTACGCCTTGTAAGGGCGCCGCTCTACCAACTGAGCTAAGCACCCGTTTCCGATTCAACGTGCTTCTTGCTGCTTCTTGCTGCCCGACTTCTTAAATTTGCTACTTGAGTTTGCCAACTGACATTCCCCAAGCAGCAAGCCCGTTAGTTTAGCGCATCCTTCAGAGCTTTGCCAGGCCTAAATTTAGGGACCTTCGCTGCCTTGATTTTGATCGCAGCGCCGGTGCGCGGATTGCGCCCGGTGCGCGCGGTCCGCTTGCCGACCGCGAACGTGCCAAAACCGACCAACGTGACCGAACCACCTTTCTTCAACGTACCTTTGACGCCACCGATCACTGCATCGAGTGCACGGCCTGCCGCAGCCTTCGAAATGTCGGCTTGCTGTGCAATGTGATCGATCAATTCCGTCTTGTTCATTCCAACCCCCGAGAATGTTTATGGCAATCGCGATGGTGCTCTTTAGCACCTGGCATCACGCGGCTGGCGGGTAACGCCGAGCCGCCTCATTAGAATGGGCCGAAACCCTTGTGTCAAGCCGGGTTGAGCCTGATTTGGGGCGTTTTTTAAGAGGATTCTTATCACCGGATGTTGCTTGCAATCGATACGCATAGAAGCGGGCGGCACAGACCGCGCGCACTGCTCAAAAGATGGGAAAACGCGAGCTGCCAAGCGCGCTCCCAAGATCGCGAGGACAAAAAAACCCGCGGCCGTGACCGCGGGTTTTCGTTCAGCAAACAGTTTCGTTGCCGATTGTTTCAGTGTGCTCAGTGCTTCACGAACTCCGTGGCGGCGTCTTTGCCCGACTCGGCCGCAACAGGTGCGGCAGGCTTGGGCTCTTCTTCCGGCAACGCTTGGGGCACACGTTCGAGCGCCAGTTCGAGCACCTTGTCGATCCAGCGGACCGGCACGATTTCGATCGCGTTCTTCACGTTGTCCGGAATCTCCGTCAAGTCCTTGACGTTTTCTTCCGGAATCAGCACCAGCTTGATGCCGCCGCGATGCGCCGCCAGCAGCTTTTCCTTCAGGCCGCCGATCGGCAGGACCTCGCCACGCAAGGTGATTTCGCCCGTCATCGCGACGTCGGCACGCACCGGAATACCGGTCAATACCGACACCAGCGCGGTCGTCATCGCGATACCGGCCGACGGACCATCCTTCGGCGTAGCGCCTTCCGGCACGTGAATGTGAATGTCCTGCTTTTCGAACGCTTCGTCCTTGACGCCGAGACGCCGCGAACGCGAGCGCACGACCGAGCGCGCCGCTTCGACGGATTCCTTCATCACGTCGCCGAGCGAACCCGTGCGGATCACGTTGCCCTTGCCCGGCATCACCGCGGCTTCGATGGTCAGCAGATCGCCGCCCACTTCTGTCCACGCGAGACCCGTGACCTGGCCAACCTGATTCTCCTTCGCCGCCAGACCAAAGTCGTACTTGCGCACGCCGAGGAAGGTGTCGAGATTGCTGCCGTCGACCTTCACCGCCCCTTCAGCCTTCTTCAGCAGCAGCATCTTCACGACCTTGCGGCAGATCTTCGAAATTTCACGCTCGAGCGAACGGACGCCCGCTTCGCGCGTGTAGTAACGAATGATGTCGCGGATCGCGGTTTCCGTCACATCGACCTCGCCATCCTTGAGGCCGTTGTTCTTCTTCTGCTTCGGCAACAGATAGCGCTGTGCGATGCTGACCTTCTCGTCTTCCGTATAACCCGACAAGCGGATCACTTCCATCCGGTCGAGCAACGGCGGCGGAATGTTCAGCGAGTTCGACGTGGCCACGAACATCACGTCCGACAGATCGAAGTCCACTTCGACATAGTGATCGGCGAACGTGTGGTTCTGTTCTGGATCGAGCACTTCGAGCAACGCCGACGACGGATCGCCGCGGAAATCCTGGCCCATCTTGTCGACTTCGTCGAGCAGGAAGAGCGGATTGCGCACGCCGACCTTGGTCAGGCTTTGCAGAATCTTGCCGGGCATCGAACCGATGTACGTACGACGGTGACCGCGAATCTCGGCTTCATCGCGCACGCCGCCGAGCGCCATGCGCACGAACTTGCGGTTCGTCGCGCGAGCGATCGACTGACCCAGCGACGTCTTGCCGACACCCGGAGGCCCGACGAGGCACAGGATCGGCGCCTTGACCTTGTCGACACGTTGCTGAACCGCGAGATACTCGAGAATGCGTTCCTTCACCTTCTCGAGACCGAAGTGGTCTTCATCGAGCACGCGTTCCGCATTCGAGAGGTCGTTGTTGACCTTGCTCTTCTTGCGCCACGGCAAGCCGATCAGCGTGTCGATATAGTTGCGCACGACCGTCGCCTCAGCCGACATCGGCGACATCAGCTTGAGCTTCTTCAGTTCGGCGTCGGCCTTCTTCTTTGCTTCCTTCGGCATGCGGGCAGCCGTGATGCGCTTCTCGAGTTCTTCGAGGTCCGCACCTTCTTCGCCTTCGCCGAGTTCCTTCTGGATCGCCTTGACCTGTTCGTTCAGGTAGTACTCGCGCTGGCTCTTCTCCATTTGACGCTTCACGCGCCCACGGATACGCTTTTCGACCTGCAGGATATCGATCTCGGCCTCGAGTTGCGCAAGCAGATGCTCGAGTCGCTCGATCACCGGGAACATCTCGAGGATGTGCTGCTTCTGGTCGAGCTTGAGCGGCAGATGCGCCGCGATCGTGTCGGCCAGACGCCCGGCTTCGTCGATACCCGACAGCGACGTCAGGATCTCCGGCGGGATCTTCTTGTTCAGCTTCACATACTGGTCGAACTGCGACACGATCGCGCGGCGCAGCGCTTCAGTTTCAGCGCTGTCGGCGTGGTCGGGTTCGAGCGGCATGACTTCGCACGAGAACTGCGTTTCCTGTTCTTCGATGGAAAGAGTCTTCGCGCGCTGCAAACCCTCGACGAGCACCTTCACGGTGCCGTCGGGCAGCTTCAGCATTTGCAGGATGTTGGCAACACACCCTACTTCGTACATGTCCTTTTCGGTCGGCTCATCTTTCGCAGCCGTTTTCTGGGCGACGAGCATGATGTGCTTGCCGCCTTCCATCGCTGCTTCGAGAGCCTTGATCGACTTCGGGCGGCCTACGAAGAGCGGAATCACCATGTGCGGGAAGACGACTACGTCGCGCAGCGGGAGCAGCGGGAGCGTAATGCGTTCCGGCGGGAGGAGTTGGGTTCCTGACATTTCATTTCCCCATGAGTGGAATCAGTTCGTTCGATAGGTGAGGCCAGCAGAAAATATTGCAAGCCTCCGCGTGTGGGAAAAGTTCAGTGACTCCGAAGGTTCAGTGACTCCATAGTGAAAACAACCATGCTGACCACACGATAAACGAAAAAGCCGTTCACGTCGCCATGAACGGCTTTTTTGCAGAACCCGAAAGCCGATCAGTTCGAACCCGCGACCTTGGGCGCGTCTTCGTAGATCAGTAGCGGTTTGCCGTCGCCGTCGATCACGTTGTCGTCGATGATGACCTTGCTAACACCTTTCATTTGCGGCAGGTCGTACATCACATCAAGCAACGCCTGTTCCAGGATGGAGCGCAAACCCCGCGCGCCCGTCTTGCGACGGATTGCTTTGCGCGCCACGGCCTGCAGCGCAGCCGGGCGAATCTCGAGCTCGACGCGTTCCATGTTGAACAGCTTGTGGTACTGCTTCACCAACGCATTCTTCGGTTCGACGAGAATTTTCATCAAAGCCGCTTCGTCCAGCTTGCCGAGCGTGGCGACCACCGGCAAACGGCCGATCAGTTCAGGAATCAGGCCGAACTTGATCAGATCTTCCGGCTCCACTTCGCGCAGCACTTCACCCGCGTCGCGGTCCTGCTTGCTCTTCACGCTCGCGCCAAAACCAATACCGGTCTTCTCGGTACGATCGACGATGACCTTCTCGAGCCCGTCGAACGCGCCGCCACAAATGAACAGAATGTTGGTGGTGTCGACCTGGATGAAGTCCTGATTCGGATGCTTACGCCCCCCTTGCGGAGGCACCGACGCCATCGTGCCTTCGACCAGCTTCAGCAAAGCCTGCTGCACGCCTTCGCCCGACACGTCCCGGGTGATCGACGGGTTGTCCGACTTGCGGCTGATCTTGTCGATTTCGTCGATGTAGACAATGCCGCGCTGGGCCTTGTCGACTTCGTAATTGCAGTTCTGCAGCAGCTTCTGGATGATGTTCTCGACGTCTTCACCGACATAGCCGGCCTCCGTCAACGTGGTCGCATCGGCGATCACGAACGGGACGTTCAGAAGGCGCGCGAGTGTCTGCGCAAGCAGCGTCTTGCCGGAACCGGTCGGGCCGATCAGCAGGATGTTGCTCTTGGACAGCTCGATCTCGTCCTTCTTGTCGAGATGCTTGAGGCGCTTGTAGTGGTTGTACACCGCGACCGCGAGGATCTTCTTCGCGCGTTCCTGACCGATCACATATTGGTCGAGGATTTCACGGATTTCCTGCGGGCTCGGCAGATCGGACTTGGACAAGCCCGCCTCGATACCCGCGCCGGCAGCTTCGTCACGAATGATTTCATTGCACAAGTCAATACATTCATCGCAGATGAACACCGACGGGCCGGCAATCAGTTTTTTGACTTCATGCTGGCTCTTGCCGCAAAACGAGCAATACAACAGCTTTTCGCTGTTAGAACCTTTTTTGTCCGCCATAGATGTGTGAGCCTCCGGACACTCAGTTACATAATACGCCGTTTGCCCCCGCCTCGCAGTTTGGGCGCGGCGGGACTTGAGCCAAGGTGACGGCGCTTGCCGCAGGCGCTCGGACGATTCTCGATTGTTTCACAACGGATCCGCTGACGGCTTCGCCCCAATTCGGGGCAAAGCCGCACCAGATCAAGGACGCTTGTGTGCGACCTGGTCAACCAGCCCATACGCTTGCGCGTCATCGCCGGACATGAAGTTGTCGCGGTCGGTGTCGCGCGCAATGCGCTCGACCGGCTGGCCCGTATGGTGCGCGAGCAGATGATTCAGCCGTTCCTTCAAATACAGGATCTCGCGCGCCTGGATTTCGATGTCCGACGCCTGACCGCGCGCGCCGCCGAGCGGCTGGTGAATCATCACGCGCGAATTCGGCAACGCGAAACGCTTGCCCTTCGCACCGGCCGCCAGCAGGAACGCGCCCATGCTGGCCGCAAGACCCATGCACAGCGTGGAGACGTCCGGCTTGATGAACTGCATCGTGTCGTAGATGGCCATACCAGCCGACACGGAGCCGCCCGGGCTGTTGATGTAGAAGCTGATGTCCTTGTCCGGATTCTCGCTCTCGAGGAACAGCATCTGCGCGACGACGAGATTGGCCGTCTGATCGTTCACTTCGCCGACCAGGAACACGATGCGTTCCTTAAGCAGACGCGAATAAATGTCATACGAGCGCTCGCCTCGGCCGCTCGTTTCCACGACGATCGGCACCAGTCCGAGCGCCTGCGCTTCGAGATCCCGGGACGACTGGGAGGTCAACGTGTCCAGCATTTGGGCGCGAAAGGTCATGCAATGGATCCTTGTCTGGAAATACTCTGGATATTCGATGCTAGACAGGTTTGTGCGGCGAGCCCGTATTCAAGTGCGCGATCAGTGCGAACGCGTTGTGCTACAGAACGCAACACGCAGTGCACATTAACAGCACAAAAACAGCACAAAAACAGCACAAAAAAACGGCGTGCTGGCCGTCGCTCCGACAGCCGGCACGCCGTTGCAGCGACGCTTACGCTTGCGCCGTTGCGCTTGCCAGTTCTTCGAAGCTCACTTCCTTGTCCGTCACCTTGGCCTTGCCGAGGACGAATTCGACGACGTTGGCTTCAACGACGTACGCTTCCATTTCAGCAAGGCGTTGCTGGTTCGAATAATACCAGCGGACGACTTCCTTCGGGTCTTCATAGCTTTTCGCGAATTCGTCGACTTCGGCGCGAATCTGCTCCGGCTTCGCTTGCAGTTCGTTGGCCTTGACCAGCTCGGCCAGCACGAGGCCCAGCTTGACGCGGCGCTCAGCTTGTTCCTTGAACATCGCGGCCGGGATCGGTGCGTCCTTGGCGTTCGGCACGCCACGTTGCTCCAGATCCTGGCGAGCCATGGCCACGAGACGTTCCTGATCCTGTTCGATCAGCGCGTTCGGCACGTCGAGTTCCGAAATCCTTAGCAGCGCGTCCATCACCTGATTCTTGACGATGGCTTGCGTGCGGCGCTTCGCTTCGCGTTCGAGATTGTCTTTGATCTCGGCGCGCATCTTGGTCTGATCGCCGTCTTCGATGCCGAGCGACTTCGCGAAATCAGCGTCGATTTCCGGCAGGTGCGGCCACTCGATCTTCTTCATCGTGATCGTGAATTGCGCGGTCTTGCCGGCCACGTCCTTGCCGTGGTAGTCCTCGGGGAAGGCCAGATCGAATTCCTTCGACTCGCCGACCTTCAGGCCCTGCGCCGCCTTTTCGAATTCCGGCAGCATGCGGCCTTCGCCCAGCAGGAACGCGAAGTCTTCCGCGCTACCGCCCTGGAACACTTCACCGCCGATCTTGCCGACGAAGTCGACCGTCACGCGATCGCCCTCTTTCGCTGCCGTGTCCGCGCCACCGTCGCCGTGCTCGCCGGCTTCGCCGCGAGCGTGGAAGTGCACGCGCTGCTTGCGCAGGATTTCCAGCGTGCGGTCGATTTCCGCTTCGCTGATGGTGGTCGTGGTGCGCTCGATTTCAGCCGTGGCGACGTCGCCCAGCTTCACTTCCGGGTACACCTCGAAGGTCGCGTCGAACGCGTAGTCGCCTTCGACCGCGTCGGCCTTCGGCGCGAAGCTCGGCTGGCCGGCGACGCGCAGGTTTTCGGCGCGGCTGATGTCGAAGAATTCCTTGCCGACCTTGTCGCTCAGCACTTCGGCTTCCACCTGGCCCGAATACTGTTGCGTCACCATCTTGAGCGGCACCTTGCCCGGGCGGAAACCCGGCATGCGCACGTTCTTCGCGAGTTGACGGATACGCGAGTCCACTTCCTTCTGCACGGCGTCCTTCGGCAGGGAAATCGTTACGCGGCGTTCGAGCTTGCCGAGGTTTTCAACAACGTTAGCCATGGCTTCAATCGTCCTAAAATTATTCGAGCGAATCAGTTATCTTCTCCGTGCCGCTTTTCGACGTCGCTTCGCGTCGATTGCGCGCCTGCGCCGCGGGCTTGCAGGCCGCCGGCAGCACGGTTGGGTCCAAAGAGCCGAATATTTTAGCAAACTATTTGCGCGCCTAGCCGGGATTCGATGAATGGGCGCGTTTTTATCGACATTCCGGCTGCTTTCCGGGCCGTTTCGGCGCGGTTTACGTCTGGGGCGCGCGCGGTTTCCGGCGTCCGCTTGAGGGGTTGCCAGCGCCTTTCGCGGCGTTTGTGCGTCCGGCTCGCGCAGCTGGTTCGGCGGCCTTGCGTCGTTCGAACGACAGCGGCGGGCAGCAGGCAGCGCACGCCTCGCCGCGGACGATTCCGGCTATGCCGTTCGACATATTCAGTCAGCGCGCCCATGCTGATAAGCTAACGAGCGCGCTCGGGGCTGCGCCGCAGCCGTTTCCCCATCTTCGCAACGAATCCAACCATTCAGAGACACCATGCCGAATTCGCCGTCCTCGCCTGTCGTCGTCATTGCTCCCGATTCCTTCAAAGGCTCGCTTAGCGCAGAACAGGTCGCACAGGCGATCGCGACCGGCATCCAGCGCGCCCGGCCCGACGCCAGCGTGCGCATCTGTCCGATGGCCGACGGCGGCGAAGGCACGCTCGACGCAATGCTCACGAGCGGCGGCGAACGCCGCGCGCTGAGCGTGCGCGGCGCGGCCGGTCCGCTGCGCGAGGCGCTCACCGGCCTGCTCGCAGACGGCAGCGCGATCATCGAAACGGCCGAGATCGTCGGCATCACGGACCCGGTGGGGATGGGCGTGCCGGTCCAGGCGCGCAGCACCCGCGGGATGGGCGAGGCGGTTCGCGCGCTGCTGGATGCCGGCGTGCGACGCTTTTTCGTCGCGCTGGGCGGCAGCAGCACGAACGACGGCGGCGCCGGCCTGCTGACCGGCCTCGGCCTCAAGCTGTTCGACGCGCAAGGCGGCGAACTCGACGGCACGCCCGAACAGCTCGCGCGCGTTGCCCGCGTCGACGCCTCGCAACTCGACGCCCGGCTCGCGGACACGCAGTTCGTGGGCATGTCGGACGTGGACAACCCGCTGACCGGCGAGCACGGTGCGACCGCGGTGTTCGGTCCGCAAAAAGGCGTCAAGCCGGATCAGGTGGCGGCGATCGACGCCGCCCTCGCCCGCTTCGCCGATCTGCTCGAAGCCGCGCTCGGGCGCACCGCGCGCGAGCTGCCCGGCGCGGGCGCAGCGGGCGGCCTCGGCTTCGCGCTGCATATGCTCGGCGCGCAGTTCGAGCCGGGCGCGGAAACGGTCGCGCGGCAGATCGGTCTCGATGCCGCACTCGCAGGCGCGGACTGGCTGATTACCGGCGAAGGCCGCTCGGACGTACAAACGCTGCATGGCAAGGCGCCCTTCATCGCCTGCCGTCATGCGCAGGCGGCCGGTGTGCCCGCCACGCTGCTGTCCGGTGCGGTCGATTCCGCGGCCTTGCCGCGCCTCGCCGAATACTTCAGCGGTTGCTTCTCGCCGGCGCCCGGCCCGATCACGCTCGAAGTCGCGATCAGCGACGCGGCGCGCCTGCTCGCCAACGAGGCCGAACAACTGACGCGCCTCAAATACGGCACGCGTTGACCGGCGAGACGGTTGCGGCAACAATCACAGCGCCGCGACCGCTCCACTCACCACGGGATGACCATGAAGGACTCCGCTAAAGCCGGGCTCGAACAATTCCTCACGTACCGGCTGCATGTGCTGAACAAACTCGCGGAGCGTGGCATCAGCGAACGCTATCAGGCGAAGCTCGGCGTGACCCTGCCCGAGGCACGGGTGATTGCGTCGGTGGGCTCGTTCGGACCGTTCTCGATCATGGATCTGGCGAGACACGCCAATCTCGACAAAAGCCAGGCGAGCCGCGCGGCCGAAGCGATGATCCGGCAAGGACTCGTGCAGCGCCAGCCGAGCGCCGAAGACGGCCGTGTGGTGCTGGTTTCGCTGACACCGGACGGGCGTGCGCTATACCGGAAGGTGATGCCGATCGCGCGCAAGTGGAACGGCGATATGTTCGACTGTCTCGACGAGCAGGAAAAGGCCGCATTCGGCGCCGCGCTCGACAAGATCATCGAGACGATGACAGCGCGCGCGCAATGATGCGTGGCGCGTGACGCGAGTGGCAGGTGCGCTGCCATGTGATTGGCGTACGGGGCCGCTGCTGGCAGCCTTCTTCAGCGTCGTAGTGATCTGGTGATTGATTGGTGAACCGTTTGGCTGAACGGTCCAGGCACTGCTCGCGCTTGGCGAGCATGTAACGTCCGCTTCAGCGGCGCCGCGGCTCTTCGCGGTGCGTCCGCCCAACCACCGGAATCACCCCTTTTCGTTGCGGGGTCCCTTTTCGTTGCCGGGTCCATCTGCATCAGCACCAGCAGTTCCCGCAGTGTCCGCCGTAGTCCCCGCCGCGCCGGCACCGCCCGGCGGACCACCGGCCACTCCACCGGCGCGCGTCCGCCACCACGCGATCACCCCGAGCGAACCGACCGCCAGCGCCAAAGCCGCCCATAGCAGAGAGCGACGCGACAGCGCCGGATCGCCGGCCACAGGCGTAGCGCCCGTCTGCTGTGCAACGTGGAGCGCATCGCCGAGACGCGCCGTCGCGGCAACCGACGACGCGTCCTTCAACAACTCGTCGCGACTCACCGCCGCCGATGTCGCCGCCGTGCTCCCCACCGCCAGCGTGAACGGCGCGCTCCCGTGTGCGGCGAAAGTCAGCGTCGCCGGATGCCAGCCGGCCGCAACGGTTAATGCACCGACGCCGACTCCACCGTTGCGCGTGTCGACCACTACGCGCCATTGACGATCTGTGTCGGGCTTCAATTCGAGTGCGGCGTTACTCTGCTCCACCTCGCCGTTATGGAGGCGGAACAGCGTCGCGTGGGTGAGCTCCCGCCACGGCGCGTCCAGACCCGTCCGCGAGTAGACGACCGCCTGTGCCACGGTATTGGGCTGAGGCAAACCGATCACCAGCCGGTCGACCGGATACGGCCGGCCCGTCGAGAAGAAATATTCGCCGGGCTTCACGCCGGCCTGAGCGACGAGGCCTTTGCGCCATTCCCGCTGCGTGTCCGCCCGGCGCGCAGCATCGACGCCAGCCGCCAGCACCTCGGCATCAATCGAATCGACATAGGGCGAGCCGTCGAGCCAGTGCAGACGCAGGTAACGCATGTGAACGGCGTCCAGTTCGATCCGGTTCTGGCTCAGGGTGCTGCCGTTGTAGTTGACCTTGAGCAGTTGCGCATCGCCCGCTGGCTGCCAGCGACGCAAATCGTCGCTGGCTTCGACGCGCACGCGGCCCTGGTAGTTGTCGTCACGCAGATGCACGAGCAATGCACCGACGCGGCCGGCCTGCGCCGCGCGGCCGGCATCGATCAGGTCCACATCGTGCTGGGCGCGCGGCGGCGGCGCCGAGGTCGCGCGCAACGAGCCGTCGGGCGAAATCGCGACCCCAGGCGGCGGCCCATCGCCACCGGGCGCGGCGGGCGGCAAAGGAAACCAGCGCACCTGGCGCAGCACAGGCGGAGTGCGCGCGGGCTCGCGCGGCGCGTCGAGCGAATACGGCACCGCTTCGCCGGCGCCGTTGAGGACGCGCAGATCGCCGAGATCGCCGCGGCGGCTGGCCTCATACACGGAAGCTGAGAGCGTCACGCTATAAAACGCGGCGCCGTCTCCGAGCTCGAGCGGGAAATGCTGCGCGAAAACATCGGTGGCCGCCGCGGGCGCCGACGTCCATAGGGCTGCGAGCGCCAGGCACCCGCCGGTCAGTCTCAAGAGACGCTTCATCGCTCAGTTTCCGGGAGCACAACCTTGGATGGCAACGATGAAAGGTGGCCGGCCAGCGGCAACCTCGAACCGATACCGATAAAAGACGCGAGCCGCTCGATGTCAGTGGCGAGTGACAGTCGAACAATGAACACACCGTCGCCGGCTTGCTGCCAGCAACACGCCGCCGATGAAGCAAAAACAGCCGCATCGCTCCAATCATCGCCGCGGGCGCGCTGCGCGTCCAGATTTCCCCGATTGGCGCGCGCACGTGCGCGCGTTCGCACAACCACCAGGCCGCCACAGAGCCGCCACACCCGCGCGAATTCGCGACAACCCGTCAACCATGTCAAAATTCGCGATTGGCCATCGCGCCTACCCGCCCCCCACTTTTCATCCAAGGAAGTTTCAGTGGACATCAACAAGCAGGTCGCGGCACTCACCGCTTCGGAACTCCAGACCGCCGGCGCGAGCCAGGCGACGGCGATCGCGGTCAGCGTGCTGCTGCGTCATCTTCGCTCGCCCGAGCTGGCAAAACTGTTGTCGTCGGCATTCGAAAACCATCAGGCGGTCATGTTGCAAACGCCGTGGCCAGATCCAATGCTGCAAGCCTTCGAATCGACCCGCCGCTTCCTCGAAGGCGCGGCGCAGGCAGAACTGCCGGGCGCACAGTCGCAATCCGGCACGCCGGGCGTCTGAGCGATGTCGGGCAGGCCCTGCCCGATGCGCGTCAGAAACGAAAAACCCCGTCAGTCCAACGACTTAACGGGGTTCTTCGCTACAGATAAATGGTGCGAGGGAGGGGACTCGAACCCCTACACCCTTGCGGGCGTCAGGACCTAAACCTGGTGCGTCTACCAATTTCGCCACCCTCGCAGCCGGGCACGCCGCTGTGCGTCTGCCCGATGTCCTGCCTGCTCGCGAGCGCGCCGGAAACAAGGCGCCCGAAAGCGTAAGCGCGAGATTCTAACTGATTGATTCGCGCTTGTCTGCACCTTCGCCGCATCTGTAGAAGCGGCGCCGATGCTACAATTTTTGGCTTGATGCAGGCATGCCGAGCCCCTTCTTCGCCTGCCCTTCCCCACATTTCCAATCCAGTGAATTTCGACGAATATTGCCAGCAGAAAGCGGCGCCGCCAGGATCGAGCATTTACTATGCGCTTCGGCAGGCGCCCTCAGCAAGTCAACCGCTGTTGACGGCGCTGTTCGCGTTGCGCCGCGAATTCGAGGAGACAGTCAAGGAGATCAGCGATCCGACGATCGGCCGCACGAAACTCGCGTGGTGGCAAAACGAAATCGCTGCGCTCGCGTCGGGCTCGCCTTCGCATCCGGTTTCCTATGCGCTCGCGGCTCATCTGCCCGATGTGAAGGCGGAATATCCAGCGCTGCAGGCATTGCTCGCCGGCTTCGAAATCGACCTCGACCAGGCGCGTTACCTCGACTATCCGAATCTGCGGCGCTATCTACAAAGCGTGGGGGGCACCTTCGCGTCGTTGGCCGCGCGCGCCACCGCGAAAGACGCCGCGCGGGCGCAGGACTGGTCGGCGCCGCTGGGCGAGGCGCTGCTGCTTGCCCAATTCGTCGTCGAGACGGGCAGCGATGCGCGTCACGGCCGCATCTACATTCCTGTCGACGAAATGCAGCGCTTCAACGTCACCGCTGCCGATCTGATCAATCGAAAATATAGCGATGCTTTCACCGAGTTGATGCGCTTCGAAACCCGGCGTGCCCGCGATGCGTTGCAGACCGCGCTCGCCGCTGTGCCCGCCGCCGAACGCCGCGCGCAGCGCACCTTGCTTGCGCTGGCGGCGCTGGCGCTGGCGTTGCTGGAGGAAATCGAACGCGATGGTTATCACGTTCTGCATCAACGCATCGGGTTGACGCCGATCCGCAAACTCTGGATTGCGTGGCGCGCGAAGTAGATTGACTATCCGAGGCGGCTCGATGCGCCGCTTCGCGTCGGCGTCGACTTGAAGCTGGTAATCGTGTCACGCGCTGGCGCCAGGTCTTGCAGCAGCGCCACTTAAAACAGGCGCGCTTCGGGCAGCATCACACGCGTAGTAGTGGCAACGGCTCGAACCGTTGCTGCAGAATCGCCGATGCGTCGAGCCTCCACCATGCCCCAAGCACGGTCGCATACAGCTGTCGGAAATCGATGCCGAGCGGTAATTCGCCATTGCCGTCGAGCCGCGCGAGCGTCGGCGGCAGCCCGTACAAACCGCCGCGCACGCGTGCGCCCATGAGAAAATGCGGCGCCACGGTGCCGTGGTCGGTGCCGTTGCTGTGGTTCTCCTGCGCACGACGCCCGAACTCGCCATAAGTCATCACCAGCGTGCGGTCCCAGCGGCCCAGTTCGACGAGCGCTGCTTTCATCGACACCAATCCTTCAGCGAGTTGTCCCAGCAACGCTGCCTGCTGCACCGGCTGGTTGTGATGCGTATCGAAACCACTCAGCGTCAGACGGATCGCGGCGACGCCCCGCCCGCTTCGCCGTTGTTCTTGCGGCGTGCCGCACGCGGCGAGCATCTGCATGGCAGCCTTGACCGAGCTGCCGAATAAGCCGCCGGGAAACACAGTATTCGACTGCACATGATGCCGCGGGGCGCACAGACCGTCGTCGGCGTTCCCGGTCTCGTTAGCCGCGTCAACAATCCGCGACGCCGTGACGTTGCGCTCGTGCAGCAGCGCGGGACTTGCGAGGCGCGATGCGTTGCCGGGTTGCGTCGAAGCGCCCAGCGCGATCGCCCGTGCGCCGTTCGCGAACGGCCCCATCTCGGCATTGCCTATCCATACTCCGTCGGCGGCGAAACCGGCGGGCGTCCGCATCTGCGCAAACGCACGCGTCAGCCATCCATCGCGCAGATACTGATCGGAGCGCGACGCGGTATCCCAGATCTCGGTCGAGCGGAAGTGCGAGAGATTCGGTTGCGCGTAGCCGACGCCTTGCACGATCGCGAGTTGCCCGTTGCGCCAAAGCGGCATCAAAGGCAGCAGCGAGGGATGCAGCGCAGTGCGCTCATCGAGCGCAATCGCGTGCTCGCGCTTGATGCCGATGTTCTTGCGCAGCTTGTAATAGGCAGGGTCGGCAAACGGAATGACGGTATTCAAACCGTCGTTGCCGCCTTTCAGTTCGACGAGAATCAGCAGGTTGTCGGAGCCGGAGCTCGACCATGCGCGTGCCGTGGGCGCCTGCGCACCGAACGCGCTCCGTAGCGAGAGTGTTGCGCCGGCGGCTGCGCCCATCGAAAGAAAGCTGCGACGTTTCATCCTGCTCCTCGTTCGGTTGGGATGGCGCGCGCCGAGCCGCCGTCGACGCAGTTCCGGAATGAGGGTGCCCGGTTGTGACATCGAAGCGTACGCTACCTGGTCGGCTCCCGCTATTTCACACGACAACGGCACGCGGCCAGGCAACTTTTGATGCACGCGCAACGACTTGCGCATTCACCTTGCACGGAATGTTTCGTAACGTTGTGCACGCACGCAGCGCGCCGGGATTACAAACCATCGGCCGCGATTACCGCGCTTTTCCTGCCCCATGCCTAGTCGCCAGGAATGACGGGCCGTCACGTAGAGAAGCGCCCACACGGTATGCGCGTCGCAAAGACCGCTCAGCGGCCGTCTGCACGGAAGACACCGACCATGGAAGTGCAAGGGAATATTTCACGCACGATGCCTGCGCGACACCCGTGCCTCGAGCAGGCACGAAAAAAGCTACCGCTTGTAGAGTTCGCGGACAGCATCTTCGATGTGCTGCCGCAACAGACGCCGTTCGTCGGGCGTCATATGGCCATCGCGACGACGTTGATCAAGATCGGGGGGAACTGCCGTGCGCAACATCACGTCTGACGCCGGGTGCTCGGGAGTTGGGGTGCGGTGGTTAGCCCGGGAGTTGCCGGGCTTGGGGGCGTGCTCACTCGCCGCTCTGTCGGCAGAAGGCTGGGCATGGGCGAGCGTTGGTCCCAGCGAGCCTGCGAGCGTACTGGCTACTGCCAGTGCAATGACGCTCAGGCGCACATTCGGCCAAACCCCTCCCTTCATGTTGTTCCCTTCGTGGCGCGGCAACCGGCTACCTCAAATGCGTATACAAACCCCAGTAACGAGCCGGGTGCGAGAGTTATTGTCGAGTGAAGTATCCACCGAACAGCCGCATTCAGTAAAGGAGTCTAACTGCCCGTGCTTTACGTCGTGCCACAGTGGGGGTAAATTTTGTAACTGACTGTAACCCGGTAAACGATGCAACCGCGCACCACTTTCTAATCGCGCTAAGATGCCGACCATGGAAACCAAAAACCCTTCGAAAATCCTCGTCGTCGACGACGATCCACGCCTGCGCGATCTGCTGCGCCGCTACCTCGGTGAACAGGGCTTCAATGTCTATGTCGCCGAGAACGCGCCGTCCATGAACAAGCTCTGGGTGCGCGAGCGCTTCGATCTGCTGGTGCTCGATCTGATGCTGCCCGGCGAGGACGGCCTGTCGATCTGCCGCCGCTTGCGCGGCAGCAATGACCGTACGCCGATCATCATGCTGACGGCCAAGGGTGAAGACGTCGATCGTATCGTCGGCCTCGAAATGGGCGCGGACGACTATCTACCCAAGCCGTTCAATCCGCGCGAACTGGTCGCACGCATCCACGCGGTGCTGCGCCGCCAGTCGCCGTCGGAGTTGCCGGGCGCGCCGTCCGAAACCACTGAAGTGTTCGAATTCGGCGAATTCGCGCTGAACCTCGCCACCCGCACGCTCACCAAGGCCGGCCAGGAAATCCCGCTGACCACGGGCGAATTCTCGGTGCTCAAGGTGTTCGCGCGTCATCCGCGCCAGCCGCTGTCGCGCGAAAAACTGATGGAGCTCGCACGTGGCCGTGAATATGAAGTCTTCGACCGAAGTCTCGACGTGCAGATCTCGCGCCTGCGCAAGCTGATCGAACCCGATCCGGGCAGCCCGCGTTTCATTCAGACCGTGTGGGGGCTGGGCTACGTCTTCATCCCGGACGGTGCAGCCTGAGTTCGCTTTCATCTACAGTGTCGACCCGAGTTGGCGCTTTAGCACCCCCTCTAGTCCCATGCAAGATACTTGCTGTCTTTGATCTCAGATAAGAAGGGCCCATGCGGATCGACCGGCGCCTCCTGACGCTCGCGTTCGGCGGCCTTTTCTGGCGGACCTTTCTGTTGATCGCACTGCTGATCGCAGTCAGTCTCGCCGCGTGGTTCCAGAGCTTCCGCGTGATCGAACGCGAGCCGCGCGCGCAGCGCGTGGCTTTGCAACTCGTCGCGATCGTCAAGCTCACACGCACCGCCCTCCTCTATTCCGATCCCGACCTGCGGCGTGCGCTGCTGCAGGATCTGGAAAGCAATGAAGGGGTGCGGGTGTACCCGCGCGAAGCAACCGACAAGTACAAGCTCCAACCCGACGAGTCGCTGAACCGTCTGATCGAGCACGACATCCGCGGCCGCCTCGGCGACGACACCGTCATCGCGCAAAGCGTGAACGACATCAACGGCGTGTGGATCAGCTTCAAGATCGACGACGACGATTACTGGGTCGCGCTCGACCGCGATCAGCTCGACAACGCCACCGGCTTGCAATGGGCCGGCTGGGGCGTATTCGCGCTGGCGCTCTCGCTGTTCGGCGCGGCGTTCATCACGAGTCTGGTGAACCGGCCGTTCGCGCGTCTCGCGATGGCCGCGCGCAAAGTCGGCTCGGGCCAGTCGCCTGAGCCGCTGCCCGAGCGCGGCATGGGCGTGGCCGCCGAAACCAACCGCAGTTTCAACCAGATGGTGCAGGATCTCGAACAGCTCGAAGCCGACCGCGCGCTGATGCTCGCGGGCATCTCGCACGATCTGCGCACTCCGCTCGCGCGGCTGCGGCTCGAAACCGAAATGAGTCCGTCGGACCAAAGCACGAAAGACGCGATGGTCGACGACATCGAGCAGATGGACATGATCATCGGCCGGTTCCTCGATTACGCGCGCCCCGTGCAGCGGGTGCCGGAGCCTGTCGACCTGTCCGTGATCGCCGGCGAACTGGCCGCGCGCATGCAGAGCGAGGACAGCATGCGCCTGATCACGCGGCTCGCGCCGTCGGCGGTGATCGAGGCTGACGAGACCGATATGCGACGCGTGGTCGGCAATCTGCTGGAGAACGCGCGCAAATACGGCCTGAGCGACGGCGACGGCATCCCGCACGTGATTCTGGAGACCCGGGTGTCGCACTCGCGGGTCGAGCTGTCGGTGGTCGATGAAGGCCCGGGCATTCCGGAGGATCAGTTGGCGCTCGTCACCCGTCCCTTCTATCGCGTGAATTCCGCGCGCACGCAGGCCAACGGCACGGGCCTGGGCATGGCGATTGTTCAGCGGCTGGTCGGCCGCTACCGCGGGGCGCTGCGCTTGCGCAATCGCACGCCAGGACCGGGACTCGAAGTCACGATCGAGTTTCCGCTGGCAAAAGGCGCCTGAGCACGACAGCCGTTTTGCGACCCTTGCAACGTTGCGCCCCCGCGCCGTGGCGAATATAGCGATCCATCTTGTTAGAAGAAAACTATTGAACGAATAATTTCATAAACTATAGTGAAGCGGTGTAATCCCCTCGTTACCACGAGCTGGTAGCCTCACCAACACACGAAGGAGCACTTGCATGAAAACCGTTGGCGATAAGGTCGACGCGTTCACCGTCACTGCTGCGAAGCCGGGCTTCAACAACCACGAAGAAAACGGCGCGTCGGCGTTCGAAGAGATCACGGAGCAGTCGTTTCCGGGCAAGTGGAAAATCATTTATTTCTACCCAAAGGATTTCTCGTTCGTGTGCCCGACCGAAATCGTCGAGTTCGACAAGCTTGTGAAGGACTTCGAGGAACGCGACACGGTACTGCTGGGCGGCAGCGTCGACAACGAATTCGTGAAGCTGGCATGGCGCCGCGAGCTCAAGGACCTGAGCAAGCTGAACCACTATTCGTTCGGCGACGTGAAGGGCGAGCTGATCGACCAGCTCGGCGTGCGCGACAAGGAAGCGGGCGTCGCGCTGCGCGCCACCTTCATCGTCGATCCGGACAATACGATCCAGCACGTGTCAGTGAACAACCTGAACGTGGGCCGCAATCCGGAAGAAGTGCTGCGTATTCTGGACGGTTTGCAAACGGACGAACTGTGCCCTTGCAATCGCGCCGTCGGCGGCGCAACGCTGTAAGCCGTGCCGTCAAAAGCCCGCGTCGCTTGAAAGAGCCGCGGGCTTTTTTATCGACAAGCCGATAGCGCCACCCTCAGGCGAACCGAAGGCCACCCCACAACCCGATCAATTCCTGATCAGCAGCACCACGGCCTGCGCTTCGATCCCCTCGCTCCGACCGAGATAGCCGAGCTTCTCGTTGGTCTTGGCCTTGACGTTGACCTGCTCGACCGGCACGTCGAGATCGGCTGCGATATGCGCCCGCATCCCTTCGATATGCGGCGCGAGCTTCGGCGCCTGCGCGACCACGCTGCTATCCACGTTGGCGATCGCAAAGCCCGCCGCCTTCACACGCGCGACACACTCGCGCAGCAGCACCCGGCTGTCCGCGCCGGCGAACTTCGCGTCGGTGTCGGAGAAGTGCCGGCCGATATCGCCGAGCGCCGCAGCGCCGAACAGCGCGTCGGTAATCGCGTGCAGCAGCACGTCCGCGTCCGAATGACCGAGCAGCCCGCGCTCATAAGGAATCGTCACGCCGCCGATGATCAACGGACGCCCCGGCACCAGCGCATGCACGTCATACCCTTGCCCCACTCTCAAATCCATATGCGTCAAGTCCTCAAGTCCGCTCATTAAAACTGGAATCCATCACGATGCCGCAGGCCGGCTCAGAATCGCCTCGGCCAGGTCGAAATCTTCCGGATACGTCACCTTGAAGTTGCGCAAGCTGCCTTGCACCAGCTTCGGCGCATGCCCCAACCATTCGATTGCGCTCGCTTCGTCGGTGAGATCGTGACCGTCGGCCTGTGCGCGCAGGATCGCTTCGCGCAACATGCCGATGCGGAACATCTGTGGCGTCTGCGCCTGCCACAAGCCGTCGCGCGCCTCCGTGCGGGCGATGCGGCCACCCGTGGATGCGGCGTCGATCCGCTTCAACGTATCCGCGACCGGCAACGCCATGATGCCGCCCACCGGGTCGTCCTTCAGCGCGGCGACCAGCGTGCGGATCAGCGCGGGCGTAATGCCCGGGCGTGCCGCATCGTGCACCAGCACCCAGTCGCCGTCGCGCGCGCCGAACTCGGCAAGCGCATGCAGGCCGTTGAGCACCGACGCCTGGCGCGACGCGCCGCCCGAACGGCGCACCGCGAAGCGCAGGCCCGCGAAGCGGCGCGCGTCGAAGTGCTGGTCGTCGGGGGCGATCACGACCAGGGTCTGCGCAAACTCGCTGCACGCGTCGAACGCGGCCAGCGAGTAATGCAACATGTCACGACCGGCGACAGTGCGATATTGTTTGGGCATCGCGGCGCCGGAACGGCTGCCGGTGCCTGCGCACGGAATCAGGGCAAATAAACGGGAAGTCACGAGTGCGGATGCCGCGAAGTCGAAGTAAAGGAGGGATTTTATAATAGGTCCTTCGCATCCACGCCCTGACGCGCGTAAACTTGGCCGTCCGTGTGAGCCCGAGGCCGCTTTCTCTCTTCTATGCCAGACATCGCCGCATCATCGCAGTACTCCCCGCCCGTCGCGCTCGTCAAGGCCGGCCAGCGCTTCGCCTTCGACGGCACGCACGGCTCGTCCGACGCGCTGCTGATCGCCCGCTACCATCAGGCCTATCGCGACAAGGTGCCATTGCTGGCGGTCGTGTGCGAGAGCGCCGTCGATGCGCAGCGTCTGTCGCAGGAAATCGGCTTCTTCGCGCCCGAAGCGCGGGTGCGCCTGCTGCCCGATTGGGAGACGCTCCCTTACGATACCTTTTCGCCACATCAGGATCTGGTCTCCGAGCGCCTCGCCACGCTGCACGATCTCGGCGAAGGCCGCTGCGACATCCTGCTGGTGCCGGCCACCACGGCGCTCTACCGGATGCCGCCGGCGTCGTTCCTCGCGGCCTACACGTTCTCGTTCTCGCAAGGCGAGCGCCTCGACGAAGCGCGCCTGAAGGCGCAACTGACGCTGGCCGGCTACGAGCACGTGAGCCAGGTGGTGCGTCCCGGCGAATACTGCGTGCGCGGCTCGCTGCTCGACCTCTATCCGATGGGCTCGCCGCTGCCGTACCGGATCGATCTGTTCGACGACCAGGTCGATTCGATCCGCGCATTCGATCCGGACACGCAACGCAGTCTCTATCCGGTGAAAGACGTGCGCCTGCTGCCGGGCCGCGAATTCCCGTTCGACGAAGCCGCGCGCACCGCGTTCCGCAGCCGCTGGCGCGAAACCTTCGAAGGCGATCCGAGCCGCGCGTCGGTCTACAAGGACATCGGCAACGGCGTGCCGTCGGCGGGCATCGAATACTATCTGCCGCTCTTCTTCGCGGAAACGGCGACGCTGTTCCACTACCTGCCCGAAGGCGCGCAACTGGCGCTGGTCGGCGATCTCGAGGCTGCGATCCGGCGTTTCACCAACGACACGAAACAGCGCTACAACTTCCTCTCGCACGATCGCGACCGGCCGATCCTGGAACCGGAGCGGCTGTTCCTGACGGACCAGGACTTCTTCACGTTCGCCAAGCCGTTCGCGCGGCTCGCGCTGCCTGCCAACGCGGGCGGCGGCTGGTCGACGCCGCTGCCCGATCTCGCGATCGACCGTCACGCGGACGACCCCGTGCTGGCCTTGCGCGCGTATCTGAACACCACGCCGAACCGCGTGCTGTTCGCCACCGAATCGGCGGGCCGGCGCGAGACGCTGCTGCAGTTGCTGGCCGACAATCATCTGAAGCCCGCTTCGAGCGACAGCTTCCAGGACTGGCTGCTCGGCGACGCGCGCTTTTCGCTGGGGGTCGCGCCGCTCGCCAACGGTTTTGCCGTGCCGGCCGACGGCATCGCGATCATCACCGAAACGGAACTGTACGGGCCGCTCGCGCGGCGCGCGGGACGCCGCCGCCAGGAACAGGCAAGCAACGTCGATTCGATGGTGCGCGACCTGTCGGAGCTGAAGCTCGGCGATCCGGTCGTGCATTCGCAGCACGGCATCGGCCGCTACATGGGTCTCGTCACGATGGACCTCGGCGAAGGCGAGACCGAGTTCCTGCACCTCGAATACGCGGGCGACAGCAAGCTCTATGTGCCGGTCGCGCAATTGCACGTGATCTCGCGCTACAGCGGCGCCGATCCGGAAAGCGCGCCGCTGCACGCGCTCGGCTCGGGCCAGTGGGAAAAGGCCAAGCGCCGTGCCGCGCAGCAGATTCGCGACACCGCGGCCGAGCTGCTCAATCTCTACGCCCGCCGCGCCGCGCGCGCCGGCCATGCGTTCGCGCTCGAACCGAAAGACTACGTGAAGTTCGCCGAGAGCTTCGGCTTCGAGGAAACGCCCGACCAGGCCGCCGCGATCGCGGCCGTGATCGGCGACATGACAAGCGGCAAGCCGATGGACCGTCTGGTATGCGGCGACGTCGGCTTCGGCAAGACCGAGGTCGCGTTGCGCGCGGCGTTCATCGCGGTGATGGGCGGCAAGCAGGTGGCGCTGCTCTCGCCCACCACGCTGCTCGCCGAACAGCACACGCAGACCTTCACCGACCGCTTCTCCGACTGGCCGGTGCGCATCGCCGAACTGTCGCGCTTCAAGTCCACCAAAGAGGTCAACGCGGCGATCCAGCAGATCAACGAAGGCACGGTCGACATCGTGATCGGCACGCACAAGCTGCTGTCCTCGGATGTGCAGTTCAAGCGCCTCGGGCTCGTGATCATCGACGAGGAACATCGCTTCGGCGTGCGTCAGAAAGAGGCGCTGAAGGCGTTGCGCGCGGAAGTGGACGTGCTCACGCTAACCGCCACGCCGATCCCGCGTACGCTCGGCATGGCGCTCGAAGGGCTGCGCGATTTCTCGGTGATCGCCACCGCGCCGCAAAAGCGCCTCGCGATCAAGACCTTCGTGCGCCGCGAGGAAGACAGCGTGATACGCGAGGCGATGCTGCGCGAGCTCAAGCGCGGCGGCCAGGTCTACTTCCTGCACAACGAAGTCGAAACCATCGAGAATCGCCGCCAGATGCTCGAAGCGCTCGTGCCCGAAGCGCGTATCGCGGTCGCGCACGGACAGATGCATGAACGCGAACTCGAACGCGTGATGCGCGACTTCGTCGCACAGCGCGCGAACGTGCTGCTTTGCACGACCATCATCGAAACCGGCATCGACGTGCCGAGCGCCAACACGATCCTGATTCATCGCTCCGACAAGTTCGGCCTCGCGCAATTGCATCAGTTGCGTGGCCGGGTCGGCCGCTCGCATCACCAGGCGTATTCGTATCTGCTGGTGCACGATCCGCAAGGGCTCACCAAGCAGGCGCAACGCCGGCTCGAAGCGATCCAGCAGATGGAGGAACTCGGCTCGGGCTTCTATCTGGCGATGCACGACCTCGAGATTCGCGGCACCGGCGAAGTGCTCGGCGACAAGCAGTCGGGCGAGATCCACGAGATCGGTTTCCAGCTCTACACCGACATGCTGAACGACGCGGTGACGGCGCTCAAGCAAGGCAAGGAGCCCGACCTCACCGCGCCGCTCGCCGCGACCACCGAAATCAATCTGCACGCGCCGGCGATTCTGCCCGCCGATTATTGCGGCGACGTGCAGGAGCGTCTGTCGCTTTACAAGCGCCTCGCCAACTGCGAACACAACGACTCGATCGACGGCATTCAGGAGGAGCTGATCGACCGCTTCGGCAAGTTGCCGCCGCAAGCGCATGCGCTGGTGGAGACGCATCGTCTGCGGCTCGCCGCGAAGCCGTTGGGTATTTCGAAGATCGATGCGGGTGAAGCGGTGATCGGCTTGCAGTTCATCCCCAATCCGCCGATCGACGCGATGCGGATCATCGAGATGGTGCAGAAGCACAAGCACATCAAGCTCGCGGGTCAGGACAAGCTGCGTATCGAAACGCGCAGCCCCGATCTCGCGGTGCGTGTCGCAACGGTCAAGGAGACTTTGCGCGCGCTCGGAACGCCGAGCCGCGGCACCGCGCCTGCTGCCGCAGCGCGCTGAGTCCGTCGGTCACGCGCGTTGGCTTTGCATGAGAAAACCGGGGGACGTCCTGCGTTTTTTCCGTTCATGCTGCGGTGCGCCAATAAGCCACCGCAGCATACGAGCGCATTTTTTTTGGGTATGATCGAAAGACTCAAATGCCGGAGTCCCAGTCATGTCTCACGTCGCTGAATCAGCGAAGTCCTCCCCACAGCCGTCACAGTCGTCCGCCTCCGCTCCGGTTGCCGCTCCCGTCTCGCTGCCCTGGGTTACCCGCCTCGTGTCGATGGACACGGTCAGCCGCAATCCGAATCTCGGCCTGATCGAAACCGTGCGCGACGAACTGCGCGCGGTCGGTGTCGAAGCCACCCTCACGCACGACGCCAGCGGCAAATGGGCGAACCTGTTCGCCACCCTCCCCGCACACGATGGCCAGACCAATGGCGGCGTAGTGCTGTCGGGTCATACGGACGTCGTGCCGGTGGACGGCCAGCAATGGGACAGCGATCCGTTCAAACCGGAGATTCGCGGCGACAAGCTGTATGGCCGCGGCACTTGCGACATGAAAGGCTTCATCGGCGCGGCGCTCGCACTCGTGCCGGACATGCAGCGCACGAAGCTGGCCAAGCCGATTCACTTCGCGTTGTCGTTCGACGAGGAAGTGGGCTGCGCGGGCGCCCCGCTGCTGATTGCCGACCTGATGAAGCGCGGCGTGAAACCGGACGGCTGCATCGTCGGCGAGCCGACCAGCATGCGCCCGATCGTCGCGCATAAGGGCATCAACGCATATCAGTGCTGCGTGCGCGGCCAGGCCGCGCATTCGTCGCTGACGCCGCAGGGCCTGAACGCGATCGAATACGCCGCGCGTCTGATCTGCTACATCCGCGACATAGCCGATCAGTTCCGCGAGCAAGGCCCGTTCGACGAGCTGTACGACGTGCCCTTCACCACCGCGCAGACCAGCACGATCAGCGGCGGCAATGCGCTCAATACGGTGCCGGCCGAATGCAAGTTCCAGTTCGAATTCCGCAATCTGCCCACGCTCCACCCCGAACCGATCTTCGCCCGCATCGATCAATACGCGCGCGAAACACTGTTGCCGAAGATGCTGCGCGAACATCCGTCGGCGGCCATCGAGATCACGAAGATCGCCGCGGCGCCCGGACTCGATTCGTCTGAACAAGCCGCGATCACGCAGCTCGTGCGCGCGCTGACCGCCGACCAGGACAAACGCAAGGTCGCGTACGGCACTGAAGCCGGGCTCTTTTCGCTGGCGGGCATTCCGAGCATCGTGTGCGGCCCCGGCGACATCCAGCAGGCGCACAAGGCCAACGAGTTCGTCGTGCTGGATCAGCTGGTGGCGTGCGAGCGCTTCCTGCATAAATTCATTCACAGCATGTCGGTGGAAGCTCACGCACACTGAAACTGAGCGCTGCAAAACAGGTCTTACGCATATCGAGGACAACCCGCTGCCGCCATGTCTACCGCCACCCCGCAGCACACCGACCACACGATCGACGGCGAGCCGATCCCCACGCTCGACGACATCGCCACGCAGCACTTTGCGTTGACGCCGTGGGTCATGCGAACGCCGGTGTTCGACCGGCTCGACTTTTCCTCGCTGCAAAGCACGGTGGTGAATTTCAAGTTCGAGTTGTTGCAGGCGGGCGGCAGCTTCAAGGCGCGTGGCGCATTCACGAACCTCCTCGCGCTCGACGAAACACAGCGCAGCGCGGGTGTCACCTGCGTGTCGGGCGGCAATCATGCGGTGGCGCTCGCCTATGCGGCAAAGCGGCTTGGCATCAGCGCGAAGGTCGTGCTGTTTCGCTCGGCGAATCCAGCGCGCGTCGCGTTATGCCGGCAATATCACGCCGACATCGTGTTCGCCGAAGACATTGCCGAAGCGTTCGAACTGGTGCGCCGTATCGAGGCCGAAGAAGGCCGCTATTTCGTGCATCCGTTCAACGGTTATCGCACGGTGCTGGGCTCGGCGACGCTCGGCTACGAGTGGGCCACGCAAACCCCGGACCTCGAAGCAGTGATCGTGCCGGTCGGCGGCGGCGGTCTCGCCGCCGGTGTCGCCACGGCCATGCGGCTCGCGAATCCGATGGTCCATGTGTACGGCGTCGAGCCCGAGGGCGCGGACGTGATGAGCAGGAGTTTCGCCGCCAATCACACGGTAAAGATGGGCAAGATGCACAGCATCGCAGACTCGCTGATGTCGCCGCATACCGAGGAATACAGCTACGAGTTGTGCCGGCGCCATATCGACCAGCTCGTGACCGTCTCCGACGATCAACTGCGCGCGGCCATGCTGATCCTGTTCGCACAACTGAAACTTGCCGTCGAGCCGGCCTGTGCTGCCGCCACCGCAGCGCTGCTCGGACCGCTGCGCGAGCAGTTGCAGGGCAAGCGCGTGGGCGTGCTGTTGTGCGGCACCAATACCGATCCAGTCAGTTTTGCCGCGCATCTGGAACGCGCGCGCCATAGCCAGGCACAGTTTCCTCAATAGACGCATTCAGCGATTCCCGGGCCGAAACACTAGCCTATCCGTCCCAGGTTGGTATCATTCGATACTTCGATATCTGGGAGGATCTCTATGAGCATGATCAAGGAATTCAAGGAATTTGCCCTCAAGGGCAACGTGATGGATCTCGCGGTCGGTGTGATTATCGGCGGTGCCTTTTCCACCATCGTCAATTCAATTGTTAAAGACCTGATCATGCCGGTCGTCGGGCTTGCTACCGGCGGCCTCGATTTCTCGAACAAGTTCGTTCGGCTCGGCGAGATTCCGCCCACCTACCACGGCAACCCTACGTCGTATAAAGACTTGCAGACGGCCGGCGTTGCAGTGTTCGGTTATGGGTCGTTCATCACCGTGCTGATCAACTTCGTGATTCTCGCGTTCATCATTTTCCTGATGGTCAAGTTCATCAACAATCTGCGCAAAACACTTGAACCCGCACCGGCCGAACCGGTGGCGCCGCCTACGCCGGAAGACGTGCTGCTGCTGCGTGAAATCCGCGATGCGCTGAAGAACTCACCGCGTTGAAGATAGCGTTCCGGCGCGTTGGCCGGGCCCATTAAAAAGGCCTGTTGCGATTGTCGTCGCAACAGGCCTTTCATCTTTCTGAGCGCGAAAAAGCGTTGATGCAGCCTACGCGTCACTCATGCTTCTGCGCCTTCAGCCTCACGGCGGCTTCGATCATCGTTTCAAGCTGGCCGAAATTGACAGGCTTCGTGAGATGCGAAGTGAAGCCCGCGCTCAAACAGCGGCGCACGTCCTCGTCGGTGCCGAAGCCGGTCAACGCGACCGCCGGCGCGTCCGAGTGCTCGCGGAACGTCTTGATGAAATCGAGGCCCGTGCCGTCGGGCAAGCCGACGTCGCTCACGATCAGATCGAAACTCTGCTGCTGGGTGGCGGCAAGCGCATCGTCGACCCGGCCCACCACCGTCACGTCGTGGCCGAGGCCGCGAATCAGTTGCGACATCACCTCGGCGGTATCGACGTGATCCTCGATCAGCAGAATGGTCAGCAGTCCGGCCGGATGCGCTTCGTCCGGCGCGGCGGCCGGCTGCATGCCGAGCGGCGCGGCCGCGGTCGGCAGCGTAATCGTGAAGGTCGCGCCGCAGTGCGGGCCGGGGCTGTGCGCGCTGACCGTACCGCCGTGCACGTCGGTCAGCGCCCTGGTGATCGCAAGACCGAGGCCCAGGCCGCCGAACTGCCGCGTCATGTTCTGGCTGCCCTGCTCGAACGCATTGAAGAGTTTGCCAATCTGCTCCGGCTCGATGCCAATGCCGGTATCTTCGACCGATAGCTGCACGTGCATCCGTTCGTCGCGCGTGCGCACATAGATGTGGCCACCATCCGGCGTAAACTTCGCGGCATTGCGAATCAGGTTCCACAGCATCTGCTGCAAGCGGGCGCGATCAGCCAGCACGTAGTGGTGCGTCGCGCGCTTGTCCACATGCACATCCTGCTGCTTGACCTGAATCTCGCTGCGAAAGAGGTCGAGCACGCTGTCGAGCACGTCGTGCACGTCGACCGTTTCGAGCGACAGGCGCAGCTTGCCGTTCGCCACTCGCGTCAGATCGAGCAGGTCGTCGATCAGCCGCGCTTCCAGTTCGACGTTACGGCGGATCATGCGCACGCTGCTGCGCGCCTGCTCCGGCAGATCAGGGATCATCTCCAGCACGCGCGCGCCTGCCAATACCGGCGTGAGCGGCGTGCGCAATTCGTGCGACAGCATCGCGAGAAAACGGTCTTTCGCGCGGTTCGCCTCTTCTGCGGCCTGGCGCGCTGCCTGCTCCGACGCCAGCAGCCGCTCGCGTTCCTCGATCGCCTCGCGCTGCGCATGAACGTCCGTGCACGTGCCGAACCATTTGGTGACGTTGCGCTCGGCATCGCGCATTGCGACCGCGCGCGCGTCGAACCAGCGGTATTCGCCGTCGTGGCGGCGAATCCGCATCTCGTGCCGGTAATCGCCGGCCTGGCTCGCGACCGCCTTGAGCCAGTTGCGGCGGACTCTTTCACGATCGTCCGGATGCACGGCGTCGAGCCACGCGAGACCGTACGAACTATTGCATGCGAGTCCGGTGTAGTCGTACCACTGCTTCGACAGAAAATCGCAGTCGCCCGCCGCGTCGTACGTCAGCACGAGGTGCGGCAAGGCTTCCGATAAAGTGCGGTAGTGTTCTTCGCGATCGCGCAGCAGCAAGGCTTCGTCCGACGCCCTTTGCAGCCGCACTTGCGACAGCACGCGCTCGACGGCCTCGGGCAGGTAATCGAGGTAATCGCCGGACTTCGGCACCACGTCGGACACGCCCGCGCGCAGCGCTTCGATCACGCGCGATTCGTCGGTGAAGCCGGTCACGAGGATCGCGGGTATCCGCACGCCTTGCGCGCGCAGGCGGCGGAAGAAGTCGAGCCCGGTCTCGGGTCCGCTGAGTTGATAATCGAGCACCAGCAGATCGGGACTGCCGCTTGCCAGCCGCTCGCGCGCGACCTCGACGCCGGCGCAGAGCGCGACCCGGCAGCCAGCGCGTTCGAGCGACTTGCGCGCGAGCCGCAGGATGCCTTCGTCGTCATCGACGACCAGCACATACGCGGCCTGCGGCGTTGACACTTCTTCGGTCATGCGGAGCATTCTCTGGCTGTGTCGATGGGTCGGTCGGATGATCTATCTTGTCACGAGCGGCTTTCGGACAGCTTCTCGTGAGCCGCGCTCAAGGCGCCGCGAGCCGATGGCCCGGCGGCAGCTTGACCACCTGCAGGAAGAAGCCGAGCCGGCGCACCGCTTCGATGAACGCATCATATTCGACCGGTTTGCAGATGTAGACGTTGCAACCGAGTTCGTAGCAGCGCGCGATTTCGCGCGGATCATCGGTGGTGGTCAGCACGATCACCGGCACCGCGGCCGTGCTGGGCGACTCCTTCAGACGCCGCAGCACCTCGAAGCCGTCCACGCGAGGCATTTTCAGATCGAGCAGCACGACGAAATTCGCCAGATTCTCGCGCGCGGGGGGAACATTCGCCGTCGGACTCGCAGGCGAGCCGCCAGCGGCATCGGCATCGGCCGGCTGCGCGCCGAAGAAGTAATCGAGCGCCTGCTGGCCGTCGCGAAAGCGCACGAACCCATTCGAAATGCCCGCGCGGCGCAGATTACGTTCGACTAGCGTGGCGTGGCCGTCGTCATCTTCGATCAGCACGATGCTGACCGTTTCCCCGTGACTCATAGGTTCTCCGTGCTAACGATTCGTGGTGCGTACCGCTCGTCGTGTCCGCACCGTTGCCGCGACCGCGCGCGCCGCTTCAGTTGCGCACCGGTTGCTCGGGCAGCACCACGAAAAAGGTCGACCCCGCGCCTTCGGCCGATTCGACCCAGACCCGGCCGCCATGCCGCTCCACCGTGCGCCGCACCACCGCGAGACCAATGCCGTCGCCATTCGAGACATCGCCATGCAGGCGCTGAAACGCGCGGAACACCTTCGACATATACGCGGCCGGAATCCCCAGTCCGTTGCCGCGCACGTAGTACGTGCGCATGCGCACCGCGCGCGGATCGCTTTCGTCGACCGGCTCGGACTCCAGTGCGCCGATCTCGATATGCCCGTGACGCGCCGGGTCGAGAAAATTCAGCGCATTGCCGATCAGGTTGCTGAAGATCTGCTCGAGCGCGGCCGGATCGCCCCAGGCGGGCGGCAACTCGCGCACGCTGACCACCGCCGCGCGCTGGCTGATCACACCCTGCAGCGCCTCGATCACCCGGTTCACCACGCGCCCGACGCTGACCCGCTGCCATTGATACTCGAACCGGCCCGCGCGCGAAATCCGCAGCAGCGCGTCGATGATCGCGGCGGCCCGCGTGACCGAGGTACGCAGATAACGCAGCGACTCGCGCACGTCGCCATCGAGAATATGCACCATGCGCCGATGTTGCGTTTGCGGCAAGCCAGCCTGCCTGACGATGCTGTCCAGCTCGTCGCACGACACCTGCAATTCCTTCGAGAAACCCTGCAGATTCACCAGCGGCGAACGCAGATCGTGCGACACGCTGTAGATGAACATTTCGTTGTCTTGCGTTTCCTGACGCAGCTCCTCGTTGACACTTGCAAGTTCATAGGCGCGCGCTTCGAGCCGCGCCTTCAGCGTGGCCTGCTCCTTGTCCGCCTCGCGCAGACGTGTGCCGGTCTGATGCAGCACGGCGTCGAGCGCGGCGATCTCGTCATGGCCCGACAGCGGCGGCGCGAGCGGCCGGTCGCTGCCGAGCCGCTGCGCATTGCCGGTCAACACTTCCAGCCGCCGGCCGATGTTGCGCGCGAACACCACCGCGGTGGCCGCCCAGATCAGCATCGAGCCGAGCACGGCGGCGACCAGCGCGTATTGCTCGCGTTCGCGCCGCCTGGCGAGCGCGGCCGAGCGGTCAGTGTCGAGCCGCGCGGCCTCGTTGCCGAACGCGGCCAGCTCCTCGCGAAACAGCGCGACCTGCTCGGGCAACGCGCCGGTCTCCAGCGCGACATACGGAGCCAGGCTGCGTCCTTCGTGCATGGCCTGCGAAATCTCGAGGGCGTGCGCGCGATAGGCGTCGACCGCCTGCCGCATGTTGCGCACACGCTCGACCTGCCGCGGCGTTTGCGCGACCAGCGCGTCGAGCCTGGCCAGACGGTCGGCGAGATCGACCCACACCGCATGGCGATCGATCAGCGACGCGTCGCCGGTCGCCATCGCCGCGCGCACTCGCGCGGCCTGACGCAACAGCGGATCGACGACAGCCGACGATTGAAACAGGATCTGCTTGCTGTTGTCGACCCACTGCGCGGCCTGCGCTGTCTGTTCCTGGGTATCGAAGACGACGCCAAGAAGCGCCAGCTCCACCACGCTCGGCACTGCAATCAGCAGCAGACCCTTGGTGAATAGTTTCATGTTCACCCAAAGAGTCGAGGGATCATCCAAGCCGAAGCGGCTCGCGAGCAGCCGTTGCGTGCCGCGCTGCCGCGCCTCTGCTGCAACGGACAGGCAAGCGGTGCAGCGCAGCCGGACGGGCCATTATCGACGTGAACGGGAGATATTTCAACGACACTGCAGGATGCGCTCGACCACATAAAAATGACTTTTTTATTGGTATCGGATGTTTTTTCGACGGCTCGGGCGTCTATGATGGAGACAGATGTGCTGGGATGCGAAAGCGCGCGGCGAGGCGGTTCGGCATGATTCGTGCGGGAAGCGGTGGAGGCGGCGCAGTCGTCGAATCACCGTGAATCCGGCCTTGTCGTATGCTATAAAAGATCGACGTGCGGCGCGCGAAGCCGGGAGTTGTCGCATGAGGACGCTGCGTTTCTTGCAATTCTTTTTCAGGCGAATTTTTATGTCCTTCCCGAAAAAGCGTAGACGCGCGAAGGTGGACGGCGATGAGTCGTTCCTCGCGGTACTACGGCATTTCAAGCCGTTCGGTCAGCTCGATACCAAAATTGCGCGCGCCCGCGCGCAAGACGAGCCGGTTCTTTATGCGCATGTGTTGCCCGGGCTCGACGTGCTCCTGTGCAGCGTGCGTGGCGCACAACCGCCTTACCCGGCCGCAGCGGAGTTGCGGCGGCGCTGCATCGAATCGATCACCAATGCGTTGGAGCAGCCGCTCGACGGGCTCGAGAACGGCGGTTACTGGTACGAGGCGGACGGCTTCGGTTTCCTCGTGTTTGCCAGCCGGGCGCGCGGCAAGATCCTCACCGAATTCGGTGCCACGCGAGTGGGCGCCCGTCGCGGGATGCGCCGGCAGGATGCGGCCGGTGATGCTACACCACGGTCGTTAAGATAGGCACGCGGTCGTCATTCACTGCCGGCCTTACATCGGCTCCGCATTGATCCGGCAGCGCCGCCGGTTTTCCACTCCGGCCGCGCTGTATCCCCTTTCCCTTCGTTAAAATTTGTGAACTCGCTGGCGCGGCGCGCAGCGTATTTGCGTGTGCGGCACACGTGTCGAGATCGGTGCGGCGCTTGCTTATTCCGCGATGACCTCGTCGGCGTGGCCGCGCGCAGGCGGCACGCTGATCAGCCCCAAAAAGATCATCGACAGGCCGCCCCCGACGCTCCAGCTCAGCCAGTGCGCGGGCAATGTGGACAACATCAGCTCCCCTTGTACTCGGCCGCACTGGCCGGCGACATCCCAGCGGGCTTCTTTTTGTCGGCCGCGGCAGGCGACGAGGCGGCCCCCTTGGCCGACTTGTTGACCGGCGCGCCATCGAGTGAAAGCGCCGCCTTGGGCCGCTGCTTGACGCCCGGCGGCGGCGCCGTCGGCGACTGACGAACCTGCGCCAGCAACTGCGCGCATGGCAGCGGCTTGTTGTTGCTCGGTGCGAGCAACGGGATCAACGCCGCAAACGGATTGATCAGGCCGAGTCCCACCGCCGCGCCGCCGCGCAACGCCAATGCCGCCGCATTCACACCCACGTGCGGGTCCTTGAACGTGCCCTTCACATACAGCGGCGAGCGTAGCGAAAACACCCGGAAGCCCTTCGTATGCGGATGCACACCCAAGTCCATCGTCTCATCGCGCAGATTGATGTGGCCGTCGATGTTGATCACCGCGTCGCCGGTGTCGAGCGCGAACACGCGTGACTCCAGCACGCCGTCGGTCGCGACGAAATCGGCGGCCGCGCAGTTGATCTTCACATCGCGATTGCCGAACAGCTTTTCATACACGACGTTCGCCACGTTCAGCCCGGCCGCTTCCATCAGCAGACGGCTCACCGTGCCATCCGTAATCAGCGCTTTCACTTCGCCGTTGGAGGTGGCCGCCAAGGCCGCCGGCGAATTGCCGGTCGCGGTGAGCGCGGCGTCGCCATTGATTTCGCCGAGCGCGTTCTGCATCGTCTTGAAGTTCGGCAACAGTTGCTTGAGCTTCAGATGCCGCGCCGACGTCGCGAAGCGGCCCTTCAACGGCACGCCGCTGCCGTCCAGATGAATATCCGATGCAAGCGAGCCGCCGGCGACGCCGAACCTCAGCGGCTCCAGCGACAGCACGCCGTCGGTCATCACGACATGCGTGTACACGTCCGTGATCGGCAGGTCCATGCTCTTGACGATGCGCCGGCCGGTGAACTTCACGTCGGCGTCGATCGCCTTCCAGCGGTCGGTGCGGAACTCCTCGACCGGCAGCGCGCGGTCGCCCGGCTGGCGGGTCGCGTCGCCGCGTTTGGCCTTGCTCGCATTCGAATCCGCACCGATCACCGGCGCCAGATCGGAAAATTGCAGCAGATGCGACACCAGTTCGCCCTGCAGCAACGGACGGGGCTTGCGGGCCGTGTAGATGAGCGACCCGTTCAGATCGCTGCCGCCCACCCGGCCAGTAAAATTTTCATACTTGAAGACGTTGCCGCTCGACTTGAACTGGCCGATCAGCCGCCCTTCGGTTGCGTAAGGGGGCGTGTCCGGCAAGGTCACGCCGGTCAGCGAATAGAGGCGCGCCATACTGTTGCCTTGCAGCCAGAGCCGCAGGTCGACCGCCGCGAGATGCGCCGGGTCGGTGATCGTGCCCACCAGGCCCACGTGCAGATCACCGGCCTTCACGTCGGCCTGCACCGGGAACGGCCGGTTCGCGTCCTGCAGCGCCAACACGCCGCCGACCTTGCCGCTGCCCGCCACCGGCGTTTTGTTGTAGGTGCCCTTGACCGTCCAGCCAATTGCATACGACGGCGTCTGCTGTTGCGTGCCCGTCGCCATACTCGTCCCGCTCGCCCCCGACGCGGCCACGCTGCGGCTTGCTGCGCCCGCCTCGCTCGCGTTGCTTGCCGCACGCGAACCGCCGGCCATCAGCGCCCCCGATGCTCCCGTGGCCGCGGTGGTGCCCGATGCACTGACATCCGCCGACGCCGCGCCAGACGCTGCCGCCGCCGACGCGGCGGCCGCCGCGGACGCCGCCTGCGCATTGGCCTGCGCGGTCAGCTGGCTGGCGCCCGCCTTGCCGATTGCCTGCGCCGACTCGCTGCGCGAGGCCGCTTCCTGCTGCTTCATCGCTTCGCCGATCGGGATCGGCTGGCCGAGCGTGTCGATGACCATCTGCAGTTCAACCTTCTTCTGCTGATCGGACAGCGCGATATTGCCCTTCGCAAACGCGATGTCGTGCAGATCGAGCTTCCATTCCGACGGCCCGCTCGACGACGCCAGCTTGAAGGTCCAGTTGTCGCGCCCGTCGAGCAGACGTTCCAGATCGACGGAAGGATTCACGAGGTTGATGGCGGGAATCACGATGTCGTGCGCGAAGAGCGGCAGCACCTTCACCTCGAAGTCGATTTCCTCGAGCGTGGCGAACTGCGGCTGCCTGGTCCAGTCGGGATTGGCCACCGTGATGTTGGCCGCGGAAAAGCGCGGCCACGGCACCCAGCCGCGCCAGCCGGTCTCGCCGACCGGATGCTGCCAGCCCACTTTCAGATCGCCGTTGATCGTGAACGGCCGGCCGATAGCTTGCGAGACCTTGTCGTTGACATACGGCCGGGCGCGATTCCAGTCGAACGTCAAGATGAAAATGGCCAGCGCGATGATCAGGACGACGATGGTCGCCAGCAGCCATATGATGATTTTTCCGATTCGGCGTCCGATACTGCTCGACCCTGCCATTGAGAGGCTCCGCGATGGTTCTACGTTGCGCACCGAGCAGCAGATATCGTGCCCGGACCTTGGTGGCCGCCACCTTTGTGCTTGCCGTTTTATCATGCTGCACAGCCGGACAACAGACCGGCCGCGCGCGCCGCCACGAATACGCGTTGCCGCGTTGCCGTCATGCCCACCCCATTACGATCCCACTCATGACCGATGTCCCCCTCGTCCTTGCCGACGGCATCGTCCGGCGCGATGCGCTGCGCGGCCAGACCCTCCTGCAGCCGACCACCTTCGCACTCCATGCGGGCGACCGCGTCGCGGTCACCGGACCGTCAGGCTCGGGCAAGAGCGTATTTCTGCGCTCACTCGCCTTGCTCGATCCGCTCGATGCCGGACGCATCCTGTGGCATGGCGCCGCAGTCGAGCGCGCTGCGATTCCTCGCTACCGGCGCAACGTCGCGTATATCCGCCAGCGGCCCGCGTTGCTCGACGGCAGCGTCGAAGACAACCTGCGCTACCCGTTCGAACTGCGCGCCTATCGCGACGTGCGCTTCGAGCGCGCGCGCGCGGCGAGCCTTGCCGCCCAGGCGGGTCGCGCCGCCGACTTTCTCGACAAGCGCGCCAGCGAACTGTCCGGCGGCGAGGCGCAGATCGCCGCGCTGATCCGCGTGCTGCAACTGGCGCCCGAGGTCTTGCTGCTCGATGAGCCGACCGCGTCGCTCGACCCGGAGTCGTCGCGGGCGATCGAAGGTCTCGTGCATGCATGGTTCGATGCCGACCCGGGCCGCCATGCATCGATGTGGGTGTCCCACGATCCCGCCCAGGCCGCGCGCATGAGCGAGCGTCATCTGACGATGCGCGCCGGTGTGCTCGACGAAACGGCGCAGGCGGCGTCCGCGCATCAGGAGGCCGGCCAATGACCTTGCAAAACCTGAGTCTGTGGGACGTCGCGATTGCGGCGCTGCTGATCTTCGTGAACGGCGCGGTGTCGGTCGCGCTCAAGCTCGATCTCGAACGCAAGCTCGCGTGGGCCGCGCTGCGCACGGTGGTCCAGTTGCTGGCGATCGGCTACGTGCTCGGCTGGGTGTTCCGCAACGACCGCTGGTTCGTCGTGCTGCCGCTGATGATCGTGATGACGCTGATCGCCGGCTTCGCGGGCGCGCAGCGAGGCAGTCGCACCTATGCTGGTCAGCGCGCGGATAGCGTGCTGTCGATCTGGGCCAGTTCGTGGCTGGTCGCCGCAGCCGGGCTCTTCGTCGTGATACGCATTCATCCGTGGTACGAGCCGCAATATGCGATTCCGATTCTCGGCATGATCCTCGGCAATACGCTGACCGGCGTCTCGCTCGGCATCGAGCGGATGACCGAGGAATTGACGGCGCGGCGCGACCGCGTCGACATGGCGCTCGCGCTCGGCGCGACGCGTTGGGAAGCGGCACAGGCGCCGGCGCGGCAGGCGGTGCGCGCGGGCATGATGCCGGTGTTGAATCAGATGGCGGTGGTCGGCGTGGTGAGCCTGCCCGGCATGATGACGGGCCAGGTGCTGGCCGGGCAGTCGCCGTTGCAGGCGGTCCGCTATCAGATCGTCATCATGTTTCTGATCGCCGCGGCGTCGGCACTGGGGACCGTGGGCGCGGTGCTGCTGACGTACCGGCGGCTGTTCTCGGCGGAGCACCGGTTTCTGTCCGCGCGACTGGTGGAGCGCGCGGTGAAACCGCGGTGAGCAGCGCCGCCTGCCGAGAGCCGCGCACGCCGCGTGCGGCGCCTGCGCGCCGCCGACCTCGTGGACGTTGCGCGCGTTGCGGCGCTTACGCGGCGCCTCGCCTCAACGCTTCGCGCTGACCGTCACTTGAGTGCCGTCGTTGAGCGTCAGCGTTTTCGTGCTGCCGTTGACCGGCATCGTAAAGCGCAGAATCTGGCTCACGCTCACATCGTTCGGACACTTGAGCGTTTTTCCGCCGCTCGTGACGCTCTTCACACCATGCGGCGTCTGCGCCTGGAAGCTCATTTGCACACTCGCCGTGCCGTCGCTGGCCACGACCGGCGCAAAGCGGATCTGCGTCTGGCGAATCATCGCGCCGTTGGCGTCCACCGGCAGCGATGCATAGTTCGGACACGCATCGGTGCCCGCCACCGGGCCGCCCGGCGGCACGGTCTTCCACGTGAAGTCGTCCGATTCGCCGGAGCGGATCGTGCGGGTTTCCTGTGAATTGCCGAACTGCTTCGACGTGACGCGAACCGTGTAGCGGATCGGACCGTCGAGCGCGGACTGGGACGTCACCGTGATCGGCGTGGCTGCGTGAGCCGCCCGCACGAGCATGCCGGGCGCGAGCGCGCACACGAGAGAAGCGACAACTGAAACGGCGGAGAGTTTGAAGCTGGAGCTCATACTGTCACCTCGTTGTTGTGCCGCTGCGCGCCCGCTTCAGCGCTACTTTCCGCGCACCGCCTGACTGGGGCCGGGGAATGCGCGGCCAGCCGGGTCGCGGGACACGCAGCCGTTTTCGCATGATGCACCACCAGTCTAACGCCAAGCGCAAGGCTGCGCGTGCCGCACGAGCTTGGGTGTTAACCCGCTTGCGGGGACGCGTCTTCTGCGTGTGTTTTCGTCTGTGTGCTGGTTGTGCGTGAGCGATGGCCGACGAGACTTCCGACGCGTTGCCCCCGATCCTCGCGACAGCTGGCACCACGCATCGTGGCATCGAACGATACGTGGCCGGCGCGTATTGCCGCAACGCCGGGCAGCTTCGATCAACTCGATGTGCGATTCAGAACCCGGTCGGCACCAGCTTGCCGATCGCGCGCCCTGCTTCGGGCAGCTGATGCGCGCGGCGCAGATTCTCCGCCCTGCACCCGTCCGTGGCCTGCGCTACCGCCTTTTGCCAGCCCGCTTATCGTCCGAATTGACGTCGCTATGCGCATCGTTCTGCGTCATCTGCTGATACTCGTCACCGCCGCGGCGGTCGGTGTCTTTCAGGCCGCGCTCGAGGTCGCGGTGCGCCTGCTTGCCGACATGGCGCGGCCCGTCCTCGTGCTGCGACTCCGGATTCTGGTCGGCTTCATGCGGCAGCGGCGCGGCGGCTTCCTGCAACGAACGCGGCTGCTTTTGCGCATGCGGATCGGCCTGCTTGTCGCCATCCGACGATTGCGGTGCGGTTTTCATGACGTACTCCTTGTCGTTTGAGTGAGGTCGACCGGCAAGCGCTCATCGCGCTTGGTCCAGACGCTTTTTCATCGCGGCCGTGATGCGCTGACGGGTCTTCGCATAGTCCTCCCACGGGTCGCGCTTCAGACCGGCGAGGCGCTCGTGCAGGTTCTCGATGGTCCATTGATCGCCGCCCGTGGTCGACGCGACTTCGTCCCACGCAAGCGGCACCGACACGCCCAGGCCCGGCCGCGCGCGCGCCGAGAACGCGGCCACCGTGCTCGAGCCGCGGTTGTTGCGCAGGTAATCGACGAAGATCTTCTGCTTGCGGTTCTGCGCGCCCATCTTCGCGCTGAAGTACTTGGGCAGGGTCGTCGCCATGTGCTGCGCGACGGCCTGCGAGAAGTCCTTCACCTCGTCCCAGCCCGCCTGCTTCGCGAGCGGCACGACGACGTGCAGTCCTTTGCCGCCGCTCGTCTTGCAGAACGACTCGAGGCCGAGTTCTTCGAGCAGCGAGCGCGTGAGCTGCGCGGCTTCGATCATGCGCTCCCAGCCGAGCGACGCGTCAGGGTCGAGATCGAACACCATGCGGTCGGGCTTCTCGATGTTCGCCGCGACCGCATTCCACGTGTGAAATTCGACCGTGCCCATCTGCGCGGCGCCGACCAGCGCTTTGAGCGTCTCGACGGTGATCAGCGCCGGATGGCCCGGGTCGAGACCCGGATGCTGCGTGACGTTGGGAATCGACAGCTTCTGGCTGTGCTTCTGGAAGAACAGCTCGCCGCCGATGTCCTCGGGCGCGCGCACCAGCGAGACCGGCCGGTCCTGCAGATGCGGCAGCATCCAGTCGGCAACCGCTTCGTAGTACTGCACGAGATCGATTTTGCGCGTGCCGGTGCTTTTGTCGATCACGCGGTCGGGATGAGATACCCGTACGCCGGCGACTTCGGCGGCGGCTGGTTTTGCCGTGGTCTTTGCGGTCGCGGTCTTTGCGGTCGCGGTCTTCGTGGCTGCGTGTTTCGACGCCGCGCGGTTCTTCGGCGCAGCATCGGACCCGGTTTCGGTTTGTTGTTGCACGTCGGCTCCTTGACGGGGTGCTTCCTTGACGATCTGGCGCGCCGGCTTGTCGTCGCGCAGACTCACGAACGACGCCTGACGCACGATCCCGTCGCTCGTCCATTCCGCGAAGTTGCATTCGGCGACGAGCACGGGTTTCACCCAATGCACCGGCGTGCGGCTGCGCTCGCGCGGTGCGCTGGCGAACGGCATGCGCGAGGTCTCGTGGGCGTCGAGCGCCTGCTTGACCGAGCGCAGCAGGGTGGCGTCGAAACCGGTGCCGACCCGGCCGGCGTAGCGCAGCTTGCCTTCGCCATCGTAGACGCCGAGCAGCAGCGCACCGAAGGCCGCGCGACTGCCGCCCGGCTCCGAATAGCCGCCGATCACGAACTCCTGGCGCCGCCGGCACTTCAGCTTGATCCACGTCTGCGAGCGCCCCGACAGGTAGCCGCTGTCGCGCCGCTTGCCGATGATCCCTTCGAGCGACATGTCGCAGGCGCTTTTGAGCAGCTCGTCGGCGCTGAAGTCGAAGTCGTTCGAGAAGCGCAGCACGCGGTCGTCGAAGCCCTCAAGCAGCGCACGCAGAATCGCGCGGCGCTGTTCGAGCGGCACGTCGCGCAAGTCATAGCCATTCAGAAAGGGCACGTCGAACAGATAGATGACGATGTCCTGCGGGCGGTTCGAGTCGAATGCGTTTTGCAGCGCCTGGAAACTCGGCACGCCGTGTTCGTCGAGCACGACTGCTTCGCCGTCGAGCCATGCGCTATCGAGGGCAAGGTGATCGAGTGCTTGCACCTGCTTGCTGAATTTCGCGGTCCAGTCGTTGCCGGCGCGCGTGAACACTTTGACGGCGCCGCCTTTGCCCGACCGGTCGATGCGGGCCAGCACCCGGTAGCCATCGAACTTGATTTCATACAGCCAGTCGTCGCCGGGCGGCGCGGCGTCGACGAGGATCGCCAGTTGAGGCTTGAATGACGCGGGCAGACGGGTTTTGACCGCGCCTTCGATCGACGGGGACGCGGCCAGCTCACGTAGCGACTGCGTAGTGCGCGTGGCGACGATATCGGGGCGCTTCGGGTCGGCCCGGCTTGACGCAGCACTCGCCGCGCCGCGCTTGCTGGCGCCTTTCGCGGCAGTGGCGGATGCGCTTGACGCGGCGGTGGTTTCAAGGATCGCTGAGGCTCTGCTTGCGCGTTTGCCTGCAACTTTGCGCGCGGTTTTATCAGTCCCCTTCGCGCTCGCCGCACCCGCTGCCTTCGCGCCCTTGCCCAGCACGCTCCCCGGCCGCTCTTTCAGCACGTCGTACTCGCTCTCGTCGCGCGCCTCGTCGTCACGCTCCTTGATCAACAGCCATTGCTCCTTGTCGCCGCTGCCGCGCATGTGACTGCGCACCAGCGTCCAGCCGCCGCGCAACTTCTCGCCGTGAAGCCTGAACTTGAGCTTGCCGCCCGCATAGGCGCGCGCCGCGTCGTCGACGCTGCCGACCGGCTCCCACGTGCCGCGATCCCACACGATCACGCTGCCCGCCCCGTAATTGCCGGGCGGAATCTCTCCTTCGAACGAACCGTATTCGAGCGGGTGATCTTCGACGTGCACCGCCAGCCGTTTCACCGACGGGTCGAGGCTCGGCCCCTTCGGCACCGCCCACGACAGCAGTGCGCCGTTCAGTTCGAGCCGGAAGTCGTAATGCAGACGCCGCGCGTCATGCTCCTGAATCACGTACGAAAGCGCATGGTCCGCGGCGCGCGGCGCCGCTTTCCGGCCGGCTCGCTTGCGCGCGACCTGGGCGCCGGAAGGCTCCGGCGTTTCGTCGAAGCGGCGCTTGCGGTGGTAGAGATCGAGTCTCTCGTTCATGGCGGTGACATCGTCGCTGGTGGGTGGGCGCGGCGCTTACGCCCGGCTTTATCAGCCGGGCACTCACGCCGCCGCGCGCCGTTTGCGGGCTGCCGGTGCAGCGGCGGTTTTCGCTGCGGCCTTCGCCCCGGTGCGAGCGCCGGCAGTGGCGCCGCGACTGCGCGACGTGCTGCCCCCGCTCGCCGCACGCGGCTTCTTGCGAGCCGGCGCAGCAGCTTCGCTCTCGGCTTGGGCGCCGCTCTCGTCGTCATCGTCGGCCGCGCGCTTGCGGCCGCTGGCCGGCTGCTGGCCCTTGCCCCGGCCCAGGCTGCGCTTGAGGAGGTCGGACAGGTCGAGAATCTCGGCCGATTGACGCGACTCGTGCGGCGCTTCGACATCGGTGATCTCCTCGGTCTTGCCCGCGCGAATCTTGCGATCGACGAGCGCCATGATGTCGTCGCGGAACGTGTCGTGATACTGCGACGGGTCCCACGTATCGCTCATATCGTCGATCAGCTTTTTCGCCATGTCGAGTTCGCGCGTGGATACGCCGGCGGCCTTCATGCCTTCGGGCGGCAGCTTGAATTCGTCGAAGTCGCGCACCTCGGCGGCCCAGCGCAGTGTGTTCAGCGCCAGCACCGGCCCAACCGGGATCAACGCCGCGAGATGCTGCTTGTTGTGCAACACCACGCTCGCAACGCCGACCTTGCCCGAGGCTTTCATCGCTTCGCGCAGCAGCGCGTACACCTTCTCGCCCTTGCGGTCGGGCGTCAGGAAATACGGCGTGTCGAGGTAGAGGAACGAGATGTCGGGCGCGTCGACGAACGCGAGGATGTCGACCGTCTGCGTCGATTCGGGATTCGCCGCGCGGATCTCGTCATCCGAGAGCACCACGTACTTGTCCTTTTCGTACTCGAACCCGCGCACGATGTTCTCGCGCGTCACATCCTTGCCGGTGCGCTTGTTGATCTGCTTGTAGCCGATCGGATCGATCGTGCGCTTGTCGAGCAGATTGAAGCCGACTTTCTCAGACTGCGTCGCCGGATACAACTGCACCGGTACATGGACGAGCCCGAAGCTGATCGCGCCCTTCCAGATCATATGTGCCATCGTGCGCTCCCATGGGCCTGAGATCTGATGCTGAGATCTGAAGGGAAGCAGCAAGCGTGCCACGGTTTTCAGGCCTGTGCCGCCGCGCGGCGCGGTGCGTGCGGTCAACGGCCGGGGCTGTAAGTCTTGCGACAGGTCGGCAAAAGCTACGGCGTGCGGGGCTAGCGGCTTGTTGTCCGGCTTGTTGTCCGGCTTGTTGTCCGGCTTGTTGTCCGGCTTGTTGTCCGGCTTGCTGCTATCCGGCTTGTTGCTTGTTGCTTGTTGCTTGTTGCTTGTTGCTTGTTGCTTGTTGCTTGTTGCTTGTTGCTTGTTGCTTGTTGCTTGTTGCTTGCTGCTTGCTGCTTGCTGCTTGCTGCTTGCTGCTTGCTGCTTGCTGCTTGCTGCTTGCTGCTTGCTGCTTGCTGCTTGCTGCTTGCTGCTTGCTGCTTGTTATCCGGCTTCTTATGCGGCTTTCCCGGGCAGTGGCTCCAGTTCGAGCGGCACCGCCGCGAAGCCGCGAAAGCGCGCGCGTGGGCCGCGCGTCGGCTCGCCATAAAGGCGATAAGCCGGAAAACGCTGCACGAAACGACCCATCGCGATACGCGCTTCGAGCCGCGCGAGCGACAGCCCCGCGCACTGATGAATCCCGAAGCCGAACGCGAGATGCCGATTCGGAGCACGGCGAATCTCGAAGCGGTCCGGCTCCGGAAACTGTTCCGGGTCGCGGTTGGCCGCGCCGATGCACAGCGTGAGCGGCGTGCCGCGCGCGATTGCAACGCCGCCGATCTCGGTGTCGACGGTCGCCATGCGGTTGCCGAGCTGGTTCGAGCTCTCGAAGCGCAAACACTCCTCGACCGCCGGCTCGATCAGCGACGGTTCGCGCAGCAACGCGGCGCGCTGCTCGGGCCAGCCAGCGAGCGTAACGAGACCGTTGCCGATCAGGTTGGTGGTCGTCTCGTGCCCGGCGTTCAGAATGAAAATGCAGTTTTGCAACAGCTCCGCTTCCGACAACTGTTCGCCCCCTGCCTCGCCCTGAATCAGCCGCGTCAGCACGTCGTGCTGCGGATCGCCGGGCTGGCGGCGGCGTCGCGCGACCAGACCGCGCAGATAGTCGATGAATTCGCTCACCGCGCGATTGCCCCGTTCGAGTTGCGCACCGGTCAGCGACGGCTCGAGCGCACCGAGTATCGCGAGCGACCAGTCGCGCAGCGGCTCGCGCTCGCCATGCGGCACGTCGAGCAGATTGCCGATGATCTCGACAGGTATCGCGGCCGCGAACTCGCCGATCAGGTCGATGCGGCCACGCTCGGCCGCCGCGTCGAGCAGCCCGTCGACGAGGCGCACCAGACCCGGCTCCATCGCCGAAATGGCACGCGCCGTGAGCGCGCCGGCGATCAGTTTGCGCACCCTCGTGTGGCGCGGCGGATCGTTGAATACCAGACTCGTCGTGTGATGCGCGTAGAGCGGCGAGTCGCCGTATTTCGGCTTGAATTCGACCGTCTTGTCAGAGCTGAAGGCTTTCGGGTCGCGGTAGACCGCCTGCACGTCGCGATAGCGGGTCAGAAACAGCGAGCCGTCAGGCATGCGCTTGATGGGTTCGTAGGCGCGCAGCGCATGGTAGACAGGATACGGATCGGCGTAGAACGCGGGGCTCAGGTGGCGCAGATCGAAGTCGCGGGCAAGCAGAGATGCGTCGATGGCGGTCGCCGGGGTCATGCTTTGTCTCCGTGGGTGCGCGTTGGGTGCGACCTTGTATGTGTTTGTATCCGCCTCGTGCGCGGCGTTTTTACTCGTGCGGTGCGTTTCCTGTCGGACCCGCTGTGCGTTGCGCGTGACGCGATCGAAAAGCGCAGTGGCTGCGAGACACGACTGGAAGCGCCAGTATGAACCGGGCCTTGCAGGATTGCACGATACGCTCGCGCGCACCAGCTCGCAGCGCGGCGGTGCATCGCGCAGACCCGATACAATAGCGGGATTTTCCGCGCGCGCCGCGCGCTTCATCTTTCCAGCGTCACTGCGTCGTCCATGAACCTCGTCATTCAAAGCCCCGCGCCCCTTAGCGCCGACCACCACAAAACGCTCGTCGCGCTCGCACGCGGTTCGCACGCCACCATGATCGACGCGCATGCACTGCGTATCGCCGGCGCGAACCTCGCGCAGCGCGCCGACCTGGAGGTCTATTGCGGCACTCACCAACTGGACTACGCGTTTATCGAGCCCGGCCGGCAGCTGCGTGACTTCGGCCTCGTCGCGATGGACATGGACTCGACGCTGATCACGATCGAATGCATCGACGAGATCGCCGACTTCTGCGGGTTGAAAACGGAAGTGGCCGCGATCACGGAAGCGGCGATGCGCGGCGAGATCAAGGATTTCAACGAAAGCCTGACGCGCCGCGTGGCGCTGCTCAAGGGTCTTGACGCAAGCGCACTCGAACGTGTTTACGAAGAGCGGCTGCAACTCTCGCCAGGCGCGGAACGGATGCTGGCCGGCGCGAAAGAAGCAGGATTGAAAACGCTGCTGGTGTCCGGCGGATTCACGTTCTTTACCGAGAAACTGAAGGCGCGCCTGGGTCTTGATTTCACGCGGGCGAACACGCTCGAAATCGTGGATGGCAAGCTGACCGGCAACGTGATCGGCGAGATCGTCAACGCGGACGTGAAAGCGCGCACGCTGCGCGAAACATGCGCCACGCTAGGTATTGAGCCGACTCGCGCGATTGCAATGGGCGACGGCTCGAACGACCTGAAGATGATGGCCGCAGCGGGACTCTCCGTTGCATTCCGCGCGAAGCCGGTGGTGCGCGAAGCGGCCAGCGTGGCGTTCAACCATGTGGGACTGGACGGCCTGCTGCGGTTGTTCTGAGGCCGACGCGAAGCCCGGATGACGGGTGAGGCGGCGCCCGGGTAGGTCTGTTTTGATGCGTGGGGCCGCTTGAGCGGCGCCCCGGCGCCGGCGACGACGCGTTATCTCTTTAGACTGTCGATCAGGATTACTACAAACAGAAAAATTGCATAGACACTGACAACAATGCCGGACCACTTCAAGACACGCGGGTAAATTTCGTCGGATGCCAGATAGAGAGATAACTTTTTCATCAACGCCTCCTTTGAAAAGACCAGTATAAATGCCGCACTATCTAATAAATCAGGAAAAGTGCACGTGTACGAATGCAAACAGAGTGGCGGCAATGAGCGTAAGCAAAACGGACAAGCCGACTTCGATACGCGAGAACGCATAGACGTTGACTGGCGGGTTTCCCTCGCGAACGCCTTTGCCAATCCGGTCGCGATATGCGTTCACCGATCCCAGCATCACGAGGACGGAACAGACGAACCCCATGACGCACAGTCCAACCATGCAAAACGCGAGAATCGGCACCTCGCGACCGCCCCGCTCCAACGCCGCCACCACTTCATAAGGGGCGCAAGCGCATAGCCCGCTAGCACACCAGAACAGCTGGCCGTCTTTCACCGACGCAGCGATCAACGCCTTCGCGACGCGCCACCCGTGCGCTGGCGCGACGAGCGCAAGCGTGAAGATCGGGCCGATGATCGGCACGCCAAGATTCAGCAACATCCAGAAGAAAAGATTCATCGAAGCTCACCTTCGTGCGGCAGCCCTGAGGCGGAATGCGCACGATCGTAGCGTCGAGATCGGGCTTCGGCCATTCAGCCGAATGGTTAGGCTTACTGGCTATCGGGACAAAAAAAAGCCCACCGGGAACACATCCCGATGGGCCGGCTCATCGTCGTAACGAATGAGGCTCAGAGGGTTCAGGCGAGCGCGGCGAGGCTCTGCTCGATATCCGCGCGCAGATCGGCCTCTTCTTCGAGGCCGATATAAAACCGCACCAGCGTGCCGCGATGCGGCCACTGCCCCGCGGTGCGCATCGACGCCACGTCGTACGGCATGGCGAGGCTGTGCGCGCCGCCCCAGCTCCAGCCGAGCGAAAAGAGTTCGAGCGATTCGCAAAACGTGTCGATCTGCGCCGCGCTGTAGCGGCCGTCGAACACGACCGAAAACAGCCCGCCCGCCCCCGTGAAGTCGCGCTTGAAAAACTCGTGGCCCGGACAGTCGGCGAATGCCGGGTGCAACACCGCGGCGATTTCCGGACGGCTCTTCAGCCACGTGGCCAATCCGAGCGCCGCGCGGTCGTGTTGCGCGAAACGCAGCTGCATGGACGGCAAGCTGCGCAGAATCAGCGAGCAGTCGTCCGAAGAAACGCCGATCCCCATGCGCATGCGCGCCGCCTTCAGCTTCAGATGCAGTTCGCGCTCGACCGTGATCGTCGCGCCCATCAGCACGTCGCCGCCGCCCGACTGATATTTGGTCAGCGCCTGCACCGAGATGTCGACGCCGTGGTCGAACGGCCGGAACGCGAGCCCCGCGGACCACGTGTTGTCGATCGCCGTGACGACTTTGCGCGCGCGCGCCGCCGCCGTGATGGCGGGCACGTCGGCCACTTCCATCGTCACCGAGCCGGGCGCCTCGATCCAGATGAGGCGCGTGTTCGGCTGGATCAGATCGGCGATGCCCGCGCCGATCATCGGGTCGTAGTAGCGCACCGTGATGCCGAAATCGCGCGCCAGCCAGTCGCCATGATCGCGATTCGGCGAGTACACGTTATCGGGAATCAGCACGTCGTCGCCTGCCTTGACGAGGCCGAAGTACACATTCGAAATCGACGACAGCCCCGACGGCTGCAACAACGCATGATTGCCGCCCTCGATCGCGGCCAGGCGCTGCGCCAGCGCGAGCGAGGTCGGCGTGGCGTGCAGGCCGTAGCGCCATTGCGCGTCGTTTTTCCAGTCGAGCGCGCGCATGGCGGCGAGATCGGGGAACACGACCGTCGAGGCGCGCGTGACCGGTGTCGAAAACGACTCGAAGCCCGGTGTGATCTGGTCCTCGGCGCGCACGGTGCGGGTTTGCAGAGCACGTTTGAGTTTGGATTGGGTCATGATGAAGTTCTGTGAAAGCAGACAGGAACTGACAGAGCGAAAAGGAAGCGGCGGTCACACGGTGACGGCGCGCGCCGCTTACGCGAGAGTAGACGAGTCAGCGGGATCGCACAGGCCCGACGGCGCGCGCGCCGGCCAGCTCACGCGGCGACGGCTTCATTCGCCGGTTTGCAGGTTGCTGACGCCGCCCACCGGGTGCGCGCCGGCCGGAGCCGCCGCAGCCGGCGCAGCGGCACGGCCGCTTGCCGAAGTTTGCGGCGCCGGTCCCGCCACGGGGGCGGCTGGGGTGGGCGGGCTAGCCTGTGCGGCCGCCGGCGCGCCGGGCGGCGGCACCGCCTGCCCCGCCGCGAGCGGCTTCAGGTCGAACGGCTGCGGATCGGAATCGTCGACGTTCATGCGGTCGCCCGCAACCGAGCCGTCGGCCGCGAACTTGCCGACCCAGTTGCCGGTGATGTGGGTGCCGTCGTTCGACTCCTCGACTTCGAGCGTATCGCCGTCGCGGTCGCCGGCGATCAGGATTACTTCGCCGTTGTCGGTGAACTGATACTCGCCGTGCACGCCGGACGGATCGTCGGTTTTCGCGCCGAGCCGCAGCACGATCTGACGCTTGCCCAGCATGCCGGCGTAGCGCGGGAATTTCGCGAACTCGGGGCTCGGCTTGAGCGGCAACTGGATCGGCGGGGGCGCCGCCAGTTCCTTGACCGCATCGCTTTCCGCCCAGGCCGGCGCGGGCATCAACGCCGCCGTGCCGGCACACAGCAACGCGGCCGCGCTGATGATTGCCCATCCGCGCTGCGCCGCCGAGTGCTGCAGTGTCTCTTTCACCGCGCCCTTCATCGCTTTCGATTCCCGCATCCGTTTCTTCCTTATTGCCTGATACATACTTACTGGCGGCTCACCCCGAGTTCCCCCGGGGGTTCACCCCGAGCGTCAGATCCGCTCGAAGATCGCCGCAATGCCCTGCCCACCGCCAATGCACATCGTGACCAGCGCGTACCGGCCGCCGACGCGCTGCAATTCGTACAGCGCCTTGACCGTGATCAGCGCGCCGGTCGCGCCGATCGGGTGACCGAGCGAAATGCCCGAGCCGTTCGGATTCACCTTCGCCGGATCGAAGCCCAGCTCCTTGCTGACCGCGCAGGCCTGCGCGGCGAACGCCTCGTTCGCCTCGATCACGTCGAGGTCGGCCACTGTCAGGCCGGCCCGTTCGAGCGCCTTGCGGGTCGCCGGCACGGGACCGATGCCCATGTACGCCGGATCGACGCCGGCATGCGCATACGACACCAGCCGCGCGAGCGGCTTCATGCCGCGCTTGTCGGCGACGCTGCGCTCCATCAGCACGACCGCGGCGGCTGCGTCGTTGATGCCCGACGCATTGCCGGCCGTCACCGTGCCGTTCTCCTTCGCGAACACCGGCTTGAGCTTCGAGAAGTCTTCCGCCGATGCATTCATGCGCGCGTGCTCGTCGGTGTCGAACACGAGCTCGCCTTTCTTCGACGCAAGCGTGATCGGCAGGATCTGTTCCTTGAAATAGCCGCTCGTGATCGCGTGGGCCGCGCGGCGATGCGATTCGAGCGCAAGGGCGTCCTGCGCTTCGCGCGAGATGTCGTATTTGCGCGCGACGTTTTCGGCGGTCACGCCCATGTGGATCGACTGGAACGGGTCGTTCAGCGCGCCCACCATCATGTCGACGAGGCGCGCGTCGCCCATGCGCTGACCGAAGCGCGCGGCGGGCATCGAGTAAGGTGCGCGGCTCATGTTTTCCGCGCCGCCGCCGATCGCGATGTCGGCGTCACCGAGCAGGATGCTTTGCGCGGCCGACACGATCGCCTGCAGGCCCGAGCCGCACAGCCGGTTCACGGTCAACGCGGGCGTGTGCTGCGCGACGCCGCCGTTGATCGCGGCCACGCGGGCCAGGTACATGTCCTTCGGCTCGGTATGCACCACGTTGCCGAACACCACGTGACCGACTTCGTCGCCGGACACGCTGGCGCGCGCCAGCACTTCGCGCACCACGCGCGCGCCGAGATCGGTCGGCGCAAAGTCCTTCAGACTGCCGCCGAATCCGCCGATTGCCGTACGCACACCGCTTACTACCACTACGTCCCGTTGCATCGCTCGCTCCTTTTCCAGTCTCTGAGAATCTCCAGGATGATCTTACCTCGGCGGGTCACGCGTCGTGGCGCATGGCGGTCAGCTCGCCAGCAGCTGTTCGACGGTGGCGCGCGAAGGAATCGGCGCGACCGCGCCGTAGCCTTGCGTGGACAGCGCCGCGGCGACGTTCGCGTAACGTGCCGCCGCAAAAGGATCGTCGCCCGCGACGATGCGCGCGATGAATGCGCCGCCAAAGCAGTCGCCCGCGCCGGTCGCATCGACCGCATTGACGACGTGGCCCGGCACGAGGCGCCGCTCGCCGGGTGTCGCGATGTACGAGCCCTCCTTGCCGAGTTTCAGCGCCACCACGCGCGGACCGTGCGACAGCAGGAAGTCGACAATCTCGTCACGGCCGGTCAGGCCGGTGAGCCCGGTGACGTCGTCCCAGCTCGGCAGACAGATGTCGGTCTGGCGGATCGCTTCGAGCATCACTGCGCGGGCTCGCGCGAGCGGCCACAGCTTCAGGCGCAAGTTGGTGTCGAAGCTGACGCGCACGCCGTTGGCGCGCGCATGCGCGATCGCTGCGAACGCGGCATCGCAGGCGCTCAGGCTGATCGCGAGGCTGATTCCGGACAGATGGACGACCTTGGCCGCGGCGATCGCGTCGAGCGGCAGGTCGCGCGGCGCATAGCGGCTCGCCGCGGAGCCCGCGCGCAGATAGTCGAACGCATGGCCGTTGGGACCATGCGAGACGAAATAGACGCCGGTGGACGCATCCGGATCGACGCGCACGAGCGACGTATCCACCTGCTCGCGTTCCCACAGATCGATCAGCAGGCGCCCGAAATGATCCGCGCCGACCGCCGATACGAAGCCGGTCCGCGCGCCCTGCCGTGCCGCCGCGACGCAGAAGTTCGACGTGTCGCCGCCGAAGCCTTGCAGGTAGTTCGGCTGATCTTTGCCGGACTGGTTGAATTCGATCATCGCCTCGCCGAGCGCGAGGATCGCGGCGCGGCGGCCATCCGCGGGGCGGCCTTCCGCGGGGCGGCCTTCAGGCCGGGCTGCCATCTTGAGGGTCATCGCTCAGACCTCGCCCCACAGGTCGTGACCGTCTGCGCCGGTGATCTTCACCGACACGAAATCGCCGACCTTGTAGCGCTTCGACGCTTTGATGGCCGGCGCGATATACACGACGCCGTCGATCTCCGGCGCATCCGCCGCAGTGCGGCCAATGCCGCCGTCGGCATTGATCTCGTCGACCAGCACCTTCAGCGTCTTGCCGACCTTCTTCGCGATCCGTTTGGCCGACACCTCCTCGGCCACTTCCATGAAGCGGGCGCGGCGCTCTTCACGCACTTCATCGGGCAGCGCGCCGTCGAGTTCGTTCGCGCTCGCGCCTTCGACCGGCGAGTACGCAAAACAGCCGACCCGATCCAGCTGCGCCTCGCGGATGAAATCGAGCAGCGTCTGGAACTGCTCTTCGGTCTCGCCCGGGAAGCCGGCGATGAACGTGCTGCGGATCGTCAGATCAGGGCACATCTCGCGCCATGCCTTCACCCGCTCCATCACCTTCTCCGCGTTGGCCGGCCGCTTCATGCGCTTGAGCACTTCGGGATGCGCGTGCTGGAACGGCACGTCGAGGTACGGCAACACGTGACCTTTGAACGGCCCTTCGGCCATCATCGGGATCACTTCGTCGACGCTCGGATACGGATACACGTAGTGCAATCGCACCCACGCGCCGTATTGCGCGGCGAGTTCGCCGAGAGCCGCGACCAGATCGGTCATGCGCGTCTTGATCGGCTTGCCGTTCCAGAAGCCCGTGCGATATTTGACGTCGACGCCGTAAGCGCTGGTGTCCTGCGAGATCACCAGCAATTCCTTCACGCCGGACTTGAACAGATTCTCCGCTTCCAGCATCACTTCGGCGACCGGACGCGACACGAGGTCGCCGCGCATCGACGGGATGATGCAGAACGTGCAGCGATGGTTGCAGCCTTCCGAAATCTTCAGGTACGCGTAATGGCGCGGCGTGAGCTTGACGCCCGCCGCGGGCACCAGATCGATGAACGGATCGTGCGGCTTGGGCAGATGCGAATGCACATGCTGCATCACTTCGCCCACCGCGTGCGGGCCGGTCACAGCCAGCACCTTCGGATGCACCTCTTCGATCAGCCCCGAGCCGCTCGCGCTCTTCTTCGCGCCGAGGCAGCCGGTGACGATCACTTTGCCGTTCTCGTTGAGCGCCTCACCGATCGCGTCGAGGCTTTCCTGCACGGCTTCGTCGATGAAGCCGCAGGTGTTGACGACCACGAGGTCCGCGCCGTCGTACGTGCCGGAGATTTCGTAGCCTTCGGCGCGCAACTGGGTGATGATCTGTTCGGAATCGACCAGGGCTTTCGGGCAGCCGAGCGAAACGAAGCCGACCTTCGGCGCGGCAATCGGGGCAATCGTGGGGGTGTCAGACATGAGGGACCGCTTGAAGACGTTAAACCTTGAATTGTAGCGGTTCGGCACGGCCACCGCTCGTAAGTCTTTGAATTTTAGTCCTCAACCGGCTGGGGCCTCGGCTGTATCCCACTGTTCGACGGCGTCGGATCGCAGGCTTCGGAGGGATTCGCCGGATGCCAGCGCGGCCTCGATCACCCGCAGAATTTCGTGCGAATCCTGCACCCGGCGAATCGCTGCATGCAATTCGGCCGCCTGCGGCCAGGTCCGCTGCAGATAGCTCAGCCACTTCTTGACGCGTCCATGCTCGTGGCTGGATGAGGCGCGCGCCTGCAATTTCGTCAGGTAGCCGGCGATCTGGCGCAGCACGCGCTGCCATTCGCCGGCAGATGGGGTGGGGTCCATCAGTCCGCGGATTCGCAACGCGAGGAACGGATCCGAGACGGCGCCGCGTCCGATCATCACGTCCGCGCAGCCGCTGACGGCCCGGCACCGCTCCCAGTCCGCCACGCTCCAGACTTCGCCGTTTGCGATGACCGGCACGTGCACCGCGTCGTCGATACGCGCGATCCACTCCCAGTGCGCCGGGGGCCGGTAGCCATGATCGCGCGTGCGCGCATGCACGACGAGCGAGGCCGCGCCGCCTTCCGCGAGCGCCACCGCGCAATCGATCGCCAGTGAGGTGTCGGCTACGCCAAGGCGCATTTTCGCCGTCACGGCAACGCCGGCCGGCACCGCCGCGCGAACCGCGCAAACGATCCGGTGCAGTTGTTCAGGGTCGGCCAGCAGCATGGCTCCGCCGCCGTGCTGATTGACCACCTTGGCGGGACAGCCGAAGTTCAGGTCGACCCCATACGGCGACAACGCCGCCGCCTGCCTCGCATTGCGCGCCATCCACTGGGGATCGCTGCCGAGCAGCTGGATCACCATGGGCGTGCCGCTGCGAGTGCGGCTTGCGTCGAGGACTTCGGGCGCCTCTCTCTCGTAGACGCGCGCGGGCAGCAGCGAACCCGTCACGCGGACGAACTCGGACACGCAGCCGTCGAATCCGCCTGTGCTGGTCAGCACGTCGCGCAACACGTAGTCCGCCAGCCCTTCCATCGGGGCGAGAAACAGCCGGCTCATGCGCAAATCCGGTTATGTGATCGGCCAGTCAAGCGAGGCTCACCCATCCGGCCTTCGAAGTCGAAGGGGTCGGCACGATAACGGAGATGATCTGCAGCATAAGGTGGGGTCCGGCGTGGAGCGATGACGATAGCGGCTGTGGAGAGCGCTGCGACAGGAACTACAGACATTCAGGGGCCGTGCTAATCCGGCAGTGGGACAAAGCGCTGTGCGCGCGAAAGTCGCGATTGTACCGCGCTGGGGGCGGTGAACCTCGGTGCGGTGAACTGAGATGAGGTGTGCGCCCGTTGCCTGGCGCAGCGGGGCATGTGGGCGGCGAGAGCTGCCGCGAGCCTACGGGTCCGCGCCGCTCGCCCGCAGCCGCGCCGTTGCCCTGCGCAATCGGAGCCGGTCTTCGTCATCGGGGCAACGACAATAACGACGGCGCCCGCGCCGCCGCTCGCGCGATTGCTGACGTTACTTCTTCTCCGGCTCCGGATTCGTTTGCGGCACGCCAGGCGCGTTGCCTGCATTGACCGGGGCGCCGGGCGTGAACGGGAACGTGGCGAACATCGACTTCGCCTGGTTCTGCATCTGCTCCTGCATCTGCACGAACATGTTCTTCGACTGTTCGATATAGCTGGTCATCATGCCCTGCATCATCGGGGCCTGCATGTTCATGAACTGCGACCAGACTTCCGGATTCATCGCCTTGCCTTCATACAGATTCTTCGACTGGTCGGCGAGCTTCGCCTGGATGTCGATGAAAGCCTGGATGTTCTTTTCCAGATAGGTGCCCATCATGCCCTGCATCGCATGGCCATAGAAACGGATGATCTGCGACAGCATCGACGACGAGAACATCGGCAAGCCGCCGCTCTCCTCTTCGAGAATGATCTGCAACAGGATGGCGCGCGTCAGGTCCTCGTTGCTCTTCGCATCGATGACCTTGAAATCCTCCTGATCGAGCACGAGCTGTTTGACATCCGTCAGCGTGATGTACGTGCTTGTCTCAGTATCGTAGAGCCGACGGTTCGGATATTTCTTGATCAGTCGTTCGGCTGTTTTCTTTGTAGTAGTGGTCATTTAACGCCTTTGAGCGCGAGTTAAGCGCGAAAACGGCGTCGGGGGGGGGGGGGG